>JABXHY010000090.1 GCA_013373375.1 Gammaproteobacteria bacterium
AATCTTTATGTTGAATGAATTACCATATAAACGCAGCACTTACCAAACAATAGAATAGAGCACCGATGTGCTCTATTTATTAATGAATTACATTTAACATAACGTACATAATGCGCACTGAGCTATAGCATCGGATGTGCTGCTCATCCACAAAGCCAATCCACCGCAAGCCATTGATAAACCTTGTAAACCCAGCCCGTTAAACTTTTTTGCAATCTGTTCCCAGACCGCTTTGATGTTCGGATTTTCGTTACGGTCTGCATGACAACCCAGCAATGCGATCTCTTTTTCGATTCCTGCACCTTCGGCTAGAAAAATCGCTTCTTCATCAGATACATAGCGAATTCCTTTGCGCATTTTACTGATTTTGTTCGGTTCAAGGTTCAAGTCATGAGCTATTTGCTTGTCTTGTGTGTAGTTCTGAGCCTGTTTATAGGCATTTAACAGTTCGTTTGCATACATACCGAATCCTCCTTTTTGTCCATTGTAGCTGTAAAAGTTCGATTTTTCGCATCTTGTAAATTCGATTTATCGCATTTAGAGTTTCGATAAATCGCATTCACTACAAACTTAGACCACCTTCCTTGTAGACCTTGACTCTCTTGGTTGGTGGTCGCCTAACCAGTCAAGGGGTTACATCATGGAAAAACTCAACCTAACTAACACTTACATTCTCGACACTGAAACTACTGGTTTAGATTCAAATGCTGAGATTGTAGAAATCTCATTGATTGATGCCGTATCTGGCGATGTTGTTTTTACTTCTTTGGTTAACCCTTGCAACCCAATCCCAGATGAAGCGAAAGCTATTCACGGCATTTCAAATGATGACGTTCGTTTATCAACTAATTTCAAGCTTGTTTGGGAGCAAATCGAAACCTTACTCGATGGTAAATCCCTGATTATCTATAACTCAGATTACGATATTAGATTGATTTGTCAGTCATTACTGCGCTTTTGTTCATCGCTCTATGTTCTTGAAATTCAAGAAATGTTAATGGACAAATCTCATTGCGCGATGCTGTGGTATGCCGAGTTCTATGCTGATTGGAATGACTACCATGAAAACTACAAATGGCAATCCCTGACTAACGCCTGTCGCCAGCAAGGTATTGATACTTCAGACCTAACTGCTCACCGTGCTCTGGCTGATTGTGAAATGACTCGTCGTCTTGTTCATGCAGTAAACGCGAAACTTGAGGCGTAACAGCTATGGGCGACTCCATCTACTTCGACAATGAGCCAAACGTGGGAATCAATGCGTATTTCCCTTGGGGTCATGAATTCTTCAAAAACCGTCAGCAAATGGACTCGTTCTTGTCGATTCACTACGGTAGCGACCCTTACCAGCTCGTTGAAATTACTGACGAAAACTATCTAGAACTGGTGCACAAAGGGGTGTTTCATGCCATCTAAACCGCACCAATTCCATGATGAAGTTCGCCCTGTCAAAGTTGACCACTTGGCGTTTTCGTTCCCGATTACGTACCTAAGACACTTGGACAAATCGAACGAGCAAGACTTTATCAACTTGCAGTTTCCTGAGTTCCGTCAGCCTACGGCCAACACGCCAGAAGCGATTGAACGAGCGATGGTCAAACACAAAAACAAGGTTTCGAAAGTCTTGGCACATCGCCTAGATGAATTCTTTGTAAAAGTGTTCAAGTTCCGCTTATCGCCTATGCGTGGCCGTGGTCTGCATGGTTATGAAGATTCAATGATCATCTTTGATATGACCGGAACGGTTGAATGTGGATTGATTGGTATTGGCGGCAACCAAGACACAGTATTTGTTCAAATTAACGGTACTGGATGCGATAAATTATTCAGTCATATTACACCGCAAAAAGTGCACTGGTGGCTTTCGTCCATCCTTGGTGTGACTCGCCTCGCCCGCTTGGATTTGGCGGTTGACGACTACACCGGAAACTTCGACTGCAAGTATGCAGAGATGTGCTTTTATGAGGGCGCATTCCGCACGGCTAAAAAAGGTCGTGGGCCAACAATGGTCCCTCATAAACGTATTTCTCAAACTGGTGAACTCTTTGAAGAAGCAACCATTGTTGGTTCTCGTTCTTCAACGGTTTACTGGCGTGTCTACAACAAAAAGCTAGAGCAGAAAATCACAGACCCAAACGTCATTTGGTATCGCAATGAAGTCGAGCTTAAGAAAGTCGATGTGGATTACCTCGCCTCGCCTGCTGCTGCGTTCGCTGGCCTGTGTGACTTCTCGGCAAGCATTGAACCTGCCGAACCTGTGAAATTCGAGAAAATCAAAAAGGCGAAAGGTCTTGAGTTCTTTGGTCGAATTGCTTGGGTTCGTCGTCAATGCGGTGTCGCACTAGCGGAAATTGTAGCCATGACTGAGGGCGATTTAGGGGAAGCGTTCGGGATGTTGATTCCCCACAAACACAGACGGGATAACTTCGAAGCACTTGGAGTGCCCGACTCATATCAATCACTTATGAACAATGTAATGGAGTCAAGGTAATGGCAGTCACTATCACGGGTATCGCAATCAAACGCTTTCCTAAATCTGGTCAGGAAATGGCAGAACTAAGCGTTCTTCGTCAGGTTGAAACCGTAAACCACGAGAAATTCGAGCAATACGGTATCGGCTTTAACACGGACATTCCGTTTAACAAAACAGCGTTAAAGGTCGACGTTCCTTACGCTAAGCAGCTCATCGAGTCGCGCGCTTTTGTACCTAACGCTGAATATGAATTGGCTTTTGGTGCAAATCCAGATGATCCACTCGAGATTCTGGTTACTGAGCTAAAGCCAGTGGATGACGGCATCAAGAAACACTTTGCTGAATCACTGAAAGCTAAGGCTTAACGATGAATACGCCAGTAGAGCTTTCCGAACTTTTGACGGCCATTAAGTGGTTCATCATCGGTCTAATCTGCTTTGCTGGCTATCTGTATTGGCTGTCTGAGAGGTAAATCAATGTACGTTTTAATCTGTAGTCAGCCAGTGGTTAATAACTCTTGCCCGTCTGGGTTTTCTTCGGTGTTACTTTCGGACGTAACGCCTCAATACATGACTCTCGACCAGCTTCATGCCGTGATGCCTGAAACCTTGTTGTTTCTAGCGGTGTGCTGGGGTTGGAAGAAGTTAAACAAATAGGACTTTGTTATGAAATATCTAAATATGGCGAAAAAATTTGGTGCTGCGGTTGTGGTTTCTTCTGTTGCAGCAGTTCCGGCTTATGCAGCGGTCGATACCACTGAAGCGGTGGCAGCAATCGGTACTTTCGTGGGTGCGGTTGCAGCTTTGGGTGCGGCTTTCCTATTGGTGACGATTGCACGTAAAGGCTGGTCAAAAATCGGGGGCTAATGTTGCCTTTGCTTGCTGTTTCCAAGGGCTGTTTGTTCAGCCCTTTTTTGATCTAAATGAGGGTTATGAGGATGTTTAACTATGGGCATTACATTGGAAAGTTATGTGATTATCGTTTTTCTTATTGGTATGCATGTTTTGCACTCTTGATGCTTGTTTCCGCAGACGCATCGGCCAGCTCTGCTTGGGTTAAAGGTGGTTACGACTACAACACTCCTCACCAATGCCATACCAACTCGACAACCAGACAAAAGGTGCAAGGTCTTGTGAACTCATTGGTTGGTTCCTACAACGTTACTTCCATCGAATATAACCGCAATTCACTCAAAGAGTGTCACGCAACGATTTATTATACTAGCATCACGCCTAATACATGTTCGGACAACTCTCCGCTTCCAAGTACGGGTCAATGTGGGTCTTGTTCTCTTGATTCAACTGGCCAGTATTATTGTGAAATACCGCCACCGCCTACATGCTCAGCAGACGAATACCTCGATACCGTCACCAACACTTGTTTGCCTGTTCCCACTTGCCCTGATTCCGGTACGTTCTATAAAACACTTTATGGCCGAAGTGGATTTGATGGTTACTCAAGCTGCCTATCGTCTAACTGTGTTGTTCAAATGCAGGATGCAAAACCAATTCAAGCCTGTACGGGCGCAAACTCCAGCAGTGAAAGCTGTAATTACGATGTGTTCTATACAGGTCAAAAGTGTACCTATGACCCTAACAACACCGGAATGCAGACGCCTGATTATCAGTGGCCAGATACACCGACTCATCCAACGGGCGGTACACCGACTGACCCAGATATACCAACGGACACCAACCCAGAATATAACCCTGATGCGGGGAGTACGGGCGACGATACATCGATGCCAAACCCCAACCCAACACCAGACCCAGACAACCCGAACCTAACCGAATCTGAAAACGACATTGTCGGTGGTCTTAGTGTGGCCAATCAACATTTGGAAAACATCACGTTCGGCATTGACCGTGTTAACGCCTCGATTAACAAAGCGTCCAAATCTGACTTGGATTACCAAAAGCACATACTTGGCCAATTGAAAACCATTGCGGATAAACCGACTGGCGGTGGTGGCGGTACGGGAACTGACCCTGCGGCGACCGCAGCTATTCAAGACATTAAGTGTTTGCTCGATGACAACTGTGAAGCTGAGGGAAAAGAAAAGCCTTATGCCGAGGTCAATTGCTCCGCGTCCATCTTCGATTGTAAGGGCGACGTGATCCAATGTGCGCTACTCAAAATCGAGTACGAGAATAGCTGCGCACCTGAGGAACTCGCCAAGCTTAAAGAGGGATTCGAAAAAGTCGCGGCCGTCGATAACGTGGCAATGCTGGTTCAAGACGAAGTGCTCGACTTCTCCAACATCGATACCAAGTACCTCGATAATGGTGTCCGTTTCAACGTGGCAGCCACCTGCCCGACTCCCGCCTCAATCACTGTCGAGGGCACTCGATTCTATTCGGCTCAAGTCATTGAGTTTAGCTTTACTCCAGCGTGTAAGTATGCCGAGCTTATCCGCCCACTCGTTATTTTGTCAGCGTGGTTAGCTGGCTTGTTCATTATTGGTCGTAGTCAAGGGATGGTCTAATGAAACTACTACTCACTTTTATCTCAGGAATCCTATTACCGTTGATGCCAGGCATCATGAAAGGCTTAGCGTCTTATGTTGCGGTGTCGATAGGCTTTTCACTCGTTGCCTTTACGGGCTTGTCATTTGCGTTCGACAAATTGCGTGACTACATGCAAGCCAATATGGACGGACTCGATACCAAGGTCGCGCAACTCTTGGCAATGGCGGGTGCCGATGTGTTTATTAACGTTGTGCTTACCTGTTTGGTGTTTGCGTATACGCTCAACGGCATGATGGCCGCGAATGGTTATCGTCCCTCTTGGCGTAAACCCATCGACCCATCATAAAGGAGTGACCGATTATGCTACATGGCTTTAGTGGTGGTATGGGGACAGGGAAAAGTCTCAACGCTATCAAGTTCATCATTGAAGAAGATAAGTTCGCTGGCCGTCCCGTCTACTATCACGGTATTCGCGTTCTTCTGCTCGATTACTCCGTCTGTGATTCTTTCCAAGGCTGGTTATATGGCATCTATTGGCCTGCTAACTCACACAACAAAGCATTGCAAAAGAAGCTCGAAGAAATCGAAACGGAAAACAGACTCGCCACGATTGAAGACTTCCCTTACCTCGCTTATCACTACAAGAAACATGATCCTTTTAAGCAATGGTTACACTGGTTTAAAAAGTGCGCCTCACCGAAACGCAAAGCCCTGTTTCAAGAAGCGTTGGACGTTCTCGAACTTGATGAAGACTCAATCACCTATCAAGACATTGAACACCTTGATTTATCTTGGAAGCAGTTTGACGACCCAACCCAGATACACACTATCCCTGCGGGTGCAGTTGTCCTAGTCGATGAGGTTCAGAACATTTGGCCACCTCGCCCATCGAGCAAAGCCATGTCTGACGATGTGAAGTTTGTAACCACGCATCGCCACAGAGGTAATGACCTCGTCTATATCTCGCAAGACTTCTTAGACACCGACCAGATTATTCGACGCCGGATGCAGCAATACGTCCACTTTGAGTTCGCAGGCGGGGAAAACCTGTATCGGTATTCCCACAACAAAGGCTTCGACCCCAAAAGCAAAGCAGACTTGGCCACAGCGCAACGTGATCTCGTTAAGCGTGATAAAAAATACTATGGCGTGTACTTAAGTTCGGTCAAACACACACAGAAACCTAAGATGGACCCGAAACTGAAAAAAGGGTTAACCATGTTAGGCGCTGCCGCTTTGGGGATTGCGGCCTGTGCTTACTATATGGTTGGGTTTGTCTTCTCTAGCCTATCGCCAGAAGTCGAAGCACAAGAAGTGCAAACCGAATCAACATCGAGTCAGCCAGCTACGGCGACTCCCATTCAATACTCAAGTGATGACGAATACCTAACGCGATTTATTCCTCGTTCGGATGCCCTGCCGTTTTCGTCACCCATCTATGACGACTTCACCCGCGAGTCGCAAACCTATCCGGAGCTGACTTGCGTTATCGTCAATAACGATTGCTCTTGCTACACCCAACAAGCGACGGCTTACGCCATTGACCTACAGCACTGCGTCAATATTGCCGTTTATGGCTACTTTGACCCTTTTCAATCAACGGACAAAACGGAAAGGCGCACCAGTAAAACCCAATCATCGAAAAACGAACTGAACAGCGGAGGGATTTTCTAATGAAACGCATCTTGGCAATGGCTCTACTCTTGGTATCTTCAATGTCGTATGCGTTTGAAGCGAACCTTTCCGGTAAAACACTCAATGAGTTTTTCATAGTGGCCAGTAAAGCCTTTGAGAAAACCATCGTAGTTGATCCAAAAATAAACGGTGACTTAAAAATCTATCAGTCACATGGTGCGGCTAACTTCCGCGATGTTTGGTTTAGTGTGATGCGTGCGCATAACCTTACCTATCAAGAATCCGATACCGTGATTCGAGTCCAGCTTAGAAACCAACTCAAAGCGGGGAATGAAATCATTACCCGCACCTATAAACTCTCCCACTTAACCGCTGAAGATGTGATCGAATCATTAAGGCAATCTCTTGCGGTGCAATCGTCCGTACTCGATGTGCCAGATGTGACCGCTGTGAGTTCCATTATTGCCGGTTCTGCTCTGATGGTGACCGCGCCACGTTCCTTGCAACATGACGTGGCCAGCTTCCTCAATGCCGTTGATAGCCCGGTAAAACAAATCAAGATTCGAGCGGCCATTGTGGAAACTCTCGATGGTAGCCTTAGAGATTTAACCGTTGATATGAAAGCTGGAGCTGGTGCACTGCAGGCCGCTTTTACAGGTTCAATCGCGGGATTCCTGAATACACCATCCAACGGAACGATTACCACCGATGACTTTAGTGCGTTCATTCGCTTCATCGAGTCGAGCGATAAAACCGAACTGCTAAGCCGTCCAGAGTTAACCGTCATGCATGGCCATGAGGGATTGATTTCTGTTGGTCAGGAGTTGCCATTCTTAACAGGCAGCTACACAATGGATACCGATACCAGCGACAAGCCGTTTCAGACCATCGAGCGTAAAGACGTTGGGCTGTCACTGTACGTAAAGCCATTAATCGGACACAACGGAGATATAAAACTCAAGATACGCCAAGAGCTTAGCCGAGTGGATAAGTCAGTTGAGGCGAGTGACATTGTCACGTCTAAGCGTCAGATAGACACCACTCTTTCGGTAAGAGCCGGACAATCTATCGCGCTTGGAGGCATGACCGCAAAGGATACGCAAAGTGTTGAGGTCAAAGTGCCTGTGCTTGGCGATATACCACTGCTCGGCATCTTGTTTCGGTCAGAGTCAGAGAAGTCAACGAACCGCACATTGAGTGTGGTGCTCTATATCGAGGAAGCGTAACCAGCCCCGCAGGGATAAGCGAAGCGAAACCGCCCATCTAGCAACAAGCACCAAGCAGTGCGCGACCGCACTATATACAAAAGCCGCAACACGCTCCGGAGGTCAGTACCCAGTACCCGCGCCTCTGGAGTCACTCACTGCGCAGACTCCAAACGCGCCCAGAATAAGCCGCCTCCCTACCAGAACGCAGCCTCGCAGAGCCTATCAACACCAAAGGCGTGTTGTGCAACGGCAACCCATCAATGCATTAACAAAGGTCTAAAGCTCTTTTTGCCGATGCGCGTGGGATGCTGAGAGGCACGAGCAGCGCCCACGGGCGCGGCATAGGGCTCGACCCCCGTTCTGTATTACGGGGGTAAATTGGACGAAACTATGTGCGCTCACTAGCATCTATTCAAAAATAGCGGTGCCGTTCATCTATAAATCAGATTAGTTACATATTAAACTAGTAAATACTAAAATAATCAGGATCTTATCTATGAGCACTTTTGAAACGTCAGCTGTTGCAAACCTAACCAAAATATTAGTACCATCCTCCATAGACAAATTATCAGAGGCAAATAAGAAGTTTGAACATTTCTGTAAGAATAAATTTATACCTTATATATTAAGAAGTTATAACGTATTAGATCAATCGACTTCTCAGTTATTTCGCAATCGAAATTACTCTGTAAGTAAACTATATGAACCTCTAGACTTACATAGTTTACATTCTAATGTTGCACTAACTATAGATGGTTATCCTTATAAACTCTTTGAGAATCATAAGAAAATCATAATTAACGATGATGCCGGGATGGGTAAATCTACAATATTGAAGATGATTTTTCGTTACAGTGTCGATTCTTCAGCGATTATCCCATTTTACATAGATCTAAAGTCGCTTGTTGTTAAAGACAACGTATTGACAATACAAGAGTATATCTCCTCCACTAATCCTGATTTCTCTGATGAACTCTCGATTAAATTCCTCAGCGAAGAGTTTCTTAAAAGACCATATTTGTTTTTGTTTGACGGTGCCGATGAAGTTCCAGACAGCGTGAAAGATGAGGTTTTCTCAAATGTAAAAGCGTTTAAGGATAATGCTCGTAACTGTCTATTTGTTGTAGCCACGCGGAATGAAGATAAAATCTTGAGCGCCTTTAATGATTTTGTCTCATTCAATATTGAACCGATGACCGAAGAGCAAGCTTTTTCACTCTTGAGAAGGTATCAATTTGGCCACTCTAGCGCCGATAGCTTAATCAAAGAAATTCAGAAAGAGGAAAACTCTGCTGTAAAAGAATTTCTCACCAACCCACTTCTTACAAGTTTACTCTATACAGCTTATGAGCATACAAAGACAATTCCACTTAAGAAGAGTTCATTCTTCAGCCAAATATACCGTTCACTCTATGAAAATCACGATGCTACGAAAATTGGATACCTTACCCGAACCAAAAAATCAGGCTTAGATATCGATGACTTCTCAACTGTACTTTCATATCTCGCTTTCCTAGGACGTAGAGTTGAAAAACTTGAGTACGACGAGGACGAACTGGTTGAGCAACTTAAGCTAATACAGCGTACACACCCTACTATTGTGTTTGATGCTCGTGGCTTTCTTGTAGATATAACCAGTAGAGTTCCACTGTTTAGGCTTGAAGGTTTGAAGTATCGTTGGCAGCACAAGTCCATCCAAGAGTATTTCTTTTTAACGTATATACTTGGCTTGGAAGATAAAGAAGATAGACATTACGCAATAAAGCAACTTTCACAGTCAGAAATGGCTCAAAAGTACAAGCTTGTACTGGATATCTTATATGATAAAGATTCAGTTATTTTTCATGATGTACTAACCAGAAATATACTAAAAGTTATACGTAACAATGCTCAACCCGATGCATTCCCTTCGCTCGATGACGTTGCTAACATTTTTTACAAGTGTTTTTCAGGCGCAGTCGAGTCGGTATTCACTTCAGAATGCCTAGAAAGGGCAATAACACCACACATTGAATTTGAAGGGCTGAGCAGTGTTGACTTCGATGAACTCTACGACGATTTGTACAAACATAACAACCTTAAGAACTACGTCCCTCGAAGTGCCATGTACAGACACAGTAACCCTCCGCATTGCACTTGTCTTTTAAGTAGGCCAGAAGCAGTGGTATTAGATATTTTACATGCTAAGAAACACTCCTTTATTGTTCATGAAGCCACTGGTGATCCTGATGAGTTTACTTCTCCCCAGAGGGAAAATAATAAGCCAATAGCATTATCACTTCCCTTATCACGAATAATTGATGACCCACTCGATTTTTACATTCCGGATTACGAGAAACTTCTTAAGTTTATGAACGATTTTGACCGAAAGTCTAAGCTAAAACGACAGTCATCTGGATTTTCACTTGAAGGCCTATAGTTGATAGGCTCTATTTGAGCCTATTTAACGAAAATTACATTAGTCTCGCTATAGTTCTCGCTAGTTTTAGTAGTTTACGGCTACTTTTTATTTCTAAGTCAGATTGAATCTGTAATAGTGCAATACCAGTAATTACCTGCTGGGGAGTAACGAAATCTCCAGTGGGTAGTTCTAATCGCCTTCCTCTTACGATAAATCCTTCCCATTCCTCAAACTCGCTCAGCTTTAGGTGAGCATGAATTTTCATTAGCTTCCTACACTCGTTTGGTATTGAGTTACCTTTATCCCAACCTCTAACAGTCCCGATATTCTTGCAACAAATCTTTGCCGTTTCTTCTACACTTAGCCCACAGCTAAACTCACGGAATATCTGATTCTTAGTCATTTCGTGATACTTCATAACTTATTCCCTTAGCTAAATAAGGGAGCGTAAAAGTACCAATACGTGACGTTGTAATTACCGTTACCGTATGCGGCACGCCGCAATCAAGATCAAGACTTATTGTGAACTTCGTCGCATTATCAAATGTTAGTAAAACTATTTTTTCTACGTCCATAAGCTTAATAACTCACGGAAAAACCGAGTATTTTATGATTATGAGATACTTGAGTTTCGTATCGGTTAAAAAATAGAAAATAGCACTTTAATGTGAGACTAGTTCCATTTAACTTAAGGTCACATAATGCGCACTAAAGGTGATGGGGAAAGTTTGGGTAACTTAGAAATGTCCTCTTATGCTCAATGGATTTCCATT
>JABXHY010000024.1 GCA_013373375.1 Gammaproteobacteria bacterium
AATGGGGTGACGAAGGTAAAGGTAAAGTTGTTGATTTATTGACCGATCGGGTCTCTGCTGTGGTTCGCTATCAAGGCGGCCATAATGCTGGTCACACTTTGGTAATTGACGGTGAAAAGACAGTTTTGCATTTAATTCCATCTGGCGTTTTGCGAGATGGAGTTACTTGCTATATCGGCAACGGCGTTGTGTTATCTCCAGAAGCCTTAATGACTGAAATAGCCATGTTAGAGGAGCGTAATGTTCCAGTACGTGAGCGATTACGTATCAGCGCGGCCTGTACACTGATTTTGCCTTACCATATTAAGCTCGATCAAGCGCGAGAAGCGGCAAAGACTGGCGATAAGAAAATTGGCACCACTGGCCGTGGAATTGGTCCTGCTTATGAGGACAAAGTGGCTCGGCGTGGCTTGCGGGTTGACGATTTATTTTATCCAGAGCGACTCAAGGAAAAATTGTCAGAAGTGCTCGAATATCACAACTTTGTGTTAACGCAGTTTTTCAAAACTGAGCCAGTGGACTTGGAATCTTTATATCAGCAATGCCTTGAATGGGCAGAAGAGATTAAACCTCTGGTTGACGATGTTCCTGAAAAACTACATATCGAGCGAGAGAAGGGTAGCTCTCTATTATTTGAAGGTGCACAAGGCACCTTACTCGATATTGACCATGGGACTTTCCCATTCGTAACGTCTTCTAACACCACCGCAGGTGGAACCGCAACGGGCAGTGGTTTTGGACCTTTGTATTTGGATTATGTGCTTGGCATTACCAAAGCTTACACCACACGAGTTGGTGGCGGTCCTTTTCCTACGGAATTAAATGACAGTGTCGGTCAGCATCTTGGCGAAAAAGGTCATGAGTTTGGAGCGACAACCGGTCGTCCTCGTCGGTGTGGTTGGCTTGATGCCGTTGCGTTACGTCGTGCCGTTCAAATTAACTCAGTAACTGGGTTTTGTTTAACAAAGCTGGACGTTCTGGATGGACTAGAGACGGTGAAAATTTGCACCAGTTACTCCTGTCCTGACAATGGCGAGTTAACTGTAACGCCGGTCGGGGCAGAAGGGTTTGCTAAAGTGACTCCTAATTATATTGAGTTGCCGGGTTGGTCAGATAACACTTTCGGCGTTAAAAAATATGATGACTTACCTGAAAACGCTAAAGCATTTATCAAGAAAATCGAAGAAGTTGTTGGTGTGCCCGTTGACATAGTCTCAACCGGACCGGATAGAAATGAGACTATTATTTTAAGAGATCCTTTCGCATAAGGTTGACCGTAACTACTCTCCACGCTAATAAAAAGACGGCTTCGGCCGTCTTTTTGCTATGTGCCTGTTCGCGAATATGCCGAAAAGTCGGCTTTCTATTCATTCTAATTCAAGTAATTCTCTGTCTAATAAATCTCTAATTTGAGATACAAAAGAGAAAAATACTGAATGAGATATTGTCTTTAAGCTTTAGCTATCCTGAAATTTAGACTACCTTGAAAGAGCGATCCTATAATTAATCAATAACTTAGGAATATTTTCAGTCAAAAGTCTATATGAGTGAACACCACCAATTAATAAAAGAAATTCTCGGCAGTGTTGCATCTGGAGTGGTGTTGGTCGAGCAAGACGGTGAATGCGTGTTCGTTAATGAACCTGCACGTCGACTTCTGCAGGTCGATTCTACCTCGTCAAACTTACATATTCGTGATCTGGAAAGTAGCTATCAATGGTCGAGTATCGAAAATAAAGGTGGGTCAAAACCTGAAAAGGGAAAGTTATCAATAACAAGTCTTCTGAATCAAGTTAATGCGACAAACAAAAAATTCTCAGTCGAGAGTGTGAGGTTAGAGCACTCTTCTTGGAGTTTTCCCAAATGGGTAAACTTATCGATACGCTCAATAAATACTAATCAAGAAAATTTATCGATTATTTGCTTGGATGACATTTCAAAGTTGAAAAATCGCGAAAGGCAAATGTCACTTCATGCAGAAGTGTTTTCTGCTGCTGGTGAAGCTGCCGCTATTACAGATAAATTTTTCAACGTTATTGATATCAATGATGCCTATCAAACGATTACTCAGTATACAAAAGAAGAAGTTATTAAGAACAAAATAAACCTTAAAGAGCTTTTAAAACAAGATAAAAAAATTTACAAAGTTCTTCGTGAACAAATTGTGAATAATGGATATTGGCAAGGTGAAGTATGGAATGAGCGAAAAGATGGAGAGCGCTTCCCGATTCTATTGACAGTGTCACAGGTGCTTGATGATCAAAGAAACCTGAGTCATTTTGTTTTTGTATTTTCCGACATTACTGAACTCACTTTGGCTCGTGAGCGCTTAGATTTCCTAGCGTATCATGATCAGCTGACATCTTTGCCGAACAGAAGTATGAGTCAACTATTGTTTCAACATGGGCTTGGTCGAGCCGACCGAAATGATAAGAAAGTTGCGCTGCTATTTATTGACTTGGATAACTTTAAAATAATTAATGATACGTTAGGCCATAGAAAGGGCGATTTTTTATTAAGGCAGTTTGCCGTACGTTTACAGAGAATTTTAAGAAAAGAAGATACTGTTGCAAGACTTGGTGGAGATGAATTTTTAATTATATTGGAAGATATAGAAACTCCAGAACATATCTCAAAGGTAGCCAATAAAGTTTTGACTTTGCTTGAGCTTCCATTTGAGTTAGGTGAACAGGAGAGATTCATCAGTGCTAGTATTGGAATTGCTGTTTATCCCGACGATGGCAGTAACTTTGATGATTTATTAAAGCATGCTGATGCAGCAATGTATGCTTCAAAAAATGTGGGTCCTAATAGTTATCAATTCTATAAAACGGAACTTACAAACAGAGTAAACAGGCGTGCGGAACTAGAACATGATTTACGCCACGCTCTTGAAACAGATTCATTTGAGCTATTTTTTCAGCCACAGATTGATATCGACAGCGGTATTATAAATGGTGCTGAAGCGCTATTACGTTGGAATCATCCAAAAGGTGACTTCGTCTCGCCAGCTGAGTTTATTCCCATAATTGAGGATACAGGTCTTATTGTTCCGGTAGGTCGCTGGGTCGCTCGAAGGGCTCTCGAAGAATTAAAAAGCTGGCGTAATCAAGGTTTAAATTTTCCCCGGGTTGCAATAAATGTATCGGGAATTCAATTGCAAAAGGATGAGTTTTTAGCTTACTTAACAGAATTAATGAATGAGCTGCAAATGAATCCTGGTGACCTTGAAATCGAGATTACTGAATCGGTTTTTATTGACGATGAAACAATTCCTGAAGTGATAAAAAATATGCACAAGGCAGGTTTTTATCTGGCTCTGGATGATTTTGGCACAGGCTACTCTTCACTCAGCTACTTAACTCGTTTGCCGTTTAATAAAATTAAACTTGATCGATCTTTTGTGCAGCACATTGAAGATGATAGATCGGCCAAAGCGATGGCGGAGTCAATAGTAGCTTTAGCGAAGACACTTGGCTTTGAAGTTATCGCAGAAGGTATAGAAGAACCTGAGCAGCTTCAAACATTACTGTCTCTCGGCTGCGAAGAAGCTCAGGGTTTTTATATTGGCAGACCGGTTCCATCGAAAGATTTCATTCGTCAAATTCATGACTTCTATGTAAGAACTGGGTTGGTGAAAGAGCAGTCTATGAAATTGAAATGATGAGAGTTAATTCAATTCAGGCTGAAACTCTCTTATTGCAGCTATTATAGAATCACTGATTTCTGTTTTCTGGTGTGATTTGTAGTTTACCATTACAATTCGACCTTTACCTTTAGTTGCAATCGTATCTTGAGCAATACTAAATACGGCGTATTCTTGTGTAAACTCATTGTCTTTAAGCTCAATGATTTTGCAACCAATTTTTAGTGTGTCAGGAAAAGTCACTGGGCGACGATAGCGACATTCCGTTGAAGCCAAGATAGGACCGATCATTTTACTTTTCATTTCGCTCATGACTCCGGTCTTTTCCATGTATGCAATTCGTGCACTTTCAAAATATTTAAAATATACGGCATTGTTTACATGATTGAAGGCATCCATTTCCCCCCATTGAACTGGAATTTCAATTACTAACGGGTACTCGTTGGTAAACTGCTTTAATTTTTCACTCATCATTAATTCTCACTAAACTTATTTTATATGGTTAGTTGATTTACAACTTGAGTTTTTGTCTTTTTTCTTAAACCAAAAAGGATAAGGTATTTTTAGCTGTGACATAAAAATGCCAAAAAATAAAATCACTATACCGACAATATTGTTAGGCTTTAATACTTCGCCAGCGATTGGAATGGCAAGTATTCCTACCCATATGATACCAGTCGAAGCAAGTATGCTGGCTTCATAACTTCGTAGTATAGCCATGACTTTGTTGAATACTATTAATGTAACTCCCAGTCCTATCACGCCATTTAAAATGATGACAGACCAATCGGTTAAGCTAAATGTTAACATTTTGTACTCGGTCATCGCGCCAAGAAAGATGAGCGGTAATCCTCCAATCCAAATCGCAAGTGTCGAGAGCATCACCGGAGATAAAGTTTGTTTGTGCTTGACCATAAATCTACGGATAAGGTTATTGGTCAATGCAAGAAAAAAAACGCCAATGGCCAGCATCAATATGCCCTTAATTTGCTCAGGTGCTGGAATTTCATCGAAGAATACCGTTATGCCAGACAATGCTATGACTGCACCCAAAAACTGGATTAGAAAAGGCTTTTCTTGCATCACGAATATGCTAATTGACATGGTGACTAATCCAACAAAATTGACTAGATAAGCATGTGTGGTAACGGGTAAGTACTCAAGACTCGCCAAAAATAAATAGCGAACAATGGTGAAGTTAGCAATTCCAATTAATGCAGGATAGGCCCATTGTCTTAACGTTAGATTTGTAGGCCAGGGCTCTCGGCGGACAACAAAGGTAAAAATAGTTAGAAAGACTAAACAGGTCAGCAGTTGAAGCCAGTTAAAAGTAAAGGGTGACACACGCTCGAGAGTAACTTTAGCAAGCACAGTAACAAGCGCCGCCAAAAATATAGTAGCGACAAGTAGTAAGGCGGCTTTTATATGTTGTTTACGGTTTGTTAAGAGATTTGTATTTTTCATTTCCCGATTGTTCGACATATTACCAACACGAAAGTTGGAGGCTTGAGTATCTATGTTTTAAATAATACACTAGGCATATGAGTAGCGTTTATATTGAAATATTTTAACTAACGACAACCTTAATAAACTGCTCGCAAACAAACTTACTGAGAGTTTTAACACTTTGGCAAAGATTTTATTAGAGCAAGATTATTATTTGACCAACATAAAAGCACTGCTGGATTTTGTTGCTCAACGTTATCATTTTCTACTGTCAAAGCAAGAAATATCATTTTATCGCACTTTCTACCAGCTTACTGAAGATGCGCAAAGGTTGTTCACACGATGTGTGATGCGAAAAGGTGAACTGTTTCGGTTGGATAAATTTAATTATAAGGAGATCAAACATTTATCAAGCGCAAAAGAGGAGCTGATTGAGTTCGAATTAATGGAAGAGCTCAAAGAAAGCGTCAATGAAGGCTTGATTCGTTTGTTTAACAAAAAAGAAATATTAATGGCTTTTGAACAAAAGGAGTGGAAAACACTTAAACGTCATGAATTAGAACAAGCCGTAATAAATTATTCAATTGAATCAGTCAGCTCCAATAATATTGATGGTTTTCAAAAGCTATTATCTGATGTCTCGATTGTGAAAGTCAAGATGGAGATATTTGATGTTTTCCGCCTTTTATTTTTTGGCAACCTTCGTCAAGACTTAACCGAGTTTGTACTTCAGGATCTAGGTTTAATTCACTACCCTAGCTATCAAATAAGCGAGACAAACTTACCAATTCAAACGAGAGAAGAAATTAAGGTGCTAACAAAGCTGCATGAATTATCCGAGATGTTTCATGATCTCTCTCAACCTTCTATTGACGATTTAAAACAATTGACGTCGATGCTTCCTGAGAATCCTGATACATCGCCACTAATTCGGCGACGTTTTGACCGGCTAGCTTATTCAATTGCACGACACTATGAGCGGCTCAAAGACTATCAGTCTGCGGTAACTATATACAAGAGATGCATTCAACAGCCAGCGAAAGAGAGATTTATCCGTTGCTTAGATTATATGGGAGATACTGAACACGCATGGAAAGAATTAGATTTACTGAATCGGTCATGTTCAACTGGATTAAGCAAGCAATTTGCAAATGTATTTGGAAAAAAATTGGCGAGAAAGCTCCCCGTCAACTTTGAGCCTGAATTATTGCAATGTAGGTCTGAAGAACACATTGTTTTAGAAAAGAATCAACCATACGTTGAACTGGATGTTATCCAACACTTTATTAATCAGGGGAAAGCGGCCTTTTGGATTGAGAACCAATTATTCAATAGTTTGTTCGCATTATTTTATTGGGATTTAGTATACGCCGATGTAAACGGTGCATTTCATAACCCATTCCAGTCAGCACCGAATGATTTGTATGAGCGAGAGTTTTTAGAGAGAAGAAAATCGATTCTAATAAAATTAGAAGAGGGATATGAAAGTAAGGAAAAGTTTTGGCAGAAGATAAATAATAATCGGCATGTTCATAATGGTGAAGCATGTCGTTTAATTTACTGGCCATGTTTGGATGCATCATTGTCAGATTTCATACAAACGAAAAGTAAAGAGAAAAGTAAGCTTAATGAATCAACTCTATTTGAGTTGGCTTCAACGCATATTCCAATTCAAGATTTGCGTAATGTCTTTGAGCATTTGCTGTCTGATCTTAAAGAACATCGATCCGGTATGCCTGATTTAATAATTTTTGACGAAAACAGATATGAGCTTATTGAAGTCAAAGGCCCTGGTGACAGACTGCAGAATAATCAAAAAGTGTGGATGGATTTTTATTGCAAGAACGATATTCCGCATCGCATATTAAGAGTTGAATACGAGAGTGTTATTCCAGATTATACTGATATATGAAATCAAATAAATATGCCTTATTCATTTAGTTTTTCAGTTACGGAGTTAGCCGAGTTTTGTTGTAAAACAGGGCATCTTGATGGCTTTTCAGTTAGTGGGCCTAGCGCACAAGAAGGAACTCTAGGCCACCAGTGGTTGCAAAGCAAAAGGAAACAAGAAAATTCTGATTATAATTCTGAGCGTCTAGTGGAGTATAAGAATAATTGGAGAGAGCACAATTATCATTTGCGAGGAAGGATCGATGGGTTTTTACTTAAAGAAAACGCCATTTGGCTGGAGGAAATAAAAACGACTTATGTTGATCCTGACTTGCTAGCGGAGTCTGCAAAATCCGCACATATTGCACAATTAAAACTATATTCAGCTATGGTTGCATTAGAGTTTCCAGTAGTTGAAATTGAGTCTCAGACTACCTGGTTGAGGCTTCCTGCTTATGAACTATTTTCTTATACATTTCAATGGAGCCGTGAGGAGTTAAAAAGCTTTCTCTTAACAACAATAGAGAAGTACTGCGATTGGTTGCTTGCCATTTATTCTCATAGAGAATCTCTGCAAAAGCAATGCAGAGAATTACAGTTTCCATTCAATGACTTTCGTCCTTATCAAAGGGAAATTTGCGCAGAAGTATTTCGCACTATTCGTTCTAAAGCCAATCTTGTATTTGAGGCTCCTACTGGAGTTGGAAAGAGCATAAGTACCTTATTTCCGTCATTTAAAGCAATTGGCGAAGAGTTTATCGAACAAATTATATTTCTTACTGCAAAGCAATCTGGCCGAATAGCCGCGGTTGAAACGATTGATTTATTATCAAAGAATAATATTCAAAGTAAATGCCTCTCATTATCTGCAAAAGATAGTGTGTGCTTTTGCTCAAGTAACAATGACTGTATGCAGGCAATGGAGAGAGGCGATGGTACTGTTATAGAAGTATGTAAGTATCGACTTAATTTTTTTAATAAGTTGCCTGAAGCTCTTTCGTACTGCTTTAGTCTTTCAAATATCGATCAATCGAGAATAATGGAAGTAGCCGAAAAATTCCAAGTTTGTCCTTTTTCATTGTCTTTACAACTTATACCATGGTTTGATGTTATTGTTTGTGACTTTAACTATGTGTTTGACCCCTTGGTTAAATTAAGTCACTTTGAGAGCCATGGAAGAAACTCTGTTGTATTAGTCGACGAATCTCATAATCTAATTGATCGTTCTCGACAAATGTACAGTGCTGAGTTGCATGAGGATGCTGCACTCAAGTTGATGGATAGTTCAAATCATAAGTCATTTTTTACAAAACAGGTCAATAGAATCTCATCGATAATGGTAAGTCTAGAGACTTTAACTAATGAAACCTCTAGTGAATGGGCCGAAATTAAACCTACATCTGAGCAATTGAATTCGTTAAAAGATAAATTAAAGCAAATAATGTCAGATGTCTCAGGTTTTTTAAACGACAATACATTTTCTGAACAAGAGTCTGCTTGGTTGAAGCAAGTAATTAGAATGAATGTAATACTGGATTTATCCAGTGCGCATCACCGTTTTTTTATAAAGTCAGTAAATAATAATTTGCTTAATTCACTACAGATTAAACTTATGTGTATGAATGCTAGTGAATATCTCGAGGAGTTGTACAAACATAGCAGAAGCTTGATATTTTTTTCAGGTACTTTACGTCCAGAAAGATATATTAGAAAAACATTAGGTATAGACTCGGAATCAAAAATGATTTTTGTTCCCGGTATTTTTAAGTCTGAGCAGATGAAAGTACTGATTTCTAGTAAAATTGACACACGTTACTCTGTTAGACATCAATTCTATGAGGCAATTGCAGATGATATTTATGAAGCTTGCCAAGCAAAAAAAGGTAATTATTTAGCAGCATTTCCAAGCTATCAGTTTTTGCGTAATGTATACCAAATATTTATTGAAAAGTATCATGAATGTAATACTCTGCTCCAAGAACGTACTTTTTCAAGCGAAGCTAAAAAAGCTTTTGTTGAGCGTTTTTTTGATGAAGAAGAGCTTTTAGGTTTTGTCATACTTGGCGGTGCTTTTACTGAGGGAATAGACTTTAAAGGAGAAGCTTTAATTGGAATGATAGTGGTTGGCGTTGGATTACCTATGGTAAATTCTGAGCAGGAAGCATTAAAAAATGATTTCGAGAATAGCGGTTTAAACGGTTTTCAGCTCGCCTATCAATTTCCTGGGCTGCACCGAGTGTTACAAACGGCAGGGCGAGTAATTCGTCAAGTCTCCGATCGTGGCGTTTTAGTGCTACTCGATAAGCGGTTTTTAAACTCGCAATACCGAGAGCACTTTCCAAGCTTTTGGAATGTTGAGTCATATGCTTCATCCCGAGAATTAAAACATCATTTACATGATTTCTGGGATGCGCAATAAGCCATAAAGCGCATATCAAATTTTTCTAAGTTTCAGTATATTTCCGATAGTTAGCGCTAGAAAAACCATAGCCAATATCACAAGTGAGATCGAGAAACTCAGATTTATTGCAGTTAATACCTTATCGAACTTGGGGTGTTGCATGATAGCCTCATTGAACACAACCCAATGATCAAATCGCATAATTAATACTACTAAGATCACGGAGAGTACATTTAGAATCGAATCCAAAATAAGTGTAAACTTTTGCCACCGACCCAGAATAAACTGCCACACGGTTACGATTATACTCGCCGTTAAAACAATATTGACCGGTATGGTTATAGCTTGCCATGCATCGGATAAATTAATGATGAGCGTTTTACCTGCGAAATTTATTTCATTGGACCATTGCAATAAATCGTTCCACCAGGCTAAAAACAAAACAATGGTAATAAACTCAAATCCGGTTTCGAGACGAGAAATTTTCAATTTGGGATTAAGGTTATTCAAGCTTTTTGGGTCGAACTTGTACCAAAATTCAGACGATAAATTAAGCTTTTGCTGCAGGTAAAATGCAACTGTGACGGCGGCAAAAGACACTAAAGCTGCGTCAATAACTGAAAATACCAACTGAATACTGCTGCGGATGATATGCCCACTGGATAGAATACTGGGCAAAGCTAGTAATGCAACAACAATGGCGGTTAATCCTAGCGCGTAAATTAGTGCTTGCCGATAAATTGGAAAGAACTCTGGACTAATCAAATATTGATCATTTCGATAAGCAGAAGCAATTTTGATTGGATGTCCTAACGATATTAGGATGTCGCTTACTTGTTGTTCGTCAGCAGGTTTAGATTGCTGCTGCTCAAGATCTTCTAATTTGTCATTAATAATCGATTCTAATTCATCAGAGACTTCCTGTTTTTGCTCTTCAGTCAAATAATGTATTACTTGACTGAGGTAGTTAGCGATCATTCTCATGTCCTTTAACCTCACTGTTTAATGATTTGATTGAGGGATTGTTGAACTTGGTTCCAATCTTGGATCAATTGGTTCAAAGTCGACACACCGATTTTTGATAAAATATAAAACCTTTTTTTTCTGCCACTCTCTTCACGCCATTCACTGGTTAACAACCCTTGTTTTTCCAAACGTCGGATCAATGGATAAAGAGTGCCTTCATCAATTTCCAGGCCTTGTTCCAGTAGAATTTTTCTTAGCGAATAACCGTAATGTTCCTTTTGAAGTGCTGACAGCACCGCGAGGATCAAAACGCCGCGTCGGAGTTCCAGTTTTAATTTTTGATAATGTTCACTTGCCGTCATTTTTCTGCTTTCGCTCGGGAATTATTGTTAGCGAGTATTGGATCTCACTACTGTGTGCCGCATAGTATTTTAATACTGTATGACACACAGTATGCAAGTGTCAAGTGATTAGTTAATTGCCCGAGCGGCTGTGAAATGTAAGTTTATGATTACTAAAGGAAACTGCAGTTGATTGCTGAAAGGAAAGGCAACGAAAAATATGGCAAAAAAAAGTAAAGACAATAAAAAAGCCCTACCAGCAAGCTGGTAGGGCTTCGACTAACTTACAAGGTTAATCTTATTTGTTGTTTCTGATGCGGCCGAATCGGAACGCCATCAATGTCAATAGAACAAGCCAGTTAAGTGAACCACCTGAATCGCCATCGCCTGGCTCAGCATCATTCTCACGAATGGTGATTGTCGCTGACGCAGGTGAATCAATTACGCTTCGATTGCTCGGATTTGAAAGGGTAACAGTAAAGGTTTCGTTACCTTCAAAAGTAGAGTCGTCAACTAGTGATATGGTCACTTGCTTTGACGTTTCGCCATCCGCAAATGTGAAGGTCTGACTAAAAGGAGTGTAATCACTTCCGCTAGTCGCTGTACCGTTAGCCGTGCTAATTGATACTGAAGCTTCGCCGTAACTGCCATTTACGCGGTTGATAGTAACGGATAATCCAGTTCCATTTTCGTCAAAAGTGTACTGTGAATTGCTAAGTGCAAAATCACCAGCTGCTGGTAAAGGCTCATTGTCTGTGATGCTGATTTGCATTGAACTCGGTTGTTGTAACTGAGTATTTGCACTGGCATTCGATAAGTTCACTGTGAAGCTTTCAGCAGTTTCGCCTTCAAAAACACTGTCGTCGAGAATATCGATATTAATAGTCGATGACGTTACGCCATCAGCCATAACAACTGTTTGAGTCATTGATGTGTAATCTTCGCCTGCAATTGCTGAACCGTCTGCAGTTGCAACATCAAAAGAAACTTCACCTTCAGAACCGTTAATACGTTCGATAGTGATGCTGATTGTTCCAGCATTTTCATCAACAGTCGTGCTTGCAGTTTCCAATTGGATTGTACCTGCTGCTGGAGTTCCACCAGAACATTGGTTAGCGGCAAGGTAATCGCTTGCAGCTTTCGCTTTTACAATTCCGTTACCAAAGTAAACGTCATGACCTGCAGCGCCAGCATCCGAAGCTGTCACTTTTAACGCATTGCGGATTTCGGTACCGCTACAAGTCGGGTGGTTTGACCAAACCAACGCAGCGACACCTGCTGCTGCTGGAGTCGCCATCGAAGTTCCGCTCATAAAGCCGTAGCTTTGTGGATCGCCTTGCTCGAAAGAAATTGAAGCTGTAGTTGCAGCAAGTAGAGCAGTACGATCTGAGAGTAATGCGCCTACAGTAGGAATGGTTGTGTTGTTTGGTTCACCTAAAGTACCGTTCAATGGGCCATCGGCATTGTTAATGATAATAGCTCCGATACCACCACTGTCTTCACAGTTTTTCACTTTATCTTGGAAAGTGATCTCACCACGGTCGATAACACAAATTTTGCCATCTGCGCCTGCGTCGACTGCATCGCCGAGCTCCATAAAGTAGGTAGCAACTTCTGAATTACCTGTGTTACCTGAGTTTTCGAACGATGTTACGTTGTAACTCGCGCCGTTAGCTGTTAAAGAGCCAACAACAGGGGCAGAGGTTGGATAAGTTGAAAGTGTATTTACACCACCTGCAGTAGCTTCAACACAGTTAGTTTTAGCTTCATTACACGCTGGGAATTGAGAAAAGTTAGCAATGTTGTTGTCGCCGTCGTTAGCGCCAATCATCATAACTGAGTCGTAACCAGCAGGGAAAGATCGAGTCGTATTGCCGTCGTTACCAGCTGCCGCTAGTACTAAACCACCGTCATCAGTAAAAGATTGGAAAGCATTTGATTCAATTGCGTTTGAACCACCGCCGCCTAAGCTCATTGTAATAATGTTAGCACCAGCGTCGGCACATTTGCCTGCTGCATAAGCTAAATCAGATGAGTAGCCCCAACCTGCAGCATTGAATACTTTGATAATGTGCATTGGCACACCAGGAGCCATACCAATGACACCTACGTCATTATCTAAAGCGCCAACTGTTCCTGCTACGTGTGTACCGTGAGGGCCACCGTCTTCATTCCAGTTACCAGTTCCTGTGTCATTGTCACCAGTGATCGCTGCCCAGTTAAAATCGCTATTAAAGCCACCAGTTTCACCTTCGGCACCAGCAATACCTGAATCGATAACACATACTTTTTGTCCACTTTGTAAAGTCAGTTGATCGGCTTCTGACTGCACAACTGCGTAAGGAATTACTTGTACATCGTGTGGGTTACCAGCTGAGTCCTCGAAAATTGCCATTGGGTAACGTTTGTAATCTTCTTCGATTGAAACGACTTGTGGGTCTGCTTTCAATTCATTCAATAATTCAGGTGTTAGCTCTACTGCAACAGCTGCGTGTCTCGGTAACTCTCTTTTAACTTGAATGCCTTTGGCTTCTAGGGCACGCGCAACTTGATAAGTGTCAAATTGAGTTTTGCCTGCAGTTTTAGACTGCGGGAGAGCTGATTTGTTGTAAGTTACAACGTATCGAGTGGCTGTTTGCTCAACTGAGTTAGCCTGAGTATCTTGAATACCAGCGATGCTTAAAGTCGAAAAAGTCGACAGTACAGCTGATGCGATTAATTGATGTTTAAATTTTGCTACCACTGGACACTCCTGGGGTAATTGTTGGTCTGTAAATGCATTGTCAGAGGTCAAATATAAATTTAAAAACATTTCACCTTTGATAAATCTGGGCGAAGACTACTGCATCAAAATTCGTTTTGCATCTTGCTACCGCTGAATTACGTAATATTCACATATATCACGGGCAAGAGTGTGAACTCGTCAACCTTTTAGTTGTGAAGTAATCACATTAATTTGCGATGAGTTTTAATGACAACGAATGAGGAACAACAGTTTTATCTCTTAGAGCACTTCAAAACTATTACAAAAGGTAAAACACAATTGGATGTAGCTTATGGGGGTGCACTACGCAGTTTATCGTCGTTTACTAGCTAGACTTACGCTCGTGTAGCTTTTAACATTTAAAAAGCATAGCTCAAAAACACATAAAGTAGTAAATTTTTTTGTTCAAGTTTAGTCCATGTCTAACTCAATTAACTCTACGTCAGAACTCTTAATTGTTATTTGAAACAACCTGTTATGTTGATTTTCATTGATGGCCGCTACTGACTTTCCCGATAAATATTTGATCAACAAGGGAGTGGTATTACTGTGTCCAACAATTAAGGTATTTTCTTTTTTTGAAAGAAGTTGCTTAGAAAATGCTTGTAATTCTCTAGGATTATAATAATTAACATCCAATGACAATTGTTTTGCTACTGGTAAAGCTGTTTGAAAGGTACGTTTGTAGTTGGTTGAATAAATATTTTGTAGGTTTTTATCTGCGAAAAACTTAACTAAAGACTTAGCTCTCTCTTTACCTTTATTTGTTAATCCTGGATCGTCAGTGCCAGATTCTTTTTCTGCATGACGAATTAAATAT
The DNA here is from genome assembly GCA_013373375.1 of Gammaproteobacteria bacterium. Classification (GTDB taxonomy): domain Bacteria; phylum Pseudomonadota; class Gammaproteobacteria; order Enterobacterales; family Kangiellaceae; genus Pleionea. The sequence continues at coordinate 14,275 of JABXHY010000024.1, forward strand.
ATTGTATAGTCAACTTGAGTACTAGGTTTTTGTTCAGCGTCAACGGACATCAATGACATTGTTATCAGTACGGTAATAACAAACCGAAAGCTATTAATTGAATTCAATCTTGCAGGTTTCATATTACCTCACATCTAGTTTTCATTATTTGTACGCTAATACAGGTGCTAGCCACCGCTCGACAGTCGTTAAATCCATTTGTTTTCTTTTTGCATAACTGCTTACTTGATCAATATTGATTTTACCTGTTCCAAAATAGCGAGACTGTGGGTGTGAGAAATAATAGCCGCTTACTGCTGCGGTAGGGTACATCGCGTAACTCTCGGTTAAGTGCAGGTCAATATTTTTTTCAACATCGAGAAGCTGCCAAATTTTTCCTTTCTCGGTGTGATCAGGACAAGCTGGGTAACCGGGTGCAGGTCGAATGCCTTGATATTTTTCTGCGATTAATGCTTCGTTATCAAAGCTTTCATCTTTCGCGTATCCCCAATAATCCTTTCTTACTAATTCATGAAGCTTTTCTGCAAAGGCTTCAGCGAGTCGATCCGCTAATGCTTTTAGCATAATGGAAGAGTAATCATCATGATCGTTTTCGAATCTTTTTATATGATCATCTATTCCAATTCCTGCGGTCACTGCGAAAAACCCGAGATAATCAGTTACTCCCGAATCACTTGGTGCAACAAAATCCGCTAAACTTAAATTATTGGCATCATCACGTTTGCTCAATTGCTGGCGAATAAACTCAAAGCTGTATGGTTTGCCATTGTCGTTAACTAAAATACTGTCTTCTTTGCTGTTGGCCGGATAAAAACCAAAAACGGCTTTAGCCATTAACCATTTTTCATCGACAATTTTTTGTAACATAGTTTGTGCATCGTCAAATAATTTTTTTGCTGACTCGCCTACTACGTCATCGGTTAATATTTTAGGGTAACGACCCGCTAATTCCCAAGACTTAAAGAAGGGTGTCCAGTCAATACGATCAATTAAGTCCGATAAGGGGAAGTCATCAATTACTTGTACGCCCAATTTTTTCGGTTTAGTAATGTTGATGTTGTTCCAGTCAGATGAATAGCCATTATCTAAAGCGTCTTCATAGGAGATTAATGATTTCGTTTGATCTCTTTTTTCACGCGAGTCGCGTTTTTCTTGATAAGATTGTTTGATATCAGTTATGAATTTGGATTTATGTTCATTTGATAACAGTTTCGATGCAACATTGACAACTCTCGAAGCATCTTGCACATGGACTACAGCGTGGTGATATTCAGGATCAATTTTAACCGCTGTATGAATGCTTGATGTTGTCGCTCCACCGATGAGTAATGGCTTTTCTATTTCCAGTCTTTCCATCTCTTGTGCTATGTGCACCATTTCATCAAGTGAAGGAGTTATCAAACCTGACAATCCAATAATATCGCACTGTTCTGTTTGAGCTTTTTGTAGTATTTGATCGGCCGGCACCATAACTCCCATGTCTATTACTTCATATCCATTGCACTGGAGCACGACGCCAACGATGTTTTTTCCAATATCGTGAACATCTCCTTTTACCGTAGCAAGCAAAACTTTTCCGGCAGACTGCGACTTGGATTTGTCTTTTTCCATGTAAGGCAATAAATACGCGACAGCTTTTTTCATCACTCGAGCAGACTTGACCACTTGTGGCAAAAACATTTTTCCTGAGCCAAATAAATCTCCGACAACATTCATTCCGTCCATTAATGGACCTTCAATGACATGTAATGGTTTTTCCGCTTCGAGGCGAGCTGCCTCAGTATCAGCTTCAATGAATTCTGTAATCCCTTTTACTAATGCAAATTCCAATCGTTTTTTGACGGGCCACTCACGCCATTCAGCTTGTTCTTTTTGTTGGCTTGAGTCGTTCGACTGATAGCTTTGTGCCAGTTGAATTAAGTGTTCTGTTGCATTGTTATTGCGAGACAATACAACATCCTCGCAGGCTTCTCGAAGTTGATCTGGAATATCACTGTAGACGGCAAGTTGTCCGGCATTTACGATTCCCATTGTTAACCCACTTCTAATTGCATGATAAAGAAACACTGCGTGCATAGCTTCTCGAACAGTGTTATTACCTCGGAAGGAAAACGATAAGTTAGAAACACCTCCACTGATAAGAGCGTGAGGAAGATTCTGTTTTATCCAGGCACAACTTTCGATAAAGTCGAGACCATATCGATTATGCTCTTCAATTCCAGTGGCAACTGCAAAGATATTCGGGTCAAAAATAATATCTTCGGGTGGAAAACCATTGCTCTTTAAAATGTCATAAGCGCGTCTGCAGATTTCAGTTTTTCTCTCAATGGTGTCGGCCTGACCTTTTTCATCAAATGCCATTACAATAACCGCCGCACCGTATTTTTGAATCAGTTTCGCTTGTTTAATGAATACTTGTTCGCCTTCTTTCAACGAAATTGAGTTCACTACGCCTTTACCCTGAATGCATTTCAGGCCATTTTCAATCACTTCCCATTTAGAAGAATCAAGAACAATGGGCACTCGGCTAATATCTGGCTCAGCAACAATGAGTTTTAAAAACTTCTCCATTGCTGCTTTAGAATCCAGCATACCTTCATCCATGTTGATGTCGATCATCTGAGCGCCATTATTGACTTGATCAAGCGCGACTTCTAATGCTGATTCGAAGTCATCGCTTTTAATTAGGCGAAGAAATTTTGCTGAGCCGGTGACGTTTGTTCGCTCGCCAATATTGACAAAAAGAGATGACTCATCAATTGTCAGTGGTTCTAGACCGGCAACTCGAAGCGCCTTTTTTTGTTCTTTTAGTTGACGAGGAGGTAGCTTACTCATCGCCTGCGCTATCGCTGTTATATGTTCTGGAGTAGTGCCGCAACACCCGCCAACAATATTTAAAAATTTATTGTTTGCCCACTCAACAATGTCGTTTGCCATTGTTTCTGGTGTCTCATCGTATTCACCGAATTCGTTGGGTAATCCTGCATTCGGATGTGCGCTCACATAGCACTCACAAATTTCACTCAATTCTTTTACATAGGGACGAAGTTGCTTGGCACCAAGTGCGCAATTAAGTCCAAATGAAATGGGTTGAATATGTCGTAGTGAATGATAAAAAGCTGCTGCTGTTTGCCCTGTCAATGTTCGCCCAGAAGCGTCTGTGATAGTCCCTGATATCATTACCGGATACTTTTCGTCCAAGTCGTCAAACAGTTCCATCACAGCAAAGGCACAGGCTTTAGCATTAAGAGTGTCGAATATAGTCTCAATTAACAAAATATCAGCACCACCATCGATAAGCGCTTTGGCTGCTAATTTGTAATCTTGTTTTAATTCATCAAAACTAATGTTACGAAATTCGGGTCGGTTAACGTCCGGCGAGATGCTGGCTGTTTTATTTGTTGGTCCTAATACACCCGCGACGAACCGTGGCTTGTCAGAGAACTCATCGGCAACTTGTCTTGCAAGCTTGGCGGACTCGAAATTAAGCTCTTCTACGAGCTTTTCCATACCGTAATCGGCCATCGACGCAGCGTTACCGTTAAAAGTATTCGTTTCAATAATATCGGCACCGGCATTTAAATATTGTCGATGAATATCAGCGATAACTTCCGGTTGAGTTAAAGTCAGCAGATCATTGTTGCCTTTCAAGTCCGATGGCCAGTCTTTAAACCTTTCTCCACGATAGGCCGCTTCATCAAATTTGTGACGCTGAATCATAGTGCCCATAGCACCATCAAGAATCAGAATCTTTTGCTTTAAAGCGCTATAAAGGGCTTCGCGACGACTTTGCTTGTTGTGTGGACTTGTGGATGATTTGCGCATATTAGCCTTATTGAAATTTGAATGATTTTTACTTTACTATAGACGTCTAGACGTAAAGATGTGTATTATCTAGAAAATTGAACGAAAGTTAAAGTCTTAATACAGAGTTTAGTTGTTATAAGTGACTTTTCCGCTTTAGCGAGAGTGAAAAGTTGCATTAAACAATGGTCTACACTGTGAAATAAATCGAATCAAATTAAAAGGTTATATCTCATATGAGTGAAAAAGTTCAAACCTGGGAGTCAATAGACAGTACCCATTTAAAAGCACTCCCTAACCCATCCAATGGCGCCTATGAAATCAAAGTCAAAATCCCCGAGTTCACCTTTTTAGGCGTGCAAGAGCAGCCTGATTTCGCGACGGTCTACTTAACCTTTTACCCAACCAATAAAATTATCGAGCTGAAAGCTCTTAAACAATATGTGTATCAGCTTAGAAACATTGTTGTGTCTTACGAACGTTTGATTAATGTTTTTTATGATCATCTTATGGAAGTCTATGAGCCAGATAGATTGCGATTAGTTATGATTTGTAATCCGCGTGGTGGGATAAGTTCGCGTCTTACTATAGACAGTGACTGGGCTGCACGTGGAGGAGAAGAAAAGTATCGAGACTGGATGTCTCACGATGACGTGTGGGATGTTGTGTTGTAACGCCTGGTGACAATACTATTTATTTAAATACTCAAATCGTGTCACTGTACTGAATAGCCCGTTAAGAGCGGGCTAGTATTCGCAACGAAAACCTTTGAACAATCAATTATAATGATGGTGATTTAGCTTGAGTGTTGCTTGATGAACTCCAGGAATTCCGCTTTCGGCATTGGTTTAGCAATAAAATAGCCCTGTATAAAATCAACGTTTAAATCGTTTAAAAGGTAGAGTTGCTTTTCTGTTTCAACTCCTTCTGCGACAACCTTTAGTCTCAGGTGATGAGCCATATTGGTTATCGCTTCACATAAATAATACTCATCGCTTTCGTAATCTAAGCCTTGAATAAATGAGCGGTCTATTTTCAAGCAGTCAATTGGGAACTGACGTAAATAAGACAATGATGAATAGCCAACCCCAAAGTCATCGAGAGAAATCGTGAAGCCTTTCGAGCGTAGCGTCGCAAGATCCTCGCTAATATAAGATTCCATTAATATTGACTCGGTAACCTCGATTGCTAGTTTTACATTGTGCTCTTTTATTTGTATTGGCCATTTTTTTAGTGCTTCAAACTTAAATTGCACTGGTGAAATATTGAGGCTTATTTCAATCTTTTTCTGAATGGACTTTTCTATAGACTTTGCGCACTCAATAGCTTCGAAAAACAAAGCATCACCGAGTTTGGTGATCAACCGAGTTTCTTCTAGCAAAGGAATGAAAGAGTCAGGACTTACCAATCCTCTTTTTTCTGAGTGCCATCTAACCAGCGCTTCTGCTTTTTCAATCTTGTTATTGTTGATATTCAAAATCGGTTGGTAATATAAACTGAACTCATTCTTATCAATTGCGGTTCTTAAGTCATTCGATAGTTCTAGTCTAAATAGTGCTTCTTTATTCATATTTTCTGTAAAGTAGTGGAATTGATTTTTCCCCTGCTGTTTTGCTGCGTACATAGCTTGATCGGCATTTTTTAATAGCTGACTTAATTTGAAGTGTTCATCATAATCGCTTGGGAATAATGTTATGCCGAGGCTGGCTGAAATGAAAATAGGAGTATCATCCATTTTGAATGGATCGGTTAATACATCGAGTATGTTTTTAGCGACTGACTCAACAATCTGTCGGTCTTTTACATTATTAATAATTGCAACGAACTCATCACCTCCAAGTCTGGCTAAAGAATCAGATTCTCGTAATGCTGACAGTAAGCGTTGAGTCACTTTTTTTAGCAACTCATCACCAACATCGTGCCCCATGCTATCGTTGACTTCTTTAAATCCATCTAAGTCGATCAAGAAGAGAGCAAACCTCTGCGGCGTGCGCTGATGTGTCAGCAGTAATTGTCCAAGTCGATCTTGGAAAAGTCGACGATTTGGGAGTTGAGTAAGAAAATCGTAATGTGCTTGGCGCCAAATTATCTTCTCATTACGCTCAAGCTGTTTTGAGTGTCTACGAGTTTGATATAACCAGAGCAAAATAGAAGAAATGACAACTACTGCAATACTGAGAATCAATAATATCCTTGTATAACTTTCAGTAATATCAAATTTTACTCGCCGCCAACTGTTGTTAATTCTGTTGCGCTGCTCCGTTGTAATTTGAGCAATAAGTTTATTGAATATCGGCACCAAGCTATTGAGCTCCTGACGTACCCCGATTCCTAATTCAATTTGTGAGAGCTCGTCAAATTGCCCGTTTATTTTTAAATTGGTAAAACCATGTTCTTGAATAGCGTATCCGGCTAAATGTAATCCACTAAAAAAACCGTAAAGTTTGCCTTGATTAACTTTTTGTAGACCTTCAAGTCGAGAGTCAACTTGAATTAGGTTTATGTTGGGGTATCGGTCTTTTAACAACTCAACATAGGAATAACCTCTTATAACGCCTAATGGTTTGTCTGCCAAAGTTGATAGGCGAGAAACAAAAAATTTCTCCTGGGTAGTGACGACAACTAAAGGTATCGAAATATAACTGTCAGTAAAGTCAAGAAACTCTTCCCTGTCTGGCGTTTTTCCGGCGAGTGAAATAATGTTGCATTCACCAGAGCGAATCTTCTTCATCGACTCATCCCAAGTGTTAGTTGGTTGCAACTCAATCGGTATATCAAGCTTTTGTTGAAAAATTCGCATGTATTCTGCGTTCATCCCAGTGTGTATACCGTCTTCTATTGATTCCAGTGGAAGGGTATCTGGGCCTACACACAGACGTATTTTGCGCAATCGTTGTAGAAATGCTTGTTCGTCTGCCGTTAACTGGACGGAGTTGTCAGTTTGAGTTGCTGCTGCGGGGTAGTCTGTGAGGCCCAGAAACAGCAAGATAATGATTAATACTCGATAATTAATGGGTTAAATTCCAGCTATTTTGAATTTATTCAAAACAGTATAGTCAAGAAAATAACATTGAAGTAACCAAAGAGAAGGTGAATTTTTCCTTTTTATCGATAAATACAGAGTTTTGGTTTACGCGCGGTTTGTTGAATAATAAGGCTTTTGGAGTAATTTTGTTTTAGGATAAAAAATCTTATAGCCCTGTTGTACTGCGTTTGCAACGTCAGGGAATTGCAAAAGAGTTGGTTCCTTGAGATTTTATTTTTACAGCGATAAAGCTAATCAGAAGAGCTAACATACTCCAGCTAATCGCTATACCGGAACCTATTACTAAACCTGAACCGGTTAGTTCTAAATTAGAGGTAAATAAAAATATTATAGATGCGACAGTGCCACCAACCGCGACAATAAAAAATGATAAAATAGCCGTTATAATTGTTTTTTTATGGATGGCTTGACAGGTTTCGCATGCCGGTACAACACGCTGAATTTTTTCGTCACCTTTAGCCAAATTAACCGGGTAGCCCATTTTTGTCTGCGTGTTCTTGCAATACCAACACTTAATTTCTTCTTCCACTGTTATCGCCGCCAAACAAACTCAATTAAAGTCGCTAATCATTATGGTTTTAGTTAGTGGAAAATTCAAATGAAACACAATACCGCTCACCTTGAACCGATTTCTTACCCAGAGCACTATATTTAATAAAGTTTAAGACATGGCTTAATATATACAGACTCTGAAGTGCGACATTTTGTCGCAGTAAGGTTTCTAATGACAATATTCAAGTAATCTTCCGCGCTTATTAACCTGGTAGTTAGAAAGATCATGAAATTTCTTGTTTACGTTTTAAGCACATCGTTAACTTTGTTTACCCTAAACTCGTCGTTTGCTGATGAGAATGTTGAGCACAACTCCACGGAAGAAACCAGTATTGAGCAAACGGTAGTGGTTACCTCTGATGTTAAAAGTTCGAATGAAACGCTAGAAAAAGCCCCTGATTCCGCCAAACCTGATTTAGGCCAGTCTCTAGCGGATTTGCCAGGCGCTTATTTTAACCAGAATGGAGTCGTCTCGGTGTTACCACAATATCGTGGTCATATTGGAACGCGTACCAGCGTAATACTTGATGGGTTTGGTACCGTTTCTGCTGGACCAAATTTGATGGATGCGCCGCTAAGTTATGCGAGCACTGGGTGGGTAGATAACCTAGTACTGTACCGAGGCATTGCACCTGTTGCTGCTGCTTTCGAGAGTATAGGCAGTGTCATTGAAGTGGAAACAACTCGACCTGAATTTAATCAGGAAAGCTATGGGTTGACTCAAGGAAGCTTGAGTTTAGCCGGGAACTCAAATGGTCATGCTCAAGATATGGCATTGGATTTTGGCTGGGCAAATCACATGCATCGAATGCAGTTGCTTGCCTCGTCTCAAATATCAGACGATGTTAACACTCCGATAGGCACAATTTTCGGGAGTGAGTACGATAAGCGCGTACAACAATTTTATTACGGTGCGAACTTTGAAAATCAAGCGTTTGATATCTCGCACCAAATTCAAAATGTTGGTTTGTCTGGTACACCTGCGCTACCCATGGATATTTCCTTTATTGATAGTATCAGAACAACGGTGAGTTATGCGACCGAAGTCGGCGGTTACAGGATTAACTTAGGCGGATTCTCAATGGATTCGGACCATAAAATGGATAATTACTCATTAAGACCTGCCATGATGACACGAGAAACATTTGCTTCTGGAGAAGGGGATGGCGTAAATCTTGATTTCAGTTGGCGTTATCAGAATTGGAACTTGCTTGCTGGACTACTAAAAAGAACGCAAGAGCACAGTGCGACAATTAACGATCCTTCTAACCCGATGTTTCGTGTGGTGAACTTTAATCAATCGAGTCGAGAAGATGTCAGTGCTTACCTGCAAGCGAATAGGCTTTTGTTTGACGCGAAAAATCTTACATTTGGTATTCGTTATAAATCGAGTAAGACCAACTCAGCAGAAGTAAGTCACCATATGTACGGAGCATCTAATCCAATTCGAACAGTGCAAGACCGTTTTAATCAAATGGATCGAAATAGAGCGTTCTCATCTTACGATTTGACGCTCAATTATTCGATTCCTTTATCGCAGGAGCTTAGTTGGGAATTTGGTATTGGACAGAAAAGTCGTGCGCCGGTTTATCAAGAACTGTATTTATGGGTTCCAATGCAAGCGACTGGAGGGCTAGCAGATGGCAATGTTTATGTCGGTAATTTAGAGTTAGACTCTGAAGTGGCAACGCAATTTGAAGTCGGTTTGATGAGACAAAACGAAAAACTACGTTTCGCACCAAGATTGTATTATCAAAAACTACACGATTATATTCAAGGAGTGCAGACGAATGATCCGGCACTACTGATGATTGCCAATATGATGGGGACATCTGAAGTTTTTCAGTTTCAAAATGTTGATGGACGAATTTACGGGTTCGACGCGGATCTACTCTGGTCGCTATCGGACAACTGGGAAATGTCAGCTGTTATGTCAGTGATTAGAGCTGAAAGGGATGACCTGGATGAGCCGCTGTATCGAATTGTGCCGGACAATATTCAATGGACTTGGACCTATTGGGAGGATGAATGGCAAGTAAGTACTGAACTGCAGGCCTTTGCAAGTCAGAATCGAGTCGCCAAATCTCTTAATGAAACATCGTCAGGTGGCTACGGTTTGATTAATCTCGCTGGACAGTGGAGTTTGACAAATGACGTTAAGATCCAGTTTGGAATTGATAACCTACTGGATAAGTATTATGCGAGTCATACTGCCGGGGTTAATCGGACCATGATGAATTTGGTTCCAGTAGGGGATCGACTTCCTGGTCTAGGTAGAAGCCTTTACTTATCGACGACAATTGAACTTTAGTTCCGAAAGAGTCTTCAAGATCTCTTGAACAGAATTTGTATCGACGACTACAAGCGTTTTTTATTTAATTTTCGCTGCAATGTCCGTCGATGCATATTTAATGCGCGAGCTGTGGCCGAAACGTTACCTTCGTTATCGCTTAATGTTTTCTGAATGTGCTCCCATTCAATTTGTTCCGGAGAAAGTAATTGAGCATTAACCTCAATCGTTTCATCGTTATCCTCGAAAGCAAGTAGAATTTGTTTCAGTGAAGCTGGCTTCGGGAGATAATTTTTGGCACCTATTTTTATAGCATTAACTGTTGTCGCGATACTGGCGTAGCCGGTAAGCACTAAAACTTTAATGGCTGGTTGTATGCAAAGCATTTCTTTTAAAAGCTCAAGGCCAGACTCGTTCCCCAGTTTAAGATCGAGTATTGCATGAGTAATTAGATTTTGATTGCAATGCTTAATTGCATCAAAGCTATCGAGGGCTATTAAAACTTCTTTGTGCTGGCGAGCCAATCCCCGCTGTAGTGTTTTAGCGAAAGTATCATCGTCGTCTACGACTAGCCAACGTTCCATTTTTCTATTCATACTGCTGGTTGTGAGAGTGTTAAACGAATCCTGGTTTCAGTGGTATCCTTTTTTACCACTAAATCAACTTTGCCGCCGAGTCTTTCAATGGTTGCATTTGCCAAATAGTAACCAATGCCTAAACCATTTTTACTTTCAATCATTTCGACCCCCAGTTTTTCCGGAATCATTAACTCTGCTTTATCATGTCGATTAAATATCGATACGCACATTTCATTGTCCGAGCAAGAAACGGTTAGAGTTGTTGAGGTTTCGGCAAACTTACGATTTTCTCTGGCCGCATTATCGATCAAATTAATCAGTGCAGAGCTGACCGTTGAGTGAAAGAGCTTTGACTCTTGACTAAGGTTGACAGTCTCATCCGTTTCAATTTTCAGTGTATGATCGGGATTTTGCAGTAGCCATTGGTCCCGTAATTTACTCACTAATTCTTGCAAACTCAGGAAGTCGTCTGCCGAGGCTAATTCGGCTGACTGACGAATATTAACTAAAATTTTTCTGCACTTATTCAGTTGCTCTTTAACGCCTTGATTGATGCTAAAGATACTTTCGGTTTGATTGTCTAGACAATCTTCAAGCTCTTCAAATAATAACTGTATAGTGTTAATCGGGGTCGATAACTGATGCGCTGCATTGGCAGATTGGTTAGCCAGCGTTACAAGATTTTCATCACGAACCTGTTGCTCTTTAAGCGACGAAATAATGAGTAACTGTTCAGATAATGTATTAGACAAATAATTAATAAAATAAACCAATACAACAGCGGACAAACTAAAGGTGATCCACATGCCGACAAAGTGCAACTGATTTGGCCCATGAGCAGAGTGTTGATGTTCTTGAAGTGGCAGATAAAAAAACATTAATAAAGAATATATTGAAATGGCAATCCCTGCGGTTAACCAAGCGCGCAGTTGATCACAAAGTAAAGCTGCGAGCGTAACGGGCAGCAGTAACAAAGAAATAAATGCATTAGTGGCACCTCCCGTAAAGTACAATAATAATCCAATGCAACTTAGATCAAAAATGAGCTGAAACCAGATGAATTGACTGCTCATGCCATAATTTTGCTTTGCTTTAAGGTGAGTGCTTAAGTTAAAAATTACTTCGATTAGGATCAACGGTGTGAGGGCGATGAGAGATATTTGATAATCAAACCAAGCGAATGCGATAACAATTGAAATGCTTTGTCCGAGAATATATAGCCAGCGAATGAAAACCAGCGTTTTCAGTTGCTTTTGTGTCGACGTTTGTTTGTGAATTTGGACGTCCATAACTCAATTCTAATTATTATTGACTGACAGCGAATTTACTTAGTTAGAACTTTTCTGGACGTCGTTTCTTATGGTACTTAGCACGTTTGTGTGATGACGTTTGCTTTACTTTAATAGCACTTGGACCTGCTTTTTTGCTTCCCGCTTTTTTGCCATGCGTTTTTCGGTTGTTGTACTCTTGAGGTTGATCTTCCCAAGGAATTAAACAGTTTGGCCCTTCTCCAATTAAATGAGTCAAACTCAGCTTTTTTAATGCTTCTCGAATTATTGGCCAGTTGCGAGGATCATGATAGCGCAATAATGCTTTGTGTAATTGTCGTTGTGGCAGCTCTTTTGCGGTGTACATTTTTTCTGATTTATAAGTCACTTTGGAAAGAGGGTTTCGATCGGAGTAGTACATTGCAGTGGCCAATGCCATAGGACTTGGATAAAAAGTTTGCACTTGATCGGGCCGAAAATCGTTTTGCTTACACCATAGCGCCAGGTTGATCATATCTTCATCGGTACAGCCAGGGTGAGCTGCAATAAAATAGGGTATTAAATATTGTTCTTTACCCGCTTCTTTCGAATACTTATCAAATAATTTTTTAAATGCATCATAAGTCCCGATACCAGGCTTCATCATTTTATCGAGCGTATTGCTTTCAGTATGTTCCGGAGCAATTTTTAAATAACCACCTACGTGATGTTGAACCAACTCTTTTACGTACTCTGGATCTTCAACAGCCAGGTCGTATCGTAAGCCAGAGGCAATCGCAACACGCTTTACACCTTCCACTTTTCTTGCCTTTCGATAGAGCTGAGTCGTCGGTGAATGGTCGGTGACCAAGTTGGGGCAAATTGTTGGATAAACGCAAGATAACTTACGACAATTCGACTGAATATCGTCGTCTTTACAATTAAGCTGGTACATGTTGGCCGTCGGACCGCCGAGATCAGAGATGGTGCCAGTAAATCCAGGTGTTTTGTCTCGAATATTTTCGATTTCTTTTAATATTGATTCTTCAGAGCGACTTTGGATAACACGACCTTCATGTTCTGTTATCGAACAAAAGGTACAACCGCCAAAGCAGCCACGCATAATATTGACCGAAAACTTTATCATTTCATAAGCTGGAATGTGTGCATCACCATAACTTGGATGCGGTTTTCGCTGATAGGCTAAATCAAAAACACCATCCATTTCGTCTGTTTCCAATGGAATGGGAGGACGGTTTACCCAAATTTCTTTGGTGCCATGTTTTTGCACTAACGCTCTCGCATTATTAGGGTTGGACTCCAGATGCAAAACTCTAGATGCATGAGCGTAAAGCGCAGGATCTTTGGCGACTTTTTCGAAAGAGGGTAAACGGATAACCGTTTGTTCTGGATCGTACTTTTCTCGTCTTGTTAGCGGCATTGGAACAACGCGAATCGGTACATTTGCAGGGTCGCTACTTTCTTTACCTTTTTGAGAACAGCCTTGTCCGTCGGTGTGATTGGTTTCACCTTCGCTATGAACATATTCATAGGGACTAGGAATCGCGTCGATTTTTCCTGGCCAATCAATTCGTGTAGAGTCGATTTCAGTGAATCCACTTGGCACTTGGTTGCGAATGAAGGCTGTACCACGAATATTGGTAAGTTCTGAAATAGGTTTGCCCAGTGATAATTCATGAGCGATTTCTGCAATCGCTCTTTCAGCATTCCCGTAAAGCACGATATCGGCGCCTGAATCGAGCAATACCGATCGCCTGACTTTTCCTGACCAATGGTCGTATTGCGCTATTCGTCGTAAACTGGCTTCGATACCTCCGGCGATTATTGGCGTATCTTTATCGATTTCTCTTAATTTCTGGCAATATACTGTCAGCGCTCGGTCAGGCCTTTTGCCTGCAACTCCACCTGGTGTGTAAGCATCATCATTTCGTACCTTTAAATCCGCCGTATAGCGATTGATCATGGAGTCCATATTACCGGCCGAAACACCATAGAATAGATTGGGCTTACCGAGCTTTTGGAATGCTTTCGGGTCATTCCAGTCAGGTTGCGCCAGAATGCCAACTCGAAAGCCTTGAGACTCTAAAAATCTTCCAATCACCGCCATGCCAAAACTGGGGTGATCCACATAGGCGTCACCAACCACAAGAATGATGTCACAGCTGTCCCATCCGAGTTCATCCATTTCGGCTCGAGACATCGGTAAATAAGGAGCTGTTCCGTAGCATTCTGCCCAGTATTTAGGGTAATCGAATAAATGTTGAGCGCTTTGTTTCATCAATATACTACTGTTGAAAAAACCAGTCGGACTGGTCAAAAATTGGTCGCATATTATGCCAAACCTAAGCCCTTGAATACAGCGATTCGATAGCTTTTCATATAAGTTTTCATGTAAATATTGGATGAAAGTACCTTCTTACTCCTGATTACCCCCAAAATACCTGTGGCTTTCGTTTATTAGGTTCTGAACTCTGGTAATTAATGATGTATTTATAGTGCTAGTAGCCAAGGGAGAAGGTTATCCGGGTTATCGTCAACCCTATTTCGACGGGCGAAATTGGCTTAATTGTAAAACCGTGAATTACAGAAGTTTGTAATAAAGTAGAGGCTCACTTGACTAGTAGAGGAGATGTGATTTAGCAATAGCTTTGAGTAGAGCGAGAAATTTGCTCTACAGCTGCCCTTTAAATTTTGTCATAGGCTAAAAATGACTTCGAAGGAATATTTTATGCGAATTAAATTATTGTTTTTGTTTTGCTTGGCAGTTTGTATCAATAACTCTCAAGCAAAAACCTTTATCTGGAAAGCCGAAAAAGATGGGCAACATTTGTATATTGGTGGAACCATTCATGTTTTGCGACCACAGGATAAACCTCTGCCAGAGGCTTATTATAAAACTTACCAAAACTCGGATGTATTAGTAACGGAAGTTGATGTTAAGGAAATGGCTGGAGCCGCTTTTTCTATGTCTATGAGAGCCATGTATCAAGATGGAACAACCATCAAGAAAGTTCTCAGTCCAGAGGTATTTACACAGTTACAATCATTTTGTGTAGAAAATAAATTGCCACTCGATGCTTATATGAATATGAAGCCACCCATGATTAGCGTCAGTATTGCGATGTCGATGATGTTAAAGCATGGTGCGAGTCCTGAGGGGATTGACTTGATATTCAGTCAAAAAGCAATGGCCGAAGGTAAAAAGCGTTTGGCACTAGAAACGGTTCAAGAGCAACTCGATGCTTTATTCAATGAAAAAGTAAATCCGGATGAGATAATTTTATCGACCATCAGAGATGCGGAAAATGTGGGTAAAATGTTAGACCAAATGATCGCTGCTTTATATCAAGGTAAAACAGAGATTTTTTCTTCGCAGTTTTTGCAGCCGATGAAGCAAGATACTCCTGAGTTTTATAAGAGTTTAATTGAAGTTCGCAATAACAACTGGGTGCCTAAAATTGAGAAAATGTTAAGCACACCCGAAGTAGAATTCATTTTAGTCGGTGGTTTGCACTTGGTAGATGATATCGGTGTTATTAAACAGTTAAAAGCGAAAGGGATTATCATTACTCAATTGGATTGATCATTTTTAAGAGTGTTGAGTTGATTTGGGATATTATTTGCAAAGGATTGCAAACTCAATTCTTTAAAACTCTTTTCGGTGACAATACGGGGAAGCTAAATGAAAAAAAAGTTTCTAATTGGAACAGGACTGCTCACCGCAAGTATCTTATTGCTTATTTTATTCAAACAAAGCAATCTCCAAAATACCAGTGTCAAACACAATGAGGTTTCAGAATCAATTAACTCCGAGCAGCCAGAACAAGAAGTTATAAATGACGTCAAAGACATTACTCCGATTTCCGATGATGTAGCAGAATCGATTGTTGAGGGTAATGAAAAAAGTTCTAATAATTTTAGAGCCTTTGACTGTAAACCAACATTGAGTTTGTTTGAACGTAGCCAATATGAACTATTTGCAAATAAAACGAGTATTCATGAAGAGTTTGCCAATGTGAAGAATGATGCGGCTCGATATCTCCATGCGTCAGTTGCTCTTTTCGATAACAACCTTGACGGCGAAATTGATAAAAAGCGCATTTTAGATAAGCTGATAGACTCACGCGGAAAAACGGAATATCCAAAGCTGGTGGATTTATTACTCCTCAAGTATTGCACTCAAAACACGAATCAATGCGAGCAAGAGCTTATTGATCAAATTGTGGACGATAACAATTATGATGGAGCCTTTCATTTCATTATGGCAAACCATTATCTCAAGCATGGAGAATCGAGTCTTGCGGAACAGGAGCTGTCGAATTTTGTCAGCTCTAATACGATAACGAATACATTTGGGCGTTCAGTTTATGCATTTCACAGAGGTATGCAAACATTAGGATATGATAATACTATGCTCAATATGACGGCGGGAGTCGGTTACGCCGCAAGGGCGCATTTGCACTCATGGCAACCGATCTCGATGTTTTGCGGTGATGAACATAATGCTGAAATCTGCGAGAACATTGGCTATACACTCAGTCGTTTGGGTAATAATTTTATGGAACATCGCATGGGTGAAGTGATAACCGAGAAATCCAAACAACTATCTAACTCTACTGAAAAAGAAAAACCTCAAGAGATAAAGAGAACAAGAAGGAATTTTGAAGATAGTTTTGTGGGGCAACCAGAGTTATTAAAAATGGATAAACAGTTGGCAGATTATTTTATGGAGGAGTTTGGACGTGTTGGTGAAATAAAAGCTATCAAAAATACCAATGAAAAAATCGCTCAGCTTTTGAGCGACCCTGTCTATTACCCCTGTGATGAGCAGTGATCGACAAGGGTCTTGTCATTAATGAAATTATGCGTCGGATGATTTCTTTTTTAAATAGCGCGTCAGTTGGGCTTTTAAAGATTTTGGGATATGCTTGAGTATCAATTCATCGGATTGTTCATCAAAAACAATGTTGTCTCCAAACATATCGGATGAAAAACTGATACTTAGGTTTTTGTCTCGTCCAAAGAATCGAACATATTTTTTAAGACTCGCTCGGTCAGTATAAAGTTCTTTACGCACTTCAGGTTTTTTCTCACTTATAAATTGAGAAAATTGTTCGGGCTTTTCTTCATCCAGCTGTGAGGACAAATGCGATAGATCAACTGGACTACCTGCCATATCCTGATCAATACAGTATTCAACAATTTTGCTTTTTAATTGTTGACCTAATTTTTCATCGTCTTGCTGCTCTACATATTCATCAACGACCGATAAAAAGTCTTCAGTTTGAGCCTTTAAGTCGACGCTGGAAATAAAACCTGTAAATGCAGAAAAGCAATCCGCGAGCTCTTTGTTACCCTTGGATAGAATTTGTGATAGGTACTGATCCCAACCGTCTACTTTCCATTGTTCGACGTCCAGTTTAATGGCATAAGTTAATTTGGATGGATCCACCATTTGCAAAGTATCAACGGTTAATTCGTTATCGATAAATTGTGCATCAGAGTGATTAATCCAAAAAGCGTAAAAAAATTCCTGTTCAACTAACTCATCAATAACAAATAAAATATGCGTCTGAAATGGTTCGGTAGACTTTGCGAGTTGCAGTTTTAAGTGCTCCATTGCTTGGTGTGTCATACTCGAAAAGCTAAGGTTTTCTTCTTGAACCTTAGTTAGCAATGGTGGTATTGGGTTATCAGACAGCTCTGGGTTGAAAAGGCCATACTGTTTTTGAGTGCTTCTGGTGAAAGAAAGCTTCAATTGCTCAAACAAAGAAACCACCGGACCTTCTGACGATACTTCGTTTGGTCTTAGCTGTATTACGGGCTCTGCGTTAGGTTTTGATCGTGAAATTTTATGAATTGTGCAGTGTTTAATCGTCATTGAATTACAGCCTTGGTGTTACATGGTTTAATCGCGAGGGAGTATAACTTAGAGTCATATTGTTTTTATAGAGCAGTTTAAAATCTTTGCGAGAAAGGCGCTATGTCGGGGATTGATGAGTATAAAGATGTGATATGAAATACACATTTTTATTACTATGACCTCATTTTTGAAAAAAACAACGCATTATAAGACTGTTTAGGCTAAAAAATGTACAGTGCTTCGACGGGCAAAATTCGGAAAAACTGCTAATCTTAGGTTAGGAATTATATTGGATCACTCTGGTTGACACTCGCTTCTGTACAGGGCTAGAGGGTTAGTTGCTCGAAAAAGTAAAATTAAGATGTCGGATATCAATTAATCGGAGCAGTCGCATAGGAATTATTTTAATGAGCAAGATGTCAGGTTACGGTTGGGTTTATCCACTCTTCTTCGCTCCAAGTCTACTCTAGTAAATATCCATGTGTACTGATGAATCCTTTTTTTATTATTGCGACAGAATTATAAACAGTATTGTGCGGGCAGAAATTAGCAATTGGTTTTGATTAATGCGTCAAACGGCAGAACAACAAGTTAATAAAAATAAACAATCGAAACGCTTTAGTCTGAAAACAAAGTCGGCAATTGTGATCTTGTTATTGCTTTCAAGTATAAGCTTGATACAAGTTTGGTTTGTTCACCAATATCAAAGACAACAGTTCGATGTGTACCTGCAAACTAAACGGATCGACTATGACGAGGCATTGAATAGGCATGTCATTTCATCCTTTTATGAGCTGTCGTCGCTGAGTGATTATCTAAGTGCCTTGCAGCGAAATGAGCCCGCGTTCGATGAGTGGATGAGACAGAACTGGGTCGATACCAGAGCCGCTTGGAACTTAACAGGATACTTTTTGTACTCTTATGGTGAAAATGAGAAAAGACGCGATCTTGAACTGGGTAATTCGACTCTTGAGCATCTACAAGCATTAATAGATAAGACTTTTGAATTAAAGGAATCTCAAAGACTCATTCACTGTTCTAAGCAATGCTATTTATTGTTGACTAAACCTTATCTGGTAAATAACAATTTATATGTGTCGTTACTAATCAAATCGACAACAGAATTGCTGGATTCCTTTAAACAATCAACGCAACTTAATAACGCTTTGCTTTTTCGTAAAACAATCAATGGTCAGGCGTTAGAGCAAGTTCAGTTGCTCTCCGAAAAAGAACAGGACGTTTTTCAGCAAATTATCAAACTTCGTTCTACAAGCCTTAAAGCTCTAAATGTTGGCCAACTAAAGATGAATGGACAAGAATATTATTTTTGGTTGAATCGTTTAGATAATTCAAATCAAGAGCAAATGAATGTTCAAACAAATATTGAACCTTGGCTGATTACCATTTTCGATACTACCGAATTAGCTGAGCTTAATTCAAATTTCTGGAACCAGGTCCTATTTATTCTTTTGAGTGTTCTATTTCTTTTTAGCGGCATTTTTATTTGGTTGGTAATGAAACCAATAAGAAAAATTGAGCGACTGAGTCGAATTTATCCTGCACTTGCAAATCGAGAATTTAAAATAGCAAAAAATGAATTGCCATTGAGCAAGAAGCGATACCCAGATGAAGTTGATATTCTTTTTGAAAAGACCGGCAACATGATTGACAGCTTAATCGAGTTAGACAGCAGTATTATCCGAAAGGAGTCCGAGCTGGAGTATCTTGCGTCGCACGATGAGCTCACCGGACTTGGTAATCGTAATATGCTGCGCTATGCGGTTGAACGTTTAATGAAAGAGCTTGAGATCAGTTCTCGTCATTGGGCATTAATTTATATTGATCTCGATAACTTTAAACAAGTAAATGACTCGCTTGGTCACGAATCGGGAGATGCTCTGTTGTGTCAGGTAGCAAAGCGACTCAAACAATCGGTACGAAACCACGATCAAGTGATGAGGTTAGGTGGTGATGAATTTACCATTGTGGTTGATTATTTAAATAGCCGCAATGAAGTGACTATTATACTGGAAAAAGTCTTCGAAGCACTCAGTAACCCAATTACTGTGAAAGGCGTTAAGATTAATGTGGAGTTTAGTGCAGGGGCTTATGCTAGCAATGACAATCATTTAACACTTGAAGATATTATCAAGCGCTCTGACCTAGCAATGTATCAGGCAAAAGCGTCTGGCAAAAATCAGTATCAGATATTTGAAGATTCGATGTTGTTAAGTGCTGAGCGAACATTCCTTATTATTAATGAATTCGATCGTTCGATTGATAAAGACCACTTTAGCTTGGTCTATCAGCCTCAGTTTAATGCGTCATCACTTGAACTGGTTGGCTTTGAAGCATTAGTAAGATGGCAACATGCTAAACATGGGGCGATAGGTCCATATGAGTTTATTCCTATCTTAGAAGAGTCTGAACGAATTTCTTTACTCGGTCGATTTGTGGCTAAAACAGCGATTCGTGATCATGCAATATTTCTTCAGTACAGCGATAATATTCAAATGGCCATAAATTTGAGTCCTCGTCAGCTTTACGATGAAAAATTGGCATCGTTTTTATTGGAAAACTGCCATAAGCAGGGCGTCAGCACAGGTTTAATTGAGCTAGAACTTACGGAACATTCAATTGTTAAAAACTTTAGTCATGCTAAACAATGGATGGAGCATATCATCAAGCTAGGATTTAAAATGGCCATTGATGATTTTGGTACTGGATATTCGTCTTTGAGCAGTTTAAATCAGTTGTTTTTTAACTCGGTGAAGTTGGATCGATCATTTATCTCTGGTATGGAGAATTCAATTCGTGATAAAGAACTTCTTGCATCCGTCATCAATCTCGTCAGTCGTATTAATTCAAAAATAATTGCTGAGGGCGTAGAACTTGAATCTCAACATAAATATTTAAAAGATATTCATTGTCATTGGGTACAAGGTTATTTGTTTGCTAAGCCCATGCCGATAGAAGACATTATTCCAATGTTAGAGATATACAAAAACTCTGGAGCTTGGCCAACTATTGCTCAAAAAATTACCAAGCAATAAATAAAAACTTACATCACACACCTCATTTACTTAATTGATTGTGAGTAAACTCTTACAACGAAACTCATTTCTTTATATATCTCAAAACCAGTATTGAGAACCGATTTCATACTGCTAACCTGTTAAGGCTTTATGCATAGGTTAAACCAAGGAAATGGTAAACAAAAATCAGCAAGTGGATTGTTGCAAAATGTCTTATCACTTTCTTGGGGTATCTATTTAATCGCACTCGTTAACTTTTATTGCTTTTTTGCAATCGGCATTACAAAGTTTAGGTGCCTGTATCTTAAGACAAATAGTAAGGAGTAGACTATGTCTGGAACCTCAGAAGCAGTCACTCAGGCGGCCCGATTATCGGAAATCGGTTTTCCTGAGTTTACCACTAAATTAATCACCGATGTTTTCGACTCGTTGGTTTCATCTAATCTAAGACAAACAGAAGCTTACATTGAGCTTTTACAACAAACTGGTAAATCGCTAACGACTTTTATCAATGATACAAAAGATGATATTGGTGGGGAGTTAATATTACAGTTTCTAGCACAGGTATTGCCGCCAGCAGAAGACAAGCAAGATGAAGATGCCACTCATGTAAAAGATGGTAACTCTCTGACTACTGGTCAAGCTGCCACACTTAATAGTGCATTGGAAGTTAAAGATGCAGGAATTACAAGTGACAACAAAGTAGCGGCTGCAGGGGCATTAACGCCATCAAAAGTCGATACGATACTTGAAGCTGTCGCGAAACGTATTTCTGCAAGTAAATATGATTTACTTAAAGAAATGGTTAAGCAAGGTATTTTACGTTTAGTTGTTGAAAATGGTGAAATTGAAACTCGCCTCATATTCAACACTTATGGATCTTCGTTTTATCAAACAAAAACATCAGACTATCAACGTAAAAACTTTTCGTTCCGCGCTAAGGCTAAAACAGGTGGTTTGTTGTCAGCTTGGGTAAAAGCGTCGGCGTCAACGTCTTACAATAATTTGAAAATATCAACTGCAACCAAAACGGATCAAGATCGATCTGGAAGTAGAGTACAAATTTTCGGACGTGTGAACATCAATTTCAAAACTGACTACTTACCTTTAGATCAGTAATTTGGAGCAACAAATGACAGATGAAGTATTAAAACCTGTCGAGCTGGGCTTTGCCGAATTTGTGGCAAAGCTCATTGCGGACGTTTTCGATGCAACAATTGGGGCGCAAGCCGAACAAAATGAAAAACTCGCAGAGCTCGAAACATTATTACAACAATCGGAGTTAACTTTTGTCGATTCGTTGCTGGCCAAACCTGATTTTGTTAAAGAGTTGGATAAAATGCTCGCTGATGTTTTTCCAGGCTCGGGTGACGCGATACATCCAATTTATGTTGGTGCAGATTATCAACCTGGTGCGGAAAAGCAAACAGAACAACCAGCGATAAAAAAATATCTGGGTTACGAAATCCAATCTGGTGACTATATTACTCGTACGAAAAAACTGACTGAACAAGGTGTTCTGAATATTTTTCGGCATATAGCGATGCCTGTTGCACAGAAAAAAAGAGCTATTTTGCTGAGGATGATGGAGAATGGTTTACCAAATATCGTGGTAGATAAAGGAAAAATTAATGCAAAACTTACCTTTAATACTTCGTTACTTGGAAGCTCTGGCGCGGATGGTACTGAGTCTAGTATGACAACGAGCAGTGATACTAGCATTAAAGATTCTGCTTCATTCACTAAAAAAACTACTTTGTCGAGCGAGACGAACGAGTCAACCATTACGAGAGCTGCTACGACGTCTCTCACAGATAGTATTGCACTCAGTGATAAGTTGAGTTTATCAGATCGATTGATTTCGCCCATTCAACCGATAGATCGTTTTGTGGGTTTAATTAAACCAAATATTAAAGATCAGGTTCGTCTTACGGTTAAGCAGGCTAGTAATAAATCGCCACAAGATACACAGGCCACTACAAATATATTCAGTGAAGTTGAAATACACTTTAAGACAATCAATTAATGCAGCACTCAGAATAAAACTATGCCAGCGTTGAATTTAGATGATCTTGTATTGTTGCTTCATACCGAAGTTGCAACTGCTGCAAAAAGTGCGGCAGTTGAAGGTCGGTTTGAGCAACTTAAATTGTCCTCCATTCGAGTACGAATGGGACACAAGCCGACTACTTCTGATAGTAAAGTGATAATTGATGATTCTGAAACTGAACCTGAGTCGAACGTTGCATTAGACCCGCAACGTTATCCTTTGGCTGAAAGTGGTTGGTTGCTGGATATTACCTATCAAGCAACGGACGAAGCGAAGGCTGAAAAAGATGAGCAGAGTGAGCAGTATTGGTCGTCTTCGAAAGCAAGAGAGTTTTTTTCAAAACAACCAGTCATCTGGGTCAGTGGTGTTGGACGCCAGTTTTCAAAACTGCTAAGCAAGCAAGGAATAGAAACTATCGGGCAATTCTCTTCTCTTAGTCGAGAAAAACTGAAGGAATTATTCGCGACTCATCTGACAAAAATTCGACAGTTGCAATCAATGGCACGTTTGGCTCTTGCAACGACCCCTGTTGCCATTAATAAGTCACTTGTTAATTGGTATTTGAGAGATCTTATTGCAAAAGATGACAAGTCGATACAAGAGTCAACTCGCTATTCTCAAGATCAAATAAAGCAGCTGTCTGCTTGGATACAACAACTTGAGTTAGCACTGGATGATACTGTTTTTTCTAAATTAACATTCAAATCACTCGGAATGATTTAATGCTATCTTCCGACTCATAACTCGCAATCAAGCAACTTTTGTTATCCAGCGTGCAAAATTAATCGTATTACCTAAGTTAGACTAACTATTTCTCAAATAGGGTTGCTAATTCATGCGCGGTTGCGAAAAGGCGTTGTTTTTAAGTGAGATAGACTTATGTTAGCTTATAGGTGCTTAATCTAGTACAGCTACAGTCGTTACAGAAACTGAACGTCAAGTCTATCTGCACTCTTATTTGAAAACTTGCTGGAGGTCAAATGAATCCAGGAATAATACATTACCAGCGAATCTCTGGATTTTCTTATCGTACCTTTCTATTTTGTCTTGCATTACTTGCAGGCGCTTTTGCTACTGTATGGTTGATTTATTCGACCGAGCCTACCGCTCAAAAAGAAGGGGCGCTGAAAAAATCCCCGATGCTTGTTGAGGTCATTGAAGTTAACCGTGCTGATTACACACCCAGAATAAAAGCGATGGGGGTAGTAAAGCCAGCACAACGTGTGACCATGAAACCGCAAGTCAGTGGTTCGGTTGTTGCTGTGTCTGATAAATTTATTCCAGGGAGCTTTCTCAATAAAGGTGACTGGTTAATCAAGATCGATGCGCGAGACTATGAGCTCAATATAGCGCAAGCTGAAGCAGAGTTAGCTCGAGCCCAAACCAGTTATCAACTAGAGTTGGCAGAGCAAGAGCGAGCAAAAACATCATTTAAACTTTTAGGCAAAAATGTTTCAGAAGAAAAAACGTCGTTAATTTTACGTGAGCCTCAGCTACGACAAGCTAAAGCCGAATTGGTGGCTGCTGAGAGTGCACTAGCAGAAGCTCAGCTCGATTTAGAAAGAACAATTATTCTAATGCCATTTGATGGACAAGTAATTTCTCAGGACGTCAATCTTGGCTCACAAGTTTCGCCATCCGATACTATTTCTAACATCATAGGAACCGACGTTTACTGGGTGGAATCTACCTTGCCGATTGCCAAACTTAAATGGTTAGCAAATTACACACACCAGTCTTTCAATTCTTCTTTACGAGCAACGGAACCTGTTTATATACGAAACAAAACAACTTGGGATCAGTCATCCGTGCGAGAAGGACGCTTATCACAAGTCATCGCAGAACTTGATCAAGACACTCGTATGGCTCGTGTCTTAGTTGAAGTAACAAATCCTTTAGGATTGAATTCTGACTCTTCCAGTGATTCTCAGGATTCTCCGCAAAAATCATGGGCGCCTTTGATCGCGGGCTCTTATGTCGAAACAGAGTTACCAGGTAAAACTTTAAGTGATACGGTAAGGCTTGAACTGGAGTATCTTAGAAAAAAGAACACGGTTTGGGTAATGCAGGAACAGAAGCTGGATATACGATCAGTTGAGGTTGCCTTGAAGGATGATAACTTCGCTTATATTTCAGAAGGACTGCAAAGTGGAGAAAGGGTAATTACAACTGATCTTGCAACTGTTAAGCAAGGCGCTACCGTTAGATTGAAAACAATGTCTCCTGGTATTGAGGAAGACATAAATCAATTATCAGAAGCTGACCAACCTGAAGACTCTCAATCTACAGAGCAAGGAGTGTCCGATGAGGCGAGAGCATTATGAGCCAGAGTGATTCGTCTAATCGATCAAATAATAAAAGCGTCGCTTCTTTAATAAGTCCAATAGAATGGATGGCCAGGAATTCAATTGCAGCTAACTTGTTTATGCTTATTTTGCTTGCTGGCGGCTTATTTATGGCCACTCAAGTTCAAAAAGAAGTTTATCCACAGTTCGAGTTAGGGATTGTTGAAGTTGATGTTCAATACCCTGGTGCATCGCCTGAAGAAGTTGAAAAAGGAATATTACAACCCGTCGAAGAAGCGGTGAGGGGTATTCAAGGGATTAAAGAGATGTCGTCACGCGCACGCGAAGGATCGGGTCGAGTGACGTTAGAATTAGTGTCTGGAATGGATCGGATGAAAGCATTTCAGGATATTGACCAAGCCGTCAATCGAGTGAGAACTTTTCCAGAAAACGCGGAAGAGCCAGAAGTGTCAATGCGAGTTCAGCAGCGTGATGTGATGGAAATAGGTTTGTATGGCGATGTTGATATCTGGACTTTACGTAAGCTTGGTGAGCAGTTACGCGATCGATTAATTAATGAGCCTGGTATTACCCAAGTCGAACTCAACCGGGTACCGGGTTATGTCACCCATATAGAAATTTCTAAAGCATCGTTGCGTCAATACGGCCTTACTTTGAGAAATGTTGCTGAGTTAATTGAGTCTGCTTCGCAAGACGTTCCTGCAGGAGCCATAGAAACGAATGAAGGTGAAATTTTAATCCGGGTCAAAGAGAGAAAGCAGTGGTCTGAGGAATACAGTACTATTCCTGTGGTAACAACTGAGCAAGGCGCGATTGTTCGTCTTGGTGATATTGCGAATATCTATGATGGATTTGAAGAAGATGGTTTCCATTCAAAATTTAATCGACAGCCTTCAATAGAAGTTGAAATATTTCGGGTTGGCGATCAATCACCTCTCGACATTGCTGCTGCTGTTGAAAATGTTTTTACAGAAATAGATGTTACCTTGCCAGAAGGTGTCGAATATCGGATCGACAGCAATCGAGCAGAAGACTTTCATGATCGATTGAATCTGTTATTGGAAAATGGCTGGATGGCTATCGTTATCGTAATGATTATTCTAGGCGCTTTCTTAGAATATCGGTTAGCATTTTGGATCATGATGGGAATGACGATTTCCTTTGTCGGCAGTTTGTTATTTTTGCCGATGTTAGGAGTGAGCATTAATATGATTTCAATGTTTGCTTTTCTAGTAGCGCTCGGGATTGTGGTTGATGACGCCATTGTTGTTGGTGAAAATATCTATGAATATCGCCAGCAGGGACATGATTTTATGACCGCTGCAATCAAGGGTGCTAAAGATATTGCGGCGCCAGTAACCTTTACCATCCTTACAACCATAGTAGCGTTTATTCCGGTCTTATTTATTCCTGGAACAACGGGAATGTTTTGGTGGCCATTGCCTATGGTTGTGATCACGGTGTTGGTGATTTCTTTAGTGGAAGCATTGTTTATTTTACCTGCTCACCTAGCCCACAGCAGCGATTCCGATGGAGGAAAAATAAGCAGTATGCTGCACCGTCGACAACAGAAAATTGCGCATAGCTTCAATGAGTTTGTGAATACTAAATACCGCCGATTCTTGAAAGTATGTTTGAAAAATCGATACCTAACACTTTCTGCTGCATTTAGTGTTTTAATTATTGCTGGCGGCTTTGCAACCAGTGATCACATGGGAATGATTATGATGCCTCGAGAAGCTGCTGATGAAATTGAGGCCGGTGTGCGTTTACCTGTGGGTACTACTCAGCAACAAGCTGCAAAAGTAGCGAATGATATTACCGATGCTACTTACGATATGTTTTTGAAACATGATTTATTTGAAGTCGCCGATGGTATAAAAACAAATGTGCGTGGCAAAAATTTTATCGATGTTGAAATTGTTTTAAAGTCTCCCGATGAGCGAGATATGACCGCATTTCAAGTCATTGAATTATGGCGTGATGAAATTGGTGAGATTGAAGGAGTCGATCAAATTTCTTTCGAAGCTGAGCGTGGTCCAGGCGGGTGGAGAGATGACATAAGCATTGATTTGAGTCATAGCGACTTGAGTGTTCTCGCGCAAGCGAGTCAATCGTTAGTCGCAACTATGAAAAGCTTTTCCAATACACGTGATGTTAACGACAGTTACAACACTGGAAAAATGCAGTATGACTTTCGAATTACGCCCGAAGGCGAAGCTTTAGGGTTAACGCCTGAATACATTGGCAGGCAAGTCAGAGATGCTTTTTATGGTGCGATTGCTTTAAGGCAGCTGAGAGGCACCAATGAAGTAGAGGTGAGAGTAAAGTTACCAAAGGATGAGCGGCAACAACAAAGTACATTGGATAATTTTATTATTACTACGCCAAATGGAAGGGAAATTCCGTTAATGGATGTCGCAAGAGTTGAACTGGGCGAAGCATACAGCTCACTGGAGCGGCGTGATGGGCGAAGAGTTATTTCGGTTGGAATGGACGTAGAACCTGCGGGTGCCGTGAATCAAGTTTTAAATGTCATTAATCAAGAAGTCTTGCCTCAACTATTACAAGATTATCCTGGCATCACATGGTCTTTTCGTGGCTCACAAGCTGAAATGCGTGAGTCGACAAAAGTATTATGGAGTGGCTTTGCGCTTGCAATGTTTGTTATCTATTCATTATTGGCAATTGCTTTTCGAAGTTACACTCAGCCCATAATTGTCATGCTTGCGATTCCATTTGGTATTGTTGGAGCTGTGCTCGGTCATATAATGTTTGGGTACGATCTGTCCATTGTTAGTTTAATGGGGTTTGTTGCGTTGGCAGGAGTTGTTGTTAACGGTGCTTTGATAATGGTTGATTACGCGAATAAAAAAAGCAAAACTCTCGATACATTTGAGGCAATATTAGAAGCTGGTATTAGGCGATTTCGTCCAATCGTATTAACCACCTTAACAACTTTTGGTGGTTTGGCACCGATCATACTTGAACAGTCACGCCAGGCGTATCAATTAATTCCAATGGCGATTTCTCTTGGTTTTGGTATCTTATTCGCAACCGCAATTATTTTAGTAATTGTGCCATGTTTTTATTTAGTACTAGAAGATTTTGCAGGGTGGCAAGGAAAGCCAATTGATAAAGAATCTAATATGAAATCAAACTCTGTATTAACAGAACGATAAAAATCGAATGACAGTTTTAATTGAAGTTATTTGTAAAAAGGTATTAGCAGTACGCTGAAGTCTCTGGTCAAATAAAAAAGCGGCCTGGAGCAGACCGCTTTTTTATTGGTAAATCGATAAATCGTTTAAATGCTAGAGTTTAAGTAACCACTATCGAATAGCGATTAGCCTAGTTGCTCCAAAATTCTATCGGCTGTGCTTGCTTCGAATTGTTTAGGTTCTTCAACATTTAAATGAGTGACGACTCCATCGTCAACAATCATAGAGTAACGTTGCGAACGCAGGCCTCCAAAGTCAGCAGTCTCCATTTCTAATCCGATTGCTTTAGTGAAACTACCACCACCATCAGCCAGCATAACAATATCTTCTGCGTTGCTTGCTTCACCCCAAGCTTTCATTACAAATGAGTCGTTAACAGCAAGGCAGATGATAGTATCAATACCTTTCGCTTTTATTTTGTCAGCATTAACCACAAAGCCAGGTAAGTGAGCTTCCGAACAAGTCGGTGTGAATGCTCCAGGAACGGCAAACAACACAACTTTTTTACCCTTAAAAAGCTCTTCGGTAGATGGGTTTGAGGCACCATCTTTTGTGAGAAGTGAAAAATTTACTGAAGGAAGTGTATCACCTACTTTAATCATGGTTTATTCCTTATCTGAATTGATAAATTGAAGGCTGATTGTAGGATTTTTCGAGCAAAATAGATAGTCGTGTTTCAAGGTGACTGGTGACAAAACTTGGTCAGAGAAAAGTCAGACTGTAAATGCGGTGATCGAAATGGCAATAGGAAGAATGTTTAAGGCTAATTAAGAAATATTGTCCATTTTTGTAGGTAGTTGAATTGCTGCTTGCGATAGTTTTGAACCGAGAGATCATACGCGCTGTGATTTAGATATGTGTTAAAAGCAGCGCGCGTAATCATTAGGTTCTGGAGCTATCACTCGCTCAGGTTTATTGAGAGTATTGTGTGGCTTCGGAGATTAACTTATTGATGCCCGAAGTAGTTGACTCGCAGTCTTCCAGAGTTGATTTTTTGAACACCATAATTTTGTCCTGCTTTCGTGAGTCACCAAATTTCTCAAAAATTAAAGTGACATGCTCATCGTCGGGTAAGGTTCGAAGCGAAGCCTGATAGTCACAAAGAGCCGAAATAGTTTGCTTCATCATGGCCATTTGTTGTTCTAACTGTTTTTTTTGTCGAGTCTCTCTTAGCTCTGCCATTTTCTTTTCATATTGCTGAAGCTGACTTTTATATTTTTCTATCGCTTTTTCAACAAGACTGCGCTCTTTATCTAACTCTTCTTTACGTTCTGTTTCTGCTCGATAGCTCTCGCGTTCAATTTCTCTGAGTTTCCTAAGATTGTCTCGATACTCCTCTCGTTGTTGCCGAGCCTGTTCTCTTAATTCTCTGAGGCCTTCTCTATCACTTGCTGGGCCAGAAAATTCACCCTCAAGTTCAGCTAGTGAATCTTCGATTTCTGCTTCCATTTCCGCTCTTGCTTCAGGTGGTAGTACGGGAGCAACGGCTGGAATAGCGTCTCTGACGACTGAAAGAGTATGTGCACCGATAGATTCTCCCCATGCTTCCCAGTCACCATTAAAGTCAGGTAAAGGAATTAATGAACTGGAGAAAATTGTGAAAACCATACCTTGATCTGCGAGATAAATTGCTTCAACGCGGTTGCTGTAGCGATTGTCATCTGCAATCGATGTTTCAATGATTTTTTTCATTATGCGCATATCTTTATTGAGCTCATCAAATCTTTTGGGATCAATAGTGGCGCCAGACACAAAAGAGTGAAGTGACAATGTCGTCAATAACAATAATGACTGAAATAAACTTCTAAATGTTTTCATAATAAAACTCCTGACTGCTCATATTCGGTTAATCGTTGTTGAGTCAATAAACGCTAGTAATTAATTTGATACTCTCAACAAATGATTTATTGATCGGTTATTTTCAATTTGGTTATCAACCACATTATCGACGCGTTGGTTTAACGACTTTTGATCAAGATCTCTTTGTTGCAGCCAACTGGCCATTAAAATATTGAGATCTTGTCGACGCTCTTTGCGATTACTGGTCATAAGTGTTTCAAGCATTTCTTTGTTATCATTAATTCGCTGTATATTCTGCTCTTCAAATCGTGCATCAATATAGTCGGCTTGTTGGGAGGCAAGTTGATTGAATTGTTCTGTTACAGCTTCTGCTATCACCGCTTTGTTATTGTTGCCTCCGAAGCTAATCGAAAAACCTTCGTTATTAGAGGTAACGTTGACTTGAAATAAAACCAGTGCAATGGCAAAAAATGACATAGCAAACGATAAACGATTTCCCCAGCCAAAACTGTTTTTTGCTGGTTGCGCTACCGCGAATTTTGTTCTGTGCCATGATGGCACCGCTTGTTGCTGCCAGTTTCTTTCTAGTTGCTGTGTTTCTACTGCGCTTTGATAGAGATCTCGACAACTGTCACATTGATCGAGCATTTGTTCGATGGCTCGTGCCATAGTGGGTTCTATGGTGCCATCAAGATAGTCAAACAAATATTGTTCAACGAGTTTATGATCACACGACATTTTGGACCTCCATTTGACTCTTTAACTTGCGAAGACCTGCGTAAAGCCGAGTTTTCACTGTGTTGGGTGAAATACCTATTTGGCTCGCAATTTCATCGAAAGTGAAATGCTGAAAAAACTTGAGTTCGATCACGATTCTTTGCTCTGCATTTAATTGATCCAGATGTTGCGTTATTTGTTGATTACGTTGCTTAGCGTGTATGTCATGGTAAGGAGAATGTTCAGTTACCTTATGATCCGCTGTAATTTCACTTGCGCCCTGCGTGGGTATGCGGTGTTTACTGCGGAGCCAGTCGGTGGTTTTATTAGCCGTGATACGAAATAGCCAGGTGACAAATTGGCTGTTACCGTGAAAGTTCGGTAAATTTCGATACACTGCAAGAAACACTTCCTGCATTAAGTCCATTGCATCAGCCGCTGAACCACACAATCTCAAGCAATGGTTGTAAACACGCTGTTCGTGCTTTTTCACCAGGCGCATCCAAGCTCTCTGGGAACCTCCCAATGCCTTATCTATCAATTGTCTGTCAGTTTCTTTAAATAACATGGAACGTGATCGTTATGTTTTTGGTAGTGGGTTAGTCGTTTGCATTCAAAAAAAAGTTTGGTTCGCAAAACATTTTTATCATTCGCTGATTGAAAAGGAAATATTGTGTCCGACCTCCAGTCCTAACTCGGAGCGGGCTGAACCCTGATACACTGCAAGCTCTAGTAGTCCATCTGAGTTAATAATGGCACATTGTCCATTTGCCGGAGCATTGCAGTAATGGGTGGTGGTTTCAAAGCGATGGTGCCCACTATAAATAATGACTGGGTGATCAGAGGGGATATCGGCTTTGGTTATGTTGGTTATCGCATTGCCAAAGCGGTCGAAAGTGACTATTTGCCCCATCATCTGCTGTCCAACCACGTCGGGCTTTGGAAAGCTCAGTTGATGGAAGTGGGGTAGTGGACTCAGGTATTCATGTATATTGTCTGGCGCCGTTGCTAGCTTCAATGCTGCAGGAGTGAATAACGCAAGACCATCGAAGCTGCTGTGTTTATTCCACCATGGGGTGTTAGACCGTATCTGAAATGCTTCAACATTTTCGTACAGCTCGGCCGCGAGAGAAAGCACGCCATTGTCAGGGCCAATTAACCACTGTCGATCGCACTTTAACGCGAGAGCTTTTCTGTCTGAACCCACACCTGGGTCGATCACGCTTATGTGAATGGTCTCTGCTGGAAACTCTTTGGCATAACGCTTGAGAGCGAAGGCTGCTTGCCAGACATCTTGTGGTGTAATGTCGTGCGATACTTCGTAAACCTTGGTGTTGGCCGCATGTGTATGCAGGTAGCCAACCATTGCTGCAACATATCCATCTTGACTTCCAAAATCGGTCAAAAGTGTTATAACGCTCATCGTTATCCCCCTTGTAAATCCACTTGTTCTAAAAAGCCTCGGTGGTATAGTAGTACCAGTTGTTACGAGGGTTTGTGTCATGAAATCAGCCAGTCAATGGTTTGCAGAGTACGGTGAGAGTCATCAGAACTCAACCAACAAATTAATCCACTGGGTTTGCGTGCCTGCTATTTTTTGGAGTGTCGCATTATTATTGTGGGCAGTTCCGGTTCCTGAAAGCCTTGCGATTTCTCCCTGGGTGAACTGGGCAACTCTTGCACTAGCTTTAATGATGGTATTTTACGCGCTAACGTCAATCAGTATTGCAGTAGGGATGTTGGTCGTTTCGGTTGTTATCGCATGGTTGACTCAATGGACAGCTCAAACTGCTCCGTGGAGCACCTGGCAAATAGGTTTAGTAATTTTTATAGTGGCTTGGATTTTTCAGTTTATAGGCCATAAAATAGAAGGTAAGAAGCCTTCATTTTTTAAAGACATCTTGTATTTGCTTGTGGGACCGGCGTGGTTGATGGGGTTTATATATCAAAAGCTCGGAATTAAATACGCCTAGGATCCATCGGCCGGATACTGAATAAGACCTTTGTCAGTCAAATAATAAAACGAATAATATGACAGAATCAGACTCATTACCTCTTGTTACCAATGATGCCGTTACGCTTGGAATTTTAGTCCTTTGTCTCGGCGCTGTATTTGTAACTTCCAATATCAAGCATGGATTTTGGAAACGCTTTTATCAGTTTGTTCCCGTACTTTTGATGTGTTATCTCCTGCCTTCGATATTTAATTCATTGGGGATTATATCGGGCGATCAGTCGAATATATATTACGTAGTATCCCGTTATTTATTGCCGGCAAGCCTGGTGTTGCTAACGCTCAGTATCGATTTGCAAAAAATTCGTAAACTGGGCTTCAAAGCCGTTGTTATGTTTTTAACCGGAACATTAGGCATTTTAATTGGTGGTCCATTAGCCATATTGCTCGTGTCGCTAGTCAGTCCTGAAACAGTCGGTGGTGCTCCTCCGAATGAAATTTGGCGTGGAATGACAACCATTGCTGGAAGTTGGATTGGAGGCGGTGCTAATCAAGCGGCAATGTATGAAACCTGGCAAGTATCAGAAGATATTTTCCCTTCTATGATTGCGGTGGATATTATTGTTGGAAACTTATGGACGGCAGTACTCCTGTTTATGGCCGCAAGAGCCAAGCAGCTCGATGCAAAGCGAGGCGCCGATGCTTCTGCGATTGATGAAGTACGGGAACATGTTGAGCACTTTGAGCGTCAACATGCACGAATTCCATCTTTGAATGATTTAATGATTATTTTGGCAATCGGTTTAGGTGCCACTGGTGTGGGACATTTACTTGCAGACTTTATCGCGCCCTGGATTTCCAATAATTACCCTGAGTTGAAAAAGTTTAGCTTGGGGAGCCAGTTTTTTTGGTTGGTCGTCATCGCTACAACTATTGGGTTAGCGTTATCGTTTACAAAAGCGAAATTATTAGAAGGAGCCGGGGCCTCTAAAATTGGTTCAGTATTTGTTTATATTTTAGTGGCATCGATAGGGATGAAAATGGATATCACTGCCGTTGTAAATCATTGGGAAATTTTTATCGTCGGCTTGATCTGGATTTCGATTCACGCAGGTTTGTTATTTTTGGTGGCTCGATTAATAAAAGCGCCAACGTTTTTTATTGCAGTAGGAAGTCAGGCGAATGTTGGAGGAGCTGCATCTGCCCCAATAATAGCATCAGCTTTTCACCCATCTTTAGCGCCGGTAGGAGTTTTACTTGCAGTATTGGGTTATGCCATTGGTACTTACGCTGCCTGGTTGTGTGGCATTTTAATGCAAATGGCTGCACCCGCGATATAAATTCGGTGTAAACTATAATAATAGGAGAGCATTCCATTTTGCATTGGTCAATTGTTGTTCGCTGTTATCTGATAACCGAACAAACGTAATGCATAAATTAAATGCTGTTAGGAAAAACTGGGTCGAAATGTCATGGTGTCAAAATATGTATTGCCAGCGATTCATTGAGGATGTTAACGGATGTTAAAGCTACAATTCAGAGATAAATCACGTCCCGACATGTGGTTAGTGGACTCTCTGATCACTATTGGCAGTGCGACATCGAATGATATTGTCATTTCTTCGAATAAAGTGGCAGCAGAGCATGCTGAGTTACGCATTAATGACAACAATATCGAGTTTTTCCATAAAGCGCCTTCGAAAAGTTCTTTTGTTAACGGTGCTCTTATCGCGCTTAATATTCCTCTCAAAGCTTGGGATGTGATCAAAATTGGCGATACTGAGTTAGAGCTAATCGATCCTCTTTTAAACCGCTCTCCACGTGCCAAACAAGCGGCAAATAAAACCGAAGTCAGAAACACTCTGTCAGACTGGTTGTTGCAAGCTCAGACAGCGCCTTTTTCGGGGCAATTATTTCCAGTTAATAAAGTGCTTACAATTGGTCGAGATACCCAATGTGATATTGCTATTCCAATGCCTCATATCTCACGGCGTCATGCTCAAGTGTTACAAGACGGTAACAAATTGATGATAAAGGATCTTGGCTCGAGTAACGGCACTTTTGTAAACGGTCAAAAACAATCTGAAACCTATTTGAAAAACGGCGATGAAATTCGCGTCGATGAATTTTGCTTTAAGGTTATATTTACTGGCGAAGCGGATGCGGTGGAAAAAGAAGAGTTTCATACTTCCATAAGAGAAACTCAAATGACTTTTGTGCCAAAAGCAAAAACGACGAATAAGTTCCCGACGCCTGAGTCTATCGACAAGTCCGCTATTGACTCCGTATTAGAGCGTGCTTTTTTTCATGGTAAGTCGAAAGATATTCGCGGGAAATATTACGAAGTTACTTCGTCTGGCTCGGCGATTGGTAGGATGCTAGGACATCACCTTTCCAGAGACGACTCAAGCGTGTCTGCGCGTCATGTTGAAATTTTTAAAAATGGTCGATTCTGGAGCATTAAAAATAATGGTGCCGCTAATGGCTTGTTGGTTAATGGACGTATGACGACCAGAGCAACTCTAGTTGACGGTGATGAAGTCACTATTGGTGGTATGGAATTAGTTTTTCAATGTGATGGACAGCCGCCTCGAATACTACAATTTGATGATGAGTCTGAAGGTTTTAATCTTGGTAAAGTGGCGATAGGGGTGGCAATAATCGGGGTAGCTATAGTAGTCGCTCTTGCGTTATTTAATCAGTAGTTCTTTAGATTAAAAAAAGTGTTGCTCATTAATTTCAAAATATAATTTATAACTTATGATTTATAATTTGGATGCCCACCATAATAAAAATTGCTTCAATTCTTGATGAATAAATGTTTTGATTTCTGGCAAGAAAAAATAGATTTGTACGTATAAAAATGCCAGCGCGAAAATAATAATCCAGTAAACTCTTCGTAGCCATCGGAAAAAAGGCAGTGATTGTTTTGCTTTTTGTTTAAATTTTAGTGCCTGACGGGGTATACGCCGCGCTAATTTTGATTTTGGTAGCTTTTGTATTTGCTTTAATTCTTCTTGCACCTGCTTCATTGATTGAAATCGATAGCTGGGATCTAACGCCATCATCTTCAATAAAAACTTCTGAAGTCTTCGGGGTAAAAGACTGTAAGGTTCAGTCCAGGCTATTTGCTCATTCTTCCATTCCAAATGTTGGCCTGTCAAAACGTGGTAAAACACGGAGCCTAAAGCAAAAATATCAAAAGCGGGCGAAACCGTTTCGACCTTTTCGGGGGAATACCAGTTTGGTCTGTCGTCCTGATGATAATAATGCTCGCTTAGCCCAAAGTCGGTTATTTTGACGTCTCCCGACTGTGAGAAAAGAATATTTGACGGTCTTATATTACCGTGCAAAATTCGATTTTGATGAGCATAGTTCATAGCGGCGACAAGTTTTTCTGCAAGCGAAAAAAAGACATCAAGATCCGCGGGTTTAATTAAACGATCAGCAAGTGAGCCTGCGTCCATGTACTCCATCACAACGATAAAGGCTCTTTGGTTACTGGCAGTACCATACACGTTGATAATATTTGGGTGCTTTAATGTTGAAAGTAACTTGGCTTCTTTTAGGCCACTCGCGTCTTGATGTCGCTTTTTTATAATTATTAAGTCGTTAGATTTGTTCTTTTCGAATAAGTAAACATTACCATATTCGGTTTCGCTTAATACTTCTAATAAAGTGAAGTTTTTACTTAAGCTAGCAATGTCTTTTTCTGCATTTTGTTTTTGACTTAATGCTAAATGAGCACCTTTAAGAGTGTGCAATAATTGATTTTCGATAACATCTGCAGATGAGGGTCTTTTTTCTGGTGTCGTCGCTATGCACTTATTGATAAGTTTTTTAATCGGATTTGGAATATTACTTTGGTCAACATTTTTCTGTGATGCTGGGTCCGTAAAGTTTTCAGAAAGTACTTCAAACATTAATACTCCAAGAGAATAAATATCACTCAAAATACTCGCATTTTCAGATGTTAACTTAACTTCGGGCGCCATATAACGGTCTGTACCGAGTACCTGATGTGCGGATTTTTGCGTAAACCGCTCATCGGTATAAAAGCTGGCAATGCCGAAGTCGAGAATTCGGGCGTTATCTTCGCCATCAATGACCACGTTTGCGGGTTTTATATCTCGGTGAATAATTCCATTTCGATGCGCAAATGCGAGCCCTCGACAAATTTGTATGAGATATTGAAATTTTTTACTCATTGGTAGGGATTTGTCTTGGACGATATCGTGTAGAGTAACGCCCTCAACGAATTCCATTACAAAAAAAGGTTTTCCTGTAGAGGTGATGCCTTTATCTATTACATGGATTATTTTGGGGTGATTGAGTTGAGCAACTATCAAGGGTTCATTTTCAAACAGGTTTCTTGCTGTCGGGTGATTGAGCAATTGCTCAGAAAGAAACTTAATCGCGACACGTCGTTTTAGCGAGAGTTGCTCGGCTCGATAGACTTCCGACATGCCGCCTTCGCCGATGCGCTCTTCAATTCTATAACCAGGTATGTCCATCGCTTGTGATCAGTAATTTTCTTTAAGTTTAGCAAGCTTTGATGAAAATTCTTTTTTAATTATGGTGTTAGCCTAGGTAAGAAGTTTTCCGCCATCATACATCTTAAGCTTCCGCCTCCGATATACTCGATAGTGGGGATGTCTGCGATGAGCAATGATCCGAGCTTTTCTAGTTGTCTTACCTGTTGATTGTTAAAACCATTGTAGGCGCTTTTTGACATTGCAATAATGGATTCGCCGGAACAATTTTCGAGTTGTAGTATATTGCAGCAAAAACTTTGCTCTGCCTGTTCAAGGCTAACGTCGATAATAGTTTTGTCTGAACTCTGTAATTGGTTGATGACCGAAGAGCGTTGATTATTATCAATAGCGTCCGAGCAAATAACACTAAATTGATGACCGATACTGAGCATCACATTCGTATGATAAAAGGGGATTGCTTCTGAACCTGCCGTTTTAAAACTGATTGGTGAATAGTTTAAGCTATCACATAATTGGTTAAATAAATCGACATCACACCGCTCTGATAATCCCGCGAAAGCTTGATGTTGCCAATGATCGAACACAATAGCTCCAGTACCTTCGAGAACTCTAGAGTTGGCTTGTTGATCTAAACGGATAATATTATTCACCTCATAACCGGCTTCCACAAACAAGTTTTTAAGCCTCTCCGGCTCTACTTCCAATTGTCTGTTTGGTGTTTTCATTGGGTATAACAGCAATTCTCCAGACGAATGGGTGGTGAACCAATTGTTAGGAAAAATAGCATCAGGCAAGTTTTGGTTAATTGGGTGTTCGAGAATTAAAACTTCAACCCCGATGTTTTGTAATGAGGACACAGCATTATCAAATTCTTTCATCGCTTGCTTTTGAACTTGCTCTGGTGAATTCGTGTTGTGCTGAAAAGTATTATCGGCTCCCGTTTGCTGGTTGAAACCAAAATGGAACGGGCGGCACATTACAATGCTAGAAGCTAATTTAGGTGTCGCAATTGGAATATTAAAGTTGTTCATCTAAAGCGCGTTTAAAACTAAAACTGCGAGCGTTATAGCACAGTCTGGAAATTCGAACTAGGGACTTAGTGACGTAAAAAAGAAGGCAAAAAAAAAGCCTACTAAAAAGTAGGCTTTGCATTAGCAAAAAGTCGAGCCAGATAGGACCAAAAGGGTAGGAGGTGCTCTGACTACGCTAATCAATCACTGTTGGGACAGATAAAACTTTGAGTAAACTACTCGCGAACCTGCAAAAGCAGATTCGCTTAAACCTTTCCGCGGGTGATTAGTCCGCTGATACTGCCGAGTTTTCAAAAGTAACTAAGTTACTTTCTACCATCTTTGGTAACACCGCAGATGTCTTCACGACTTCACCCAAAAACATTTTTTTTGGGGCAAGCAATTCAGCGCGTAACTGGTAATCCAAACTTACTAACGCTTCTGCTTTCATTCGAGCGATGTGTCGCTCTAGGTTTGATTCAAATGTTAATGCCATTGAATCATTGGCTTGTGTATTTAAACTCACACCTGAGATAATCATCGCTGCGATCAGCGAAATAAATCTTGCAGACTGTTTCATGGTTTCTACCTCACTCCATCGACTGGCCTGATACTGCGCTAACAAATACCTAAAAACCTCGTTCCTAAATTCTCGACCCCAGAGCTTCAGCCTTGGTTCGAGGGTCGGCGTACTTCAGTCAACTTCCTAATGACTTGGTGAAGAACGTCGTGCCGTTCGGGAACGGTGTGAATATTAGTCAGGTTATCGCTTTCGTTCAAACGATCATTTATAATGTTTCGGATTAAAAAAACTAATGATTGCTTATGGCCAGACGATTACCCCCATTAAATAGCCTAAGAGCCTTTGAGGCCGCGGCTAGACACCTATCATTCACTCGAGCTGCAGATGAACTTTTTGTGACGCAGGCCGCAGTTTCGCATCAAATAAAGGCACTTGAAGATTTCTTGGGAATACCTTTATTTATCCGGAAAAACCGAAAATTGTTGCTCACAGACCAAGGTCAGAGCTATTGGCCGAAAATTAGGGACATTTTTGAAAAGCTGGCTGCAGCCACAGAGCAGCTAAAAGCCCATGGAGCATCCGGTGCTTTAAACATCAGTGTTGTCCCAACATTTGCCATTGTTTGGTTGGTTCCGAGGCTCACCCGTTTCAATGCGCTGTATCCAGAAATAGAAGTTAGGTTAAAGGCGACTGACCGGCAGGTTGATTTTTTTCAAGATGATATTGATATCGCGATTTATTACGAAAAGGGCGACTACCCTGGAATGTACTCCGAAACACTCCTGAATGAGTTTTTAACGCCAATGTGTTCTCCAGCCATGTTAGAGGGCGAGCTACCATTATCAGAACCTCAGGACTTGAAGCACCATATGCTATTACACGACGGATCAACCGAAGAGTGGCGAGACTGGTTGAAGTTGGCAGGTGTTCGTGGTGTTGATTTACGCAAGGGACCAGTATTTTCGCATTCAAGCATGGTTATGCAGGCTGCGATTCATGGTCAGGGCATTGCATTGGGTCATAACGTATTGGCTCAACCAGAAGTTGAAGCCGGTCGATTAATATGTCCTTTCGATATAGTTCTTACCAGTGATTTTAAGTATGACCTTGTGTTTCCAGAAGAATGGGCAGAAAGGGCGAAAATAAAAGCGTTTCGGGACTGGATTACAGAAACCGTCGCGCAAGAGCAGGCGCTCGAGTCTCTGTTTTAGTGGAGTAGTATTAAAAAGGC
Organism: Gammaproteobacteria bacterium; assembly: GCA_013373375.1. GTDB lineage: Bacteria > Pseudomonadota > Gammaproteobacteria > Enterobacterales > Kangiellaceae > Pleionea. The sequence goes on from JABXHY010000024.1 coordinate 54,019, forward strand.
ATGAATTGTTTGAAGCAGTTACTCAACCTGAAGATAGTGAATGCTGAACAGGTTGTTGGTATCGGTCCAAACTTTCACTGGCTTGAAGTCCGCTCTCGCGGCAAGCTGGTGAAATTCATCAATACTGTATTTATATGATGATTCAGTATGCAGAGTTTCGCCGGATTCAAATGAGTAGTTTTTCCCTTCAACCTCTATGGTGTGAGCTTTGGTACTTACCAAATGCATCTCAATACGACCGACAGAATCATTGTACACGGCCTTATGACAAAAATTTTCCGGTGAAAGATTGGTGTTTAATCTGTCTCTGATGTGATGAAGAACATTGGTATTAAAAGCAGCGGTTACACCTTCTGCATCGTTGTAGGCGTTTTCCAAAGTCGCTTTATCTTTTTTAAGATCAACACCGATCAATAGTCCACCTTTCTTGCCAACCAGCCGAGCAATTTGTTTTAGCAAGGTAACCGCATCATCTGGATCAAAATTACCAATACTGGAACCTGGGAAAAATGCGTTATATCGACCTGGACCAAAATCTGGTACATCCCAAGATTGAGAGTAGTCAACACGATTGGCGTGTACTTCGAGCCAAGGATAATCTTTTGCGAGCTGCTGTGCGGACTCTATTAAATGATCTTTCGAAATGTCCATTGGGACATAAATCTTTGGTCGAAGTGCCTCGAGTAAAATACGTATTTTTAAACTACTACCACTACCAAGCTCAAACAATATGCTGTCTGAACCAAGCATTTCAGAAAATTCCGAGGCGTGTACTTGTAATAAATTTATTTCGGTTCTTGTCGGATAGTATTCGGGCAGCTCACATATTTTGTCAAAGAGTTGCGAGCCTTTTTGGTCGTAAAAATATTTTGGTGAAAGTTCCTTTTGCTGCTTCGAGAGTCCAAGATGAACGTCGTCAGCAAAAGTATCAATAACTTTATGCTGCTCATAATAATAAATTTTTTCTTTTTTAATCGCTTGATTCATTACTAACCTCTGTCTTGGGCCAACCTGATGCCGGTCATTTGCCAACGATCTGCAGGATAAAAGAAGTTTCGGTAAGTTGATCGAATATGATCACTGGGTGACAAACAGCTTCCACCTCTCAATACCATTTGATTGCACATAAATTTTCCATTGTATTCGCCGATAGCACCGCTTGCCGGTTTGAATCCTGGATAAGGAGCATAGTTTGATTGCGTCCATTGCCAAACTTGATTAAATAAGTCTCCAGTTTCCTCACAAGTTGGGTGGTAATAAAGAGCTCGTTCCTTTGACGTTTCAATTGACTGCGATTGTGCCAATAACTCCCACTCATACTCGTTAGGTAAGCGATTGCCAGCCCAGCGGGCAAAGGCATCGGCTTCATAAAAACTGATATGACAAAGCGTTCGGTTCGGAGTTAAACGTTGTTTACCATATAAGGTGTACTCTAACCATTCCCCATCTTGCTGCCACCAATACAGTGGCTTTGAAATATTGTTTTGCTCAACCCAGGCCCAACCATCGGATAACCAGTACTCAGATTTTTGGTATCCACCATCGTTGATAAAGTCCAGATACTCTGAGTTGGTAATACAACGGTTGGCAATCGCAAATTCGGGCAAATAGATTTTATGGGATGGCATTTCATTGTCAAAACAGAAGCTCCCTTGGGAAAAACCAAAGCTATGGAGTCCTTCGTTAAATTTGTGCCAATCCAGATGGTCTTTTGAAATGGAGTCTTGAGAAAAGTTTGGTGCTTGTTCGCTGTAAGTAGGCAACAATGGATTCTGGTAAAAATTATATTTTAGATCGGTCAACATCAATTCTTGATGTTGTTTTTCATGTTGTATCCCTAACGAAACTCGCTCAATTAATGTCTTAGTCTGATTTTCCGCCATGTACTCAAGTTCATTGAGTAATTGAATGACGGCGTCATCAACGTGCTTTCTGTAATGTTTAACGTCTTCTACTGTTGGCCGAGATAAAAGGCCTCTGTTCGGTCTTTTAAAAGGTTTTCCAATGCCGTTGTAATAAGAGTTAAAAAGAGTTTCAAATGCAGGGTGGAAGACTTTAAAGTTTTTAACGAAATATTTGAGAACAAAGGTTTCATAAAACCAGCTGGTGTGAGCAAGATGCCATTTCAGTGGAGAAGTTTCTGCCACTGCTTGCAATCCCATATCTTCAACTTCTAGGTTTTTGCACAGATCGAGACTGTACTGCCGAGAAGCAATAAAGCTTTGCAGTAAAGACTTAATTGTTAGAAGTGCTGCGTGAGTGTTCATTGATTGGTTAGCATATAGTTCTGGTAGAAAAAAACAAGTGAATTACCGATGAGTTCCGATTGCTTAGCTGAAAGCCGCACATTGTTCTCATTAAAACTACGACAATCTCAATATGAAACTGTGAGAGCTCAAATTTAGAAATTAAAAAATGAAATCACGATTCAAATACTCTTGTATTTATACTTGTTGCACAACATATTGAGCACTTAAAAGCATAAGGTCTTAATGATTTGCTCTGAGATGCTTACTATCGTTCTTTTTTATGACGTTTTGATGTCAGGATTTTAGAGTGTTAATCGATAGTGAGATACCGCAGAGACACTCGAATAACAAACTTCGATATAATTTGTTGTGTATTGGTCAAGCAAAATAGTGGCAAAACGAGATTTTCTGATACACTGTTTAAACTAATATCCATCTTCAATCAGGAGTTGATTGATGTTAAATATTATCGCGAAACTACTTAAAGTTTTAAATTCAGAGGCGTCGCCAAGAGGCATAGCCTGGTCGATCGCTTTGGCTTTTTTATTTGCTGCGTTACCAATGTTTAGTGCAGCGAAGTGGGTGGTGATATTAATCGTTGCAGTAACTCGTGTGAATCTGTCGAGCTTTATAGTGTTCAGTGCATTATTTGCGTTAATTGCTTGGCTTTTCGATCCCTTGTTAAATGATCTGGGCTTATGGCTACTAACGATGCCTGCACTGCAATCATTTTGGTTAAGCGTTTCAAATACCGCGTTTGGAGAAGCATTAGCGATTAATAATACGCTCGCGTTAACGACACTATTAGTTGGTCTAATTTCTTTAGTACCGCTGTATTTTGCCGGGATCCAATTTGTTCGTTTTTATCGCGTAAAACTAATGCCGAGAGTTAATCAATGGCGAATTGTTACCGCGCTAAAGTCAACTAAGTTATATCAAATTTATCAATCAATTGCTTAATCATAGGGCTTAAAATGGGAATTTTCAGATGGTCAGGCTTAGCCGTGCTCGCTGGCTTTATACTATTAATATGGCTTTTTTTAGCAGTATGGATAGATAGTTGGGTCGAAAGTGGCGTTGAGAACCAAGGCAGCCAACTTAACGGTGCATCGGTCAATGTTGATGATGCATCTCTCGGTTGGTTACTCAATGGTTTGACGGTGAATAGTTTGGCTATCGCGAACCCAGATGACTTAATGAAAAACCGAGTCATGATTGACCAAATAAAATTGAATGTATCGCTGTTGTCTTTATTTAAAAAACAACTTCATGTTAATGAACTGTCACTTACCAATGTTAAAGTCAATCAACCTAGAAGTACACCAGCGAAAAAGTATGAGCCTCTTGGCATCACTGAGCCCGACACTTGGGAGTGGCCAAAAGCATCGCTTGAAGCAGTTCAATCCATTGATACGGATGCTGTTCTCGCTAAACTTGATATTCAGTCACCCTCTCGATTTAAGCAATTCTCGGAGCAACTAGGGACAACTAAAGCAAATTGGCAAGAGCAACAGGCTTCGCTTCCAGATGAAGAAAAAGTTCGTCAACTTGAAGCTGAGTATCAAGCGCTACAAAGCCAGTTAAAGAAAGCAAATGCTTTGGAAAAAGTCGCTGTTTTAAAAGACATAAAATCATTCATTAAAAAAGTAAAAGCTGAACAAGACAAAATTAAAAAGTTTAAGAATTCAGTAGAAAAAGGCATCGCTTCTTCGAAAAAACAGTGGAAAGAATTACAAGGACTGATTGAAAAAGACGCTGAGCTGGCTTTGTCGATGGCAAGTCTTTCTCCTGACGGTATGCGACATATAGCATCAAGACTGCTCGGAGCTAATATTGCTCATTGGCTCGAATTAATTTTAAAAAATAGCCAACGTTTTAAAGCCTCGGCAGAGTCTTCCGAAAAAGAAGTGGTTGAGCCGCGTGAAGGGATTACGGTGCCCTTTGGTAATCAAGTGGTCTTACCAAGCTTTTGGGTTCATCAATCAACCATATCTGGGGATTTTTATTTTGCAGAGCAACAAGGCCGAATATCCGGAGATATTAAAAATTTAGGCAGTGGATTGGTTGAAAGTCGGCCAATGAGTTCGAAAATTAAATTAGAACTTCCTTCTTTTGATTCTAAAACAGGATTGGGAGAACTGGCCGTAACGGTCAAAAAGACAGCAAATAAAGTGAATTTAAGCGGCAATGTCAGTTTAAAAGACTGGCCTGTTAAAAGCTGGCAACTGGGTTCTAATCAGTTGGGCTTGGAAAATATTTTGTTATCCAGTGATCTTTCTATTCAAACTAACGATATATCCACTGATTTAGTGTTTGAAATCACACTGGGCGACTATACTGTTAAGACGAGCGAGAAGCCGGAAGGTTATTGGAAATATATGGTTGAATTGCTGCAGAGCAGCAAAGTCATCAGTCTGACAGGCCGATTAATAAAACAAAATGGAGAGACAAAACTAGTTGCTTCTAGTAATCTCGATATGCTATTTTTTAATCGGATTAAACAAGAGCTTAACGAGAAAGCCAAGCAGTTTGAGAGTAAAGTTAAGCGGAATATAAATTCACAATTGTCGGACGTGCGGTCAAAAATTCAGCAGCAACTCACTGGATTGGAAGACTTCGATCAACTCCTAACTGAACGGTTAAGCTCACTCGAAAAATTAGAATAAGTGGTAAATCCGCAATTTTTTAGCAGTCGGGAGTGGTCGAATGAAAAAATGTTTGGGCAAAATGTTTGCTCTAGGAATGTTAGCAGTCGTACACAGTACGTTAGCACTAAGTGCGCAATCAGATCTTTGCCTTGAAAACATTTGTATCGGGGACGACGTTGAGTTGTTGGACGTAGAGTGGATTTCTATTCCACTGACCTATACAGATAAAAAGTTCGTAGAGCGACAACTAACAGATGGTTCTGTTGAAGATGTTTATTATGATTATAATGAGCAGTTGGTAGCGGATAATCAGGTTCTTAAAGAGCTTTTACCTTACGTTATTTTAAATCAACAATTTGATCGCAAAGTGCTTGATACATTGTCACGCGTGAGAGCGATTTGCTCCTCTCTTACTTTGACTGGCGAAGTAAAAATAGACTCTGAAGACAGGCTTTTCGTGACTTTTCGAGCTATCGCAAATGAAGGGCGAAGAGGCGAACTTCGCGTGGTGCGGCTTGAGAGACAGTTCGATATCATGTCTCCTCACCTGCGAGGTGGTGATCGCATTCGTTACAAAAATAAAAAGGAAGAGCTTAAGAAGAGATTTCCTCAATTGAAAACTGTGGTCGACATTGACGGCAGACGGGCAACCCTTGCGGTTCACTCTGACGAAGATGCGGTGTTGGGTTTCCGTTTTATATCCGATTCCTCCAATCCATTAGTACTTAAGTTGATCGACTTCGCGGATATTCCGATGATAGAAGAAGATCCAAAAGCACATCCATTATGCAGTACTGCCGATTAATCCCTCTTACAATTGATATTCTAGATTAAGTGTCATATTGAATTATCAAAGAATAAATTGCAGCGGAGGGTTTTCGGTGTCAAACCACTGAATACTCCCACGTTGTTTCATTTTTGCCTCGGTAACCGAGTGTTCTGCATCAAGCAATAACATTTCCGGTGTTTCGTGACGTTTTGAGTCATATATCACTGCGCCTGACGTAGCTTTCAGATTTAGCTTTTCACCAGACTCAAGGGTTATACTTGATGCATTAACTTCTTCGTGAAGCCGTCTAAGAAATAGCTCTGTGTTCTCAGAGCCCGGCAAAGTCGCTGCGATACAGAATTCATCGTCGTGTAAACGACAGATTAAATCGAATTGTCTTAAGGCCCGAGTAATTGTTGCTGAAATTATCATCAATGCTTTATCGCCTATTTCCAGGCTGTAGTTTTTATTGATGAGCTTAAATTGATCAATATCAATGGCTGCGACCAGCAAACAAAAGTCGCTTCTGCGGCATCTTTGCATTTCCTCTGATAGCCTTCTGACAAAAGAAGGTCGCAACAAGGTTCCGGTTAAGTGATCGTAAGTGGACCCTTTAAAATATTGCCAATACTTTTCGACAGATAAAAAGCTAGCGGCAATACCGATAATAAATAAAGCGATGATTACGCCTGTGTTTTCTCTAATTTCAAAAAAGTTAAACCACCAATAACGGGTAATATCGAGAAGTAAACTGATAAAGTAAATAGTTAAAGCGCCTGCCAATAATTTTTGCGGCGTTGTTAATGGCTCTCTTTTTACAACCAATGCAATAATTAATATCACCATTGGTGAAATAAAGGCGGAAAGCTTAGAGAAGAAGTAAAAGTACTGTAATTGATTAACTCCGGGCCATACCAGACAAGACATTCCAAAGATTAAAAAGAAAATAATGATCGCGCGATGAATGCTTACTGCTTTTATCTCAAACACTCGAAATAAGTAATAGTTCAAGGCTAATTGGGCGAAAATAAAAGCGACCGTTTTCCAGCGAAGCAAACTATTGGCATCAAGTCCCAGATTGATCATCAGTTGATGATTTAAGATCAAGTAAAGTCCTGAGATCAAACAAAAGCTACTAAGTCCAAGCGAGTCATAGCTCCCCGGAATTCGAAAGTAATGATAAAGCATGAGCAATGAAATAATTATTAATACAGCACTCGATGCTGTGAACATAACATCTCGAGCTAGTGCTTTTTGCAGCATGGCATCAAAGCTGTAGACGATCGATTGTAAATCTCTTAAGTTGGCATGGCCGTCAGGATGATAAAGATTCATCCTGAGAATATTCGGCTCATCCACTCGTATGAGTTGACGAGGTAGAAAGTAATAGCGGCTGTAATAACTTGCATTTTCGAACTGAGGAGGAAACTTACCCGTACTCGCGATCAGTTGTCCGTTTAAGTAAACCTCATCCGCTCCCTTTATTTCTTCGATAATTATTCCTGGGAGTGTGTTGTCGATGGATTCATCTACAATAAACGCGAGCTTTAGTGATAAGTTTGCTGACTTAGACATTGGGCTTGGTAAAGAGCTTATCGCGTGGTCGCACTGAGATTCTGTTGGATAATCGGGCCTATAAATCGAGTCGCAAACGAGCCAATAGGCAGATGTATCACTGGGCAGACGATCAATTAAAACAATTCTATTTTCGAGTTGTATTGGCTGGTTTACCGAATGCACCGGAGTCATAGGCAGAACAGAAATCAAAAGGAACAGGCTGATTTGTTTTAAAATTTTATACATGACGACCACTCAGTTTGGTTGTACTCATATCTTAATCACAATCGATGGCAAGTCAATTTGGAGTTACCCGGATTTTGTATGACTTTGGTTGGATTTTGAAAGTGAGAGCATCAACAAGCCAATAAAAATAATGAGTATTCCGACATATTGATGCCAGACAATAACTTCATTGTCGAGTAGTCCAATTATTATAGCGACTATGGGAATTAAATAAGTCACCAGAGACGCTGTGACAGCCCCTGCAAGATGGACGAGTCGATTAAATACTATTAAAGCAAATGCGGTTCCAATACTTCCCAATAGAAAAACACTGCCAATTGAACCAAGCGCTTGAGGCGTCAGTTCAAGGTTTGATGAATTTACGTTGAAGAAAAGTATTACAGCCGCAGGAAGCAGATAAAAATTTATTGAAGTGGCAGCTATCGTAACCGGTGCTAAGTGAGCACAATAATTTCGAATTAAATTGGTTGATAATGCGTAGCAGAAAGTTGCTAGAATAACCAGACCTGTGGCCCAATAGTGCGCAGCACCTTGTTCGCTTAATTGCAACTGTGTGACATCTTGAGGCGCGGTAAGCAACAGAGCTCCAACAAAGCCGATGATAACGCCTATCACTTGTTGTTTTTGAATGCTCAAATTGAAAAATTGAAAGGCTAAGATCATTGTCAAAATGGGTTGCAAACTGTTGGTCATTCCGGCTAAAGCGCTAGGAATGATTTGCTGGGCAAACGCAAAGCACAGTGCAGGTATTATGTTCCCGACCATTCCAATAATCGCCAGCATTTTTAATGGGAGTTTGCTCGTTCTAGACCTGAATAAAAAAGGTAGTAAACATATACCTGCGAATATTATTCTAAGTAATGCAACTTGTATGGGCGTTAGAGATTCCAGACCCTGTTTAATTAGCCAGAATGATGATCCCCATATTAATGATAAAAGAATTAAATAAATCCAACTGCGAGAAACAATCATATAACCATTCTTTCAACGTGAAATTTTTTCGTTATGATAAGCGAGAATCAATTAAACAACCTAAATTTTGGAGGTGATTATGCAACACTTACTGATAACGGGGTGTAATCGTGGCCTTGGACTGGAGTTTTGCCGACAGTTTCTTGAAGCTGGGTGGAAAGTAACGGCAACCTGTCGCGAACCCGAGCATGCGAAATCGTTAAGTGAGCTAAAAAGTAAATATAGCGCGTTATCTATTAAGCAACTTTTTCTTGATGAACCTTCAAGTTTTGACTCTTTTACATCAGAACTAGGAACTCAGCCTGTTGACTTATTGATCAATAATGCGGGTACTTATGGAGGTACACCTCAGGCTCTGGATAATTGTGACCCTGAACAATGGCAGCACACATTTTTAGTAAATTCGATTTCACCAATATTATTGACTCGCGCTGTCCTAGAAAATCTACGGCTTTCCAAGGATCCTAAAGTTGCTTTTTTGACCAGCAAAATGGGCAGTATTGGCGATAACTCTTCTGGACGATCTTATCTCTATCGTTCATCAAAAGCAGCGTTAAATGCAGCAATTAAGTCGTTATCAATAGATTTACGAGAGGACAATATTCCCGTAATAGCATTGCATCCGGGTTGGGTAAGAACCGATATGGGTGGACCTAATGGTCTTATTGATGCGACAGAAAGTATTACGGGACTGCGACAGCGAATCCAACAGCTTAGCTTATCAAATTCAGGTTGTTTTGTTGATTATGCGGGAAATGCTATTCCTTGGTAATTAGCGCTGCATTATAAAAGAGCGCCAGAATCGAAAAGACACGTTAGTGTGGAAGATAAGTTACTCATTCAGTAAGTAATTTAAATATACAGTGCCAATGACGAAACTGAGACAAAAGGTAGTTCGATTTTGTATTTCGTCATTGGATATTCCAATTAATTTAATATGGGGTCTTTTGTTGAACCACTTATGTTTGCTTCTGCATCTGTTTTTTTAGGTTCTGATTTAAGACGGTAAATATCTTTGAAAGACTGATAAATACTGTTGAAAAAAATGGGAGCAAATAAAATGGCCATAACCATGTAGCCGCCTGCTAGCGTTACCCAAAATCCGACATCTGTTCCTTCTCCTTGCCAAACGCCGGGTGAAACAATAAAGCTAAGACCTGCGAGAAAAGCAAAGAAAATGATCATAATCAGCATAGCGACTAGACTATAAATAATATAAGGAACAAAATTTCGAGCACAGCCTTTAAAGCTGTATTTAATAGCTTCGACAGCATCAATATCAAATAAAATAATTAGCGCCGGTGCAAACCAAATGGCCATAATGGCAGGGAGCAGTAAGCCAAGAAAAATTAGAACACCTACTGTGGCTAGGAGAATAATTGTGACATCTTTATCTTGCGACTGCAGTGTTGAAAAAAAAGCAAAAAATAAACCAAGAAATAAAATAAAGGCGATTATAAAAATACCGATTGTCATTGCAATATACAAAGCGCCGTTTAAAAACAACTGACCCGTATTGCGTGAAAAGCCTGCGAATAAATCTTTGGCACGGATTGTTCCATTATCTTGGTTATATGAAGCAACCATAAAACCTGCAACAATAATTGGATAGAATAGACTGGGTATGAAACTGCCAATAATTGGAATAAGCGATATAATCAACGTCAGTAAAAGCAATCCAAAATTTATTAGTCCAATCAAACCCCAACTGATTGGATTACGAAAGGTGCTTTTAATGCCATCTATAAACCAAGTTGCACCCTGGCCGGCAGAGCATTTTAGGATATCAACTGGTGAATTAAGCAGCGCACCAGACTCATTTAACGAAGCGTTAGGTGCTGAATAGGGGGTTTCTGACGTCATTAGAATCCTGATGCATGGCTCAATTGTTGAAATATAGTACAAAAAGTTTAAAAAACATTAGGTTAATGTGCAAGCACTGCCAAAATTAGCTAGACTTTAGCAAGCTATATCATGAACTTTTTTAATCAAAGGGCGGCCAATTTTGAAGATATTGGTGATCGAACAATCGAGAGTTCAACAAATCATTTTACGGGCTCTGTTCAAAGAAGAAGAGTTGCTACCCGACTTTGTCTCGAACCTGGCTGAAGCCAAAGAGGCAATCAAAGACAATGATTATGACTTTATTTTTACCAGTTATTCACTCCCCGATGGTAGCGGAATAGAACTCGCGCAGTATGTGCGCAAGCAAGAAATTGAGCGTCCTGGCGTTGTATTGCTGACCACAGAAGATAAAAGAAGCATTCTTAACGAAGCGTTATCAGCTGGAATAACTCGAATAATTTTTAGAGCCAATACGGCAGAGCTGCAGCTATTTATTCGAGAACTAGCCGACTCAGACTTTGATACTCAACCTTTAACAGGCAATATCTTGTACATTGAAGATGATCCTGTCGTATCTAAAGTCATTATCGCAATGCTCAGTGAACATAATTTTAAGTGCACTTCAGCGACATCTGGGGAAGATGGATTAGCACTATTTTCAGAGCATAGTTTTGATCTGGTAATTGCGGACTTTTTCCTTGTCGGAAATTTAAATGGACTTGATATTGTTAATTCCATTCGTCAGATGGGAGGAAAGAAATCCCGCACGCCAATTATGGTTTTATCTGCCCAATCTGCAGATGACCGTAAAATTGAAATTCTACGTTGCGGCGCTAACGATTACATCGCAAAGCCAATTTTAGAAGAAGAACTCTTGGTTCGAGCAACCAATCTGATTACACAGAAAAAACTCTTCGACCGAGTCGACTCTCAAAGAGAGCAGCTCAGAGAGTTGGCAATGACCGACCAGTTGACGACTTTATATAACCGGCATTTTTTAGTTAGGTTTGCACCGAAGCGACTTGCGGAAGCTTTAAGGCACCGATATTCATTAAGTTTACTGGTAATAGATATCGATCATTTTAAAGAGATTAATGATACATATGGCCATGAAGCGGGTGATAGTGTTTTAAAAGAAATTGCGAACACATTAAAAAGAGGTTGCCGAAAGGAGGATATCGCCATTCGACTAGGCGGTGAAGAATTCTTATTATTACTACCTCATTGCGGGGAAAAAGACGCCATCAAAAAAGCGGAGCATTTGAGACAACAAATGGAAATGTTAAATCCAGATGGCATTCCTGTGACCGCAAGTTTTGGTGTCACTTGCTTAGATGGCGCCGAGTATACCTCTAAAAAGAAGCGAGTGGATTTTTCTACCATGTTTGTTGCTGCCGATACTGCGGTTTATCAAGCGAAAAACCAAGGGCGTAATCGGACGGCTTTTGTCCCAATTTCGTCCAAATAAATCACTTGAGTTAAGCTCTCCTAGTTAGTATCGCTGATTGTACATTAGGTTAAATCAAAACCATGAGTGCTTGCGGTCGGTCATGAATCGCGCATACACTCAAGCAAAATAAAACAAACTGGATTTAAAAATGAAGTACTTTTCCTCCTTAGCTGGCCTATTAGTTCTGGGGCTCGCCTCTTGCTCAATTGCTCTTGCAACAGATGAAACGTTAACTCTTAAGAAAATAATGAGCGATCCAGATTGGATAGCGCTGAGTCCAGAAGGCGCCTATTGGGCTGAAAACGGCAAATCAATCTACTTTTCACAAAAGCGAGAGAAGCAAAATAATTATCGTCTGATGCAAGTATCACTTGATGACTTAACCACTAATAAAGTTGATGTTCAACAAGAGTTGCTGGTGGACAGCCGTGGGGGAGACTATAACCATGATCACTCGGCAAAAGTATTTACTCGTGACGGTGACCTGTTTTTTCATGATCTCACCAGTAATAAGGTTTTACCTTTGGTTAGAACTCATAACAGGGAACAGGACGCAAAGTTCTTGCTAGACGGAAGAATTGCTTATCGTTCTGAGAACAGAATATTGACTATCGATAAAGCAACAGGCATCTCTTTGGAATTAGCCGCAATTGAAAGTGAAGATGCTCCCAAAACTTGGGAGGAGCCGAAAGACTTTCTAGGAAGCCAACAGCGGCGGCTATTTGATTATGTACGTCAAGAGCAAGATCAAAAGCAACAAAACAAGAAAATTGAAGAACAAAAAATAAAAGGTTTGCCCACTCCAAAGTCGATTTATATTGGAAAAAATAAAAGAGTGACCCAGGCCAGTTTGTCTCCAAACGGACGTTATCTATTTTTAGCAACGGACGCTCAATCTCAGCGACGCCAAGACAATATGCCTGAGTTTGTCACTGAAAATGGTTATGTCGAAAATAGAATGGTTCGTCCTCTGGTTGGACAGGTTCCTGTCGAAAATGAAACTTTCTATGTTTACGACTTAGAGGAAGATAAACTCCATGAGTTAGATAAAAGCACCTTATCAGGAATCGATAAAGATCCTTTAAAAAAACTGAAGCGACAAGCTGCAAAAATGAAAGGTGAGAAGTTTAAGGACGATAAAAAACTTCGCGATGTGTACATTCATGACTGGTACGGAGACGGTTTAGTTTGGAGTCAAGATGGAAATCGTTTAGCGCTAACGCTAATGTCGTTTGATAATAAAGATCGCTGGCTGGCGGAAGTTGATTTTGCAAACTTTAAGTTAAAAGAGCTTCATCGGCTTACTGATCCTGCGTGGGTTAATGAGCGCTCTTTTAACGAAAAAGGATGGATGCCAGATAACTCAACTTTTTACTTTTTATCTGAAGAGTCAGGATATTCGCACCTTTATGTTAAGGCTGATGGACGTCGAGCAAAGGCACTTACAAAAGGTGATTTTGAAGTGAGTGATCTCACTTTATCGAAAGAGGGTGGTTACTTTTATTTTAAAGCAAACAAAGATCACCCCGGAATTTATAATATTTATAAAGTTAACAGTCGCACGGGTAAGTTGACAAAAGTCACCGACTTGCAGGGAGTGGTTGATTATCAGCTGTCTCCTGATGAGACCAGATTGTTACTCACTTACTCTACTCGTACTCGCCCTCAAGAGTTGTACTTACATGAGATGGCAAGTGGTAAGTTGACTCAGTTAACCAAAACTGTGTCGAAGCAATTTGCAGCATATCCATGGCAAGAACCCGAAATCGTTGCTGTTCCTTCGAGTAATGTAAAGCGACCCATTTATTCAAGACTTTATTTACCAAACGATTTTGATCCAAATCGGGAGCAACCCTACCCAGTTGTCATGTTTGTTCATGGTGCAGGTTACTTACAAAATGCACATTATGGTTGGTCGCTCTATTTTAGAGAGTTTATGTTTCATAACCTACTGGCGAATCAAGGTTACATTGTTATTGATATGGATTATCGAGCATCACAAGGTTATGGTCGAGATTGGCGAACGGCGATATACCGACAAATGGGGTCGCCTGAACTTGAAGACTTAATTGATGGTAAACAATGGTTGGTTAAAAACTACCATGCTGATCCGAAGCGTGTGGGAATTTACGGCGGTTCATATGGAGGTTTTATGACGTTTATGGCGTTATTTAAGGCGCCAGGCGAATTTGCTGCAGGTGCCTCATTAAGGCCTGTTACAGATTGGGCGAGTTACAATCATTCTTATACTAGTAATATTCTTAACACGCCAGAAGTTGATCCTGAAGCTTATAACCGAAGCTCTCCAATAGAGTTTGCAGATGGGCTAAGCGATCCTTTGTTAATTGCCCATGGCATGGTTGACGACAATGTGTTTTTCAAAGACTCGGTGAGGTTAGTTCAGAGATTAATTGAACTTGAAAAAACCAATTATTTTGAAACGGCAATTTATCCTGTTGAGCCACATGGGTTTCGACAACCGAGTAGTTGGCTGGACGAGTACACCAGAATTTATAATCTTTTTGAAAAGCATGTGAAGCCGGTAAAAGAAAATAACTAAAACAAAAAGCCCGCGATCGCGGGCTTTTTTAAATCTGTTTACTAATAAGCATAACTTTGCGAGTTTATCGAATAAATATTCTATTGGCCGCTTCTTTCAACACGACCTCTTCGCGTGTTGTTAGGTAAGCTTTGTAGTTTTCTGGGTTGTACACTTCACTGAGAATAGTGAGCAATAATTTTTCACATCCTGACTCTCCGTATCTTGAGACAATATAAGCTTTTATTGCTCTCATCCACACGGGCCAATTAAACTTAACTCGATCACCATCTTCGTTAAACTCTAATGGTGATGCAAATAACTGCTCATAGCCACCCATTGCTTCCGCTGCATGGTGAACTACCTGCCATATATAACTTTTATCTTGATCCGATAAACGTAGTTCCATGATTTTTGGTCCCTATCCTTTATATGTTTATTATTATAGCAATTGAATGTCGAGAAGTATCAGTTAAATCCGTAACAAAAACTGTGATTTGTGTGAGACTTTCGCCATTTGTGTTAAGGTAATTTTACCAGTAGCTATTAAATTTATGTTTACCCATTCTTTTTTACGTAAAATATTGGTAGTTGAGCGATTTCGATAAAATTATTTCTGTTACTGGTATTACCTGATAAAACGATAACCTTGACTCATTTCTTTTCAATTTAGTTGATTTCAATGGATAAAATTACCGCCATTCGAGATGAATACTTTGATAAAATTCAATTGAAGATTAAGTAACAATCAACTCCGGATTCATCATGCACACACTGAAAGTTATTGCACCAGTTTCGCTCTTTTTTCTACTCATAAGTTGTCAGTCTGACGAAACCAAACTTGAGGTAACTCAGTGTAAAAAGCACTATCAGGCAGAGTCTTATTCGGTTGCTGCAAGAATATGCAAAAAGTCAGCTGAATCAGGCGATATAAATAGCCAGTGGTTATTAGCTAATTTGCATTTAAACAAGCTTATTGAAGCGGCGACGGACGAAGACGCGGTTCATTGGCTAACGAAAGCGGCTAATAATGCTCATACTGCTGCTCAAAGGGAACTGGGATTATGTTACTGGCGTGGTCGAGGAGTTGAGCAGGATGGTAAGCAGGCGCTGAAGTGGTTTCGTTTAGCGGCCCGTCAAAATGATGAAGAATCAGAGTTTTACATTGGCGCGATTTATCTTAATGGTGTCGGAGATACACCTGACCCAGCTTCTGCCTTAACCTGGTTTAAGCGAGCGGCGGCAAAAGGTCATAAAATGGCGATTAATAACATTGCCTGGATTTATGCGACCAGTAGTAATCCATCATTGCGAAACGGTGAAAGAGCAATCAAATTAGTTAAGCCTTTGGTCGACGACCAACCCGAAAGAGCAATTTTTGTTGACACTCTTGCTGCGGCCTACGCTGAAAATCAGCAATATGATATGGCCGTTGAACAACAAAAAGAAGCGATTCAACTGTTATCTGACAAAGTCGATCAATCAACCTTAGATGAATTTAATCAGCGTCTTGCCAGTTACGAGGCTAACCAACCTTGGCGTGAAACTAAGTCTAAGTAACGATACAATCGTAGCGAATCAGTAATCGCTACGAGCAGTCCGGTCTTAATTATCAAGAAATTAAGGCATTAACCTGATAATCTTGATTTCTAGTGTAATAAATTAACGATTGTTTGAGACTCATGGTTTCAATACGGTCGTTTGTTCGAACTGATAGTAGTATCTTTTTATTTTGGGGAAAAATAAGTCGAATGGGCAACCAGGATCGAATATTTAACAGTGCCTGGCAAGAGTATAAAGCTGCGATTGCGAGAGTCGTGAAGTCTTATGAAGCTATTCCTGCGTTGCAGGAGGAGCTGCAGCAAGATATTGCTTTTGCCGTTTGGCGATCGTT
The DNA here is from genome assembly GCA_013373375.1 of Gammaproteobacteria bacterium. Classification (GTDB taxonomy): domain Bacteria; phylum Pseudomonadota; class Gammaproteobacteria; order Enterobacterales; family Kangiellaceae; genus Pleionea. The sequence continues at coordinate 70,188 of JABXHY010000024.1, forward strand.
GCCCAACTTTAATCAGAAAAGCTCGTTGAAAACTTATATTTTGTCGATAGCCCATAACCGAGCAATAAGTCATGTGGCTAAGTATGCTCGGGAAGGTGTTAGTTTGTCGAGTGAGGATATCGTACTTGCCGGAGACAACTCTCCAGTAAGAGACTTTGAGACCGGACAAAAACATTCGCGTTTGTTGAGCGGTTTGCAAAAACTTCCCATCGGTCAGCGTCAAATATTAGGCTTGGCGCTTGAGGGTTTGAGCTATGACGAAATTGCAGAAGCCTTGGGCATTACCGTTAATAATGTTGGCGTACGGCTGAACAGAGCTAAAAGTGCGCTCAAAGAAGTTGTCGAAAAACAGTAATGAGATATTGAGAGAGCAATATGAGTGAAAAATTCGACTGGGACGAGGCTGTGGATCAGTGGCAAAGTCATGAGCCTGAGCTTCCCTCAATAAAGAGAAATATGCGCTGGTTATCGTGGCGTATGAAGGCCGTTCTTGCATTAGATATTGTCGGCTTAATGGTTTTGCTCCCCTTTGCTTTTTTTATTTTTCAATCTGAAGAATCAACCAGTATCAAAATCTGGTTTTCGATTACCTGCGTACTTGCGGTTGTAGGTGTGTACTTTGATTTTTATTTACGGCGTGAGTTATGGCAGCAGCCAACCAATACCAAAGAGCTATTGAACCATATGATCAAACGTGAAAAGGCGGGTGTTCGAATAGGTCAGTTCGCGGTAGTCTATTTAGGTATATTTTTAGTTATTTTAATTTCCTGGGCAGTATCCGTTTGGTTCCTTGAACAAGAAAGGTTTGAAGGGGAATACGCGCTGTTAAGTGTCGTTTGTGGTTCGGTGATCATGCTAGTATCGATTATTATGTCGATGGTCTATAAAAAGAGAAAACAAAAAAGACTGCAACAGGTTGAACTTGAGTTAGAGAAATTTCTTGAAGCGGATAAGTAATTAAATTTCATATCAGCCGCTGTAAACGCGGCTGAATACATCAAAATAAAAGAGTTAAAATTTCTGGCTTTTTATGCGGGTTTAATGTTTTTCACTTTTATCTTCATTTTCGGGCTCTGAAGATTCTTTCTCGTTTTCCTTCACTTCACCACTACGCGTATAAAAATTTTCCTGCATGGACTTCCACATATTTAAATTTTGTTCTGCGATATTTTGCATCATGGTCATCGGATTAGTTCCCAAAAAGGTATTAAGAGGGCTTTTAAATCCTGCTTGTTGCTCCATAAATAACTTCATTGAGTGTTCCAAAAAACGACTCATCATTGCTTGCATAGAGTCGCCATAAAAACGAATGACGTTTTGCAAAATCTCAGAAGTGAAAATCGGACTTTCTTTGTCTTCTTGTTCAGAAATAATTTGCAGTAGAGTTGCACGTGTCAGATCGTCACCTGATTTAGCATCCACAACTTTGAGCGGGACGTAACTGAGCACCAGATCTTTTACGTCATTTAAAGTTATGTAACTGCTGATGGCTGTGTCATAAAGCCGCCGGTTAGGGTACTTTTTGATAATTCTTTCATCTGACATAAGTGGGTCCCAAAGCTGATTTTATTGCGGTTGAATTATTGTTATTAACTATCAGTAGATCGGAAAAAATTATATCTATTTACAATGTGTTATTTGCACCGATTGTTGCAGTGTAGCAGGATATGGTGTTCTGCACCATAGTGTTACAAGTCGATTGAAATAGAGGTAAGACCAGATTGCAAATGTCTGAAAAGAAATAAAAAACCTCAGCAGTTCAATAAAAACTGCTGGGGTTTTGTTGAAGTCCTGTGGGGCTTTATCGTGAAAAAATTTGTGTTTGTTTACTCATTTATCGATTGATTCGGTTTTCGATTAAGTTATCAACTACCGAAGGATCGGCAAGAGTTGAGGTGTCGCCGAGAGAATCAATTTCGTTACAACCGATCTTTCTTAATATTCGACGCATAATTTTTCCGGATCGAGTTTTAGGTAACCCCGGCGCCCATTGGATAATATCTGGCTTTGCAATAGGACCAATTTCTTTTTTAACGAGATCAATTAAATCTTGTTTAAGTGAGTCACTCGGTTCTGCGTTTGACATAAGAGTGACGAATGCGTAAACACCCTGGCCCTTAATATCATGCGGATATCCAATGACTGCCGCTTCTGCAACTTTTTCGTGTAGCACCAAAGCACTTTCAATTTCAGCCGTTCCGAGTCGGTGACCTGAAACATTCAATACATCGTCCATTCGCCCCGTGATCCAGTAATAGCCATCTTTATCTCTGCGTGCACCATCACCACTAAAGTAATAGCCTTTATATTGTGAAAAATAGGTGTCATAAAATCTTTGATGATCACCGTACACGGTTCGCATTTGTCCTGGCCAAGACTGACGCATAACGAGAGCGCCTTCGGCTTCACCTTCGAGTTCATTTCCATCGTTATCAACAATGGCAGGTTGAATTCCAAAAAATGGCCGAGTTGCGGAACCTGGTTTCAAACCAGTTGCACCGGGTAATGGCGTTAATAAAATCCCTCCGGTTTCCGTTTGCCACCAAGTATCTACTATTGGGCAACGTTGTTCGCCGACGACATTGTAATACCACTCCCAAGCTTCTGGATTTATTGGTTCGCCGACCGTTCCCAATAACTTTAAACTGGAACGACTCGCTTTAGTAACAAAGTCATCGCCTTGTCCCATAAGTGCTCGAATTGCGGTAGGAGCGGTGTAAAAAATATTAACTTGATGTTTATCTATAACCTGCCAAAAGCGACTAGCGTCAGGGTAAGTTGGTACTCCTTCGAAAACTAGAGTCGTTGCACCGTTGGCGAGTGGACCGTAAAAAATATACGAGTGGCCAGTTATCCATCCTGCGTCTGCGGTACACCAATAAATATCGCCTTCGTGATAATCGAAAACATACTTATGAGTGATAGCTGCGTAAAGAATGTAGCCGCCAGATGTATGCAAAACACCTTTCGGTTTTCCGGTTGAACCAGAGGTGTATAGGATAAACAAAGGATCTTCGGCTGACATAGTTTCGCAAGGACATTCATCGGATAGAGTATCTATCACGTCGAGATAATCCACGTCGCGCTCAGAATGCCAGTTGGTATCCGCCCCTGTGTATTTAACAACAATAACCGAGTGAACATTAGGGCACTGCTCGAGTGCTTCGTCAGTATTTGCTTTGAGTGGCACAGTCTTTCCACCACGCACACCTTCATCAGCAGTAATTACAACTTTACAGTCAGAGTCTAGGATTCGGCTTTTTAAAGATTCTGGTGAAAACCCGCCAAACACGACAGAATGAACCGCACCAATTCTTGCGCACGCCAGCATTGCGTATCCCACTTCAGGAATCATGGGCATATAAATACACACTCTATCGCCTTTTGATACGCCTCGGCTTTTGAGTAAGTTGGCAAATTGACTGACTTTGCGTTTTAACTGTGCATAACTTATAGACTCACTTTTCTTTGGGTCATCGCCTTCCCAGATGATCGCGGTTTTTTCGGGTGTTGTTTCGGCATGTCGATCAACACAGTTGTAACAAACGTTAAGCTCAGCGCCTTCAAACCATTTTATGTCGGCTTTGTGATAATCAATATCCATCACCGAATCCCATCGTTTTTCCCAGTCTATAAACTTCTCGGCCTGTTCAGCCCAAAATTCAGAAGGATTCTCGACTGAAGCTTGGTACTTTTCGAGATATTGTTCATTATTCAACAAGCTTTTTGCTTCGTACTCTTTTGCAACTGGGTAAAGCTTTACGTTTGACATAAGCGTCTCCGTGAAAAGTGGTCTGAAAAATGCCTAATTCGGAAAGCCTGCGGCGACTACTCATTAAACCGATCTAAGCAAATGTAATATTCATTAAGCAGTGGCATAAACTTAAACAAAATTGCTCTTAATGAAAACCCATTTGTTTCATAGAAAACATAAACCCTTATTGATGATGGTCTACGTTGTTAATCTAAGTGGGGCCTAGAAGGAGAGAATATGAAACAAAATCGCTTATCCCAACGAGTTGCAGATGCACGCTCCGACGTTGATATGACTCCAATGCTCGATATTGTGTTTATCATGTTAATCTTTTTTATCGTGACAACATCTTTTGTTAAAGAATCTGCGGTCGACATCAATTCTTTAACTAAATCGTCTAAAGAAGATTCGTCTGCGCCTGTTCTGGTGGTTGAAGTAGATGCTATTGGAAATGTGACATTAGATGGCCGTAATGTTTCTTTAAGCGCCATATCGCCGAGTGTTGAAGCGTGGAAGATCGATCAACATGAGCCGAGTGTTATAGTAAAAACATCCCCAGAAACTCCAACTTGGATGCTTGTTAAGGTCGTCGATGAGATTAAACTTGCTAGTATTGATAAAGTGTCAGTTACCCCTTGGATTGAATAACTGTCTATGAAAATTGATTGATTTTAAAGGGATTATTTTAAGCTGACTGGAAATGAGGCTATAATGCGCCCTGAAAAGAAACTAGAGTCATTGACCAGTAAGGTCAGATTTGAGGGTGAGTAGCATGATTTCCTTTAAAAACAAATGGTTATTGGCGTTTGCCGCGGCTGGATTAAGTTTTGGTGCGGTCTCAGCGTCAGAGAAAAATAAAGAAGAAAAGAGCAAGGGGTATCTTGAAGCTCAAAAAGGTGCGCTCTTCAGTAAAGAAAATATCTCTCAACGTACTAAGCCAGTTGGCAAGATCTACGTAGAAGGGGATGACGTACCCGCAGCAGCTGCACCTCCTGCTGTAGCGTCTACTGGCCCGAGAAGCGGCGCAGATGTGTACGCGTCAAACTGTAGTGCTTGTCACGCAGCTGGTGTTGGTGGAGCTCCTAAATATGGCACAGCGGTTTGGAATGACCTCGCGGCCAAAGGTATTGATAACTTGTTGCAGTCGGTTCTAAATGGAAAAGGCATTATGCCTGCGAAGGGCGGCTGTTCGAATTGTTCTGATGATGAGTTGCAACAAGCCGTTGAGCACATGGTTGCCAGTGCGAAGTAATTATATAAGCTAAATAAAATCCGATATTAATTTATGTGCCGGATAATAGAAGCGCTCATTTGAGCGCTTTTTTTATGGGATAAACAAAGGCCGTTTAGATTTTTAATAATTCACGAAAACGAGTTATAGTTATTCATACCTTTTCATGACACGGTATACTCGTATGAGTGTATTTGCAGAATGCAGTGAGTCGCAGATCAAGCAACTTCTAGAATCCGGTCGCTTGTTGATTCAATCTTCCACTGATGAACAAATAATTGAGCACGAGAAACTTCTTTCTTCAGCATCCAAATACGAACAAGCCGCGATTGCTTTGATTCTTGGGAAATTACAAAAAGCTAAGTTGTTATTTCAACAAGTTGTCGAAGAAAGCTCTGAAACTGCTGATTATGCTTGGGTCGAGCTCGTTTTGTTAGATCCAATGGAGTATCACTTAGATCAATCTGCAATTAAAAAGCTACGTTCATTCAGCAAAAATTCTGGTAGTAGACTATCAGCTCGCGCTTTACATGCGCTGTCAATTTTATACTTATGGAATGGCTTATATGCAAAAGCTTTTGACGCTGCGCTGTCGTGCATGGAGTATTATCAAGCTAAAAATGAAGTTCAAGGAAAGGCTTTTATTTCCGACACTATGGGAAGTTTGTGTGTCTCAATAGGTGACTCTGACCGAGCTCTTTTATATTACACCCAATCTTTGGCGTTTAAATTTAAATTAAAAGATGATTTAGGCGTGGCGCTTACTTTAGGAAATCTCGCGCGGCTTTGTTTTCAGTTGGGACGATTCTCTCAGGCTCGAGAATTTGCATTACAAGACCTATCAATCATTTCAACTGTTGAGAACGTAGAGCTTTCAAAACAATCGATGCTGATGAATCTATTGGCAAGAATTGAACTTGCTGACAATAATTTTTCACAAGCTGAGTTCTGGTTGTCAAAAGCGAGTGACAATATCGGTAGTACCAATAAGAAAGATTTCTTTATTTTAAAAGATTTAGCTTTGGTCAACCTTGCTCAACATAAATTAGAAAAAGCACATGACTATCTAGAAGAAGCAAAAAAAGTTTTGCCTGAAGCCAGTGCTTACCATGAAATGTGGTGGAAATTAGTAAGACTAACCTATTTATTTGCTCAGCTATCAGGACCGCAGCGAATACAGTCCAGCGAGTATACTGAATTGATGCTGTCTCTGGATGAACTAATACAACTCCACTCAATTCCGGAAGTCACAATTCAGTTTTACTTACTTAAAGCCAAAGATTCTTATGTGTTGAATCAATCAGCAGACGCGAGGGATTTTTTATTGCTGGCGAATAAGCTGATGAAACATTCTCAACAATTACGTTTTCAAGCGGAAATTCAAAAATACATGATGGAGTGGGAATTTTCGGAATCAATTACAGAGGAAGTTGCAAAAGCTATTGATACCCAAGTTACAAATGAAAGTGGTTACATCATTCGAAAAAGTCTAGGTGAAGGCGGCTTTGGAACTGTTTCGCTTGCTTGGGATGTTGAGCGTGAACAAAACGTTGCGCTTAAGCAATTTAAATCAAATGCTCAATTAACAAAAAAAGAACAAGACCGATTATGGCATCAAGCACGCATTGAATTTGAAGCAGCGGCACGAATTAATTCTCCTTCAATTGCTAAGCCTATTGCTATTGGTCATGATAGCTTTGGTTTGCCTTACGTGGTACATCAATACATCGAAGGGCAAAAATTGACTCAATTTATGCAAGCAATTACCGATAATGCTTCAATCGTTCAATACATGATCCAGATTGCACAAGCAATGGAGTTTATTCATGCAGAGGGTATTATTCATCGAGATCTAAAACCCGATAATATTATGATTAATGCATCTGGGAGTCCTGTCATTATCGATCTGGGGATTGCTCTTTTCTCTCACTTTAAATCTAGCGCTTCAATTGCCGGGACCGAAAACTATATGGCTCCTGAGCAAAAGCTATCGCTCGAAATTGATCAAAGAGCTGATATTTACTCATTAGGTTGTATTTTTTATCAATGGATTGCGAAAACATTACCCGAGGCAATCACAAATAATGATAGTTCGTTGTTGGATAAGATTATCAGAAAGCAAAAAACTGGAATAAATATCAATACAACAGAAATTCCTTCTGGTTTAATTGAATTAATTAGTTCAATGGTCGCTGTAAAACCTGAAAATCGCCCAGGTAATCTAGAAGACTGTATCACTCAAATGCGTCGATTAAAGCTTTAAGGTTTTCAGCCGGTTGGATAAATTGAAAATGTTTTCTTAATTGACTTGTCACCACTGTGAAAGGTTTATTTGGGTACTGGATCGGGTCAAGTAATTCTTTGTAAAGATTAAATGCTTCATCCGATTGGCCCGCTAAAAAATAAGCTTGCGCCAAAGTTTCTTTATCCCAAAAATTGAGCGACTGTTGTTGGTTGGGTAACTTATCTGACAAAATTTGTTGCTTAACTTTAAACTGTTCTGTGATTGATTTAGCAATTGCTTGAGTCTCTTCTAACTTACCTTGCCATAACTTTATCGATGCTGCGTTAATCCCGAGGTAAGTATTGCGTTCACGTGAATTTTTCCAGCCTTGTTGATACAATTTTCCTGAACGATTGAGATAAGTATTATCGCCGGTATTTGACCACACTCGCTTAAAAAGTCCTCCAAGAATCCCCATGGTCTCATCGTCGTTGGGGAAGCTTTTGTTCAACTGCTGTAAAGTGTTCATTGCCTTTTCAAGTTTGCTCTGTCGAGACATTGATAGTCCGAAAAGTTGTCTTAAACGCAAATCATCGGGAGAGCGTTCAAGCGCTTGTTCGATTAACTGATCAGCTTCAGTAAAGCTTCCCTTATCGAGTAATTTTTCAATTATTATCGAAATTAGCGCAGGATGAAGTAACAGCTCTTTATGTTGTTGATTAAACTTTATAGCATCAAATGAGTCTTGGTTTAGATTACGTGAAAGTTGATTAATCAGTTGAACAACCTCTATCGAGCTATCGTCAGATGTCTTGAAATTAGATAACTTGGGGCCAAGAGGGTAGTCGACGAAAAACCATTCAATCCAGTTGTTGAGTAAAGCAACTGAAATATGGTGTGCATCGTGCTCGAGGTCGCTCAATAAGTGCCGAACTTGATTAGCTAATCGACGTAAAGCGTGTGCCCAGAAACGTGTTGAGTTATTAAAAAAATGAAAGTCGTCAATGTACTCAAGATTGGCAAATACATTTGCTTTTGCTTTACCTCCAAGTGCACTAACAGCATGACTTGATAATGCTTCTAAAATACGGCCACTATAAAAAATGGTTGCTTCCCTAATATCATATTGATAAGCCTTAGATAATTGAGCGAGGTCATTTTTTAAATGAAAATGCTGCATTTTGAAACTCAACACTTCGTCTGGAAACTGGTTAATCAAAGGCATAATTCAACCCACTTTAAAATTCTTGACCACTTAAAATCTTTGCATTGTAATTTAACCTCCGGTGCTAATGACTGGAGTAAAGCAAATAGCCGAGTTGAAAACAGTAGTTTGCTCTTAGTTATTGGATAGTCGTTTAGTCGTTCGTTTGAAGATTCCTTTTCTAAAAAATCATAAGCTCCCTTAGTCAGAGAGTTTTGCTGAATAAGGCTAACAAAATGATTGAATTCTATACATGTGAAGCCATCAAAGATTATTAAATTTGAAGTCACTGAAGCAATTGACTTTTTTATATCAGGAAAACTTGAGTTTTGCTGATGACAACCACCTGTATGACTATCAATATATGAGCATTCAAATTCCAGTGCTTTTGCTTTCATCTGGTCGGCATAGGTACCAGCATCTGGGCGTGCAACCTCACCATCCCAAATGGTAAGCTGAAGAGGGTGTGTTTGGATACTTTGACTGTAGAATTTGGCTAACCCTAAAGCCACTAATGTAACCATGGAATAAGCTAAGTTTTGGTTTACTGGAAAACTATCAAATATAAGTAAAGGATTTGGATAGGCTGCGATAACCTTATCAAATCGAGCTTCCCAATTATTGCCAGATGACTTTATTGACGTCGATTTAAAAAAAGAGATTGGAAATGGCAATATTGGCGTTATCAAAAACTCTTTCCTGATAAATTCCTCAGCAATAATTAAATCGGCACCGCTGGCCAGGCTGCCGAAACCGTGTAGTGGTTCATGTAATTCTATCCACTCGCTAACTCTATTGGTGATTGTGGATTCCATAGATATGGGAAAGCGTCCTGAATCATCACTTGAAATAATATGACCCGCAAAGTGCAGTGGCTTTATTTGAGTTATGTTTGGATTGTCAATCATCATCCTAGTCTAACTTATCCTTCAACCAACGTGATAATCCGAAGAAAATGATCGGTATGCCAATAACCAGTGACCAAAAAATTATTTTCGCGGTCGGTGGTATCGAATTGTCAAATAACGCATCCATTATCGAAATGCCGGATAAGTCAGCTAACAACACCAAAGCAGCAAACATTGAGCCCATTAGTTTAATATTACCTAAAGAGCGCTGATTTTTTTCTGCAATGTGATCCGCGATAAAACTTTCTATTTCCGCAACGTCAGTTGAAATGTCATTGAGCAGTGCTGCAATACCAAGGCGATCTTTCAGATGGTTATAAAATTCATTATGTTGAGTAATACCACTTAAATGTGAAAATCGATTGTTGAGTCTAAAGTTATAAAGTTTTGTTCTGTATTTTCGTAGTTGTTCAAAGTCTTGGTCGCTGGGATCTCTCATATCGACACTTAGATTGGCACCTTGACTCATTTGCTGTAAAAACAAATATTCACTGTAGGCAATTGCTGTGATCGGTTGATAGGCACGTGCGATAGCAGTGGTTAGAAAGTTATCCAATGCGGTAGACTGTTCTGGCGGAGCAGCAATTATTGAGGCAACGCCTTCTAAACTATGGTAATGACAAATATTGTCAAAGGGTTGGTAATAATCGTTTTCAACTCTCACTGAGTTAGGTAGATAGGCATCAGTATAATGTCGAGCAATACGAAAACATTGTTGTTTAATTTGTTCATCGTCCATTGATTCATCACATTGTATACTGGTGTATGTGAAAATGGACTGCCAATTCCCAAACTTTGAAATTAAACCTTCGTCAAGCCAGGGAAGTAGAGCATGAGCGATTTGTCTTAATCCTTTTACAGAGCAATTGGATTCCGGCCATACGAGTGTCGCTAATTGTTTATTGTCTCGATTACGATGCAACCGATAATTCAATTCGGCAATCGCTTCAAATGTTTCTACCTGATTCTTTTTAGATTTGTCTGGCTCAGAATAGTTAATATCCAATAATAATATTCCAACACCCGTATTGATATGCAAAATCCAAGCATCTTGTATTGAAACTGGCCATTGCTCAGATTCGTAAGGCGCCGCTATAGATTTTTTTGCCAACCTCACTTTTGCAGCATTGGAAAGTTCGCAGCGCAAACCTTTCCCGGGTGAACCTGGTGAACCTCCATTAATGATGTGACGAGCATCTGCTGATATTTTTAACGCATTAAAGCCGAAAAAAGCTGTTTCCTGGTTTTTATCTCGTCCATTTAAAATCTGACCGACGTGATCATTAAATCTGGGATCAACGTTGAACTTTTCTCGCGTCCATATTGGGTTTGTGGGAAGAGGTTTACTAACCAAGTCTTCTCGTCCAATAGATTGTGTTAATGATTGCAACGATAGTGACTGAAGTCGTTCATAGTAATTTTCCAACTCTTGTTTTTTACTAAGAGAAAAATTAAATGGAAAGAAGTACCGAACCTGATGCTGCATATCAGAGGGGCTCCAGCTTTTAATATGTGCGAGATTGAGCTATAACAATAACCTATAATTTCAAACAAATACAATAATATAGCAGCGGCGGGGAAATACAGATGACGATAAAAATAACCAATAAACTTGGCCCTATGAAGGAGCAAACCTATCTATTCGAAGGAAAAAAGGAAGTTGCGGTTGGACGAGACCCCGAACAATGCGAGATACTTTATCCACCTGATTTTAAAACCGTTGGCCGAAAACATTTAGCGATAGTCGAAGATGCTGGCCGTTATGAAATTCGTGTCAATAAACAAAATCCAGTATTTATAAACGGTGAGAGAGCACAAGATGATATGGAGCTGCCTGATCGGGCTCTGATCGCGTTAGGCACCAAAGAAGGGCCTGCATTTTTAGTGGAGCGAATTGCCAATGACGCTTTACCTGAAACGCAAGACTATGGTGAAGAGGAAGAAATCCATACGACGGTTAGCAAAAGCCGTACTTGGTTGAAAGTAGCATTGATGTTGATTGTCGTGACGGCTGGCTACTTTGGCTTTAATGCATGGCAAACTCAGCAGCAAATTAAACAAATCGATGAGCAAGCTGGCGCCGCAATAGAAGCATTGTATGAGTCTATCGATAGTGACATTGGAAAGCTCGCAGCTTCTTTACAAGAGTCAGTGTATCTTGTGCTACTGAAGAGTGACGCAGGTGAAACGGCTATGGGAACCGCTTGGGTTGCCAAGTCTGGTGTTTTAGCAACCAACTCGCATGTCGCGCAACTTTTTTATGACATCCAGAAAGAGCCTGGAATAAGTTTTGTGGTGCGCTCTACTGTTAAGCCATACAAAGAGTTTAAGATTAACAAAGTTGCGATGCACCCTGGGTACGACGCTTTTGCTAAGATGTGGTCAAAGAAAAATCCTCAAACCGTCGAAGCAAGTGGTAAGGTGACTCAAATTAAGTTCATTCCAGCCTATGATGTTGCTTTACTATTTCCTGAAACGACCGATGGATTAGCCAAGCCATTTAAGTTAGCTTCTGAGCAAACATTAAGAGAGTTATCGAGCGGTGAACAGGTTGCTTACATTGGTTTTCCGATGGAGGGTATGGTGCAACAAGCTAATATAGAGCCAACTCCTCAAATTCAGGTCGCCAACATAACGTCTATTACGGACTTTTTCCGTGGTCAACCTTATTATGGGAGTGCACAAATGATTCAGCATTCTCTTCCCGCGACAGGTGGAGCAAGTGGGTCACCTATAATCAATAAGAAAGGCGAAGTAATTGCACTATTGAATGCCGGTAATGTTATAAACGTAAATTCGAATGGAGAGCGAGTACCTAACGCTGTGGCAATTAATTTTGCTCAACGAGTTGACCTTTTGGATCCTTTGCTCGAATCAGGTGATAATTTTTCAATCGCCAATTTGGAAGAGCAGTGGGAAGAAGGTTTTAAACGGTTTAGTGATCAAGAACAGGTTAATAAAGCAGTATCAACCCAAGTAAAAAATAATATTGTTAAAGGGTGGATGAAGTATCATGGTGTGAAAGGCCAGCCTGAGTTGATTGAAGAATCTTCTTTTTCTATTTCGAATGCAAATAAAATCAACAACTTTCCTGCTTACCTGAAATCTTTTACCACCAAAAAGAAAGGGCGCTATTTAGTTTTGGCAATTGCTGAGAATAATAAAAATGTCGACATGTTTGTTGCTAAGGTTTCAGGATCGAGTTTGAATGAAGTTGGAAGAAATACTAAAAAAGACTTTTATCCTTACGTCGATAATGTGCTTCCAGCAAACGCAAAATATAATGTCTACTTGGTTACGTCTGGTCTAAAAACTTCTGAAGTCGTAAAGGGAAGTTATTGGGTGTATCGAATATAAGCGAAAAGCAATCCATTTTGCGAAGCTATATACCTGCATGCCTCGCAAAATGGCTTTAATGGAAGTCGGCACAATTAACTGTCGAAATAAAATAGAAGAACAGAAGATCATCTAACATTGCAGATTACCTTATGAATGCATCTGATAAACATTGGAGCAACATTTACACAAATACGCCCATGAATCGTTTAGGATGGTATGAAGAGAGCCCTAAAGTAATTCTTGAGCAAATTGGGAAGCTCGACCTTAAAGATGGCGCAAACATATTTATCCCAGGCGTAGGGCTGTCATCGATAGCTAAAACGTTAACTGATAATGGTTTTACCGTCGAGACTACCGATATTAGTAGTTCCGCAGTTGATGAATTTCGACGCATGTATCCAGAGTTGGCGAATAATATTTACCAACACAATATTACCGAGCCATTAAATAAAGTTGACTATTTTGACTTATGGATTGACCGCGCTGTTCTTCATTTTTTACTTAGTGATCAAGCTATACAATCTTATTTAGAAAACATGAATCGAGCTTTGAAAATTGGAGGCTACATTGTATTGGCACAATTTGCTATTTCTGGAGCCGAAAAATGTGCTGGTTTACCGGTAAAGCGATATTCTCCAGAGTCATTAAGCGATCTATTGTCGGCTAAATATTTGTCGGCTAAATATTTACCAGTTCACACAAGCGAATTTACTTTTTTTAATCCAGCAGGTGAAGCAAAGCCCTATACACTTGGTATTTTTCAAAGAGTAAGTTAATCGAAGCTTTTCAATTCTTTATTTTAGGTACTCTACTATTTTAAAGGCTAGCAATGTCTTTTTGTGTTCTTTCAGATATAAGATACAAACTTATTGAATGTTTTTGTTCGATCATCTGCAGATAATCATCAGCAGATGTTTGAGACTGAAAGCTACCAATAATCACTCGATAAATGGCAGAGCCATTTTTATTCAAGTCACTCATTATTGCAGCTGGAATTTTTCTGAAGTTCAGATTTGTTCGAAATTTATTCGCGTTTATTGGATCGCTAAACGCACCAGCTTGAACTAAATAGGTATCTGATACTGCTGCTGTTATTGTTTGAGTTTCTGACCTGTTGTACTCAATCTGTTCTACGGTGTCTATCGCTTCAGGGCTTTTAATATCAAAGCGATTGTTGTGACGAGAATTATGATCGGAAACTGAAGCTGTCGCTAAGGATTTATCCGGTTCTTCAGCATTACGATTATCAGGCTCAGCTTGATTTTTTGATTTAACCAATTTAGTTGAAGCAAGCCTCTTCATTGAAGACGTTTGATCAGCTGGAGCAATTTTATCTGAGACACCTTTATCTGAAACACGGTAGCGCTCTGGCAGTGTTTTAACATCAGCTAATTCGTGCTGTCGCACAGATGATGCTTCGATCTTTATCGAATCATTCGGTATTATTGAATAGCTTGGACTACTAATAGAAGACAACAAAAAACCGGCTGCAAAACTCACGACTGGAGCCACCGCTGCTACGGCCAGCATTATTTTTAATTCGCTTTTGTTAAATTGTAAGGTATCCATGGCATCTCTCTTAAAACGTCAAAAATATGGCGTCAAAATTATGTTGCTATGAGTGATGCTTAAAATGTGCCAATTATGATAATTCTTACAAAGAATATAGAGATAAAATTGAATATGAGATAAAAAAGCATCCAAATTAGGATGCTTTTTTTATTAAATATTAGTTAAGCTTTACGATTGCAGAGTTATATCCGTATTGTAAACCAAAACTCTGAGCCTTCATTAAGCTCGCTACTTACGCCAATTTCGCCGCCCATTAGCTCAGAAAGTTTTTTCGATACAATCAATCGAAGCCGTCCTGCAAACGAGCTATTGTTCAGTTTAGTCTCTCGCTCCAATGAATCGAAAAGACCTGCTTGAGCCTCTGGTGGAATGCCAACTCCAGTATCTTTAATTCTAAAGCGTAAATAGTTCTCCTCACCTTGTGAAAACACTTCCGTTTCTACGTTAACACTTCCTGATTTTGTAAATCGAATAGCATTACCAATAAGATTCTTTAATATTTGTTTTATTCTTTTGGAATCTGTATTGATTGACTCAGGAACATCTGGCGCCATCTTTGAAGTTAAATTAAGTGACTTTGCTTTTGCATGAGGCTCGTATTCAGAGATGGTTTCTTTAACTAATTTTTTAATATTAAAGTTACTCTTATGTAGCTTTAAAAGTTCAGCATCGAGCTTAGAAAAATCGAGAATATTATTTAAGTTATTAATCAGTGTGTTTGAAGAACGTCTGGCAATGCTTAATAATTCTTTTGGCTCATCGCTGAGGCTGTACTCACTCAAAAGGTGAAGCATACTGGTGAGAGTTTTCATGGGAGTGGTTATTTCATCACCCATTCTGGATAAAAACTCTGATTTGGTTTTTGGCGCCAATACGGCACTATCTCGCTCTTGTTTTAATGCCGATTTTTGCTCTGCGTAGTCCTTTTTTAGTTGTTCATTCTGTTTCAGTTTTAACTCCATTTGTTTATTTTGATGGATTTGCTGATAAACAACTTCGGTAATCTTCTGTTGCAGTTCTAACCAATCTTTCGGTAACTCCAGCTCTTTTAAATTATTAACCACTTGGTGCGGTGAGTTTGCATCAATTAATGCGAGTCTAAATTTATTTTTAATTCTTTGGTAATTGAATAACAAAAAGGCACTTAGACCCATCAATAACACTAGTAGAAATATAATCGCACCTACATAGAGCGTGAGTTGATTGGACGATTCTGGAATAGCCATGTAGCTTGGTGGAGTAACGGATATTACTATTTTAGTTGATTGTGATATTGGAAATGAGGTCGTTTTGGTATAACTATTATCGGCGTAATTATCAGTTGTCAGAGTGTTACCATCGAAGCTCAATTTTAGTTCGCTGTTTGTATGTTTGGATAGTTTATCGATTAATGCTTTATCGAGAACCAAAAGATTAAAAAATAATCCAGTCAGCTCTCGCTCGACCAAGATTGGGTTAGAAAAAATCAGAGCACTTTTGCCTTGGTACTTGCCAAGTTTTGTTTGATTTCGAGGTGACTTGACTTGGTCGAGAATTATTGACTCTAGGTCAGAGTAATTTCCCATAGGCAATGTTTTGTTTTTGGCGTAAAGCGTTTGTGTTGAGATGCTGTAAATTAATACAACTTGATGGGCATCATTGGTGACATTGGCCAGTTGCGCAATAGGTTCTAAGTTGCTTTCTTCTGTTGCTATGCTCAAGTTCATTAGCTTTTGATTAGTTTCGCCAAACTTCTCAAAAATGTTATTGATTTTATTTATTGCCTGATTTGTGTGCTGAGTTATTACAGGATTAATAGTGTTCGGGGCAATTAAGGCACTTTGTTGGTAACTTAACCAAGAAAGGGCGATAACAGCAGAGCTAACTATGATAATTAAGCTGAGTAGCTTTACTTTTAATGACATAGTCCTTCCTCGAGGAGAATTGTTTACTGGTTTCAGAGCCGGAAGATTTTACGTGATATAACTTTAGCAAAATGTGAAAGAGTTCTCTTCAACCTTTCTGCTCAGTGGTGAATATTTGACAAATAATCGTGCAACTCGGTTAACAGAGGCATAGAAATTCCTGCTGTTTTTGCTTGAGTCAGCACATATCCAGATATCGCGTCCAACTCCATCGGTCGTTGGTTCATTCTGTCCTGCAACATAGAACTTTTGTTTTTGGCTGTAAGTGAAGCAATATTGGACACGTTAGTTTGAATATTGTCCGCTATAGTTTGCTTACCTAACTGACCATACAGTTGTTCTAGTTCAAGAACGAGTTGCTTTAATTTTAGCAATAAATCAGGATTTTTAATTAAATCTCCATTTGGGCATTGATATCGTGCCGTAAGAGTATTGATTACCGCGTTTACGGCTAGCTTTTCCCAAAGGTGGTCTTGAATATTTTGGGTCCAGATAACGGGAGGCAGAGCGTTATTGAGAGCATCGATAAATGACGAAATGCCTGCCGTAGATTGACTATTGGTTGCTGGCCCCACTAATGTTTTACCTGCTCCAGCGTAAGTGACACAGAAATCGGATGTTCGATTAGCGCCGTGTGTGTTCGATGCAAGAAATAACTTCGCTTCAGGTATCAGCTGCTTCGCTATTTCGAGGTTGCCCATACCATTTTGAAACAAGATAACTTGGCTGTTGGAATCGATCGCATGTTTAATTGAATTCAGTGCGGTTGATAATTGATAACTTTTAACACACACCAATAGGATCTTGATCTTTTTCGTTTGTTCTGGCGACAGTTGTGCAATAGACTGAGTCTGAATTTGATCAACTTCATTATTTATTAAGTTATTGAACTTCAGCTCGATTGAGTTTTCAACATTATCTAGTTGCTTAGATATGAAAGTTACAGGATAGTTAGCATTAAGCAAATGTCGGGCCCAAAGGCCACCAATTGCACCGCTTCCGCTGATATAGACAGTTTGATGTTGCAAGTATTTTAACCTTATAAAATTAGTAGCTCGATGATAAAAGAAAAAAAATCACTTAAACAAGCTTTATTAAATAAAAGAATGCTTGTTTGTATCTTAACTGGCTTCGCCTCAGGCTTACCCCTGTACTTACTCATCCAATTTGTTCCTGCATGGTTAAGAGCAGGAGAAGTTGATCTCGGTACCATAGGTTTAATTAATTTAGTGATGTTCCCCTACACATGGAAGTTTGTTTGGTCACCGATAATGGATCGCTATACCCCCCCATTTTTAGGACGTCGTCGAGGTTGGATGTTTATCACGCAGTTGGCGTTAATTGGTTTAATGTCATTATTAGCATTACTTGATCCTCAGAAAGACCTGACAACCATAGTGGTCGTGGTAAGTGGAATTGCTTTTTTTAGTGCTAGTCAGGATATAGTGATTGATGCGTACCGTAGAGAGTTATTACCTGATGATGAGCTGGGAGCTGGAAACGGCTTTTCCGCTCAAGCTTATCGAATTGCCTCTTTTGTACCAGGTTCTCTTGCCCTAATTTTAGCTGGAATAATTAACTGGGAAACCGCTCATCTAGTTATAGCTGCGTTTATGGGACTAGGGCTGGTCACGACTTTGTTTATCAGTGAGACGACTCTAAATATAGAAGCGCCTAAGACGATGAAAGAGGCGATCGTCGAGCCATTTAAAGAGTTTTTTACAAGAAATGGCACGCAACAGGCGATGTTAGTTTTGTTATTTCTGATTTTTTATAAGTTGGGTGACAGCATGGCAACCGCATTAGAAACGCCATTTTTTATGGACATGGGTTTCTCGCCGACTGAAATCGGTTCGATCGCTAAAATTTCGAAAACAATTGGTGCCATTACGGGAACTATTTTGGGCGGCATTGTAATGGTAAAGCTCGGAATCAATCGATCGCTGTGGATTTTTGGCGGCTTTCAGATATTTTCGATTCTCGGGTATGTCGCACTATCAATGGTTGGATATGACTATCTAACACTTGCTTTGGCGAGTGGTTTTGAATATTTCGGAGTAGGGCTAGGTACAGTTGCGCTGTTAGCCTTTATGGCAAAGTCGACGGATAAGCATTTTACAGCGACGCAATTTGCGTTGTTATCAAGTATTGCGGTTATTCCGAGAACTTTTGTTAGTGCGACGACAGGATTTTTAATAGAGTCTCTCGGTTATACGATGTTCTTTTTAATTTGTTTTGTTTGTGCGATACCCGGAATGCTAATGTTATTCAAAATTGCGCCATGGAATCAAAAGGTTGATTGAACGGTTTACCGTTGTTTACCCCAGCTAAACGCTAATGCTGAAATGATTAGAAAAAGCCCACTCATAACAGCGAGCGCGATAATATGGTAAGCAATGTCTCTAAAGGTTGCGCCATCAATCATGACATCTCTTGCTGCACTAACCATGTGTGTGAGCGGAAATATTTGCGCAATATATTGAAGCCATTGTGGTGCGCCTTCAAGGCTAAACCAAACACCTGACAAAATTATCATTGGCCATGATGCAACATTTAACAAACCGCCAGTGAGTTCCTCACTTGATGATTTTGAAGCAACCATCAATCCTAAGCTGATTAAACTTAAAGTTCCAAGCAACAAAATGAGCAGCAGCAAGCCCAATGATCCTAATACTAAAAAGTCGATTGCCCACCAGGTGAGAAGAAAAACTAAAACAGAAATCGATACAACAATAAAAAATCGAGACGCAACCTGTGCTAATACAAACTCAAAAGCCGTAAGTGGTGTTGCATTGAGTCGTTTCAGCACTCCACTTTTTCGATAACGCACAATGACATAGCCCACACCAAACAAACAGCTAAACATTGTATTCATTCCAAGCACGCCTGGTATCACCCAGTCGACATATCGAATTGCTCGGCCACTGACTTCAATAGGTGTAAAGCCATGTAAAGAAGACTCAAAAATTTTGGCCGCTAAATAACCTTTTGGTGAATTGTTATTCAATGCATAAGAAGAAGCTGACCAGTTAATTAAGAAATCAATTTGGTGATACTGCAATTTTTGAAGAGCATTGCTCTGCTCATCGTAAAGCACATAGTCAATGTATTTGATCTTTTCGAGAGGCTCTGGAATTTCTGTAGCTCCAACTATTGCTACTTTGTATTGAGCTGGGTTTTCATCAGAAAAAACTAATGACAGACCTAGTATTAGTAATAAAGGAAAAATTAGATTCCAACTCATCGCTGCCCGGTCACGCCAGAATTCGCGGTTTCTCGCATTTAATACAGCAATAAATCGAGCAAATTTAAACATGTTAGCTTCTCAATTGATGACCCGTTAACTTGATAAATAAGTCTTCAAGATTGGGTCGATGAATTGATAATCCCTCGAGAGAAATTCCTGCATTAACTATAGACTTTATATCGTCTTCTACAGCTGAAGTTGAAAATTCCAGTAATCCTTGGTCCTCAAGAAAAGTAGTATTACTTGGGAGCAAGCCTTTAATACCGTTGTGATTTTTTATTCGAATTATCGTTCCAGAGAAATGTTGGTTAAGTAAGTCTTCGGGTTTACCTTGTTCAATTATTTTACCTCGATCAATTACCACAATCTCATCACATAGTTGTTGAGCTTCATCCATATAATGAGTGGTCAGTATTAGTGTTTTTCCTTGTTCTTTTATTCGTTTAACCAGTGTCCAAAAATTTCTGCGCGATTGTGGATCGAGTCCTGTGGTTGGTTCATCTAAAAACACTAGCTCGGGGTTATGCAATAATGCCAATGCGAGTAGCAGTCGTTGTCTTTGTCCGCCCGACAACTTTTTGGTGTCTTGATCTAAAAAGTCTTGCAAACTGCATAGTGAAATTAACTCAGAGATATTGCTGGTGTCATTGTAAAGGTTAGCAAACAGATTGAGAGTCTCTTTGACTTTGATGTGATCTTGAAGAGCGGTTTCTTGAAATTGAATACCAATGTGCTGTTGTAGTGATTGCCCTTTGTTTAACAATGGATAATCAATATCGCCGGAGTCAGGCGATACGATCCCTTCGATCATCTCTAAAGTCGTGGTTTTTCCCGCACCGTTGGGTCCGAGTAATCCAAAGCAGCTACCGCGTTTAACAGAAAATGAAATATTATCAACCGCAGTGAGTTGGCCGTATTGCTTGAAGAGTTGGTGAACAATCAGAGCATCAGTCATTTGAAGATTCTAATGACTGATGCGATTTGATACAACTAATTAATAAGTTAGTCGCTTAGATGTTATGAACTAAAAGTGGTAAGTAGCATTAATAAACATACCATCGAACTCAAGATCAGCAGTAAAGTCATCTTCATCATCGACTTCTAAAGAGAAAGTTCGAATACCACCTTCGATACCGAGGCCGATACTGGTTTCGTAACCAACAAATAATGAAGTGTCAGTTACCGAGTTTCCACCTTGACTAATATGGTTAAGAATCGCACTGACGCTCAAGCCTGTTAATGGAAGATCGAATCGAGCTTTTCCGTAGAGCATGGGTAATGTTTCATCGAATTTCTCATTGGTTGAGTTAACGCCATCCGAAACGAAAACGTAACCGTCAAATTGACGTGCCGTTAAACCAAGATCCAGGTTTACCCAGTTATCAAGGATTTCGTAGTAAAGAGTGTAATCTCGGTGAGACATATCGAATTCAGTATCGACATTACCAACGAAAGTTTCACCACCGAAATTACCAGTAAAAGGACCTGAACCACTTGATTTGAGGTCCTGCTCGGTGATCATTGCATTGGGGATAATTGGAATGGGATGTTCGAACGCAAGATAAAATCCGGTTTGGTTTTTATCTCTAATGTCGACACCACTGCTTCCAAACACCATTTCGTCGTTAGATGCGTTTGAAATATTACCGCTGGCTTCCGGTTTCCAGTTACCAGTTCCAACGTAAATCCCTAACATGTCCGCCGATAAAGGAAGACTTGCAAATGAAGTAATAGCAGCACTTAGCAATAATTTTTTCATAACCATTCTCTTTTTAATCAATGTGTTATCCAAAGGTATATTAGCTTATAAATCTTTGACTTGTCACACAAAATACTTTTTTAACTCCCCTATAGGATAGCTTGCCACGGAAGGATTTGCGTGACGAGTGTCAAAGTTTTCAGCTCAAAAGCCCTCGAAGTTGGACTAAAGGTAGATAAGTTGAGATAAGTGGAAATAACTTTCAGTCAAAACGTAAAAAAAAGGCGCAATCAATGCGCCTTGTGGAAGGTTGAGGGTTTGAAGAGTCACTTAACGCCAGACATAGAATTAAATGACTCTCTATAATTGTAGTTCAATTGCCCTTTTGTGCAAGAATATGTCCATATATTGTGTGTTCTATGATTAAGCATCACAATATAAGCTTGTAAATTATTGGTCCCCAGCAGTGTTCGACTGTTTTATTGCCGCTATCACTTGTGGGTCATTAAGTGCGTTGTTGAGTAGTTTTCCGACGACTTCATTCGCAAGTCCAGTGACCTCAGGCGGAGTTGCTTTTAATGCCACTGTCATGGTTTTGCGCACTGAAAAGCTCTTTTTAAATTCGCTGTTTTTTCGGGTAATTAATAAATTGAGCTGTCCATCAGCTGATAATTCATCTTTTACAGTACCTTTGGTAATCACGACCTGGAACTTTGAAAAGTCGAAGGTAAGGTTTGCATTGGTAAAGTGTTTATTCGAGCTGACTTGGTAACCTTGGTTGATGAAGCGAGCAAGTAGATTTCGCTTTACCGAGTCGGCAAATTCGTTACTGGGAGTCGCCATAACTTGTGACTCGTCGGAGACCGTGTTTAGTTTTGGCGCAACAACATTTATTGACACTACCAAGGCTTCATCGAGCTTGCTTTCACGGGTTGAGACATCGGGATCAACGGTGTATTCAATTGGGCGATTGGCACATCCAATTAATACCATCGATAACAAAAAAACATAAACAAACTTCATAGAACCTCCTCAGTTTTGGTGCTACATAAAATAACAAAGCGTGGATTAGATGCAAGTAGCATCGCGTTACCAAATATTTTTTGTAATGCATGGTGGTAATTTAAATGTCGATTGGCAATAACCCAAATAGTTCCCTGGTTTTTTAAAACTCTAAATGCCTGTTCGAACATATAGTGTGCAGTATCGGTGGTCACCCTGCGCTGTTGATGAAACGGCGGATTGCATAGTACGCCATCATGGGACTGATCCGGCGCATCATTGGCGCAATTACTGATTTTAAATTCGATATTATTGAGATGATTTAATTCTGCAGATTTTTTTGCTGATACGATTGCATGATAAGACTCGTCGTAACCCGTTACAGTTATATTTGGATTAACTAACCCTGCAAAAATTGACAGTAAACCATTGCCGCATCCGAAGTCTGCGATCGATTTATAACTCGACAAATCTGGGAAGTTATCTAAAAGAAACCGAGATCCAATGTCGAGTGAGTTAGCACTAAATACATTCGGCAAGCTCACAATTTTAAATGGACGAGTTCCTTGTTGAGTCACCGTGTAACTCTCGGCATGCTCTAAAATGTCGGTTTTGACAGTGTTTTGTGTTGCTGGAAAAACGGCTTTGATAACTCTTGCTTTTTTTTCGGAACGTCCAGCATCTATGTTGATACAGTATTTTTCGATTACTTTTTTTACCTGCGGCGTTATAAATTTTTGCATAATACCAAACCAAATAGGTATCTCAGGAAAACACTCGCTCAAAATACATAATTGGTGTTTAAAGTGATTTAGATTTTTTGGTAATCGCATTAAAATTAAGTCTGGTCTACGCGAAGGTAACGGATTTTTTGAGTTTATAAATTCGTCTGTCGAGTTCAAAAATTCGACAGAGCTTTCAACAAAGTTGAGCGACAAGTTTTTTTTCGTCGCAATTTGCGATAGTAATGAGTCCGTCCAATGAGTGACCGAGCAGTTACTTGATAATGCACATGTTAGAGCGCCAAATTCATCGTTGACGATAAATGTGTGAGTTAACTTTTCATGAGAAAGTATTGATTCATTTGCAAAAAAGTTAAGTAGCATTTTGTCAGCATGATCGAATGGAAGAAGCGTTTGATCACGCACCTTTGGATAGCGTTGCACTTCACAAGTGCCCAAGGATGTTTTTAGTAACGTCATTATAGATTACTTTATCGTTAATTAAGATGAATTTTATCATCTTAATGGCCTTGGGGGATGTTTTTTGCTAGCTTCACATTTGTGCAACATAAAAGATGCAGTTTATAAGAAAGAATCACAGTAGCTATTTAGTTTAAACGATCGCTTTTTTCAAAGGGGAGAACATCAATGTCAACGCGAGTTGCTTTAGTTACAGGTGGTACAGGTGGTATAGGTACTGCAATTTGCCAGCGGTTAGCAAAAGAAGGATATAAAGTAGCAGCAGGATACAATAGTGGAGGTAATCATGACCTTGCACAATCCTGGCAAGCAGCACAGCAAAAAGAAGGTTTTGAATTCGATATCAGTTACGGTGATGTTCGAGACTTTGACTCTTGTGCAGCGTGTATTGCGCATGTTGAAGAAGCGCTCGGACCAATTGACGTACTGGTGAACAATGCAGGCGTGACTCGCGACTCAACATTAAAGAAAATGTCGAAAAACCAATGGGATGAAGTCCTTAATGCTAATCTCGACTCGGTGTTCAACATGACTCGAAATGTGATTAATGGCATGATCGAACGCCAATATGGACGAATAATCAATGTCTCTTCCATTAATGCGCAAAAAGGTCAGTTAGGACAAACTAACTATTCTGCAGCCAAGGCGGGCATGCATGGCTTTACTAAGGCCTTGTCGCAAGAGGTTGCGAGAAAGGGAATAACTGTGAATACGGTTTCTCCCGGTTATATTGCGACTAAAATGGTGATGGCCGTTGCTGAAGAAATTCGGCAGCATATTATTGAAGGTATCCCGGTTGGTCGACTTGGGCTGCCTAAAGAAGTGGCCCATGCGGTAGCGTTTTTGGCATCAGAAGAATCGGGTTTTATTACCGGCTCGAATCTTTCGGTTAACGGTGGCCAGCATATGTTCTAGCGGTATCAACGACCAAATCTCAAGGATTGAAACTGGTGGTTTATTGTGATTGTCGTCATTGTTTGACGTGAAAATACAACTATTCACAATTTCTATGTGATGGCAATCACAGCATTTAAAGCGTTGCATACTAGACTATACGCAGTACGAGCAAGGAGCAGATTATGCAAGGCAAATCTTGGTATTTTAGACGTAAAGGACGAGTCGAAGGTCCGTTTTCTCTTGAACAACTACAAAAACGAGTGGGCACTGATCCCGAGTATTCGGTATGGAACTCTAAACTAGCGAGCTGGAAGCCTGCAGGGGATTGGTTGCAAAACTTTGGCAATGAGTCTGCGACAGTTGCAGAATCTAATGTAAAGTCATTGAAACCGTCTGCGAAAATTGTGTCTCGAAGCGAAGCAGTTGAGTCTCAACATACGGATTCAAAGATAAAACAAGTCAAAGAACACACCACTAACCAAAGTCCATCATTAGAGAATACATCGAAAGATAATTCTTTAGTGGCAGATAAAGCAACGGCGTCTCGGTTCTCTGACACTGCTGCGGACTTAAAAGTATTTCGTGAGAAGTGGGCTGCTCTTGAAAAGAAGCAGCTCTCTGAAAGACAAGCATTGTTGCAAGAGTTTTCCGAACTGAAACAGCAAATTAGTACGATTAAGCGCGCATCTATAGAATCAACATTGGCTCACATGAGCAATGCTAAATCTGAACAAGAAAGTTTAGTAAAGGCGAACGCCGATAAGAGCGTTTCTCAATCGAAGCCTGCGCATTCAAATACTATTCTGCGCAGTCAGAACTTGAAAATTGATCGATCAACAAGTGAAGAAACACATCAGTCGACTAAGCTTGAGCTGGTGAACGATCAACAGTATGTAAAGCATGAAATGAATAGCGGTGGAGATGCTCAGGAAAAAATTTATCCGTGGCCAAATCCACAAGGACAAAAAACAAGAACAGAACCAACATTTAGCGAGTCTTTAACCGAATCTAATTCTGAGTTAAGTGAAGACACAGTTAACGATATGAATGAACAACAAATTCAGCTCGAAGACATAGTTGCTAATTCTTCTGAGCAATTAGGTGATAACGATAAAATCAGTGACATCGAAATGATGCGAAGAGTGGTTGCACGTCGAAGACGACGTCGAGCTCGTTAAGATTTGCTCTCCGACAGGTTTACCCTGCGACATTATTAACGTACTGCTTAATGTAGTCTGGAATTAATTTTAAAAGTTTTCTTTTCTCTGGTATTTCACTACCCATTATCACATCGGCAGCTTCGGCTGCCGATATTTTTTTCTGTAAAGTTTGCGCGATAGGTTTAAAGCTAATGTGCCAAGGTTCTGGGCTGACGCCTCCTCGATCTCTATCGTAAGGGCGGTAAAATTGATATTGAGCTAAGTTGCTATCCAGCCAATTATTTAAGTGTTCGCAGATCCCGCCCGTTTTAAACTCTTGTGGAATCAGCTCGACACAATAATTATTGTTAATAGGCTCGGCTAGAAAAATATCAAAATCAGTTCCCCAATGGTGTCGACTTAACCCTGGTAATGCACTCCAAAAAAACAAAGATGATATTTTATCGTCGATTGACAAATCAGCTGGATTGAGTGGTTTTGAGTTGCGATCAAGTATTGTCGCTTGGCCATTCCATTTTTTTAGCCAAATACCAAGCTGATACTCGAAGCTTCGCCAGTGGCTTAAAATCCTTATGGTTAGACCCACTTTGCTAAGATCAGACATTAACTTTTCTAACTGTGCAATCACATCCTTATGCAATCGAATAGTTTGATCGCTTAAAGTATGCTCAACAATATAAGAGTTTTCGAGGCCGTATAGTAGCCTGGAGCTATCCGACCAATGTTCAAATTGTTGGGCAAAGGTATTATCCAAAGTCTTTTTCCAAAGCTGCGTTAAAAGTCGTTCTAATTACTGCAATATTCAATCTATTGTCGACTCTTCTTTCAAACAATCTAAGTTAACAGGTTGCGTTTTATCGGTTAATAAACACGTTCTTCAAAACTTCGAAGTAACAATCTGTTAACTTTTCAATATCAGCGATAGCAACGCATTCATTAACTTTATGAATAGTGTCATTAACAGGACCTAACTCAACAACTTGAGCATTCATTTTAGCAATAAAGCGTCCATCTGAAGTGCCTCCGGTGGTTAGAGCTTCCGGTTTGTAACCCATAACAGATTCAACCGCACGGGAACACGCATCGAGTAGTTCACCCTGTTCGGTAAGAAAAGGCTCTCCATTTAGTTTCCAGTTTAACTCAAAATTTAAACCATGTTTTTCTAGAATATCTATCACTTGCTGCTGAAGTCCTTCGGCAGACTGCTCCGTCGAGTAACGAAAATTAAACTCAATTTTCAACTCACCAGGAATAATATTACCTGCGCCAGTTCCGGCTTCGAGATTAGTTATTTGGAAGCTTGTTGGGGGAAAGTACTGATTACCATCATCCCAGGTTTTGTGGGCTAAATCGGCACACGCAACTAATGCTTCGTGCACTGCATTTTTTGCCAAATGGGGATAAGCGACATGACCCTGTAGTCCGTGTACCGTCAACCATCCGGTTAAAGAGCCACGACGACCATTTTTTACCACATCTCCCAGTTTATTGGTTGATGAAGGCTCACCAACTAATGCCATGTTGACCACTTGGCCGCGTTTTAAAAGTGTATCGACAACTCGTGTGGTACCGTTGATAAACGGACCTTCTTCGTCACTTGTTATTAAAAATCCAATACTGCCATCGTATTCAGGATATAGATCAATATATCGTTTAGTCGCGACTAACATTGCGGCCAGACTGGCCTTCATGTCTGCAGCACCACGTCCATATAACATGTCGCCAATTTCAGTTGGCTCAAAAGGAGGTGTATTCCACTTTTCTTGATTGCCAGGAGGAACAACATCGGTATGGCCTGCAAAAATAAAAACAGGACCTTTTCCATCAATGTTACCCGAACGTAACGCCCATAAATTTTTGGTGTCTTCAAAGTCCATATTTTCGACCTCGAATCCAAGCGGTACTAACCATTCTGCCATTAATTCTTGGCAACCCGCATCCTCTGGAGTAATTGATTGCTTTGCTATTAATTGTTTGGTTAATTCAATCGTCGACAGACTTGTCATTAAGAGAAAATCCCTTGATATTGCTCAGGTTTAAATCCGATGTAATGTTCGCCGTTGACTTCGATCAAGGGGCGTTTTACCACACTAGGATTTTGTTGAATGATCGACACAGCTGACTCAGCCGTTAAATTATTTTTGGTATCTTCGTCGAGCTTACGCCAAGTTGTACCGCGCTTATTTATGAGTTGATCAAGAGGTAATGATGCACACCATGTTGCAATTAATTCTTTCGGCAACTCGATTTTTTTAAAATCATGAAAGTTATATTGAATATCATTTTGATCGAGCCAATTAAAGGCCTTTTTCATAGTGTCGCAGTTTTTAATGCCGTATACGTTTATCATAAGTTTGTATAATTAGTCAGTGATAACGCTATGATAAAGCGAAACTTGTCCAAGGTAAACGAACCACCAAAAAATCCATAGTAGGCTATCGTTTCGTTTTATCTGAAGCCCATTTGAAGTAACTCCAGAATGATGTGGTCTCGATCTCCATTTGAAATGGGTATGTAAGTGACTTATTAGTTGTTGCGCTTTTACGTAATCCCTCTTCAATACTCGGTTGATTTTCCGGCTGTAAAAGTAGTGCTGACAGCCTTTCGCTTTAAAAAGAGCTGGATAAAAGCTGCTTTTAGAAACAGTGACTCTCCAAAGTGATATTTGTGGAATAGGCGCAAGAAAAATGCTTTCTTTAAAAAAGAATCGACAATGAGCAAAAAAAAACATTAATGGTTGATTTAAAAGCAGGGCGGTCGTATATTTTTTTATGAGTGAAATACTCAAAGCTGAGTAAGAGAAAGCTTTCCTTTCTAACGAGCTCGGATGGCTTTCTCTAACTCTTTTTGTCGTGACTTCGAATTTTGTCGTGACTTCGAATTTTGTCGTGACTTCGAATTTTGTCGTGACTTCGAATTTTGTCGTGACTTCGAAAAATTCCCCCTCGACAACGTCAGCTTGGCAATTCTAAAGCTAACTTCCTTATTCGTTAATTTAACCAGAGCTCATCAATGTAGCTGGTTTTGAAGCTTCTTGCAGATCGACTGAGTCATATTGAACTATTCGATAATAGAAGTCTCTGTAAGACTCAAAGGATGCTTTTGGTTGAGCCATCGTGGTTTGTATTCCGCCAGTATGATTATTGCGGGCGTTCATTTTGCTTTTGCAACAGCACCATTAATAAGTGGGCGTTCGCTTTTAATTGCCAAAGAAAATTAAAATTGTTAGGCGCATCTCGCCCAGATCATGTAAAATTCAAATATCTCAAAATGCAAACATTAGGCGTTTTGCACTATAATGGATTATAATTAGTACGAATTTTGTGCAAGCCATTATTTTGCTAAAGAGCCTGTCGCATTGAAGTTTGAGTATTGGAGTATAAATTTATTAATGTCACGCTTTATCCCCCTTCTATTAGCTTTGTTAGTTGCTGGTTTCGCACCAAAAGTGAGCAGCTCAGAATTGAGAGCTCTCAGCACATTTGTACACTTAAATGAGCCAATTTATGTTGCAGCGATTTACACGCAGGAGAATGCGTCCGATCCTGAAGGCTGGTTAAACAGTAAAGGAAATCGCTCGATGGAGTTGAGATTCATTCCTGCAAGGTTATCGTCACGAATGTTTGCTCGCGTTTTTCTTGAGCGTATTCTGGTCAATAACGCACCTGATGATGTTGCTAGTTATCAAAGTGAATTGCAGCAGATTTTGACTTTCATCCGACAAGATTATCGTCGAGGCGACAGAATTCGGTTTGATGCGCCAGCAAAAGGCTCATTGACGATGAAAGTTAATGGCAGTGTCGTAGCTGAAATTAAGCGTCCTGGTTTTTTTAACTTGCTCCTTAGAGGTTGGGTTGGAGAAAAGTTAAAACTGCAGAATTTTTATCGTGAATTAGTGTCTCCGGTTGCTCCTGCCCTTGAACAAGAGTTTGCTGAGCTGAGTATCGCTGATGGACGACAAGCTTGGGCAAAAGAAATGATTGGTAACAAACCTTCGCTCACTGATTCGCAAGTGGCGGAAAATTCAACACCAGAACCAAAAGTTCAGAGCAAACCAAAAATAACGCCAAAGAAAGAGGTGGAAGCTCCGAAGCCGAAACCACAACCGAAACAAGTCGTCTCCAAACCAGTTCAAAAGGAAGTCACAAAACCTAAACCTGCTGTTACCGAAACCAAAAAAGAAGTCTCCAAGCCCAAAGAGGAAGATGAAGAACCGCCAGTCGCACAAATTGCAGCTCTTAATCCTTTACTGGAAGATTTAAAAAGTGATTATTTAATCGAGCTTAAAAATGCAATAGAAACTCGAGCGACTCCCAGACCTCCCAGGACGTTGCGGAAAGTTAGTCGCGATGATTTGGTGGCTCAGGTCACGGTTAATCGAGAAGGCCAGGTAACCAATGTGGCTTATGCGAGTGGCGATTTTCCTGATAAATTGAAAGATGCAGTAACAGATGAACTTAATCGACTGACAACATTACCGACTCCTCCTGAAGTGCTGGTGGAGAAAAGCTACACGGTAGAGACTATTTTCAATTTTGGAAAATGTAAACGACCGGCGGCCGTTTGGATTTGCTTTTAGTGACAACTTGATTGTTTAAGTCTGGCTCACATATTGAGTTAAAAACCTCGAAAAGATTTTCGAGGTTTTTTATTGTTTCTGCTAGTCAGCGAGCCTAAGAAGTTCATTGATGCCTGTCTTAGCTCGAGTTTTAGCATCAACCTGTTTTACAATTACAGCACAGGCCAAACTGTATTTGCCATCGTTAGACGGCAAACTTCCTGGTACAACAACGCTGCCAGCAGGTACTCGTCCATAAGTAATCTCTTGTGTTTCTCGGTTATAAATTCGCGTGCTTTGGCCAATATAGACGCCCATTGAAATAACAGCTCCTTCTTCAACAATAACGCCTTCAACAATTTCTGAGCGTGCTCCAATAAAGCAATTATCTTCAATGATTGTGGGAGATGCTTGTAAGGGCTCTAGTACTCCACCAATGCCAACTCCTCCAGAAAGGTGAACATTTTTACCTATTTGTGCACAGCTACCCACGGTTGCCCAAGTGTCAACCATAGTGCCTTCACCAACATAAGCTCCAATATTGACGTAAGATGGCATCAATACAACGTTAGGCGCTATGTAACTTCCAAATCTGGCTGTTGCAGGGGGAACGACTCGAACACCCATTGCATTAAATTCACTTTCACTTATACCGTCAAACTTGCTAGGCACTTTGTCGAAAAACTGAGTGTAGCCACCGGCCATGGGTTTGTTATCGTTAAGACGAAACGATAACAAAACGGCTTTCTTTAGCCACTCATTGACTTGCCATTCACCATCAATCTTTTCCGCGACACGTACTTTACCTGAGTCAATTAAACTAAGCGCTTCTTTTACTGCGTCTTTGACTTCGTTTGGAGCACTTGATGGTGAAAAAGTTTGGCGTTGCTCGAAAGCTTCAACGATAGTGGATTCTAATTGTTGATACATGATGGTAACGTCTCTTTAATTTATAAGTTTTCGATTTGCGAAAGGAGCTCTTGTTTTAAAGTCGCCTTTTGCTCCTTATTTAATGTTTTTCTGTCAATCGTAGAAATTTCAAAATAGTCTTCGACTTTCTCGCCAAGCGTTATAATTCTGGCCGAGTGTATCGACATATTGCACTTACGAATGGCTTCTCCAATGGCGGCTAGTAAACCGGGTTGGTCAAGAGCTGTCAATTCTAATTCGGTATAACGCATGTGATCTTCAGAGTTGAATCTTACGTTTGTAGGAACATCAAAGTGCTGGATACGGCTTGATACGTGCCGCTGAACTTTCTTCGACATTCCGTCGATATTCTTTAATTTCTTTTGTAGCAGCTTTCGAATACTTTGCACTCTAGTAACGGATGATATTGGTTTTCCTGATTCTTCGAGCACAACAAAGCTATCAAAACATTTATTATGACTATTGGTAAACAGATCGGCGGCTTGAGTTCGCAAGTTTTTTTGACTGAGTATTGCTGTTATCGCAGCAAATAGACCAGGCTGATCGGATGTATAAATGAATACCTCGGTACCTGCTTGATTATGATGCTTTTTAATTTCGACCAGCGGGCCTTTACCATGAGCGTGTTTGATAACGGATGCAGTTTGCCAAACGATACGATCAACAGGTGTTGTTTTGAAGTAATTCTCTTCAAGCGTTTCCCATAAAGCTAAAGTTTCTGACTCAGATACTTTTTGTTGGCCAAGTTGTTGTAAAGCCCGTTGCTTTATCGCGTTGATATGCTCAGCTTGTGATAGTTGTTTGGGCTTGTCTTGAGCCAGATAATTACTCGCGGCTAAATATAACTCGCGAAGTAGTGCGTCTTTCCATGAGTTCCAAAGCTTTGGACTTGTCGCTCGAATGTCTGCAACGGTCAAAATGTAGAGCAAATCCAGTCGCTGTTGAGTTTTAACTTGTCCAACAAACTCGGCAATAACCTCCGGATCCGAAATATCTTTGCGTTGAGCTGTAACAGACATGACTAAATGAAATTGTACCAACCAGGCAATCGTTTTAGTTTCTTCTTCTGCCAAATTTAGATAACGACAAAAGGCTTCAGCATCGACCGCTCCAAGTTCAGAGTGGTCACCACCTCTTCCTTTTGCAATGTCATGAAATAATCCGGCAAGAAAAATTAAATGCGGTTTTTCCAAGTTCTGCATAATTTTACTACAGTATGGAAACTCCTGTTCGAACTCAGGGTTTGCAAAACGAGTTAAGTTTTTGAGTAAAAATAAGGTATGTTCATCAACCGAGTAAGTATGAAACATATCGAATTGCATTTGCCCTGATATCTTCTCGAACAATGGAAGAAAGGCGGCAAGAATGCCGTTTCGCTTAAGAAGGAAAAAAGGACGGTCACCGGTATGTCGAATGCTGAAAAATTCAAGAAACAATTGTTTATAAGCGGGATTGGTGCGATAACTTTCATCAATTAGGTGTCGGTTATCGCGTATCGCGCGTAAAGTTGTTGCACTGACGTGTTTATTTCCTGGGACTTTTGCCGCAACGATGAATGTCTTAAGTATTAGTTCTGGTTTTTCTGTTACTAGCTCAGGATTTTTCAATGCAATGCGGTCATTTTTTAGTTGGAAGTGTTCATCAATTTCTTCAACTTTAACTTTTTCGTCGCGATCTAAAATAACTTCTTCAAATACTTGCAATAAAAGCTCAGTAACATTTCGAATTCGACTCGCTGCACGAAAATATTTTTGCATCAGTTGTTCGACAGCAAGCGATTCTGGTTTGTCTTTGAAATTTAAAAACTCAGCCACTTTTTTCTGATGTTGAAAAAGTAATCTGTCTTCACTGCGGTTTGTGGTGATATGAAGTGCAAATCTTACTCGCCATAAAAATAATTGTGACGTCATTAAGGTTCGGTATTCCTTGAGCGAAAAAATGCCTCTATTGGTTAAGTCTTGAAGAGACTCCGAACTAAAATAACGTTTCGCAATCCAGCCAACCAATTGAACATCTCTTAATCCACCTGGATTACCTTTTAAGTTGGGTTCTAATTCAAAAGAAGTGCCTCGATATTTTCTATAACGAGCTTTTTGCTCTGCGACTTTTGCTTCATAAAACTCTCTTGCTGGCCATATTTTATCGGGCCCCGTTTTATGTCGCATTTCATCAAAAAGTTTGTCGTCTCCAGCAATCGGGCGAGATTCTATAAGGTTAGTCGCAATGGTAATGTCTTGCTCAGCTTGTTGTTGGCATTCCTTAACGGTTCGAACGCTATGACCAATTTGCAAGCCAATATCCCATAAGAAAGTAATGAATGGTTGGAGTTGTGATTCGACCGACTTATTTTTGTGTGATGCAACTAGAAATAATAAATCTATATCGGAACCTGGATGAAGTTCCGCTCTACCATAACCACCGACGGCAACCATACAAGCATTCCTACTATCAACGTTGAATGCTCGCCAAAGACTTTTTAATAACGCATCAACAATGTCTGCTTGAGCGATGACCAAGCGACTTACAGGAACACGCTGAGAAAAACCAGCAATTAACGCAGCTCTAGCTTGCCTAATATAGTTTTTACAAGCGGCAACTGCACTGTTGTCAGCAACTGATTCAGCCGTAACTTCGATAGGCTCCGGAAGCTGCAGATGATTCAAGGTCCGTCGTTTCATTAAATTATTTTTTTAATTTGCAATAGCTTTGATTAATAGGGTTCTTCTGAACGCTTTGTTAGAACTTCAACACCGGTGTCAGTGACTAAAAGAGTATGCTCCCATTGGGCTGATAAGCTGCGATCTTTGGTAACAACTGTCCATTCGTCGGGCAACAATTTTACGTTACGTTTTCCCGCATTTATCATGGGTTCTATGGTCAAACACATGCCAGCCTTTAATTCAGCGCCTGTTCCTGGTTTACCATAATGGAGGACTTGTGGTTCTTCGTGAAACTCTGCTCCAATTCCATGGCCACAGTACTCGCGAACCACAGAGTAGTGATATTTATGGGCATGGTTCATTATGGCGTAACCGATGTCTCCTAATTGGACTCCTGGCTTTACCATGTCGATACCCAGATAAAGACATTCTTGAGTAACTTTTATTAAGCGCTCAGCTAAAATTTTGGGTTGTCCAATCGTAAACATTTTACTGGTATCGCCATGATACCCATCTTTTATCACTGTTATATCGATGTTGATTATGTCGCCGTTTTTTAATTGTTTGTCTGCTGGAATGCCGTGGCAGACAACATGGTTTACCGATGTACAAATTGACTTCGGAAACCCGTGATAGTTGAGTGGTGCTGGAATCGCGTGTTGCTGATTGACGATGTAGTCATGACAAATTTGATTTAGCTCATTGGTCGTTACTCCAGCAACAACGTGTGGCTCAATCATCTCTAAAACTTCAGCAGCCAGTCGTCCGGCTACTCGCATTTTTTCGATTTCGTCAGCTGTTTTGATTTTAATCGCCATTTTTTTACTCTGTAAGTTTCGGTGAGGAATTCGATACACTCGGATCTTATAGTGTTTTTGTTGGTTAATCATCCTAAGATCGACGCTAACTTGAACAAAATCCAACTTATAATGATTCTTTAAGGTGTCATTTTCCGCTAATTGAAATAGTTTTCAGCAGTTTGCGGGATGGATATTGAATGGCGTTAGGTAATGGCTCTAATGTTGAAGATATAAGCTTTTGACAGGATTTCTTGAATTCACAGTACCCAATTACGCTTTCAGATTGTCGTTGCTTCTGAAATATGGTATAAAGCGCGCCCAGCTGGGAATTCCTGCTGGATACACTAAAACACACATCAATCGGCACATGAGTTAGGGTGCTGGCAAACCGAGAAGGTACGCTGGTTGACTTATGGGATTGGTGGAGGTTAAACCCTTGATATTATTGGAGAAATAAAATGGCGAAAGTCTCAATGCGTGACATGCTCCAGGCGGGCGTTCACTTTGGTCACCGTACGCGCTTCTGGAACCCTAAAATGAAGCAGTACATCTTCGGTGCCCGTAACGATATTCATATCATTAACCTCGAGCACACAGTGCCGATGTTTAATGATGCTCTTAACTTCATTTCTAGCGTTGCTTCTCGTAAAGGCAAAATCTTGTTTGTTGGTACTAAACGTGCCGCGAGCGAAATCGTTGCTGAAGAAGCGAAGCGTTGTGGTCAATTCTTCGTAGACAAGCGTTGGTTGGGCGGAATGCTGACGAACTACAAAACGATTCGTCAATCTATTAAACGTTTGAAAGAGCTTGAAGTACAAAGTCAAGACGGAACATTTGACCGTCTTACTAAAAAAGAAGCCCTATTAAAAACTCGCGAGATGGAAAAGTTAGAATCCAGTATCGGTGGAATTAAAGACATGGGTGGTTTACCTGACGCATTATTTGTAATCGATGCTGATCATGAGCACATTGCAATTGCAGAAGCGAAGAAACTAGGTATTCCAGTGATTTCTGTTGTCGATACTAACTCTAATCCCGATCATGTTGATTATGTTGTTCCTGGTAACGACGACGCAATTCGCGCAATTCAACTTTATGTCGGTGCAATTGCTGACACCATTCTTGACAGCCGTCAGTCGGCTCAAATGGTAGAGCAAGCAGGCGAAGACGAGTTTGTTGAAGAAGCTTCTGGTAAAGAAGAAGCTGAGAACGCCTAATTATTCGAAATTAAATTCGGATAAAAGGGGGCTAGGCCCCCTTTTTTAAGGTTAAAGAAAGATACCGGTTTTCTGTTTTTTCATTTTTTAAATTGGAAAAACATAAATCAAACGTTTTGGAGAAAATGTCATGGCAATTACTGCTGCATTAGTTAAAGAACTACGTGAGCGCACTGGCGCTGGCATGATGGAATGTAAAAAAGCATTGGTTGAGACCAATGGTGATGTTGAACTTGCGATCGAAAACATGCGTAAGTCTGGTCAAGCAAAAGCGGCTAAAAAAGCAGGCCGTGTTGCTGCTGAAGGCCTTATTATTATCAACAAATCTGCAGACTCTAAAACTGCAGCTGTTGTTGAAGTAAACTGTGAAACTGATTTTGTTGCGCGCGATGAAAACTTTACTGCGTTTGCCAATAAAGTTGGTCAAATTGCGCTTGAAGGAAAGTTCAGCGACGTTGACGCTCTTAAAGCGGCAGATTTTGGCGACGGTAATACAGTTGATCATACTCGTGAAAATTTGATCGCGAAAATTGGAGAGAACATGAATATTCGTCGTGTATCTCTACTAGAGTCTGCTGACGGAATTTTAGGTACCTACTTGCATGGATCTCGTATTGGTGCAGTAGTAGAAGTAAAAGGTGGTGACGAAGAGCTAGGTCGCGACTTGGGTATGCACATTGCAGCTAGCAAACCTGATTACTTAAACCCAGAAAGTATCCCTGCAGAAATCATTGAGAAAGAAAAAGAAATCATCAAAGCACAACCTGATATGGCGGGTAAGCCTGATGAGATCGTTGAAAAAATGATCGGTGGACGTATTCGTAAGTTTGCGGGTGAAATTAGTCTAACTGGTCAGCCTTTCGTAAAAGATCCTTCTCAATCAGTTGAGCAACTTTTAAAATCAAAGTCGGCTGAAGTATTGTCTTTCGTGCGATTTGAAGTTGGTGAAGGCATCGAGAAAAAAGAAGAAGACTTCGCGGCAGAAGTTGCTGCTCAAATGCGCGGCTAATAGACCTAATTACATTACGATGGAGCACCGTTAATGACAACTGACTCTGGACCTTACCGACGTATCTTATTGAAGTTAAGTGGTGAGGCTTTGATGGGGAGTGAATCCTTTGGGATCGATCCTCAAGTTTTGGACCGGTTAGCGAATGAAATTAAAGATATAATCGACGCTAAAGTCCAAGTTGGTATTGTTATTGGCGGTGGTAATTTATTTCGTGGTGAAAAACTCGCGAGAGCGGGAATGAATCGTGTCGCAGGCGACCACATGGGAATGCTTGCGACCGTCATGAACTCACTTGCTTTACAAGACGCTCTTGAGCGTACAGGTATCGAAACTCGAGTTATGTCAGCTATTTCTCTGACAGGTGTATGTGAAGATTATAATCGACGTTTCGCTGTGAGGTTTATGGATCGAGGTCAAGCTGTGATATTTTGTGCTGGCACCGGAAATCCTTTTTTTACAACTGATACTGCTGCATGTTTACGCGGTATTGAAATCGAAGCCGATTTAATTTGTAAAGCGACTAAAGTTGATGGTGTATATTCGGCCGATCCAAACAAATATTCCGATGCCGTAAAGTACGAAAAGCTTACTTATCAAGAAGCTTTAGAAAAGCAATTAGCTGTTATGGATTTAACCGCATTTTGTTTAGCTCGAGATCATAATAAACGCATGCGAGTTTTCAATATGAACAATCCAGGTGCACTCGTGCGCGTCGCAACAGGTAAGCAAGAGGGCACTCTTATAGAGTGCGAGTAAAAGAATTTTTAAAGGGGATGCCTTGTGATTAACGATATTAAAGCTGATGCAAAAACTAGAATGGGCAAGTCAGTCGATGCGTTCAAGCAAGATTTGACTAAGATTCGAACAGGACGTGCGCATCCCAGCTTAATCGAACATTTAACTGTGTCTTACTACGGTGCTGATACGCCAATTACTCAAGTAGCAAATGTATCAATTGCAGATGCCCGCACATTGCAGGTTCAGCCTTGGGAAAAAGACATGGTTGCTGCGGTTGAAAAAGCAATTTTGAATTCAGACTTAGGTTTGAACCCTAATACTGCAGGTCAAATTATTCGTATTCCTCTTCCTCCTTTGACAGAAGAGCGTCGCAAAGATTTGATCAAAGTGGTGAGAGGCGAGGCTGAAGCTGCGAAAGTTGCAGTTCGAAATATTCGCCGAGATGCTAACTCTACTTTTAAAGAGTTGGTTAAAGAAAAAGAAATATCGGAAGACGAAGAGCGCAGAGCTCAAGATGATATTCAAAAATTAACAGACGATCACGTAGCGAAAATTGACTCGGTTCTTGCTGAAAAAGAAGACGAGTTAATGGAAATATAACGGCTCGATGATCCTATCGAACTATGCGCCGCGTTTGCCCGCGGCGTTTGTGTATTTATATCATGACATCTGAAGAACCAACATCACTCCTTCCAAGCCACATTGCAATCATTATGGATGGCAACGGACGCTGGGCACAAGCTCAGGGGAAAAAGCGTGTCCAAGGGCACAAGGTTGGAATGGAAAGGGCGCGAGATATAGTAGCGCATTGCGGTAAGCTCGGTGTTCAAACGCTCACCTTATTTGCGTTTAGCAGTGAAAACTGGTCGAGGCCAGAAGAAGAAGTTGGATTTTTAATGAACTTGTTTGTAACTGGCTTAACTCGAGAGAGTAAGACATTACATAAAAACAATGTTCAATTGCGCGTTATTGGAGATGTGTCGCGATTCGACAAAAAGTTACAGGCGGCAATTTCTAAAGCAGAAGATCTGACGCGTAATAACAAGGGGATAGTGTTGCAAATTGCTGCGAATTACGGTGGCAAATGGGACATTATCCAAGCCGTTAATAAATTAATATCAAAAATACCAAATAAAAGTTTGGCTGAACCTGTTACAGAGCAAATGCTCGAGTCCGAGTTGGTTGGAAGCGATCTTCCTCATGTCGATCTAATGATTCGAACAGGAGGAGAAAAGCGCATCAGTAACTTTTTACTGTGGCAGTGTGCTTACTCAGAATTGTACTTCAGTGAGAAGCTGTG
This sequence comes from Gammaproteobacteria bacterium, assembly GCA_013373375.1. GTDB lineage: Bacteria > Pseudomonadota > Gammaproteobacteria > Enterobacterales > Kangiellaceae > Pleionea. The sequence goes on from JABXHY010000024.1 coordinate 108,746, forward strand.
GCCTGAGTTTAATGAAACTGCTCTTGATGCTGCTCTTTCCGAATATTCGAATCGTCAGAGACGTTTTGGACAAACATCTGAACAGGTAATGGCAGAGCAGACAAAATAGGAAGCCTTTAATGTTAAAGCAAAGAATAATTACGGCAGTACTGCTCCTTCCTTTGGTTGGATTTTTATTGTTTGGAATTGATCTCGCTACATTTGCTGTTGCATTAGTGATTGTTGCCTATTTAATGGCACTTGAGTGGGGAAAGCTCAGTGGCTTGAACTCAACTACTTCCCGTTCGTTTTATGCATTAGTTGTCAGCTTAATTGCTTTGGGTATTTGGTATTGGGCACCAGCATTATATCTTTGGCCCTCTACCTGGTTTATCGAGTTTCACTTTACTTCAACGCTAATTATTTTTTGGCTCGCGATAGTTGGTTGGTTTGTCGCAGCTCTGATGATTTTTATTTCAAAATCTCATCGTTCATTTTGGGCTAAAAATTTGGCTCCTCGCCTTATTATGGGAGTAGTTTTAATTTTGGGCTTCTGGGTTTCGGCTGTTGCACTTCGAGGAGCGGGATTGTCTACTGACCCTTACAAGGGCGGCTACATGGTTTTGTTTATGCTAACCATCATTTGGGGAGCTGATATTGGCGGATACATTTTTGGTAAGTTATTCGGTCGAAACAAACTGGCTCCGACTGTAAGCCCTGGGAAAACTTGGGAAGGCGTTGCAGGTGGCGTTGGTCTAAGTCTAGGAGTGGCGATTGCAGGCAGCTTCCTGCTTGGATTACCGATTCAGCCAATTTACATTTTTATTCCTTGTATGATCGCATTGGTTTTTATTGCCATAATCGGCGATTTATTTGAAAGTTTATTAAAGCGCGAAGTTCAGGTGAAAGACTCTAGTAACTTGTTACCTGGGCATGGTGGTTTGCTCGATCGATTGGACAGCACCATAGCTGTAGCTCCTTTTTTCCTATTAACTGCGAAAGTTCTTGGGTGGATCTGATGCAATCCTTGACGGTATTAGGAGCTACTGGTTCCATTGGTGTTAGCACTTTAAATGTGGTCTCTCAGCATACTGATAAGTATCAGGTTTTTGCATTGACGGCATTTAGCAATACCAACAAATTAATTGAGCAAGCGTGTGAGCATGAACCGGAGTTCGTCGTTATTGCTGATGAATCTAATAAGCACCAGTCCGCTGAGATACAAAAAAGATTGCCTGCTCGCACTAAATTATTGTTTGGTTCTGAAGCTTTAGAGCAAGTAGCATCAGAACAGAAAGTCGATATAGTTATGGCGGCTATTGTCGGAGCGGCTGGCGTGAGACCAACGTTAGCGGCAGCTCGTGCCGGAAAGAAAGTATTGTTAGCGAATAAAGAATCGCTTGTTGTCACGGGGAATTTAATGATTGATACCGTGAAACATAATAACGCGACACTGTTGCCAATAGACTCTGAACACAACGCTATTTTTCAATGTTTACCAGAGCAGTACAACGGCGCATTGTATGACCGAAAACAAGTGTCGAAGATTTTACTAACCGGTTCGGGAGGTCCATTTCGTGAGACACCTCTGGATCAACTTTGTCAAGTCACTCCAGCGCAAGCATGTGCACATCCTAATTGGAACATGGGACAGAAAATCTCTGTCGACTCAGCGACTATGATGAATAAAGGCCTCGAAGTCATCGAAGCTTGTTATTTGTTTGGTATTGGCACCCAGCAGTTGGAGGTCGTTCTTCATCCTCAAAGTATAGTTCATTCGATGGTCAGTTACTGTGACGGCTCTGTTATTGCTCAATTAGGGCAACCTGATATGCGTACACCGATTGCCTATGGATTGGCTTGGCCGAACCGAATTGATGCAGGTGTGGAACCTTTGGATTTTAGCGTGGTCTCTCAATTAGACTTTTCCAGTCCTGACCTTAATCGTTACCCTTGTTTGAAATTAGCCTTTGAAGCTTTTGACGAAGGTGGTAGCATGCCCGCGGTATTGAATGCAGCAAATGAGATATCAGTTGCTGCATTTTTGAACGGTGGTATCAAATTTACTGATATCGCGGCGGTTAATGAGTCCGTTATGTCGAGTCAAGATTGGCCGGCAGCTCTGGAACTCGAGGATTTACTCGAGCAGGATCGCATTGCACGAGATAACGCGCAGCATTTTATAAACAAACTGAATTAGTGAATATTTTAGACATACTTTACAACTTATTTTTCTTTCTTGTTGCACTTGGCGTCCTTGTGACTTTCCATGAGTGGGGGCACTTTTACGCTGCGAGAAAGCTGGGCGTTAAGGTACTCCGTTTTTCCGTGGGATTCGGCAAACCGCTATTTAAAAAAGTTGGTAAAGACGGTGTTGAATACGTGATTGCCGGTATTCCGCTGGGTGGTTACGTCAAAATGCTGGATGAGCGAGAGGCAGACGTCCCAGACGACCAGAAGGCGTTTGCCTTTAATCGACAGCCGGTATGGAAGCGCAACATTATTGTTTTCGCAGGCCCGTTCGCTAATTTTGTCCTCGCACTGGCTTTGTACTGGGTGATGTTTCTATCGGGTACCTGGGTTTTCAAAGCAGTCGTTGAGCAACCTCCTGAACAATCGATAGCTGCCTCAGCCGGACTGAATTTAAATGACCAAATTGTAGAAGTTGACGGAACGCCTGTCACAGGGTGGAAAGAGGTCTCATGGGCTCTTGTTGAAAGACTGGGTGAACAAGGAGAAATTTCTCTCAGAGTCATTGATGTGTTTGGGCATGAAAGAGACGTTCTTCTAAGCATTAATGACTGGGCAGTCGATGAAAGAAGACCTGATGTTTTGGGCAGTCTTGGACTTCAACCGAAGAAAAGTATCCCGCCTGTATTAGGTGAAGTCAGTGAAGGATTACCCGCAGACTTAGCTGGATTACGCACCGGTGATTTGATTGTTGAAATGAATAAAAAGCCTATTGCTAGCTTTAATGAGATCAGTCTTTTTATGTCGAAAGTTTCGAACAACGAACCAATCGAATTGATTATTGAAAACGAAAGTGGGAAAAAAGAACTGCTGGTCGCGCCAGAGCTAAATAATGGTCGATGGATAATCGGTGTAATGCCGATGCCTATGTACGAGTTTCATCAAGCGGGTCCTCTCGACAGTATTCTATTGGCGTATGACGAAACAGTTAAAGTTCTAAAACTAACCGCGACCACGTTTGTAAAATTAATTACTGGTGAAGTTTCACCGAAAGCGCTGGGCGGACCCATAGCGATTGCTGAAGGCGCTGGAGCCTCAGCTCGAGGTGGTTGGGTATATTTCTTAAGTTTTTTGGGAATGATCAGCGTAAATCTTGGTCTGATAAATTTATTGCCAGTGCCAGTACTCGATGGTGGTCACCTTTTATTCAATACCCTTGAATGGTTGAAAGGTAAGCCGTTGTCTGAAAGTGCACAAGAATATGGCATGAGAATCGGAATAGTACTGGTATTAGGATTGATGGCGATTGCATTTATCAATGATATCGCTCGTTTGTAGTGTGGAGTTAACGAGTCTTTTATGACAATAAAACGAATAATATACGTTTGCTGCTTATTTTTCTTATTGAGCAGTGCACATGCTAGCTTTTCTGCTTTCAAAGTAGAAGATATTAAAGTTAATGGTTTGCAAAGAATCGACCTCGGTACTTTTTTCACCTACTTGCCAATTCAAGTTGGTGAGCAGTTAGATGAAGCAAGGTTACCCACAATCATACGAGCTCTGAATAGCACTGGTTCATTTCAATATGTAAAAGTGTCACGCGAAGGGAACACAATTATATTTGATGTGGAAGAGCGACCAGTTATTGCTGAAATAATAATTGAAGGCAACAGAGAGCTGAAAACAGAAGATTTACTCAATGGAATGAGAAGTGCAGGTTTCGCTAAAGGTGAGGTATATCAACCTGCGGCACTAGAGGCAATCGCTTCTGAAATTGAAAGTCAATATTTCTCACATGGTAAGTATGGTGTAAAGATTAAGACCCGAGCCATTCAAATGTCCCGAAATCGTGTACAAGTAAGAATGGATGTGGATGAAGGTGAGCCTGCAACTTTAAAAGAAATTAACATTGTTGGTAATAAAGTATTTACCGATCAGGAGTTGCTTGACCAGTTCGAACTCGGTACTGGAGGCTTATTTTCATTTGTTACCAGTGATGACCAATACGCTCGAGAAAAGTTGTCAGGTGATCTAGAAAAGCTCCGTAACTATTATCTCGATCGCGGCTATTTAAAATTTCAAATTGATTCGACTCAGGTGGCAATTTCTCCAGATCGTAAAGGTATGTTTATCACCATTAATGTTTCTGAGGGTGAAAAATTTACCGTCAGTGACATTAAGTTTTCGGGAGAGCTTATTTATACAGAAGAGCAATTAAGAACTTTAGTTCCACTCAAAAATGGTGATACCTACAGCGGTGCGGCGATAAGTTTTGCCGAAGAGCGAATTTCAGAATGGCTCGGTTTTAGAGGGTATGCATTCGCGAGTGTAATGAGTGTTCCCGATATTGACGAAGATAAATTAGAAGTAGATCTTACTATTTTTGTCGATCCTAAAAAGAGAACTTACATTAGACGAGTGACTTTCTCCGGTAATGAGAGTACAGATGACCATGTGTTTCGCCGAGAGGTTCGTTTGATGGAGAGTGAAGCTCTTTCTACTCAACTCGTTGAGCGATCAAAAACTAGAATGGAAAGACTTCCATTCGTCGAAACAGTATCTGTAGAAACGCCTAAAGTTGAAGGTACTGATGACCAGGTCGATGTGGAATTTAAAGTGAAAGAGCGTTCTGCAGGAACTATTTCTGGAGGCTTGGGTTACGGTAGTTTTTATGGTTTATCACTTCAGGCGAGTGTCAGCCACGATAACTTCTTGGGAAGTGGTGATCGGGTTGGTCTTGCTGTTAATACAGCTAAAGCGATTCAGAACTACAGCTTCAATTACACGCAGCCTTACTTTACGGTGGATGGTGTCAGTTTAAGTTACAATGCTTTTTTCCGTGAAACAGATTATCGTGAATTAAATATTAACCGTTCGTCACAAACCTCGCTAGGAGCGGGCGTAACATGGAGCTTCCCGTTGAGCGAAGTTTCAAGGGTTAGTGTTGGTGGAAGCTTTTTGGATAATCAGTTGAATTCGTACGCTCAAGATCCATTTGGTAGTCGAGCGCAAGGTATCATTGATTTATTTTCGAGTTTTGGTCTTGATCCTTACACCGACTCAACTCTCGATTTTGAGTTATTTGAAGGTCAAGTTGGCTGGGTGAGAAATACGCTAAATCGCGGAATCTTCCCAGACAGCGGGACATTAAATCGAGTAACACTTGAAGCCACAACACCTGGTGCTGATCTTGAGTATTATAAAGTGACCTATGATTTTTCTAATTATTGGGCCTTTACTCAAGGATGGAGCTTAAAGTCTGCATTTTCCCTTGCTTATGGAAATGGGTATGGTGACACGCTCAGATTGCCCTACTTTGAAAACTTTTACGGTGGCTCTTCAGACTCCTTGAGAGGTTTTGAAAACAACACGGTAGGACCTCGGCAAATTATCCGAACGCCTTTAACTGAGACAATCGTTGCTCCAGATGGCACACCCATAGTCATTCGTCTGCCAGAAGAGAACGATGTATTTCAATTAACTTCGTTTTCCTCTGGTGGTAATGCGAGTGCAACCGGTACCCTTGAACTGATTTTTCCTACACCTTTTGCTGAAAATTCAAGAAGTGTCAGAACCAGCTTTTTTATTGACGTAGGGAATGTTTGGGATACTGAGTTCGACGTTGACAGATTTGATGGTTATACTGCTCGTCTTCCTGATGGCACAGACGGGCCTATTCCGGACTTCAGTGACCCGAGTTTCTATCGAGTATCTGCGGGTTTTGCAGTACAGTGGTTGTCACCAATGGGACCAATTTCAATTAGCCTTGGCCGGCCATTAAAAGAACAGCGGTTTGATGATTTTGAACAAATTCAATTTAATATAGGTAGAACTTTTTAACTTTAAATAACCGCATTAAGTACAAATTTTATTTCGAATGAACTAAAGCAATTACGAAGAGGATTTTATACGTGAGTAATTATATTAAATATTTTGTAGCTGCGATTGTAATGACGATTGTTTCATCAACAGTTGCTGCTGAATCTAAAGTGGGTTTTGTTGATATTCAATACGTGCTGGCGAAATCTCCGCAACGTGTTGCAATTGGTGAAAAATTGAAGGCTGAGTTTAAAGAGCAATATGAAGAGCTTGATAAACTTGCAAATCAAGGTAAAGACCTTCAAGAAAAAGCTCAAAAAGATGCTGCTACTATGTCTCAAGACCAACGCATCGAAACATCTCGTAAACTTCAAGAGCTAGAAACTCAAATTAAACTTAAGCAGAAGAATTTACAGGAAGACTATGAGCGTCGTGGTCAAGAAGAGCAGCGCGCCTTATTAGTGAAAATTCAAGAGCAGGTTTCTGCTGTTGCAAAAGAAGAAAAAGTTAATATGATTGTTAATAAGTCAGCATTATTGTGGGCTGATCAATCATTAGATTTATCTGAGAAGGTTTTGGCTAAAATGAGCTCTGTTGGAAACTAAGAAATAGTTGAATGGCGGGTTTCTCATTAGAACAAATTGCCAATAAAATTGGCGCAGAAGTAAAAGGAGACGCGGCTTGCCGCGTCTTCGCTATTAATACAATTCAAGATGCCAAGAGTGGTGATATCGCTTTTTTAAGTAATCCCAAGTACCAATCATTTTTAGATTCAACTCAAGCGTCAGCGGTCATTCTAGCGCCTGATCTTGCGGCCAATTTTTCTGGTAATGCGCTTGTACTGGATAATCCATACCTTGGTTTCGCACGAGTTGCTCAATTATTAGATACAACTCCACAACTAAATCCCGGTATTCATCCTTCAGCTATTATTGCGCCCTCGGCTATAGTCTCCGAGACAGCTGCTATTGCAGAGAATGTCGTAATCGGAAAAGATGCGGTTATCGGAGAGCACTGTCAAATAAGAGCAAATTGTGTCATTGGAGATGGATGTAAAATTGGCAGTGAAACACTGCTTTATCCGAATGTAACGGTTTATCATGACGTCACCATTGGACAGCGAGGCATTATTCACTCAGGAACAATAATTGGTAGTGATGGTTTCGGTTTTGCTAATGACAAAGGTGTTTGGGTCAAAATTCCACAATTAGGTGGGGTGACTATTGGCGATGATTTTGAATGTGGTGCCAACTGCACAATTGATCGCGGAGCCATTAATCCGACCGTAATTGGTAACGATGTTAAGCTCGATAATCTGTGCCATCTTGCACACAATGTTCAGTTTGGTTCACACAGTGCAATGGCCGCTTATTCTGGTGTTGCCGGTAGCTCGACCGTTGGTGAGTACTGTACTTTAAGTGGACGAGTGACTATTCTTGGACATATCAATCTCGAAGATGGCGTACATGTGACAGCAGGCTCTCAGGTCGGCAAATCTCTGGAAAAAGGAGCTTACTCATCTGGCAGTCCATTAATGAGCAATCGAGAATGGAAACGCAGTGTTGCGCGAGTTCGTCAGCTTGATGATATGGCTAAATCCATTAAACAATTACAAAAAGAAATTGAAAAATTAAAAAGAGAGAAAGGTGATGAGTGAAACAAATGAAATTTCGATGATGGATATTCATCAAGTAATGCAGCACTTGCCGCACCGTTATCCTTTCTTGCTAATTGATCGTGTACTGGATTACAGACTTGGCGAATCTTTGCATGCGATAAAAAATATCACGGTTAATGAGCCATGCTTTACCGGTCATTTTCCTCATCGACCGGTTATGCCAGGTGTCTTAATTTTAGAAGCTTTGGCTCAAGCGACAGGGATATTGGCATTTAAAACTATGGGGGAGTTACCCAACGACGGTTCGATTTATTATTTTGTGGGAATTGATAACGCTCGATTCAAAAAACCTGTTGAGCCAGGCGATCAAGTACATTTAAAAGTTGTTGTCGAAAAACGCAAAAAAGATATGTGGAAATTCAGTGCAGTTGCAACGGTTGATGATCAAGTTGTTTGCTCTGCTGACTTAATGTGTGCGAAAAAGAGCGTCGTATGATTCATCCAACTGCCATTATAGATCCCAAAGCAGAACTGGCTGACAATGTTGAAATTGGGCCCTATTCCATAATTGGTCCTGAAGTAAAAATTGATTCAGGGACTAGGGTTGGCCCTCATGTTGTGATTAATGGCGATACAACTATTGGAAAAAATAATAGGTTTTTTCAATTTTCGAGTATTGGCGAAGAAAATCAAGATAAGAAATACGCAGGTGAACCAACGAAAACGATTATTGGAGACAACAATGTTTTTCGTGAATGTTGCACTATCCATCGTGGCACGGTTCAAGATATTGGTTACACAAAAATTGGAAATAATGGACTTTTCATGGCCTATACACACATCGCTCATGACTGTGTTATTGGCGATAATGTCATTTTTGCAAATAATGCAAGCGTAGCAGGGCATGTCATAGTTAATGACTGGGTCATTCTAGGTGGATTCACAGGAGTACATCAGTTTTGTAAAATTGGTGAGCATGCTTTTTCGGGAATGAAAAGCAGCATTACTCAAGATGTGCCTCCGTATGTCATGCTTCATGAGGGAGAGCCCCGTGCAATAAATGCAGAAGGGCTAAAGCGTCGCGGTTTTGATACGGATCAAATTAGGGATATCAAAAATGCCTTTCGTGCAATTTATAGAAAAGGTTTAAAACTCGATCAAGCTATTGAAGAGATAAAATTAATTGGAAGCGGTGATCATTTAACTCGTTTAATCGATTTTATTCAGCAATCTGAACGCGGCATCGTTCGATAGCCGTAAACACTTTCCCGTTCGCAAGGTTTATCGATCATGAATAAAAAGGTATTCATTGTTGCTGGCGAAGCATCTGGTGATACCCTAGGTGCTGGCTTGATTAAAGAGCTTTCTAATAAATACTCAGGGAATATTGAGTTTAGTGGAATTGCGGGACCTAAAATGCAGCAGGTTGGCTGCAAAAGTATTTACCCTTTAGAACGTTTGTCAGTAATGGGAATTCTGGCTATTTTAAAGCGTTATCGAGAACTCAGTCAGAAACGAAAACAGCTTATTCAGCAATTAATTAATAATCCACCCGATGTTTTTATAGGTATTGATGCGCCAGAATTTAATTTGGACTTCGAGCTTGCATTAAAGAACGCTGGAATAAAAACAGTTCACTATGTTTCACCATCTGTTTGGGCATGGCGACCAAAACGCATTTTAAAAATCAAAAAAGCGGTGGATTTAATGCTGGCTTTGTTTACTTTTGAAGTTCCTATTTATAAGAAAAACAATATTGATGTAGAGTGCGTTGGGCATCCGCTGGCTGATGACATTCCTTTAAAAATAGACGTAGCAAAGGCTCGTAGCCAATTGAACTTAGAAACTGATGATAAAGTTTTGGCTGTTTTACCGGGAAGCCGCTCGAGTGAAATTAAGTTTATCGCAGAGCCTTTTATTGAAGCAGCGAAACTTTGTGTAAAGGAGTTTCCGGACTTAAAAATTATAATTCCAGCCATCAATGATCAACGAAAGCATCAACTTGAAAGCGTTCTGAAACACATAAATTTACCTACTAATTTAACTATTACGGTTGGCAATGCTCGTGAAGTTATGGCGGCGAGTGATGCTGTACTCATTGCATCTGGAACAGCAACATTAGAAGCTGCGTTACTGAAAAAGCCTATGGTTGTCGGTTATAAAATGTCGAGTTTTAGTTATGCAATTTTTAGTAGGATGCTTAAAATTAGTAACGTTTCTTTACCCAACCTTCTCGCCAATAAGCGATTGGTAAAAGAATATATTCAAAACAACTGCACCCCTTATAATTTAGCAAAAGAATCTATCGAGCTTTTGAATGGCTCTGATCGGGTGAAAGATATGACCGATGAGTTTTATTCAATTCATGAGTCACTTAAGAAAGACGCTAATAAAGTATCCGCTGAAGCAGTCTTCCAGTTGATGGAAAATAATAGAATAAAATAAAAGGTGTTTGTTCATGGCATTAATTGCTGGAGTTGATGAAGTAGGACGCGGTCCACTAGCTGGCGCAGTGGTTGCGGCTGCTGTTATTTTAGATCCTGAGCAACCAATTGAAGGGTTAACTGACTCGAAAAAGTTATCAGAAAAGAAACGAGAGCAGCTTTATGTGGAAATTATTGAGAAGTCTAAAGCTTGGGCGCTAGGAAGAGCTGAAGTTGACGAAATTGATGAGATTAATATTCTACAAGCTTCTATGAGAGCTATGGAGAGAGCCGTTTCAAACTTATCAATAACACCTGAGCATATTTTAGTCGATGGCAATCGAGTACCTAATTTTAAAGTTTCAGCGGAAGCTATCGTGCAAGGTGATCTTACAGAAGCCTGTATTAGTGCTGCATCTATTATTGCTAAAGTTACTCGTGATCGTGAAATGGTAGAATTAGACAAGCAATTTCCTGAGTACGGCTTTGCGAAACATAAAGGTTACCCTACAAAGCAACATAGGGATGCTTTAATCGAATTCGGTTTGACTCCAATACATAGAAGGTCTTACGCGCCTGTTCAAAAAATCCTGCTATAATTTTTAAAAAGCAAATTTGAGGGATTGAGTTTGGACGCGAATATAGCGGATTTGGACTCTAAACACTGGGTTCTGACGCGGTGCGGAAAAATCGTATTGGTGAAGAATCACTCATCGAGAGACTTTTCTTGGTCTCAGGCAAATCTTGATATTCCCATCATTAAGGAACGTAGTAGACTCTTCAAATTAACAGAGGACAAGTTTACATTAAACCATCCGTCCATAGATGCCGTAGAAGATGCTATTGCTCAACAAATGCTCTATTACTATTGGACTAAGCCAAATAAGATAACTTATTCTATTTTGAATCTTGCTGAAAACGAATCGAAGATGATTTTTTTGAAATCGTCAGAGCTAGATTTGCTTATTGGGGATGAAAATTGGACGACAATTGCGAATGAGCACCCTGCTCACATTAGTTTTAGTAAAAGGCTCGACGGGTTTAAAAAAACCAGTGATATTATTAAAGACAAGTTATATTTTTTAGGTGAAGATAATGGTTGGTTGGTATTGTTTCGAATGCAAGCTAACTTGTACCATCATTCCATCAAAGTGTGCGGGATGATTTTTCACTCTGATCCAATGCTGCAATTAAACTCACAGAATTCTTGGGAGAGGCACGGGAATAAAAAGCTTCATTTAGCTTTTTCAAAAAAAGGGGGGAGCTCGAAAATGCAAGATTCTATTTGGACTAACGTTGGCTGGTCAAACAGTAATCATTGTATGCTGTCTCAATTACGCATCTCCGAAAAATTGGTCAACGATAATCGAATAAAATCAACAGGCGCATGAGTCAACTTCCATTTATAAAGAAAGGAACGTACCAACACTTTAAAGGAGCAAAGTATCAAGTGATTGATCTGGTACGTCATTCAGAAACAGAAGAGTGGCTTGTACTCTACAAACCTTTAGATAAACCTTCCGGGTTATGGGTGAGACCGATTGACATGTTTTGTGAAACTGTCGAAGTCGCTGGAGAGAACATCCCTCGTTTTAAACTGCTCCAAACCTCCGATGAGTCCGTTTAGAAACCATTTCAGCCCAATCCTTTAATTTTTTGAATCGCTTTCACTTGTAAAAGTACGTTACGGCCGTGCTTTTTACCATCAAAGTATTCTTGGACTTTTAGGTTTGTGTCCAGATTCAAAAAACTGTTTTAACGAAAATCATTACCAATAATTGAGTGTGTCAAGCCTACCCATTTAAGTAGGATTAACTTACTATAAGCGGAGTAATCAGAGCAGTCGTTAAGAGGAATTATGGGGTCAGCATTTGTACATCTAAGAGTGCACACAGAATATTCTATGAGCAATGGTTTATGCCGTATTAAGCCACTCATAAAGCGAACCGCGGAGCTTGAACAACCTGCGTTAGCACTTACTGACCAGAATAATATATGCGGTCTTGTGCGATTTTATAGCGAAGCTCAAGGTGCTGGAATTAAACCTATTATCGGCTGTGATGTTTGGATGAGAGCCGAAGACAGCAGTAATGACTTCTACCGTCTTGTGCTACTTTGTCAGAACGACGAAGGATATGCCAACTTAAAGCGCCTAATTTCCAAAGCTTACACGACTAATCAATACCGCGGACAGCCAATAATTGAAAAGAGCTGGTTTCATGAGTGGAATGAAGGACTCATCTTACTGTCAGGTGGGCGCCAGGGGGATGTCGGAAAGGCTCTCGTGGCAGGGAATATGGATCTGGCTGCTGAACGTCTTGGTTTTTGGAACTCATTATTTCACAACCGCTATTACCTTGAATTGCAGCGCACTAGTCGTGAAGGAGAGGACGATTACATTCATGCCGCTATTGGGTTAGCAACGGGATCAGGAACACCTGTTGTCGCCACGAATGATGTACATTTTCTGGAGAAAGATGACTTTATTGCTCACGAGGCGCGAGTTTGCATTGGTATGGGACGAGTTTTAGAAGATCCGGATCGGCCTCGAGAATATAGTGACCAACAATACCTCAAATCAGCGGAAGAAATGATTGAATTGTTTTCTGATATCCCGGAAGCAATTGAAAATACAGTAGAAATTGCAAAGCGTTGTTCGGTTAACTTAAAACTGGGTACTTACTATCTTCCACAATTTCCTACTGGCGAAATGGATGAAGCTGAATACCTATGTAAAGTGAGCCGTGAGGGCTTGGAAGAGCGTTTGCAACAATTATTTGATGTTAGTAGTGGTGAGTTTGCTGAACAACGAAAATCCTACGATGAACGATTAGAGATTGAGTTAAACGTTATTAATCAAATGGGTTTTCCCGGCTACTTCTTAATTGTTGCCGACTTTATTCAATGGGCGAAAGATAACGACGTACCAGTAGGACCAGGACGTGGATCGGGAGCGGGTTCTCTTGTCGCTTACGCACTAAAAATTACTGATTTAGATCCTCTGGCTTACGATTTACTCTTCGAAAGATTTCTGAATCCAGAGCGGGTATCGATGCCTGACTTTGATGTTGATTTTTGTATGGATGGGCGTGATCGAGTAATCGATTACGTGGCGGAAACTTACGGACGAGATGCTGTTTCGCAAATAATAACCTTTGGGACCATGGCGGCAAAAGCTGTTGTGCGAGATGTTGCGCGTGTGTTGGGTAAACCCTATGGATTGGCTGATCGTCTGTCGAAATTAATACCGCCGACACCAGGAATGACTCTCGCGAAAGCTTTGATAGAAGCGCCAGAACTTGAAGACGCTATAGAGCAAGATGAGGAAGCCCAAGAAATATGGGAAATGGCGAAATCACTTGAAGGCGTTGTACGGCAAGCCGGAAAGCATGCTGGTGGAGTTGTTATATCACCAACAACTCTTACTGACTTTACGGCGATTTATTGTGACGAAGATTACAGCGGTTTGGTTGCGCAATTCGATAAAGACGATGTTGAAAAAGCTGGCTTGGTGAAATTTGATTTCTTGGGATTAAAAACGCTCACTATCATCGATTGGGCAATGGATATCGTTAATCGATTAAGAGCTGAAAAGAATCAAGAGCCGCTCGATATCAACCAAATTTCACTGGAGGATAAAGCATCTTTTGATTTACTAAAAGCTTCAGACACCACGGCTGTTTTTCAGCTGGAATCTCAGGGAATGAAAAACCTGATTGATCGTTTGCAGCCGAGTAATTTTGAAGACATTATCGCGTTAGTGGCTTTGTTCCGTCCCGGTCCTTTGCAATCAGGAATGGTAGACGATTTTATTAATCGTAAACACGGACGTGCGGAAGTTTCTTATCCACATCCTGATTATCAACATGACTCGTTAAAGCCTATTTTAGAACCAACTTATGGTGTAATTGTTTATCAAGAACAAGTTATGCAAATTGCTCAGGTACTCGCTGGTTACAGTTTGGGTGGAGCTGATTTGTTACGACGTGCTATGGGTAAAAAGAAACCAGAAGAAATGGCCAAACAGCGCTCGATATTTGCAGAAGGTGCTGAAAAACTCGGGATAGATCCAGAACTGGCGATGAACATATTCGATCTGGTTGAAAAATTTGCCGGATACGGATTTAACAAATCGCATTCCGCAGCCTATGCTTTGGTTGCATATCAAACGGCCTATTTAAAAGCACATTATCCCGCAGCTTTTATGGCAGCGGTAATGTCTGCCGATATGGACAACACAGATAAGGTTGTCACATTTGTTGACGATTGTTTGCATCACAAAATAAATATAACACCGCCCGATGTTAATAAAGGTGAATACAAGTTTACCGTTACCGATGAAAACACAATCGTTTACGGCATTGGAGCGATCAAAGGTGTAGGTGAAGGTGCCATCGAAAGTTTTGTGTCTGAGCGTAGAGAAAATGGTTTGTACACTGATTTGTTTGACTTTTGTCGGCGAGTTGATCTTCGCAAAGTTAATCGGCGAACGATTGAGAATCTTATTCGTGCAGGTGCACTAGATAATTTAGGTCCTAACCGTGCAGTTTTGATGGCGAGTTTAGATGAGGCAATAAAGGCTGCTGACCAACAGAATAAAGCCGCCGCTATCGGTCAGGATGATCTATTTGGTGAAGCCTTCACTGCAGACTCTACAACGGGAGAACTAAACTGGGCGAAAGTTAGACCTTGGCCAGAAGAACAAGTATTACAAGGCGAAAAAGAAACTCTTGGACTTTATCTTACCGGACATCCGATCGATAGGTATTTGAAAGAACTGAATCGCTTTGTTCCAAATCGAATTAATCAATTACAACCAACTCGTCGCGGTGTTAACGTTAAGGCTTCGGGATTAATCATTGATGTGATGGTTCGACAAAACAAGCGCGGTGAACGCTTTGCAATTGTGACATTGGACGATAAGAGTGGTCGTATTACATTGTTTGTGGGTGCCAATATTTACGAACAATACAAAGAGATGATTGCAAACGATAATATTGTGATCGCTGAAGGTGATGTTAAGTTTGATGATTTTAGTGGCGGGTTGAGAATTAACACAGTCGCGCTATACGACTTTATTACTGCTCGTGAACAATACGCAAAGTGTTTGTCGATAGAGTTAAAAGATGATCAAACAGGTGATGATATTGCACAACAATTGTTGCGCTACATAAAACCCTGTTTACAAGGGCAAACACCCGTTCGCATAACTTACGCTTCAAATAAACACAAAGCGAATATCAACCTTTCTGAAAATTGGCGAGTGCAACCAACCGATGATCTTATTTATCATCTTGAAGGTATTCCGGGATGTGAGAAGGTATCATTAGAATACTAGCAGTAATTGTTGGTAAAAAACTCTGCAATATTTACTTTGCTATTAAATTGACTCACCCGTTAAGACTTAACTAGTATTAATTTATCAAGGAAGATAAATGAAGATTCTGTTTTAAGGAGTAACTAATTCTTAGGGGGTAGTTATGCGATTATTAACTTTGACGTTAACGTTAATTTGTTCTGTTACTTGGTCTAATGATCTTTCTGATAAGTTTCGTTTTGACATTCAAGAGCAAACCGTTAAAGGATATTCTTTTACAAGTTACTATGATCGTCTCAATGCTATCGGGAAAGATTATGAATTTAGATTTGGTACTCTAAATCATTTTGAAAAAACACAATCACCAAACTTTCTTAGAATTGAAAACAATAAGGGTGAAATAGTTTTCGAAAATTCAACACCTTATTTTAATCGATTTTTTGTGGTGGATAATTATTTGATCGCGGTGGAGAGACTCGAGAGTAGAAGTAACCAGATTTGGTTTTTTGATGCTAATGGGAAAATTGTCTTTCAGGGGTTAGCCAAAGGTAACGATCAATTACAATCAATAAAAGCCTCTGAGGAGGAGGCTGATATGTCCGAAAAGGTGGTAATTATCTATTGTGGCCCAAGTGATTGGATCACTGATGTAACGAAGTTAATATACGATAGGTTTGGCCGGCTTGAAGGGTTCTTTTATCTTAAAGGTAAAGAATTACATGCCTATTATTTTAGTGATTATCAGACTTATCAAAACAAACTGACAACATTCGCAAGTCAGACGAGTTTCAAAAATACGTTAGAGTGCACTCCTGGTTACAATCACACTTATCGCTATACTGGTCAGTATGTCAGTCGATGGTGTGAGAAAAATAATGGTATTAAACAAGGCGTATTTGAACGCTGGATGATGAACGAAGCCTTTTTCGATGGGGAATATTTAGTTGAAGAGTTGCCAGTAGTTGACGGTCAGTTGATAAAGGTCGTTGAAGGTTATTATCAGAATAATCTTCGGGAAGGTGACTGGTGGTTGTTCTATCCGGAACCCAAAGATTCAGTTCACTGCCAGTTCAAGGCGGGGCAACTGAGCGGCGAATGCGTACAAAGTGGGCGCGATTTTAAAGAAATTTCTCTATTTCAAGACGGTGTTGTTCACGGAGTTTTGAAGTGGTTTGATAGTGATGTGCTTGAGGAAGAGTGCGAATACAAAAATGGTGTGATGGATGGTCGTTGCACATATTTCAATAATAAAATCGTTTCAACTTTTTGCCATTACTCGGGACTCTACGGCTCAGGTGTTTGTAAGGACTATGATAAAAACGGTAATCTTGAAATGGAATGCCAGCTAAAAGGTCAGGTTCAGCACGGAGAGTGCGTTAATTATAAAAACGGTGAAGTAATTGAGATCGATTACTATGATGCTGGAGAGTGGTTAATACCAGATGAGTATAATTGACGAAAAAGCCCTTCTCAAAAGGGCTTTTTATTATCAGGAAAATTTATATGCTTATTTCGCCAAATATTTTCCTGCAAGTGCAATCAAAGGTGCGGCGGTTGGCTTATCGTGTTGCCAGTCACCTGATTCAACTCCGCTGCCTGCAATGTCAATATGACAATAAGGAATTGGTTGGTCGGAATATTGACCGTGATCGTCAAGGCCAGCTGCCAGGCTTAAAAACGCCATCGGGAATTGATGACCCCTTGCAACAGAAACCGATGGTCCATTATTTGAAGATAAAACATCGTCGGCTTCACTGCGGTTTTTGATAATGTTCCAATCTTCTTTTCTTGAGCGGCTAGTTTCTCCACAATCGCCCCAAAGATCACCTACCTCTGCAAGCACAGCGCCTGTTCTATTTTGTCGTGATGGCCCATTATCAACATAGAGAGTGTAGGGACCAGCGGTTAACGCAGCGTGTCCAGTTAAAGTGGCAACTGTAAATAGTTGAGGGTTGGTTTCATTTTTTGCATTAGCTCGCATGTGTGATAAAAGGTCGCACATAACCAGTCGACCCTCTGCGTCGGTATTGCCTATTCTGACTCGTTTACCAGAATGAGCCGTGATAATTTCATCGGCAACATAAGCATCAGCACCGATGCTATTACGCACAGCGCCAATTCCGGCGACAACTTTTATACCTTTCGGTTGCAACTTAGCGAGGGTCTGCATAAAGCCTGCAACGGCTGCCGCACCGCCTTTATCTCGGCTCATGCCGGCCATGTGTCCACCGACTTTCAAATCTGCACCGCCGGTGTCGTAAGTAACCGCTTTTCCAACTAACATAACGGTTTGCTCGATTGGACCCTCACCTTCGTAAGTTAAATGGATAACTCGTGGTTGATGTCGAGTGACACTCTGAGAAGCTCTTGCGACGGCCGCTAGAAGAGGGTATTCATTTTCTAACGTGTCTTTTGATGATTCTACTGTTACCGAAACTTTAGAGCCTTCAAAAGCTTGCTCACAATATTCGGCAAATTTTGGTGGTGCCATTCTCTCGGGTTCGGTTCCACACAGATCTCTCGCGAGTCGCCGACCTGACTCCAGCGCGGTCAGATATTGGCAGTCAACTTTATCGTCTACATCAACTAACCCAATTTGTTTGATAGGCTCTAATTTACTTTCTCCGATTACTTCTCGCGCTTCTAAAGGTTTCCAAAGAGCTTGGCAGGAAGACAGGTAAGCAACACTTAATGCGTTTTGGTACTCCGGTAATTGAGGTGCGCCTTCTAACAAGATTGCGGGTTTGATTGAGCCTGCATTTTTTGCAACTTCGATTGCCTTTTTTGCAGCATCACCAAAGTTACGAACATCTGCGAAGTCTTTTGATAAATCCCCTGCTGGAGACAAAATTAAACGCCCACCGGGTGCATCGTTACAATGAAGATAAACGATTTCAGCACCAATTCGCAGATCGGTTTTTGCAAACTCTTTAATTTGCTTATCCAGCTGGTCGTTATACTGACAGCCGATATTTGTTGAAACAATAATGAGTGAGTCGAACTCTTCCATTTGCGCTGCAGTCGTGACTGCAACTGGAACCGGGAAAGCCATACTGTTCTCCAATATTTAAAGTTAAAACGAATCGCAACAAGAAACCTTTTATTTTTGCACTTTACGACAACCGACCTTTTCAGCTCTCTATTTTGTAAGTGTCTTGAATTGCGAAAATGTTTAAAAATAAGCTGTTAGCAGAAAAGACGAAAGGATTCTCTGCTGGAAAAGATTAAATTTGAGTAAAGTTATTATGCTGGGAAGTAAATTACAACCGTTAGAGTCAAAAGGTTTCTCGTGATTAATTATCAGTACGAGATACACATTTGTTAACAAATTAAGCTAATCCAACCATGGGTGTTTGAGCGTCTATTATTACATAGACAACTTTTCGTCTAATTGACGAAACTTGTTATCGTAAAAAACAAACTTTAATAATAAAATTCTATTGAAAACAGTTAGATACAGATTTGGCAAGGTTAATGCAGTTATCTTCGGACGTAGCAATATTAACGATGACCTTTGCATTAACTGGTTACATTTGTGAAATTGCTATTTAGTGATTTGGTGTTATGCTTTAGTATAACAGTGGTTGGGTAACCTCAGTTTTAAACGATACTTGTATTACATACGATATTTATAGAGTGGTGAAAACATGAAAGGAAAACTTGGTTTTACGGAAGTTGCAATTGGATTTGCTGCATTATTCCTGGTTGCCTGCTCAGATGGTGGTGGCGCTTCAAGCCCTACTGAATCGGCTGAAAAGAAAGCGGAAGTAGTTGCTGTTCCAGTAGAGGTAGCTCAGGTTCAGAGAGGTGATATTAGTGCTGTTTACTCGAGTACTACCTCTTTAGAGGCGGAGCAAGAAGCCGTGGTTGTCGCAAAATCTAGCGAAATTATCACTCAAATTTTGGTTGAAGAAGGAGATAAAGTCGAAAAAGGACAAGTTTTGGCGCGCCTCAACACCCAAAAATTAGAGTTAGAGCTTAAACGCAGTGAAGCCAATCTTGCTCGATTGAAAGCAGAGCTTGACCGTAACCGAAAAATTTTCGAAAAGAAAATGGTCAGCTCAGATACTTATGAGCGATTAAAGTTTGACTATCAGGCTCAAAAAGCAGCTTACGATCTTGCTAAATTAGAACTGGCATATGGCGAGATCAAAGCGCCGATTGAAGGTGTCGTATCAGAACGTATGGTTAAAGTTGGTAATATGGTTCAGTTAAACCAATCGCTGTTTAGAATTACTGACTTTGAACCTTTGCTAGCGGTTATTCATGTTCCCGAAAATGAACTGTTTAAATTGCAAAAAAATCAGCTCGCGAGAATAAGCATCGATGCTAATAAACAGACGCTTTATAATGGTCATGTTTTACGCATAAGCCCTGTGGTTGACTCGAGCAGTGGTACCTTCAAAGTAACAGTAGAAGTTAACGATCCCGAAAACACGCTTAGACCAGGCATGTTTGGTCGAGTAGGCGTTATTTATGCCAGTCATAAAGACACCTTGTTAGTGCATAAGAATGCATTACTAGCCGAAGAAGATAAACCATCGGTTTATCGGATTGATGGCGATGTTGCGGTGAAAGAGCAAATCGCAATTGGTTTTGAGAACGGTGAATTCATAGAAGTTATTGAAGGACTTAAGTTGGGTGATAAAGTGGTTACGGCTGGGCAAAATAGTCTGAAAAACTTGAGTAAAGTCGATGTTTTAAATGAGCCTCTTTCACAAACCGAATACGCAAAGTTAACGGAGCGATAGTTTTACTAATTGGTATTTGCAAGTAGGCAAGAGGTTTCACTGAAAGATACCTCACAATCAAGATTCTTTTTAGTAAAAAATACATAAGGATGACAGCGTTCTGGCTGTCATTTTCTAAGCGGGGAAATTTATGAGCATTAATGCTTCTATCGTTGACATTTCAACGAGACGGCCGGTCACTGTCTCAATGTTTACCATAGCGTTGTTAGTTTTTGGAATGGTGTTATTGGGTCGTTTGGGCCTGACATTACTCCCTGACCTTTCTTATCCGACCTTAACCGTTAGAACGGATTACACAGGTGCAGCACCCGCTGAAATCGAAAACTTAATCACAAAGCCGATCGAAGAGTCGCTTGGTGTGGTCAAAAATCTCAGGCAAATTCGTTCCGTATCTAAAGCGGGCCAGTCAGATGTGTTACTTGAATTTAACTGGGGAACAGACATGGGGCTTGCGGGACTGGATGTCCGTGAGAAACTCGATATTGTACAGCTTCCGTTAGATGTAAAAAGACCAAGTTTGTTAAGGTTCAATCCTTCATTAGCGCCCATTGTTCGTTTATCAGTGACGCCAGTAAAGGAGAATCAGAATAGAGAAATACAAAATTCTGATATTCGAAATTCTGAAGTTCAAAACCTAGCTGACTCAGAATCCACCAATATGGAGGATTCTTTTTCAAGACTGGATGATTCAAAGCTGGTTGAATTAAGACGTCTAGCAGAAGAGGAAGTTAAAAGAAGGCTTGAGTCGATTGAAGGAGTTGCTGCAGTAAAAGTAAGTGGTGGACTGGAAGATGAAGTTCAGGTTCTAGTCGATCAGGAAAAGTTGAGTCAAATTAACTTATCAATTGAACAAGTTGCGTCAAGACTAAAAGCGGAAAACGTAAATCTTTCGGGCGGGCGTTTAGAGGAAGGCGCACAACAATATTTAGTTCGCACAATTAATCAATACCAATCCATTGATGAGATCGCGAACTCAATTATTACAACCATCGACAACAAACCCATTTATTTAAAAGATATTGCGACGGTTCAACAAAAATATAAGGAGCGAGAGGCCATTACGCGTCTCGACGGAATCGAAGCGGTTGAAATTGCAGTTTATAAAGAAGGCGATGCAAACACAGTAGCTGTTGCAAAGCGATTAACCAATCGCATTGAGCGTATAGCTAAATCACTGGGCAATGAGGTTGAGTTAAAAGAAATCTATAATCAAGCGAGCTTTATTGAACAAGCAATTGATGAAGTGCTACTCAATGCATTTGTTGGTGGATTGTTAGCGATGCTTGTTTTGTACCTATTTTTAGGCAATTTTAAATCAACTATTATTATTTCCCTGGCGATTCCTATTTCAGTGATCATTAGTTTCAATTTGATGTACGGTTTTGGCATTACCATGAATATTATGTCACTGGGTGGATTGGCATTAGCTGTTGGGTTGTTAGTCGACAATGCAATTGTGGTACTTGAAAATATTGCAAAGAAAAAAGAAGAAGGGTTTTCTGAGCTAGATGCTGCCCGACAGGGCGCAAAGGAAGTCTCTGGTGCCATTTTGGCTGCAACGCTAACGACTATTGCTGTGTTTCTCCCTTTGGTATTTGTGCAAGGTATTGCAGGTCAACTATTTAGCGATCAAGCTTTGACCGTAACATTTGCATTACTAGTGTCACTCATTATGGCTCTAACTTTTATTCCTATGGTGAGTGCTTCAGGTGCGAAAAAGTCGGACAGTGAATCGGTGTATTACCCTGATCGTAGTGGCGAGTCAAAATTAAAAACGGTTTTATTGTTTCCATTTCGCACTCTATTTCAAACATTTCCTCTTTTCCTTATTACATCAACGCGAATCATCTCAGGTGCAGTAGGAAAGTTTATGCATCACGCGATGAAGCTCTTAGTGATCCCCTTTAATATTTTTTATCGGGCACTTTCAGATGCTTACTCTCGTCTTTTACCTTGGGCGTTGAAAAATCAAGTGATGGTATTACTGATAGCGCTAGCAAGTTTTGTTTCAAGTATTTGGTTGGTTAATCGAATAGGTATTGAGTTAATTCCATCGTTATCACAGGGGGAACTGGTAGTTGAAATTAAGGCGCCCTCTGGTACACCTTTGGATAAAACCGATGAGATTGTTTTACTAGCTCAGAAGCTAGCAAATCAAGTTCCAAATATAGCGAGAACTTATTCCGTTGCAGGAACCGGAAATCGATTGGACTCGAGTCCTGAAAAAGGTGGTGAAAATCGTGGTGAACTTAATGTCGTGCTTAGTTCGCCAGTTGATGAAGAAAAAGAAGCGCAAGTTATTCGAGATCTACGGTCGGCATTATCAGAGATACCTGAAGTTGAAATTAAGATTGAAAAACCTGCTTTATTTACTTTCAAAACGCCATTGGAAGTTGAAGTTCAAGGCTTTAATTTAGAAAAACTAAAGCAACAGAATGATCGAATAGTAACGTTAATGTTACAAGACGATAGATTTAGTGACATCAAGTCGACGATTCAACAAGGTCATCCAGAAGTACAAATTCGATTTGATCATGAAAAAGCCGCTTACCTGGGATTAAACGTACCAGATGTTGCTAACCGAGTTGTTACTCAGTTAAGAGGTGATGTCGCCACTAAGTATGCCTTTCGAGATCGAAAAATTGATGTTCTGGTTCGTGTTCAGGAAGACGATAGAAGTTCTGTAGCCGATATTGGAAAACTGATCGTTAATCCAGAGTCGAGTCGACCGATTACCCTAAACGCGATTGCGGATATTGATGTCAATATTGGGCCAAGTGAAATTAACCGAATTTCTCAAGAGCGAGTCGCTATCATTAGTGCCAATTTAGCATATGGTGATTTAGGAGAAGGCGCTCAAAGATTACAGGCTATTCTTGAGCAGCTACCCGATATCAAAGGTATTGAGGTATCGATTGGAGGACAAAATGAAGAAATGGAAATGTCGTTTAACTCTTTGAAGTTGGCATTGGCACTCGCAATATTTCTTGTTTATCTTGTGATGGCATCGCAATTTGAGTCATTACTCCATCCGTTCGTTATTCTGTTCAGTGTTCCGCTTGCTCTCGTTGGAGCTGTTTATGCATTGTATGTTACGAATTCGACTATAAGTGTCGTCGTGTTCATTGGATTAATAATGTTGGCAGGAATTGTCGTAAATAATGCAATTGTCTTAATTGATAAAATTAATCAAATTCGACAAGAGGGCATCGATAAATTGAGCGCCGTAATTGAAGCTGGAAAAGCGAGACTTCGGCCTATCATAATGACGACTTTAACAACAACCCTGGGGATGTTGCCTTTGGCGTTGGGGATTGGAGAAGGTGCAGAAATTCGAGCGCCAATGGCAATAACCGTCATCGGAGGGCTATTAGTTTCGACAGCTCTGACACTTATCGTCATTCCTGTGCTTTATTGTGTTATGGACCGAAAGCAGTAAGGGGAAATTTATGAAGCTCACTAAGCTAGCTATGCGTCGCCCTGTTACAACGATGATGTTCTTTTTATGCTTTCTCGTCACAGGAGCAATGACATCAAAATTGTTGCCCTTGGAATATTTTCCGGCGATAAGTTTTCCCGGCATTTTCATTCAAGTGCCTTATCCGAATTCATCTGCTGAAGAAATCGAAGAGACAATTACTCGGCCAATGGAAGAAGTATTGGCGACGATGAGTTCAATTAAGACGTTATACTCCACAACGACTGATAATAATGCACAAATTTTTCTTCAGTTTGACTGGGAGCAAAACGCCAGAATCAAAGGCGTTGAAGCGCGAGAGAAAATTGATGCTATTCGTGGTGAGTTACCACAAGATATGCAGCGATATTTTGTTTTTACTGGCGGAACAGGAGACATGCCGGTATTGCAGTTGAGGATTTCGTCGCAAAGAGATTTATCAAACGCTTATGATTTACTCGATCGAAAATTAAAACGACCCATTGAAAGAATCGATGGCGTATCAAAAGTTGATTTGTACGGCGTGGATAAACGTCAAATAAAAATTCAACTAAATGCTGATCGAATAACGGCTCATAATATTGACTTGAATGATCTCAATCGTCGTCTCCAGCAAGAGAACTTTTCTCTTTCAGCTGGATTAATAACAGATGGTAATTTTCGGTATCGGGTTAAGCCTCAAGGGGAGTACGCAAGTATTGAGGACATCGAAAACTTGGTCATCAACCAACAAGGACTTCGATTGTCGGATATTGCCGAAATTGTGAGAGAGCAGCCAATAGCATTTGAAGGACGTCATTTAGATGGCGATTATGCTATAGGGATGAGTGTTACCCGTGAAGCTAATGCAAATTTAGTTGAAGTTGCGACACAAGTGATAGCCGCGATCGAAGCTGCCGAGAGTGATCCTGCTTTTGAGGGAATAAAGCTTTTCACAATGGATAATCAAGCAGAAGGGGTTACCAGTTCATTAAGAGATATTAGTTACTCAGGTATTATCGGATTTGTTTTATCCATTGTCGTCTTGTACTTCTTTCTTCGAGAAATAACGTCAACTTTAATAGTCGCATTAGCCGTTCCTTTTTCATTGACTATCACATTGGCGTTTATGTTTTTCTTAGATGTTTCATTGAATATACTCTCCATGATGGGATTGATGTTGGCAATTGGTATGTTAGTCGATAATGCGGTGGTCGTGACTGAGTCAATTTTTCGATATCAAGAAAAGTACCCTGATGATAACCAAAAGGCGATAAGTCTTGGGGTCAAAGAAGTTGGTACTGCTGTGTTTGCTGGAACCATTACTACTGCGATTGTATTTCTACCGAATATCGTCGGTGAGAAAGTAGACGTGACAGTATTTTTAAGTCATGTTGCAACAACCATCGTCATTGCTCTGGGCGCATCTCTTTTTATTGCGTTAACGGTTA
Source organism: Gammaproteobacteria bacterium (assembly GCA_013373375.1). Lineage (GTDB taxonomy): Bacteria > Pseudomonadota > Gammaproteobacteria > Enterobacterales > Kangiellaceae > Pleionea. Next base: position 133,730 of record JABXHY010000024.1, read on the forward strand.
TTCCGTTATTGTTGTCAAAGTTCAAAATTAAAAACTTGGAAAAATCTAGCCCATTCATCAATCGATTAACGATAAGGTATGAGAAGTTTTTACGATGGTCTTTGTCGAGGCCTAAACTATCAGGTCTCATGGCTCTTTTGATAGTTTGTAGCGTAGCTATCCCTGCTCAATTTGTGACAAAAGATAATTATGTCGACGATACTAAGAGAAGGTTATTTTTGCCGTACAACATTGACAGTCAATATACGATAGAGCGAGTCGAAAAAGCCGTCGATACTATTGAAGGCTTTTTGTATTCTCATCAAGATGAGCTTGATATTGATACTGTCTACAGTTATTACCGTAGTGATTTAGCACAGTCGACAATTCTATTGAAAGAGAAAGAAGGGGCAACAAAATCGGTTACTGAAATTCGAGACTTTATTGAGAAAAACCTTCCTAAAATTGCTATTGGCAATCCTACGTTTGAACGAAATCGTGGACAGCAAGAAGGCGTGAAAATATATGTATCTGGAGACTCAACTGAAGTGTTGCGTGACTTAAGTAATGAAGTTGCTCGAGTGATTAATACCGTTGATGGCGTTTATGACGCGAGATCAGAGGCGACATCGAAAGATAGAGAAGTGCAGGTAATCGTGAATCGTGTGAAAGCGCAAACTGTGGGACTTGATCCTTCACAGGTAGCGTCAATGATTGCAATTGCAATGCGCGGTCAACCGTTACGTTCTTATCGCGGTAATGACCGTGAAGTTGACATGATACTTGAATTTGGAAAGCAGGACAGACAGTCTTTAGGCGACTTAAAGCATTTAATGATCCCGCGTCCTGGTCAAGATGCCGTTCCACTTTCAAGCATTGCAGAATTTAATATCAAACAGGCTTCAAATACGATTCAGAGGAGAGATCGAAGAACCAGTATCGGCATCGTTGCCAATTTAGATGAGGGCATTACTCTCGATCAGGCAAAAGAAAAAATCAAAGAAGTAATGAAAACGGTTTCATTACCCAGTGGCTATCAATGGAATTTAGGGCAGGCGTTTCAGCGTGAGCAAGATGCAGATAACGTTATGCTGTGGAATATGCTTTTGGCTATTTTAATGATTTTCGTGGTGATGGCCGCATTGTTTGAGTCGATTTTATTTCCACTTGCTGTGATCAGTTCTATTCTCTATGCAGTTGTAGGAGTGTTTTGGTTTTTCTTTTTAACCGGAACTCAGTTTTCCGTTATGGCTATGATTGGTATTTTAGTGCTGATGGGCGTTGTCGTTAATAATGGTATTGTTTTAGTTGATCATATTAACCATTTGAGAAGCACAGGTTTTGCACGTCACGATGCCATTGTGCAAGCGGGGAAAGATCGAATTCGACCAATATTGATGACCGTTGCGACGACTATCTTAGGACTCATTCCGCTAAGTGTTGGTGATACTACTATTGGTGGTGATTCAAATTCACCGCCTTATTATCCAATGGCTAGGGCTGTCATAGGTGGATTAGCATTTTCAACTATTGTGAGCTTATTGATATTACCGACCATCTATATAGGGTTGGATAATCTCAGCCGTTGGGGACAAAATTCATGGCGAAGTGCAGGTGTGGTTAGACGACGTTTTATCAAAGAATAGACATCAACTGTGTTATCGAAATTGAGCTACGTAATCGGCTATCAGTTGGTGTTTTTCAGGATCTTCATCCATTAGAGTGATGGACAGTTGAATCAGTGCACAGTCGGGTTTATTTTCGGTTGCCTTTATTGAGTGAATAAACCCATTGATTCTCATTACCTGCGATTGATTGTCCTGCTTGAACTCAATATCGAGAGATACATGCTCCAGTAACCCTGGTACGTAATCATCTCGCTTAAAAATCCCTTCGCAATTACTTTTATCTAGGTTTTTAATAGCACATCGAACACTACCTTCAGGTGTGCGCACAATTGCAACGCCTTTTGGTAGTGGTTGTTTTGAGCTTGTCGCTTGCTTTGAGCTTTTAGACAGATTTTGCGTCGATGTATTCGACGTAGATTTACTACCCGTTAACACTTCTAAAGATGAAGACGCGGCTCTTTCAGGTTTTGCCATTCGACCACTTATGCCATGCCTCTTAAGCGCCTTTTCTACTTTTTCTGAAAACTGCTGTCGGTTAAAAGGTTTTACTAAATAGTCACTTACTCCAGCTTGAATGGCTTCCATGACATACTCTTTGTCGCCCCTGCTAGTGACCATAACAAAGGGGAGGTTTTTATATCTTTCTTCACCTCTAATCCATTCCAGAAGCTCTAATCCATTCATTTCTGGCATTTCCCAATCGCAAAGCACTAAATCTATTTCTTGGTGAAGCAATACTGATTTCCCAGACTGGCCATTATGAGCATCGAAAAGCTTGGCTCCCGGAAAGTAATCTCTGACGAATTTCTTTATGAGGTCTCGTATCATACTGGCATCATCGATCACCAGAATGTTAAATGATTTCATCATCTTGCCTTTTTAAAGGAGGATCAATTAAGTGTAGACGAAATCCCTACAATTATTGCCCGGTTAATCAGGCAATCAGTGTGATTGGTCGCTGCATTATGTAATCGTCCATGACATAGCCTGCTCCTATATCAAAAACAGCTTCATCTGTTACGGTGAACCCAAGTTTTTTATAAGCAGCTATTGAGCTAGAGTTGTATTTGTTGACGGTGAGCTCGATCACATTGCAGTGATGCTTAACTCCCCAATCGCTGATGAATTCTAGGGCATTGTGAGCGAAACCTTTTCCACGACAAGCTTTATCGATATAAAGTTTACTAAGAAAAAGAGTTTGTTCATTTTGTTTAAATGATAGATAACCAATTAATTGACTAGCAGTTAAGATGGAATAATAACGATAGTTTTCACGAGCAATTTGTTCCTGCATTGCGCTTATTGTTTGGAAGTTACTTAGCATATACTGAACTTGTTCGGGTCCAATGATGGGTGTGTAATGTTCTTCCCAAATTTTAGCCGCTAATTTTTCAATCGCGGTAAGCTGTTCGATAGAATTGGCTATTTCAATTTGTATCATAGGTAAAATCCTTGCAGTACTTCTAAACGAATTTTTCATTAAATGAATCAGAAAGCTACTTGTATAAGTAGTTATCTGTTGTTACACTGTAATCGGTTGCTTAACTCCAGATTAGGCAATTCATTGATATGAGTGAAAAAAGATCGCCTTAGTATAGGGTGGAAGCATAACGGTATTTTCAGAAATAATCCCGCTCTAGTATCAATCCTCTTCTAGAGAATTATGTCAAAACGGATTTTGCTTAATTTGCTGAAAAAATATACTGAGTTGCGTTCAAGTAGTGGTAAAAACCTCGATATTTGATTATCGAGGTTTTTATTTTTCTCAGGATTCGCATCCAAATACCTTTCAAGATGTCTCTAATAAGAAGACCTACTATTTAAAAGAGAGAAGAGAGAGCAGTTATGGATTCTGGTATATTAATTCCAATTACACTATTCATCACCGTTGCGGCAGTTTTGATCGTAGCAATAGTGCTTGGCCACAAATCAAAAGCATCTGTGCAAGAGACCATTCGACAGTCAATCGAGCAAGGCCACCAGATAACGCCTGAATTATTGGCTAAACTTGGTAGTACCCACTCCCCAAAAGTGAAAGACTTACGTCGCGGCATTGTTATTTTTTCTTTAGGTCTCGCTGCAATGGCGGCAGGGCTTATTGTTAATGATCCAGATGCGACAGTTGGGATTATGATGATTGGAGTATTTCCATTGTTTATTGGAGCAGGCTTTCTGCTGGTTTGGAAACTTAATCGTTATAATGATTAAGAGAGTAATCATAGTGCACGAGTTAACTGATATTGAAATGATGAGCCAATTAAGTTTCCTCAAATATGCAGACAGATGAACAATTAATCAGCCTCGTTGTATCGATTGACGATCGCGAGGCATTTAGCGTTTTAGTGAAACGTCATCAGTCGGCATTAAGACAATTTCTCCGACGAGTTTCTGGCGGTGATTACGCTCTGTCCGATGATATTGCGCAAGACAGTTTTATATTGGCGTACGAAAAGTTAGCTCAATTTTCGAATCAGGGGAGTTTTGCCGCATGGCTTAGAACTTTGGCATATCGCCGGTTTTTAAGAGTGGTACAAACCGGAGCTAGCCGATTTGAGTGTTCTTCAGATATGGCAGATCTTTCGTTAAAACACGATGATGCCGTTGAAGCCGATATAGCTGCGGAAAAGCTAATGCAACAGTTAATAGTTGAGCACAGGGTAGCACTTACTTTAAGTTATAGTGAGGGAATGAGCCATCCTGAAATCTCGCAAATTACAGGATGGCCGCTGGGAACGGTCAAATCCCATATAGCGAGAGCAAAACAGGAGTTAAAGCGATATTTGGAAAGGCCACAGCAGGTGGCGTAAGCATTTTGAAAAGTTTTTACCTTAATTTGTACCTAGATATAGGAGGCAAGATGATTCAGTCAATTAATTCTTTACTTCAGTACCATCAGAGTCTTGTATCTAATGAGTTTGTTTCTCGTGTACTAGAGTCCGTCGCTCACCGACAGTTGCGTAGATCTATCATATTATCGATTTTTACCTTTTTGGGAATGTTGTCCGCTGCAGTTGGATTAACTTTATTTATGGATAGTTTGTTGCTCAGTTTACCAAGTTACTTCAATTTTAGTCCTATAATGATTAGTGTAATGGTGATAGGCCTAGCAGCGATTTTTTGGGATGGAATTGTAGAGTTAATGGCGGCTTGATATCTCATAATTGGATTGTGAAAATTCACACTGGAGGTGAATTGTCTGCTTGTCACCTATTATCATTAGGCTTGTAGGAACTTTTCAATTATCCTACGAGATAAGATTTAATACTGTTCCACATCAATGCTAGAATAAAACTCTTAGGTTGTATCTCCTTGAAAACAATAAAAAAAACTGAAGAATTTGGATTCTATTGCTTATCGAGATTGAGTGTTCTAGATAATGAGTGAGTGGCCAACTGAAAACACTGAACTTATTGACGAGCAAGAGCTCTACGATGATTGGGTGTCACACCCTATTCGTATTGGCGATTATTTAATCAATTTTAACGATAAAACTGTCACGACTCCTACCAAAGAAGTCCGAAATATAACACCGAACTCCATTCGTTTACTTTTGTTGTTGCTGCACAATGCGAATACCTATGTGTCATTGCAGGACATCCATAAATTTATTTATGGCAATCAGTACAAAGACGATTCATCTACGCGTAAGCAGGTCACCGCACTTAGAAAGTTATTTGATGACACCGATAAAGAAAAACGATTTATCGAAAACAAGTTAGGACATGGATATCGCTTAGTTGCGCCAGTAGACTTTATTGAAGACGAAAAACAAAGGCGCTCAAGAGATAAGTATTATTGGGCGGCTGGTGCTGCTTTGTTTTCACTAGGTGTCGCTGTCGTGCTTGGATGGTGGTGGACGGCTAAACAGCTGGCCTCGCAAAACTATATTGAACAAAGTGATGACTACGCTCGTCCCGTTCCCGTGAGTCACTTTAAAGGAATTGAAAATTATCCTTCGATTTCAGATGACCAGCGCTGGCTTTTATTCAACCATAAACCCGAAGGAAAAGATCTCTGGCAAATTTATGTTAGAGACATGGTGAGCGGCGAGTTGACGCAACTTAGCATTGATAGTAGCTACGAAAGAATTCCCAAGTGGTCTTATGGCCACACATTTGTATTTTCACGGTTTGATGGCAATGACTGTCATTTTTACGCTGCTGACTTTTCGCCTTTAACCAAAAAAGTAAGTAATGAGCGAAAATTGGTGGAGTGCAGTAAAAAATCTCCCAATGCACAAGGCCACATGTGGGAAGATGGAACCGGCATGTATTTCAATCGAGCTAATTCAGTCAACGATCCTTTTGTCATTTATTCATATTCATTCGCCACTCAAAAAAGCTGGCCGATTGCTTCACCACCACCGAGTGGCAAAGGCGATTACTTTTTCTCAGTTAGTGAGAACGGAAAATACTTAGCGGTTCTGCGAAACAAAAACTGGTCGCAAACGGAAGTTTGGATGTATGACACTACAACGTGGGAAACTGAGCTAATCGATACGGTGAATGCGGTTCTGCATACGGTAGAGTGGGTGGTCAACCAAAGTATTGTTTATCGAAATGATTTCAACGAGATAATGAAGTACGATTTGAAAGATCGAAAACGTAATGTAGTGTTGCGACCAGCTTTACCTGTTTATGCGCCACTGCTCTTGAAGTCGGAAGATATTATTTATACATCAGGTTCTTACTTCAAAAGCGACCTGGTTAAACACGACTTGCAACATTCCAAAGTTACAAAAGTAGAAAGTTCTTCATATGATGATTTTCTTCCCGCAGTTAGTAGAGATGGTCAATCCCTCGCCTGGGTTTCGAATCGTACTGGGGTATTTCAAATCTGGTTTAAATCAGAAGGAAAAAAAGCGTTACCTCTTACAAATTTAAAGCGAAACTTAAAATTCACTGATTTATCGATTTCACCCAACGGACAGTTCGTTGGAGGAACCACAAATGGGAAGTGGTTCATTATTGAAATAAACAGTCGGGAAATTTTGTGGAGTGATTCAGAACTTTACTATAAGAACTTTCAATGGCGTCATGACAGCCAGTCGGCTTACCTTGCAGTAAAACATATGGAGCAGTGGAAGCAAGTAATTGTAGATATTAACGGACAGTATTCTGAGCCAAAAAATCTACCTACAGATGCTTTTATTGTTGCTGAAGTATCGGAGTCTCTGCATTACGTTGCTTCTTTTCAAACCAATGGTTTCTGGAGAGTTAAAGCAGACAATGGCAAAGAGCAAAGTTTCTTTGAAACGGATCAAACCATCAATAAAACGGGTAGATGGTGTGTTACTGATAAAGCTATTTATTATATTCAAGGCGATAAAGTCTTAAGACTTGGTCATGAAGAGCAGGAACCCATTGAAATTGAAAATAAACTGGTGGGATCCCGTATTACTTTACCGAATGATGAGTCATGGTTTATCAGTACACAGACGATCGAAGGAGAAGTGGACCTGATTGAACAGGTTAAAATTCGTTCAAATTAAGATTTTAGAACAAAAATGGCGATTTTTTAATCAAGAATATCTCAAAATTCACATAATTTTCCCGACATTTGCACAGCTATTTTTTTTCATTTCACGTAATTTGTTAATCATGTTTTCTTATCTTATGTAATCCATCGAGGCTGTTTATCATGATTAATTTAAATATTTTTGTAGTTTTATTATCTCTTATGCAAGGCGACGCTAACTTGGGAGCTGGTGGACAAGCCGAACCTATGTTTGATGAGCCACAAATTGTTGGGCCAAAGAATCCTGAACCAGTTATTCAAGAGTGCGTTGAGTGGCCAATATGTCCACCTGATCAAACGAACTAAGAGCGCTATTGCAATAAGAGCAATCAAGTTTTATGCAGTGTGTTTTTTGCACAAATTGTGTAAAACCAAGAAGTTACAAATATTTCACTAGTGGAATTGAAGCTGGCACAATGAGGCTGTACTAATATGATCAATTTAAATATTTTTGTTGTTTTACTAACTCTTCTTCAAGGTGATGTAGCCGTAGGCGCTGGAGCTCAAGAAGAACCAGTATTTGACGAAGCTGCAATTAGCGCTCCTGGTAACAGAAATCCGAAGACTACCGAATGTGTTGAGTGGCCGATTTGCCCTCCAGATCAAAAGTAAGATAAAAGTCTTAAAGGGTTAAACAACGGGCTAGGGATTGGATTTCTAGCCAAACCTTATCGAGTTGAATCGAACTCGAGTTGAACCGGAGAAGTTGCACCGACATGCTATCTCCGGTTTTTCATTTGTGTTTCGAAGTATTTTTGAGCATCGAATTTTGAACGAGGATTTCAACTATGTTCTTGTCTCCAATGCAGTATCTAGACTCAGAAGGTTTGCAATATCAGGTTTTGCATCACCCTCACGCAGAGAGTATTAAAGAGACTGCGATTCTCGCGCAGCTGCCCGAAGCCGCCATCGCAAGAGTTATCATTGTAAGTTTGGTGAGCAAAACAGATGTTCTTAGTGTGTCTGAAGCTATAGTGTTGGTTCCTGGGGATACCGAACTTGATTTAGTTGCTTTGCGCAATGAGTTAAATGTGAGAGATGTTCATATTGTCTCGAATACTCAGCGGGAAGGATTATTCACTGGGTTCGACCTGGGCTCAGAAGCGCCTTTTGGCCATTTGTATGGAATGAGGGTATTCATAGCTAAAGAGCTATTTAACCGCTTTGATATTACGTTTAAAGCAGGTAATCATGAAACGCTAATTCGGATGAGTACGGTCGACTTTTGTAATCTTACCCAAGTTCAAACAATTGAAAATGGTTACTCCAATTCTAATGCAGCCGAGTTTTACTCAGAGCAGACGACCAAGCCATGGCGTTGGGTTTAAACTTAAGTGTAAGTTAGTAAGTTAAACGCTTGGTCTCAATTAGAGAATCTAGAGGATCTAGAGGATCTAGAGGATCTAGAGGATCTAGAGTATTTAGAGAATCAATATTTGAAAAAATTTTGAGTCCTAACAGGCAATCATAACAGTAATTAATACCTACCAGCCTCCTTACCGAGAACTGATTTTATCCAGAACCTGAAACAACAATGGCGAGCAGTAAGATCGAATAAGTATCATCTAACTGCTCGCTTTGCTGCTCGCCTAACTTTTGAAAATCTAAATTCCTATAACCTAAGAATTACAGATCCGCTTGAGCGACTCTCTGATAATTTCTGTGCTTATTGGTTAGCTGCCATTGATGTGACATTGGAATTATCGTCGTCCTTTTCGCTAGAGCTAGTCGTTTCTGATAATAAAAGTTCAGGCTTACCTTTAATTGCTTTTGCTAGTAAATCCTTATTAGTAGCGACTAACATTCCGAGCGCTTCAGTTTGAGACTCACTGAGATCGTCTATGTTTTGTTCGACCCAAGCACTGACATTTTCAGCCAGTTCGAGCATCTTGTCATATTCATCAGCCGACTTTTTATCTGTAAACGTTTTTGAATCATCTCTATCAGACATATATAGGGTTACCACTGCCATATTGGGAAGCTCCAATAGTTTGTTATTGATTAGTTTGGATTGTTAAATATCTACTTGAATCAATACTATCTGTATAAGTAGTTTTTCGCAACTAATTTAAAAAAAGAATTTCAGCATTTATTATGAGATGCTCTTTTTTGCTATTGTATCGTCCCGTCGTCTATTGATGTACCAGTAAATAAGGTGTTGATATGAGAATCGCTTATTTTGTGATCATTTTGTTCTTAAGTTGCCTAGCGAAATCAAGTTTCGCAGAAGAAAGCGACAAGCAAGTTGATCCTTTTCCAGAGGAAGTAACATCGGTTACTGAGCACGAGTTGGAAGTTGGTGATACAACTTTAGATTATACGGCGACGGCTGGAACCTCTTTTGTTTTCAATAAAGAACACAAAAAAATAGGCAATATTTTTTACGTTGCATATACCAAAAAGCAGGGTGGTAAAAATCGTCCCATTACATTTGCCTACAATGGTGGACCTGGTTCTGCGTCAGTTTGGTTACATATGGGAGCACTTGGGCCTAAGAGGGTGGTAATGGACAAAGACGGCTTTATGCCAAAGCCACCTTATCAAGCTGTCGACAACGCTTACTCTATTTTAGATCTCACTGATATTGTATTTATTGATCCAGTTGGTACTGGTTATAGTCGTGCAGCAGCAGAGGGCAGTAACCAAGACTTTCATGGGACTTGGGAAGATATTGAAACAGTTTCAGAATTTATTCGGCTTTACCTTACTCGAAATAATCGATGGAGCTCGCCTAAATATCTTGCTGGCGAATCCTATGGAACACTTAGGTCTGCTGGTATTGCTTACCATATGGGACAGAATTTAGGCGTCAACTTTAATGGCATCATTTTAATCTCATCCATTTTGAATTACACGCTTGATGAGTTTGACCAAGGCGTGAACATTCAGGCTCCCATAATGCTTCTACCCACCTATACCGCTACGGCTTTCTATCATGGCAAACTTGGAACTAAGTTCAAAACTGTCGAAGAGGCGATAGCATCTGCAAAACAATTCGCAATGTCTGACTACGCTATAGCTTTATTACAAGGCGATTTAATCGATCTTGATAAAAAGCGCACAATTGCACGTCAGCTAGCAGACCTTACAGGGTTACCTGTTGAGCAAATTTTTCGACGTAATTTAATCATCGACATGTCAACATTTTTACATTTTCTGCGACGAGATGAAGGATTGACGTTAGGAAGGCTTGATAGTCGGTTTACAACGCCAGAAATTGATGCGATGGAGCAGCCTGGATATCGAGATCCAAGTTACATGGCGATTCATGGGCCTTACACCGAAACTTTAATGAATTATATTCGAAGTGATTTAAAGTTTAATACAGATTTGGTTTATCATATTTTGGGTGGTGGTGTAAGCAGTTGGAAGACAGAAAAGTTTTCAAAAGACGCTTTTGATATGAGTCGAAAACTTCGTCACGCCATGTTGCGCAATCCAGATATGAAAGTATTTGTTGCTAATGGGTATTACGATATGGCAACGCCATTTTTTGCGACGGAATATAACTTTTCTCATATGGGACTACCAAAAGAGTTTAGAGACAATATTATGATGACCTACTACCAGTCTGGTCACATGATGTACATACGAAAACCTGACTTGATAAAACTTAAAAAAGACTTAAACAACTTTTATCTTTTCTCCAAGTAAAGTTGCTTGTTTAATATGAGAGAGAAGATTGATGATATCTTGTTCACACTTGGCTGCAATATCGAGCGCTATCAGCACCCTCCATTGCCCACGAGTGATGCAGCAAAAGAGCTATGCATTGAAAGAAGTGGTGTTCAAATAAAAAACCTTTTTCTAAATGATAATTATCGGAAACGACATTTTTTGTTGTTGACTACGCCTGAAAAAAAGATTGATTTAAAGGTATTATCTAAGCAACTGAAGGTGTCTCGCTTAGGATTCGCATCGTCGAGACGGTTGAATCACTATCTTAATGGTCAGCCCGGTCATGTTAGCTTTTTACTATTGGTAAATGATCAAGAGAAAAATGTTGAGTTATTAATTGATCAAGATATTTGGCAGGCAGAGAGTTTACAAGCGCATCCTGGTATTAACACTGAAACTTATGTCTTATCAAAAGTAGATGTTGTGAAGTTTCTAAAATATACAGGGCATGAATCGAAAATTGTATATGTACCAATAGCGAATTCCGAAGAGTGAATAAATGAAAGAAAATATTGAAATATTGAGCTCAGTGCGGAATTGGTTAGAGAAAATAGTTATTGGTGAAAATTTCTGTCCTTTCGCCAAAAATCCTTTTGAAGCTAATTCGATTGTATTTAAAGTTTTTCGTGCCTTGGAAAATAAAAATGAACCTAGTGCTTCAATTGAAAAATTATTGATGGAAACCTTGAGTGCTATTGTAGAGTGTTGTGAAGAACTGGATAACAACCAAAACATCGAGACTACACTGCTTATTTTGGATAACTCTTGGTTAAACTTTAACGATTTCTTGGTTTTAATAGAGGCTGCAGATGAAATTCTCGACCAGTGCGATTACAGAGGCACTTACCAAGTAGCTCATTTTCATCCTGACTATCAGTTTGCTGGAGTAGCGAAGACTGCTGCTCAAAATTTCACTAATCGTTCACCAGTTCCCATCATTCATATATTACGAGAGAAGTCGATTTCGAACGCCTTAATGTCTGTGAAAAATCCAGAGAAAATTCCAACGAGGAACGTTTTGCATGCTGAGAAAAAAGGTGCTGCTTATTTTATCGAAATACTAAATGACCTTTAATAAGTTGGAACTGTAAACTTTTTATTCGACTTATTTAAAAATCCAATGAATAAAAAACCTTGAGAAATCATTATGAATAAAATCATGTATAGAAAATCGATGACCTGTATTATTGCACTTTTCGCTAATGCATTAATCTTCTCATTGAGCCATGCAAGTGAATCGCCATCGAATTCAATGGCAAACGAGAAAACTAAGATTGCTAAAACACTTGATAGCTTGCATCGCTACGCAGCATCAGCTGAAGGCGAAAAATATTTTAGTCTATTCACCGAAAATGCATTGTATATTGGAACTGATGTTTCTGAAACTTGGTCAATTGATGAGTTTAAGCAATTTGCAGCCCCTTATTTTAATCAAGGAAAAGGCTGGCTTTACACCGTGAAAAGTCGGACGATTACATTGTCACAAAATCAAGGTTATGCTTGGTTCGTAGAGGTTCTTGACAACGAAAAATACGGAGTCTCTAGAGGTACTGGTGTATTAGTGAATTCACATGGTAAGTGGAGAATTGCGCAATATCATCTGACATTTCCAATACCTAACAGTTTAGCAGAGAGCATTACTCAACAAATTAAATCAGCCGCTAAGTAGGTTAAAATATTGTATATCGTCGCCAGTTAAAGAGCGGCGAAAGGATTTCGTTACATATAACATTGGTAAAAATAAATGTGGTTTAAAAATATTCACTTATATCGTTTTAATGAGTCGATTCCCTTCGATCAAATAGAGTTAGAAGAAAAGTTAAAAGAACAAAAGTTTCAACCTTGCGCTCGTCAATCCAAAGAGTCCATGGGATGGATATCTCCTTTATCCAGAGACGGCGACGACTTGGTTTACGAAGCTAACAAATGTTTTCTTTTTGCCATGCGAAGAGAGCAGAAAGTGATCCCTCCTTCCATGGTGAACGAGCTGCTGGAAGAAAGAATAGCTGAGATAGAAATGGAACAAGGCAGGAAAGTATTTCGCAAAGAGCGTCAGCAATTTAAAGAAGATATTTTAGCATTGTTGTTACCCAAAGCCTTTACTCGGTCAACGCATACTCATGCGTATTTTGATACCCAGGCAAATATACTGGCAGTGAATGCAGCGAGTTCAGCTTTGGCTGATACATTTATTAGCTTATTAATAGAATCCTTAGGAACACTTGGAGCGGTAAAGTTAGACAGCGAACCTTCTCCAAGTTTAACGATGAATGGTTGGTTAACAGAACAACTCCCCGAGAACTTAGAATTAACTGGGGAATATGAGCTTAAAGATCCTCAAGATGAGAGAACTGCTCGTTTTAAAGATACAGAGTCCTCTAACGACATAATTGTCGATTTGATAGCAGATGGATTTTGGACAACAAAACTCGGTGTGCAGTTTGAAGATATTTTTAAGTGTAATATAACGGATAAACTTCAAATAAAATCAATTAAGTACACGGAGCAACTTCTTAACCAAAATGATGAATTGGATCTCGAGGATGCCACGGCAAAGTTTGATGCAGACTTCGTTTTAATGAGTTCTTCCATTCGTGCGTTCTATCAACAACTCAAAGTATGGTTTCCTATGCCTGAGTAAAGGTATTTTTGTCATACGAAATTAGTATTTTTTTCGCAATAAATTATGGGGAATTGGAGTTGAATTATGTGCAAGTCAAAAATCAGTCTTTCAATTGCTTTATTGGCACTTAGTTTAAATGTCTCTGCTTCGAGTTGGAATGAAATACGAAAGCAACGCATTTCTCAGTTGTTGCCTAAAGCTATGGCGTCTGCCAACGTCGACGCTTGGATCAGTATCTGCCGAGAAAACAACAATGACCCCCTTGCAGAGCATATCGGTTGTGAAAATGCAGGAGCACCTGCGGCCGTCATTTTTTATCGCTCAAAATCTAAGTTTAACTCGATTGTTTTTTCTCCAGTAGGTGAGGCAACTGCACTTAAGGAAATGGAGCTGCATGATAAGGTGGTTCCTGTTCCTAGAGGAAGTTCGGCAGTAGCAATGGCTGCAGAGCTATTAAACTCTTTAGATTTAAAGACAATAGCGATAAACAGTTCAGTTAATAATGCGCAAGCTGACGGATTATCTTATTCACAATATTTGACGTTGTCTGAACTATTGGGGGCAACTAAAGCTAACGCTTTAGTTTCATCTGAAGAGCTGGTTTATCAGTGGCTCTCGATAAAGTTGCCAACAGAAATTTCTATCATGGCTGAAGCTGCGAGAATTACTGCACAATGGCAAGAAGAAGCTTACCGTCAAGTCATACCAGGCAAAACAACTGATGCTGAACTAGCTGCCTTTTTAAAATCAAAGATGAAGCAACTTGGTGTTACTGATGCTTGGGCACCGGATCAAAATCCGAATGTTAACTCGGGTTCCGATCGGGGGCATTCACACGCGACAGATAAAGTGATTATGCCTGGTGATATCATACAAATCGACTTTGGGATAAAAGTAGAGGATCGCTGGGTAACGGATATTCAACGCTTCGCCTATGTATTAAAGCCTGATGAATTAGAGCCACCAGACAATATCGCCCATTATTGGAACAGTGCAAAAGCTGGCAGTCGAGCCGCATTTGCAGCAATGAAACCAGGCGCTAGAGGTGTTGATGTAGATGAGGCTCAACGAAAGGTTATGGAAAGTCAGGGGTCTTTACCAGTGATGTGGAGTACCGGCCACCCGGTTGGTTACGTTGCGCACGATACTGGGCCTAACTTGGGTGGTTCTCGAGGTGCGACAGTAAGACCTGCTTCAAAAAGAAAGCTTCAATCAGGTATGGTATTCGCTTTTGATGGCTTTTATAGTTGGACGCTTCCATCTGGAGGGGTAAAAACTATTTCAGTGGAGGAAATGGTAGAGATTACAGAAGATGGAGCCAAATTTCTGACTTCGCCACAGGAAGAATTGATACTTATCCGCTCTAAAAAATATGAGTAAGTTACGCAAGTGAATCGGATATTCGATTACGGTCGGATATCCAGCTAATCAAATCTTCTTTTGGCATAGGTTTCGCGAAATAGTAACCTTGTACAGAAGACACGTATTTCTGTTTTAAAATTGAGAACTGCTCTTCTGTTTCGACACCTTCGGCAATAACTTTGATATCAAGATTGAAAGCAAGGGAAATGATTGCATTTATGATTGCATTTCCGGATTTTGACGTTACCATTTTATCGATGAAGCTTTTATCTATTTTTAATTCGTTGATTGGAAAAGTATGCAAATAATTTAAAGAAGAATATCCAGTACCAAAGTCATCAATAGATAGTTTAAATCCCTGTTCTTTTAATTGTTCCATTTGATTAATCGATTGTTCTACTTTATCTACTAGCATTGATTCTGTGATTTCAAGTTTAAAAAAGCTAGGTAATAATTGATACTTGTTCACAATGGATACTAAACGAGTGGCTAAATTAGCCGATTTGAATTCGCCCGCACTTAAATTTACAGCAATTGAAAAGTTGGTGGTTGTCAGTTCTTTTGCCATGAGCTCCAACAATAGTTGGCAGGACTGCTCAAAAACTTGATGCTCAATTTTTTGAATTAATCCAAATTGTTCTGCAACAGACAAAAACAGATAAGGTGATAAAATACCTTTAACAGGATGCGCCCATCGCACTAGAGCTTCAACGCCAATTAGGTCTCCGCTCATGCTGACTTGAGGTTGAAAATAAGCAATAAATTGCTGTTCAGTAATTGCCGAAATTATGTCGCGTTCTATTTCAATTTGCTGATCAATAATGCTTTGTAAATTAGGATCGAAAAAGCTGAACTCATTTCCGCTTTGTTTTTTACTTCGATACATAGCTGCATCGGCCTGTTTTAAAACATCATCAATTCCTGCATACGTATCATTAAATATCGCAATGCCAATACTACAACATAATTGAAAACTTGAGTGTCCTGCGTGCATAGGATCTTTAAAGGCAGAAAGTAGTTTTTTAGCAATCACGGTGACTTCTTCGGTAATAGCATCGACGGTAGCTTCTGTATTTTCAATCAGAATAATAAACTCATCACCACCGAGCCTTGCTAATGTGTCTGTACTGCGAATAATTGGTTTTAATCGGTGTGCAGTTTGCTGAAGTAATTTGTCTCCGATGCTATGACCAAGTGAATCATTGATTCTTTTAAAATTATCCAAATCTAAAAAAAGCACGGCTCCGTATGATTTTTCTCGCTTAACTTTTTCTAATAATTTTTTTAGTCGATTGGTTACCAAACGTCTATTTGGTAAGTCGGTTAACGGATCGTAGAATGCAAGTCGCTCTGCTTCAATTTGAGCTTGTTTTTTGTCGGTTATATCTCTAACTATAGATAGTACGTAACGCTTTGCTTGGTCATCCGGATTGTATTGTGTTAATTCCGCCATGCGGGCTTCAAAAAAACGACGACCAATCGCCACGTCTAATTCATATTCTATTTGCTGCGATTCTCCAGATTGAAATAATTTGTCTATTGCATCAGCAACCAATGAGGCAATTTCTTTGGGGAGTGTTTCTTGAATTGTTTTATGATGAAAAGAGCGATTTGGATAAATAAGTAGCTCTTTATTGCCGCCAAAAGATTCAACAAAAACTCCATGCTCATCGGTAATAAAACCCAAGTCCGGTAATACAGAAGTAAATACTTTTAATTGTTGATTGACTCGAGTTATTTCTTTGAGGGTCTGCTTAAGATCTTGAGCCTCTTTGGTGCGAACCAGAGCTACCTTGATAAGTTCGCTAAGTTTATCGATAAGTTGTATATCCGATGAATCTGGCATCTTAGGTTCATCAAAGTATATATTTAAGCTCCCTACAGCACATTCACTGTTATCAAATACCGGTGTTGCCCAACAGGAATATAAACTGTAATCGGTAATTAAATGTTGAAAGTTTACAAGTAAAGGATCTTTGGTGGTGTCCTTGATAATGACATGTGTCCCACTGTGTATAGCCGAGCTACAGGGCGAAACAGTTGGTCCAATATCTAATCCAATCAGAGCATCAAAGTAGGGTTGTGGCAACGTTGCGCTAAATCCTTTCGCGAGTTTATTATTTTCAGCGAGTAAGATAGAACTTTTGACATTGTTCTTTCCAAGAAACAAATCTATAAGTTCACATACTTTCGAAAGAATGGTTGTTAAGTCACTATCGGTCGCAATTAAACGTAAGACTTCTTGTTGCGCGTCGAGGAATTCTGTGACACTTGAAATCGTTTTCAAAAAGCCCTGCCTATTTTTATATCTTTATGAGATTGCTTGAGCCGTACGTCTATTGATGCGCTCTACACACCTTTATTAACCGTAGTATTGAGTAATATGAATGTCAATTTGAGCTGTTATGGCTGTCTTGCTTTTCAGAACTGGTGATTTTTATATTTCATAATTCAGTGAGTGCTATTTAAGGCAGATTTAAGAGGAAAAATATGAATCAATTTAATGCTATTGCTCTCGGTCTTGTTACGTTAATTCTCAGTGGTTGTATGACGAATTACCCAAACCAAGATATTATCGGGAAGACATTTCCTTCCGTTGTAGGAGAGTCACTGGAAAAAGAGCAGGTTGTGTTGCCAGAGAAATTCAATGAACAACGCTCAGTGCTGTTAATTGGTTATGTGCAAAATTCCCAGTTCGATATCGACCGGTGGCTTATTGGACTGGATATGACCAATACGAGTGTTCCGGTATATGAGTTGCCAACCATCGCAGGAATGTTTCCACAATTTTTTGAAACTCAAATAAATAATGGTATGCGAAAAGGGATACCAAAGGAGTTGTGGAAAGGTGTTATTACAATATACGAAGATGGTGAAACTGTTCAGGCATTTACGGGGAATCAAAATCCAAATAATGCAAGAGCCATTGTTATTGATGATTCTGGTACGATTTTATTTTTTCATGATCGAGGGTTCTCAGTTGATGCCCTTAAACAGTTACGAGCGGCCATATCGACGAGTAATCAATAGCCAACAACGTGAACCTTAGTAACCAAGCAATTTTTACCATGCTTTTAAAGTGTCTGATGGGGTTAGTGTTACATTGTCTTATAATTCAAGAAGCGTATGCTTTGAGCAATATTGCCAAAAAGGGAGATAAAGATCACAACAATTTTATGTCAGGATCGCTTATTCAACTAAGTGAACAGACAAGTGAAAATGCAATTAATAAAGATAAGGATTATAAAAAAGTGCAGAAGCGGCTGCCGCTAAAGTCTGAGTGGTTAATCGTTAATGATTCCGTTATGGGGGGCGTATCGGAAAGCCATTTAGTGTTCGATGATAAAATTCAAGCTCTAATATTTTCCGGAAAACTTTCTTTGGATAATAATGGCGGTTTTGTAAGCGTGCGCCGCGAAGTTCCCAACAATTTTTTTAGTTTATCTACTTATATTTGCGTGGGCTTTGAATTAAATGCGCGCCGAACATTACAAATACGTCTTCGTAATAATTCGACCTTCGATGGAGTAGCCTATGTGTCCGAGGTTTCTGGAACCGGTGAGCTCAGTTACGTCAAGTTGCCGATCGAACAGTTTAGACCTCGATTCAGAGGCTGGGATTTGTCTAATGATCCAAGAGTTTCAACAGTCATTAATTCTTTAGATATCGCTCAGTTTGGGTTTTTAATTGGCGATAAAAACACATCGCCATTTCAGTTAAAAATTCACTCTATATTAGCTTGCGATCACGATTAATCACTAGCGTCTTGCCAACAATAATAAGGCTTTGTTTCTTACTGTGTAACTTTTTCCATTTTAAAAGCTAGAGTGAATCTAGAAAATTGGCTGACGATTGACGGAGGTCTACCTGAGTGCATTATTCGGCTGTCAAAAACTACTAAACGTCCCGGTTTGGGTGTGCATGCGAACCCAATTTCATTTTGTTGATTGAAAAATAAGGTTTCTCCAGCCCAATCAATATGCCATTTAGGGACGATATACCATAGGCAGGTAAGTTCATGGTTGGTGGCATCAACATGTGAAAACATGGGATCTGTAAAGCTACCGTAATTCACATAGGATCTGTAGGGTTTAAAAGAGTTGGCTCCTAAGTAGTTATTTACAAAGTTAACAGTGTGTTTCCATATGGGTTGTGCGTCTAACTCTTTGATATCTAACTCATGAGCCCAATGTGGAAAGGCTGCTGTATCGGGTCTCCCAACTTCGTTTTTGACGAAAGGGGCGTTGTAGAAGCGTCTCACCAGACCGTCGAGATAGTCGTGTTGCAGTATATTATCGGCCACTAACAGGCGTTTGCCGTCAATTTCAAGATTATGCGTCAAGGTCATGTGATTAAGTAGTGTTAATGAATATTTGGAAAGATATTAGCGATTCGCTTCGCCAATGTAAATCTGTGCGCAAAATCTCCTTCTGTCGTAAATAATTACACAATTACCCAGTGACAAGGGTTGTATATTTGATAGAATTGAGATTCTTAGTCGTAAATAAGGAAGTAATTATGTATAAATCACTAGTTATCGCAGCTGTAGTTGCAATCACTGCTGGGTGTTCATCGGTTGGAGATGGAACTCAAGTAGCGAGCTTGTCAGATTCTGATTTGGTATGTAAAAAAGTCAAAAAGACTGGCACTAATATCCCTACAAGAATGTGCGCGAGCAAAGAAGAATGGGATCGTCAAGCAGAAGAAGCACAAGCTGAAATGCAGAGAATGCAGACCAAAACTATGGGTCAATAAATTCTTCAAAATGGTTAACCTCTGCTCTTATGTTAACCATTCACCCAAAAATCACATCAGTTTGTCGACTTAATAAAATCAACTCTCCACTTTCAGACCAAATATTTGCTTGGGTATGTGAATATCCATCAGTCGCTTGCAGCGTTTTTGCTTGATAACCGATCCACTGACTTGGTGGTAATTTTATTTCCGGTTGCAGGACGTCGACTTGCCAACTTAACGTACTGGCGGGTTTTGGCCACTTCAGCATCTGCAACACGGTCGGAGGCCACGCGTCAGCTAGTGCTACTATATGTGCGAGACTGATATTGGTAGGCACTTCTTTGAATTTCATCCAACCATCAATATGGGAGTGTTTGCTTCCTGTAAATGGAAGTTTTCCGCTCTGGAAATCCAGTGTTATGTGTTTCAAAAACTTGGGTGTCACTCCTGGGATAATCGGTAAAAAGTTGCCTTTGCTTGCCGATTTGAGTGAGCATTGCTGATCACTTAATCGATTGATTTTAGAATCGCGACTTTTACCGTAACAAGCTTGTACCTGAACACAGGTCTGATTGTCTTGGGTTAAGCGGCCTTGTAATTGAGTAACGTTTTGACCATCTCTTAAATGCTCGATAGTAATTCGGCAAGGTTTTTCGATCTTCAAAGGCGCAATGAAATTCACATGTAATACTCTGAGAGGTCGCGGAGATTCGAGCTCAAAGTCCATGGCTCGCAAAATTGCTGCAGCACTTACACCACCAAATACCGTTCTACCTTGTGACCAAGATTTATCGAATGTCATATCTGCGTTATGACGACAGAGCTCGAAAATTTTATCGATGGAATTCATATCATTACTCGACGGAGTGAATCTTCTTCTTTCAATTAATGCCGCTTTTTGCTTTTCCAAGTTCCACCGTACTGGTAGAAAGGCTCCTGTTTAAGTTTAAGCTGACAGCCCTTACAAACGAACATCCAACGTTTTCTTTGTTGAACAGATACTCTATATAATACCAAACAATTTGTTTCGCAGTGCTCACAATTTTTTTGACGAATTCTTTTTGTTGTATCCATTTAAATCAATTCATTTAAATTTATCTTTTAATAATTCGAGAAAGATTAATCGGCTGTTGTGCTTTACAAGTACAAAGACAATTAAAAAGAATACTAAATGCAATGTATAAAATTAATCTAAATAATTATCTTTGAGAGGAACTTCCATAAAGTTTTGGTGAGTTTTTTTGTTAGTGAGGCCAATCATTTCATCGTAAGCACTTTCATGGCGAAGCACCATTTGCTTATATTTAAAACCTCGAAACAATTTTTGCAGTTCTATGATGTTGAACGCTCTAATTAACTTGCCTTTATTATCAGCGATATAGAATTGCTCACCAGCGACTTCGACAGATGCTTGATACAAACTAATATCAATTGAGTGGATGACGACTTTGTCGAATGGTTGTAAGTGAAAGAGTTGGGATGCTTGTAATAACATAATAATCTCCGTATTGGCTAAATACGCTAAGAATTATTATTTAGAGCGTTCACTGACCCAATGCGAGCCAAACCCCAACGACTACCATGAGTGTTCCTGCAATGCGATTGACCCACTTTACATTACTTGAGTTCTTCAGAAGTTCGCGCAGCCATCGTCCACCAGATGCGTATAGCATTAAACAAATAAATTCACATAACAACATGATCAAAACAAGAACCGCGAGTTGCGGTGGCAAAGGCAGTTCGGAGTTAATAAAAGGCGGAAGGAGAGCCATTGTAAACGCCCAACCTTTAGGGTTGGCAATAGCCGTAATGAAGCCATGAGAGGCAAGCTTCAGGGAGCTTGTAGTCGAAAGATGACTCTCCTTAGATTGAAGAGAAAGATTCGTTTGCTTTCGCCACATTTGTATCCCTAAGTAAACTAAGAAAAGCCCTCCTGCCCATTTGAATACATTAAATAGGGTCGGGTAATTTAACATTACACTTGCAACGCCTACTACTGCTAACACGGCAACCAAACCCACACCAATAAGCTCCCCCCACATCATAGGCATTGTTCGTTTCACGCCAATGCTCATACCGAGAGACAGTGCTAGCGTCATACACATACCAGGGGTTGCCGAAACAAGGAAAAAAGTGGGTATAAAAATCGAGATTAATGTCAGATCTATCATAGGCACTCCAATAAGAGTGCGCGACTATACCACAGTTGAAGGCTTCGATTTTAGAAAATCAGTTTTGCTCTTTCTTTTTTTTGTCGATATTTTGTTGAGGCTTTTTCTCAGAGTTTTGGGGGGAAATTTGTTGTTGCTCTTTATTTTCGTTAGGGAGTGAATCTGAAGCTTTTGTCGCTATGGAAGGCTTAGTGCTAATAGCATCAAGAATGGAAAGTTGTGTTTGTAACAAAGGGAGCAGGTCTATCCAGTTTTCTTCGCCAGCCGAACCAGAACTTACGGGAGCGACACGCAGATCGAGCAGCTCAAGGTAGCGAGTATGAGCTGGTAATGGCAATCTAAGTGCAAAATCAAACGGCTTTGCTGACTGCAAAATATCGTTGGCAATAGGTTTGACGTACATGCTGCTTAATAGAATTTTATTAGCGTCAATAAAATTAATTTTGAGAGCTTGTTCTTTTGGAGAATAATTCTCGAACTTAAAGCTTGCCTCAATGACCTGAGCCTTCAGTATTGAAATTAATGAATTGTTTTGTTGTATGTGGAGCACCAGAGTTTTTGGCTTGCCGGGTTGTTCTTTTGATTCTGCAGATGCGCTATCTGGTTGAGTTGTTCCAACAGAAGCTTGATTTTGTGTTTTTTGTTGAGCACTAGCTGTCTGATTCGAATAAAAGCTACTAAGAACTAATATAAACACCAGAGAGTGCTTAGTAATTAAAAGTCGGGCTTTAGTTAGTGCAGTCATTAATTCCATATCTTAATTCTTTTTCGATGTCCCCACATACCTTCTGTTCAGCGAGTACGCAAAAGTTAAAAGGCTACAGACTGTGATGATGGAGGGCTTCTGAATAAACAAAGTGTAGCCCAACTCATCATGAATTTGTGTGAATAAGGCACATTTCTGGATATTTTAACTCTTCCATTTACTGCCATGACCTGAATTTAGCTACACAGATAGTTGGGAGATTTAAAACTGTCATGGCTAGCACCATTACAAAGTCTGAGCACGCGAGAGCCTATCAATTACGTCAAACCACTCGGGAATTTCTGGTGGTCGCTCAACCCAAATCTCACTGACCGAGGCTTGCTCTAACTCGTAAAGTGCCCGATAAAATTCGCGGGCGTACTCGGATTTCACATTGGACAGTTTAATAATTTTTGTAATGTCGCAATGCATTAAGTTTGAAACGCTGGAGTAATGGAGTAAGCCAATGTTTTTACTGGAACTTGGTGCTACAAAGTTTTTATTGTTAAATAATCGAACAGGTACATTTGGCTGATAGTGTACTTTTTTATTACCCGATACAGACTCTAAGTGATGTACTGGCTGAAGAATCGGCTGATTAAAATAAGGCTGCAATTCAATGGCAGATATTGGGCCACTTCGAAGAATAGTACACTGCTGCTCATCAATTCGAATGATAGTTGATTCAAGCCCGACAGCACACCGGCCTGCATCCAATATTGCGTCGATGTTACCGTCCAGGCCAGCAACAACTTGTTGTGCTGTTGTTGGGCTTAACTTTTGATAAGGATTTGCCGAGGGAGCCGCTACTGCGATTTGTGAAGATGCGAGAAGTTTGAGTAATTGAGGTTGCTTCGGGATTCGAATGCCAATGGTACTAAGTCCACCAGTTATTACACCCGACACTTGATGGTGTTTGTTAAAAAGTATTGTAAGAGGACCTGGCCAGAATGCTTCTGCCAAACGATAAGCGACCGGGGAAATATCAGTTGCCCAGTATTCAAGGTGATTAATATCGCTGATGTGGGTGATTAGAGGATGATTGGCTGGACGACCTTTTGCTTTAAAAATATTGCTGACTGCCGTCGGGTTGCTGGCATCAGCTGCAAGGCCGTAAACAGTTTCGGTGGGTACTGCGACTAATTTTCCTTGCTTCAATAAATTCCCGGCCAATTCAATATCGTTTTGGTCATTTGCGTTGAGTCTTAGGGTTTTCATCTTTTACACCGCGCTTACACTGTTTCTTTGGGACTGTGGTTTATTTGTTTTGGATAAGTAAAATTGTTTTAATGAAAAAAGCTTATGGATTGCACCATTGGCATAATTCCGCTTTTGCTCGTTGTTCTTGATTAATATTCACCGCCACATGACCACATTCATCACAGGAAACTTCGTAACTTTGCGCAACACTGGTGGGCATTTCACAAATCTCGCATGGTAAACCTGGCTGAGGTTTTCCTTGCCAAAAATTAGGCCAGTTACATTCTGGGCAACGAGTCTTTAAACGCTCGACCATTTGCTCGGCAGCTTTTTCGATAGAGGCTTGTCGTTCTGGACAGTGCATGGCTCTGAAATCTGGCTCTATTGTAATTGATTTCAAAAGAGTACCCGATGACAGTAAAGTTGAGAGCTGGTGATGTAAATCTTCAGCGCCGACTATACCTTTTAATACGGCTTTTGGTGATTTTATAATCCAGCCTTGATTAGAGTCATAGTGTGCGAGTTCACTTTCCAATGCATTGATGCTTTCGAGTTTTGCTGGATCAATTGCTCTAATCGCAACGCTAGTTTCATACTTTGCTATTATTTCGAGTTGGCTTGGCGCATGGTGCAGTACCAGGTGTTCTGTGTTCCAATTGACGATACCCGGAAGAGGACCTCCACCAAAAGAACCTTCGCTGCCCAGACCGTAATCGGCTCCTGATAATTCACAGGCGAGTTTGGCTTTTTTTCTTGCGCATTCGACAGGTGATAGAGTCCTTTCAATTTCTCCTGAAAAAGTGCCCAGCAAATCAGTGTCGTAACCTTCGATTTCGATGACTTTTAAATTCAATGCTGCAAATTTTGGCGCGATAATCGTTCCTTTTGCATGCTTGGTCAGCAACGCAACTGTTGTTTTTTGTGTCGTGTCGAAATGAAACGCTTTACTCACTTAAAAACCACTTTATCCAAATCAATCATTTATTAATTGCCAACCAGACTTTATTTTTTTGTGTAAGTTTCCGGTTTCATCTAACGCGAATAAAAACAACCATTGATTATAAACGAGATCTTGTACGACTTGATGTTGGTCGATAATTGCCGATATGGCATCAAGTGGTGCTTGTACATAAACACTTAGTCTTAAAGGTCGGTGCATCCATTGCTTTCCATCGTGCAAACTTTGCATTGGCAAGCCAATTCTAAGGTCACCTCCATTGCCTTCGAATACGCCTATATGCCCACCGACAACATTATGCAGCACCTTGTTACCAGATCCGTAGTGGCGATTGTCGGTTACAGATGCATTGTATTGCATATTAATCCAGTTCGTCACCAGCATAGGCGCCGTTAAAATTAATTCGAGTACTTTAAAATCGGTGTCTTTTTTCCAATAGTAATCGTGCAGAAACGTTCTTCCTGACAAGTCGATATTTTTTGTTAAGTCTCGTGGCGCGACAATAAAGCTAGCATTATTGGCCAGTCCCCACTCTGGACGAATTTGCGACCAGTCGCGAGTTCGCTCTTCGAAAGCCTTGCTCCGTTGCTTGGCTGCAATATTAGCCTCGATACCAATATTTTGAGCTCGCTCTTGTTGAGCTTGTTGTTGCGCGGCTTCAAGCCAACTTTTGATTTCATTGTCGACGTCTGCATCAGAAATGATTTCTATGCTGTCTTTGGTTGTGTTGTGCAGAGCAGGTAGAAAAGTTACTGACGCTAAATCGAGTCCTTCGGTCGCAAGAATTGATTGAACTTCGGGGTGATTTAATATTTGTGCTAAAACTTGGACATTAATCGAACCATTTTGTCCTCCACAAGCACCGCAATCTAACCCGCAAGCATGAGGATTGTTTTGAGTTTGGCTGCCATGGCCAACTAATAAAACTGTGTCGGCAAAATGGGAAATACCCATTGCTCCTAAAATATTTTTAGCCAGTTCGGCTTGTTGCTTAATTGAAACTTGTTCGCCATTTTGAAACAGTTCCCACTGTTGGTGAGGGCGAGTGATATTTAAAGGATTAAAGTAATGATGACCGATAAAGGTTTTTTTAACTAAGTCCCATGCCTTATAAAACCCTAATGCTTCGACCATACTAAAAGCAGAAGCGTCGCCTTGACTCCAGTTTTTAAATCTGGCGGATTTTTCAAATTTGAAAGCAATCTTTTTATCGTCTTTCACAATATGCTTTGGCTTTTCTCTGACGGTTATTTTTGCCGGCAATAAACCGGGCAGCTGAGGACGTGAAAACTGCGAGCCAACTGGACGATACTCAATTGGTAGACCAAAAAATCCGGCGAAGCCAAAGGTTTCTATTGCTTGACTCTGAGCTTCAAGTGCTCTTCTGATAACTTCTGAACGGACATCAATACAAAACACTGCTTGAAGTGTAGGAGTAGACATTTCAGAAGCCTTAGTACTTATTGAAGACTCTGTGTTTACTGATGAGTCACCAGCTGAAATGCTTTTGTTAAATGACTGAAATGAATTTTTTAATTGTTGATTTAGATTCGATTGGTAGTGGAGCTCTACCGCACTCTGGCAAATGACAGCGGGTTCAATGGCTTTCAAATGTTGATTAAACAGCTGTTTGTAGTTTTTAAGTTGATCGCAAAAAGCGAAATGCATTTTTTTGAAGTTAGAGAATTTATTTTTATAGTGACGAAATAAAATAAGTTCCCATGCTAATCTTATCGCCAATATTTCTGTCATCTGACTAAGTGACTCACCTTTTAAGTTGGCTTGCCACTCACAATAAGCGATCCACGAAGCCCAGCCATTAACATGTAATAAAAGCGAGTGGCAATAAGCTTGAGTAACTTGGTTTGGTATATCCATTTCGGTTAATGCAAGCAGGATAAGTTCTGAAGGGTCGTCTGGTAATTGCTGTACTTCGTTTAGCAATCCAGAATGGGACATTATGATCTCTATGCCCCTATCATGCTTTATCACTTCACGCCATTCTGTATATAAGTGCTCGCTGGTTAAATGATGATCTTTTTGAAAAAAGGCAGCACAAAATTGACTCACCTGGTGGGTGATTTCGTCACGCCATAATATACGGTTATTATGAACATCAAAATCGTCAATCCAGTCGCTGAAATTCTTCCAGAAATTAATTTGTTTAGTCGAGGTATTGAGCCAACCTTTAATATCGTCAAGGGTCCATGAACTGTTCTGATTTTTGATAGCGAGCGCAATGTCAGATTCATTAAATTTATTTTGTCTAAAATCTTCCAGGTAGTCCGATCGTTTTCTTAAGCAGGAAATATTATAAATACTTTTAAGATAAGCCGCTGTTTCATGAAAAGACATCTGTCGCATTTGCCAAAATGGGTTGACGGCAATCAACTGATCAAGTGGCCAGGTGGGTGCTATTTTATTGCAGGCATTTTCAACTTCGCGCATTACATGCGTTGTATCTTGTATGGATTGTGCTGCGTTCATTTGTTTTCTCCCAACCTTAATTATTTTCAACAGTGACTGATTTAGGTAATTGCACTGGGAAAAATTTTAGAGTCAACTTCGAGACCCACTCATCGAGATAAAATCCTGCATAAAGCTGTCCGTAAAGAACTTTAATCCATTTGCTGTCGCGTCGATATTTTAATAGCCAGCCAAATGTAAACAATATAATAAATAGAATGCTCATCCATATATCAAGCCAGAGTGCTGGCTGTGTCGCAGGCAAAATCCAGTCTGCAGCAATATGTTTCAGAGTTAGATAACTCACGACAACGGTAATCAGTAGTAGCCCACTGTGCCGCACTCGCCTAATTGTCCAAATGGGTTGTTGTTCCGCTAATAAAAATGTGAGGGCTCCAACCATAAGTACCCAAGGGCTAATCCCAATCATAACGTCTGTTAAAAGTGCCGCCGAGACACAGGTAATCGCAGCAATTAAAAAGGCCAGGATCCACTGATATGTTTTGGGCGCGCGAAGAGGGGCGAGCTGCTGGTAAATATTATCGATAACGGCATTGCCGGAATTTAAAAACGCATGTGCTTTATACAGCGAATGAGCAATCAGGTGAAGGATGGCGAGTTGATAAAGTCCCAGAGCTACTTCAACTAACATTAGTCCCATTTGAGCCATTGTCGACCAGGCCAGGCGGACTTTAATACTTACCCGAGTGGTCATAATAAGCGCGGCTATAATTGTCGTGGTTCCTGCAAAAACGCCAATCATTATTTCTGCAATGGTCGACTTTTCTATGAGTGGCGCAAAGTTAAGTAATAGAAACCCGCCTAAATTGACAATTCCTGCGTGTAAAAGAGCTGATACTGGTGTAGGTGCCTCGACCACTTGAATCAACCAGCCATGTACCGGCATTTGTGCGCATTTGGTGATGGCGGTAATGGTTAGTAGGCAAGCCGCAATCTGGTCGAACTGGCTTATTGGTCCGTTATCCAGATCAGTCAGAATAGCGGTGATTAACCAGCTGTCATGCTCGAGCCAAAGGAGAACCGCTGCACTTAACAGCGCTGTTTCGGCAACTCGTGCAAACAGGAATTTCTTATGAGCGGCTAATGCTGCGCGAGGTCGATCGGGGTAAAACTTCAGTAGCCTATGGAGTGTAATACTGATGGTCATCCAGGCGGCAATCAAAAGTAACATGTGATTACTCATTATCACGACGCTTATTGCTGCCAGAGCCGTAAGAATAAGGCTGTAAAACTGCTGAAGGTTTTTCTCTCCGGCCATGTAATGGCGCGAAAAGCGAACCACAATAATGCCGACCAAGCCGCTTAGGCAAAGCATTGTGAATACCAGTGGGGATAATCTTAGCCAGGTATGCTGATGGTTCAGGTTATCAGTCATCCATAAGCCAGTGGCAGTTAGTAGAACCAATAGCACCAGTGACATAGTGAAAGAGGCAATCTGTGTATAACGCCGATCCCTGTTGGTAAGCCAGCGGATAGAGATCGCGCCCAGCAGCAGTAAACAGGGTATTGCCAACAGGATGAGTGTCATCTTTTACGCCCTTGATTCTTTAGTCAGACCGATTATTATTCAATTGAACCGGTAAGTAAAATATAATAAATTTAATAAAACGTTCAGTATTAGTGAACAATTAAAGATGCCAAGACTTAATTATCATCACCTGTACTATTTCTGGCGCGTTGCGAGAGAAGGCAACCTAACGGCTGTTGCTAAGTCACTGCACCTGTCGCAATCGGCGTTATCGATGCAAATAAAGCAATTGGAGGAAAGCTGCGGTTTTGCTTTATTCGAACGCGTTGGCCGCAGACTGGAGCTGACGGATAAAGGTCAGCAACTGTTGCGTCATGCTACGGATATTTTTGTGAAAGGAGAGCAGCTCGAAACGCTTATAAAATCAGGTATGGCATCGACTCACCCCCAGCTAAAAGTAGGTGTTGTTTCGACCATGTCGCGAAACTTTATTGATGAGTTTGTTGCACCATTACTTAACCTTCCAGATCGCAAATTATCACTCGTTGCTGGTAGTCACGATTACTTACTGGCGGAGCTGGCGGAGCATCGACTGGATTTACTGTTAAGTAACACAGGTATAATACATGAGGCCATGGGCGCTGACTGGCAAGTTCAGCTTTTATCACGTCAGCCGGTCACTATAGTGGGACCTGTAACTCATCAATTAAACCGATCTTTTCCTGATGGGTTTGAACATTGGCGTTGGGTTTTGCCTGGCCCTAATACCGAAATTCGAAAATCCTTTAATGCATTTTGTGCCATGCACAGTTTTGAGCCGAATATTATTGCAGAGTCAGATGACATGGCGATGTTACGATTGCTTGCACGGGACAGCCACGGTCTAGCTGTGGTGCCTAGAATCGTTGTTATTGACGAAATAAAACAGCAGCAATTGGCGGAAGTAGCGCCATTGCCCAATGTTTTTGAATATTTTTATGCGGTATCGATTAAAGATTGGGTCGCGCCGGAAACACTTGCATTCCTGTACGATCGTCCGCAGTATAAACAAACCTTTTAATGGTGTTTATCGGCCATTTGAACCTTTCACACACTGTTATTTAAATATGATGTAAATCGGAGAGTCGATTTTTTATGAGCAGTCATTTTTTTGCTTACATAAGCAAAATTCGTTGGTTACAACGCTGGGGATTAAAGCGAAATACCGTTACTGAAAATGTAATGGAACATTCTTGGGAAGTGGCCACTATCACCCATGTCTTAGCGTTAGTTCGAAATCGTAAATTTAATGGTAATGTGGATGTTAACGCTGCTGTCGTCGCTGCGCTTTATCACGATGTTGGCGAAGTCATTACTGGCGACATGCCTTCCCCGGTCAAATATCACTCAAGTAATATTACTAACGCCTATAAAGCTATTGAACATCAAGCAGAGCAAGAGCTATTTCAACTGATTCCTAAGGAGCTTCAAGACGATTTTCAGTCGGTATTGATTGAGAAAAATGTAGATCCTGAGCATCATGAGTTAATTAAAGCGGCTGACACAATCGCAGCTTACTTGAAGTGCCAAATGGAAGTCGGAGCTGGCAATAAAGAGTTCATTGCTGCTGAGGTTGATATCAAAAATAAATTGAAAGCAATGAAGCTACCAGAAGTGGATTACTTTTTGGATGTGTTTGCAGAAAGCTACACTTTAACACTGGATGAGCTTTTAAAATAACCTGCGTTTATTTTTCAAAAGACAGTAATAAAGATCTTTGAAGAATTTTACTGACTTTCTTTTTTGTATTCCCAGATAAAGGCTGGTGGAATATTTCTAATGATAAATTTTTTCCGTTGGCCTTTTATATTTAAGCTTTCCGATAATCTTTTACTTATTGGCGGAAGAGGTGAATAGGTAAATTGAATAAAGTTACCGTCGTTTTTCAAAATACTTAATACGTTTTTTAATATACGGAATCGGGATACTAAAGGGATATTGAGTAATGGAAGACTGGAAACAATACTGGCCACCTGATCGACTCCGGAAGCTTTCAGTAACCCACTACTTTTTGTCGCGTCGCCGCATAAAATATTAAGATTATCAAAAGTGGATCGCAAACGTTGCGCCATGTGCGCGTCTTTTTCCAGTAAAAATAAATGTTCAGGCTTTACTCCATGAGCGAGTAATGCTTTTGTTATAACGCCTGTCCCTGGTCCCAATTCTAGTACGTAGGAATTTTTATTGACCACCTGCTCAGCCATAGCCGTTGCTAGAGCATGACCACTGGGGACAATCGCGCCAATTTGTCTTGGATTACGAACCAAAGCTGCTAAAAATTCATTCGACGACAATGTAACTATCTCCTTGACGGCCTAAGCCGGTAAAATCAGTGTACCTGAATTAATCTGAAATAGAATCCCTTATTATTTCCGAAGTACTCAATATTATTTCAGAAGTACTCGATAACGGCTCTGATAACGATGACCATTGTGTTGAGTAGATTTTAAGCGTATCCATTTTTGCCTCAAGGTAATGCGACCAAGTTAGCAATATATGGAGATGTTCCTGTTTTCATTATCACAACACCGGTATAATCAGAACCATGATAAAATTTTCTAACAATGTCTCCATTCCCGAACAGGAAATCGAATTCCATGCGATTCGATCTCAGGGCGCTGGCGGTCAAAACGTTAACAAAGTGGCCTCGGCAATTCATCTTCGATTCGATATTAACAACTCGTCGTTACCTGATTTTTACAAAGAGCGTTTACTCGCCTTATCCGACTCAAGGCTTACCACGGATGGCATTTTAATAATTAAAGCGCAAACCCATCGAACTCAGGAAAAAAATAAAGAAGACGCCATTAAACGGCTGATCAATATCGTGAAAGACGCGGTTAAAGTGCAAAAGAAACGAAAGAAAACACGGCCGAGCAAAGCTTCACAGCAGAAGCGAATGGATCGAAAGACCAAACACGGAAAAACCAAACAGTTGCGCGGCAAGGTCGATATTTAACGATTCATTAAATAAGAAATGAGAACACTGCTACACAGAGTCGGAAGCGGTTTTGATTTTGTTCTCAGCTGAATCGACGTTCGGTTTTCCAAGGCTGACCACGAAAATACCACCAATAATGAAAATCGTTGCCAAAATTAACTGCAGCGATAATGACTCGCCGACGAGCCAAACTCCACCGACCGCAGCAATCAGTGGAACACTAAGTTGAGATACAGCAGCTGATGCCATTGAAAGTCGAGGCAGTGCCAGATACCAAAGTGCGTAGCCGACTCCTGAAGCGAAAGCCCCTGATA
Organism: Gammaproteobacteria bacterium; assembly: GCA_013373375.1. Taxonomy (GTDB): domain Bacteria; phylum Pseudomonadota; class Gammaproteobacteria; order Enterobacterales; family Kangiellaceae; genus Pleionea. The sequence continues at coordinate 165,577 of JABXHY010000024.1, forward strand.
TAACCGCAAGTCCAACACCTTTCCAGCTTAACTCGGCAAACCACACAGTGATCACCATTAATCCCAACACCATGGGTATGCTGCCAATAAAGTTTTCTGCAGTATCTCTCAAGGGCGTTTCCGACTGTTTGCCTTCTATTGTGTAAATCGCCCATGCGATACCGGAGCCAATCATTAATAATAATCCAATGATGGAAGGGCGCTGTGCAGTCGGCAAAAGCAATACTAAAAATCCGAATAGAGCAATAATTAACCCAAACCATTCAAATCCAGTTAACGAGTTACCCTTATACACTTGATAAGCCACCATGGTTATCTGAACGGTAACAAAAAGGACTAATGCTCCTGTTGCGGTTGTTAACTCAAGGTACGCGAATGAAAATAAAACAGCGTACATAAACAACATTAAAGGAGCGATCCATAATCGTTTTTGCTTTAACGGACGTAGCGTAAGATGTTGAGGTTTTTCAGGTTTGTTTAAAAATTGAACCATTAAAAATAAAATGGCAGCACCTGAAAGAAGTCGAATGATGGTAAAGCTAGCGGCATCAATGTTATCTTCTCCCAGTGCCATGCGACACAGCACAGAGTTGGCTGCAAACGCAAACAAAGCAAACAATAGTGCTAACAGTTTGATTATCGAAACCAGATAATTGGGGGTGTGATGCATATTTAAAGTAGCCCCTGTTTTAACTTTGTTCTTCGATTGAGGTCAAGCAAGCATAGCATGAAATGATGGATTTAAAACCATCCGGATAGATTCGAAGTTAATAAAGGCATCAAAAGAAGGTTTACAAAAAAGGTTTTTAAAAGAGAGCTCTCAACTATGACAGATAAATCAAAACGACCTGCCACTAAACTTATACATGCTGGTCTGGCAAAACCGAAAAACGGTGAAGCTTTTATGTCGGGACCAAGCTTTGCGAGCACTTTTCATTTGTCTGGGGATATAGATAACGCTAACTACCAATACGGACGATTTCATAATCCAACATGGACTGCACTGGAGACCGCACTAGAAGAGCTTGATGGTGGTAAAAGTTTAGTGTTTCCATCTGGAATGGCCGCAGTCGCAGCTGTTTTAACCAGTTGTGTCGAACAAGGCGACACGATTTTGTTACAGAACGATGGCTATTATGCAACTCGTGCCTATGCCGAAGAATTTTTATCCAAGTTTGGCGTTACCGTCATTACTTGTTCCACTAAACAATTACTTGAGCAAGATTTTAATGACATCACGCTTACGTTTATTGAGACTCCCAGCAATCCATTATTGGATGTCGTCGATATAAGATTACTCGCTAAAAAGATTCATGCATGCAATGGTATTTTGGCGATTGATAACACGACATTGACACCGCTCGGACAACAGCCGTTAGCGCTTGGTGCGGATATCGTTATGTGTTCAGGTACCAAAGCCTTAAACGGACACAGTGATGTGTTGTTTGGATATGTTGCGAGTAAAAATGAGCAGATGATTGAAAAAATTCAACAGTGGCGTAAGTTAGCCGGCAATATTCCTGGGCCAATGGAAACCTGGTTAGTCCATCGTGGATTAACGAGTCTTGATATGCGTTTGGAACGGATGACTGCAAATGCACAAGTGATTGCTGAGTACTTGTTAAATCATAGTGCGGTCAAAGAGGTTCGTTATCCTGGTTTGGTTAACGATCCTTCTTACAAGACGGCATCAGAACAGCAGTCAAACTTTGGATTTATTATCAGCTTCGACTTAGTCACTCAAGCCAATGCCCACCAATTTCTGGCCAATGCAGACCTGATTTTCGAGGCTACTAGCTTCGGAGGAATGCACACTATGGCGGAAAGACGTGCAAGATGGGGGACGGATGATGTTTCTCCTGGATTAATTCGATTGAGTGTCGGTTGTGAAAGCATTGACGATTTAATAGCCGATATTGAGTCCGCACTTAACCAAAAATAGTTATTTAAAAGTATCCATCGGTCATAAATTTCCGTTGGATACTTACGCTGTTTTGATTAAAAGCTAAAATTTCGAAGGTAAATATTAACTATAAATATTTAACATTCCGTTAATATTAATATTGCACGTCTGAAAAGCCAGCTTTTTTTCTTTTTAAATTTTAAATCCTCGATTCACATCCTGTAATTATATCTCTTTGTAAAATATTGAATTTTTTAAGATGCCATTATCTTTAACAAGCGCATTTAAAATTAAAGTAATCCAACTGATTATTTTTCCTAATCCAAACTCTCAAAACAGCTATGGTTTGTATTGATTGAGATCAATTCACATTGTCACACTCTGGCTTTATTATCGCGCCAAAATTTCGCGATTAATCTTTAAAAACATAGGAAGTAGACAGTGAAAAATATAAAAATTATTTTTTCAGTGAGTTTGATTTTGTTTTTGTGTACTAATGCGTTTTCGATGAATAAATCATCACAACAGCAAACAATTACTAATTCAAAAAATATTGTCAGTATTGACGGTCGGCAGTACTCCAAAGTCGGCGATATGTTAATTTTAAACGAGCAGAAAAATAGTAAGTTCGACCTCAACAAGCCAACTTGGGTTGACGGAAAAGTATTTTATGAATTTGACTCTAATGTCACTGAATTGAATCGTCAGAGATTTATCGAAGCCTACCAAGTGTGGGAGTCGGTTGCGGATTTAGAGTTTATAGAAAGAACCAATCAAGCAAATTATATTTACGTTCAAAATGATAACCGAAATTACGCAATTGTCGGAATGGTAGGTGGCCGACAAATACTTTCAATGATTAGTTGGCAATCAAAATATATCATCGTCCACGAGATTGGACACAGTCTTGGCATGTGGCACGAGCATATGCGAAGTGATCGAGACGACTATGTTACTATTTTGAATGAGAACATTAAGTCAGATGAAATGTATAACTTCACTCTTAAGTCGACTACTGACCATAGTGATTATGATTTTCTATCCATTATGCATTACACGCTAAACTCATACACAATCAATGGTTTACCGACCATTCGTCCTCATGCAGAGTTTGAAGAAATTGCCAAGTTCGCTGGTCAACGTGATTACATCAGTGGTGGCGATCAATTGGAGGTGGCAGCAGTCTACGGACCAAAGCCCATAGTATTTAGCGATGCAAATTTTCAAGCGTTCATGGTTGCAAACTATGATTTAAATGGCGATGGGAATATTGATACATTGGAAGCTGTTAAGATTAAAGAGCTAACTCTACCGGGCAATGGAACTATTTCGTCACTTGATGGGATTGAGCATTTTCGTTATCTGGAATACCTTAATGCTTCAAATGAAAACTTAATCGATTTGCCATCACTGCCGTCACGATTAAAAACAATCATAGTAAGCAACAATCAATTTGAACAAGTCGATTTTAATTGGCGACACCCACCAATGTTAGAGCTACTGGATCTGTCTGGTAATGTATTTGACGTCTACGATTGTGACGAGTTAAAGGCATTAGAAAACGCACTTCCAGAAGGTAAGGTTTCATATTCTCCTGCTGCTAACGGTTCAGATTTTGTATGTGACGACACAGCAAGAATGACGTTAGTGAATAACAAACCAAGAAACGACTTACGTAGTAAAAGTCCAGCAAACTTTTTTATTGATGTTCCAGAAGGTCAGACAAACTTAACTTTCAAAACTGAACGATATGGAGATCTCGATGGCGGATTGATGGATGTGTACGTTGCCTACGGAAAGGAAGCAAGTGTTACCAACTATCAATATTCATCAACTAATGAAAAGAATGATGAGTTAGTTACTATATCAAATCCGCAGCCCGGCAGATGGTACGTTGCTCTAATTCCAAATGAACGTTCATTTGAAAACGTTTCGTTAACTGCGTCTTATACCAATGCTCCTGTAATAGCGGGGTTATTGGAAAATGGGGTCGCAATAACAGCGATAACTGGAGATAGAGAAGAAGAGCTGGATTTCTATATTGATATTCCGGCGAATGCAAAGGACTTAAACATCACGATTAATGGTGGTGACGGTGATGCGGATCTTTATGTAAAAGCTGGACAAAAACCCACAAAAACAAATTTTGATTGCCGACCCTACCGCAAGGGTAATAAAGAAAGCTGTAGCTTCCAGTCGCCAACCAACACTCGTTATTATATTAAGTTGGTCGGTTATTCTCAATTTAGCGATGTAACTTTAGTGGCAGAGTTTAAAGAACGTGATGTGACTCCAGGAGGTTCAGTAACGCGAAGCAACATTAGTGGTACGGCTGGCTCTTGGCAATACTTTACACTCGACATCCCTCAAGGAATGACTCAGCTTAAAATAGCAATGTCTGGCGTTAGTGGTGATGCCGATCTTTATGTCAGTGATGCTGGTCGACCGAGTTCGAGTCGGTATGTTTGTCGTCCTTATCTTGATGGTAATGATGAGACCTGTGAACTATTAAATCCAAAAGCAGGTACTTGGTTCATAGGCGTTCGCGGTTACACTGATTTTCAAGATATAACCTTAAACGCTGATTGGCGATAATCTCAGTTCCACTGTAGATATAAAAAGCCAGACATCTGACGATTGTCTGGCTTTTTTATTAAGTTCACTTAAATTGGCAACTTGTTTGAAAAACAGTTAGCATTTCTTAAAGGAAGCCATAATAAATCGAACTTTATGAAATTACTCTTTCTGATCAATCACGATATCGCAAGTTTTTACGCATTGAAGCTTCTACTACCCAAGCTTTCTGTAAATCACTCGATTTGGGTTTGGCGCTCTTCACAAGTGGGAAAGGGGAAAAATGGCATTTCACCAGACCTAGAAAAACTAAAGTCTTACGAACAATGCATTATTGAAGACAGCGAAGCGAAACTGTCGGATAAATCTTCCGATATTTTAGAGTTTTTAAATTCATTCTGCATGGAGCCAGGTAAAGTTGAAAATAATATAAATGATGCTTCCGCTATTTCAGAGTTGAAGAAACTTGAAATTGAGCTTGTGGTAAGTATTCGCTACGGAAAAATATTAAAGAACGATTTTATCGGGATGCCTAAACATGGCATTATTAATTTACACTCAGGTATTTTGCCTAATTATCGAGGTGTCATGGCGACCTTTTGGTCCATGTTAAATCAAGAGTCAGAAATTGGTACTACCTTACATTATATCGATGATGCTTCGATAGATACTGGACCTATCATTAAAATATCTAAGCAATTTTTAAATCTTTCGAACTGTTATCTTTCAAATGTTCTGAAGCTATATGAAACCGGTACGAGAGATGTATTAGATGCGATTAACTCAATACAGCAAGCAAAGGATATCGATTCAACGGCAGTGACAACTAAAGGTGATTACTACACCTTTCCATCCCAGCAAGATATCAATGACTTTAAAAAGTTAGGTGGTGAATTAGTTAACGAAGCGAGATTTTTGCAATTCTTCTCTACTTTTAATAACTAAAGCAAAATAATAATCGACACTAAGTTCGCTGATTGAAAATCAATGAGAAAGTAGCTTTCTATCTTCATTCCATCACAATAGTTCCTGCAATATTAGGTTTACCTCAGACACAGTTAATGTCCCGGTGAGATTTAACTGTGTGAATTTTTCACATATTAATGTTTTCAATCTTAGTAATGTTGATTTGAACTAGGCCTCGCAAAACACTTTTTGGCTTGTGCTGAATTATTTCATGTGAAAATGAATAACATTTCTTAACAATACATTGGAATTTACTGACAAACGGTTTTTGTAGAATTCCGCTAGATTCAAACAAGCTTGTAAAGTGCGCACACATAAAAACACAATCAAAGGAGCTTTGAAGATGAAACAATGTTTGAATATAGGGATTGTCTTGTTCATACAACTACTACTGTCGGCTACCGCAGTGGCGGGAGAGAAAGTAAATCAATCAGTTGATTTAGCTGGGAGCCGACAGGCAACTTGGTATCTTCCCGATGAACCGGCAGAAGGTTGGATTTTGTTACAGCATGGTTTTCAAAGAAATAAAAATAACCTTGATCATCTTGCAACAACATTTATGAATAACGGTATTATGGTACTAACTATCAACAGCAACTCTACCGGAGGTAACCCATCTCTGGCTAGAGAAATTGCTGATGACTTAATTGACGCGACACTTACTCCTCCCAGTGGTTTTTCTTTGCCAGAAAAATTGATTCTCAGTGGTCACTCAGCTGGTGCGTTAATGATGAGTTATATGGCAGGACGTTTAGTTGAGAGAAATTATCAATCGTTTAGCGGACTTATTATGTTGGATCCGGTTGATAAAGATAATGGAATGCAACCTAACAATCAGTCGGTAATTGATTACGGACGAAAAGTATTATCGGTGCTGGCAAATTCTAGTTCGTGCAACTCAAGTAATAATGCATTAGCTCCGCTGCAAGCATTAACCGATAGTTATGTTGGAATTAAACTCACTAATAATTCGAAACACACAGATGCAGAAGGAGATTCATCTGGCGGTATTATTACATGGGTATGTGGCAGTCCTGTTGATCAGAATGTTAATTACTTGCAAGACTTTGCTGTTAACTGGGCGCTCGATATGATTTCTGGCGAACAAACTGACGATTACTATCCTGGCGGCAATTTGCTAAGTGACATGATCGGTTTAGGTGACGCTCAAATTATTGAAGGAACACCGCCTCCGACAGAGGTCGATTTTCTTTACAGCGCAGATGAGTTAACCCTATCTTTTGTTGATAATTCTAATTATGGTGATATAGAAATTATCGCCTGGAATTGGTGGTTTGGTGATGGTTCGAGTTCTGTCGAGCAAAATCCGATTCATACTTATAGTTCGGCAGGTGATTTTAATGTTCTTCTTTCTGTGACTGATGAGTATGGCAACACCAATTCGGTCCGCAAAGTTGTTACCGTTAATCCAACACCAAATCTACCAACGGCTAGTTTTAGTTACACAATGAATCATGACATTGTCACTTTTACTGATACGAGTACCGATGCTGATGGCTCTATCGTCGAGCGTTTCTGGGACTTCGGCGATGGTAGCTCTTCAACTAATGCAAACCCAGTACATAGGTTTGAGCTAGGCAAAGAATACAAAGTGATTTTAGAAGTGACGGATAACGATGGTAATAAAGATCTTGAGGTTAAATACATTTATATAATGGGCAGGCCAGTATGTCCGCCAGAAGAATCTTGTCTCGGTAATCACGATACTCGTGCTCAGTTAGAAGCAGAAAGAGGTGGTGAGCTGTTTTACTATCTTGATGTTCCAGAGAACGCAGAGAATTTAGAGTTTAGTATATCGGGTGGAACTGGCGATGCGGATATCTATATTAAAAGAGGCTCAGTTCCAACTACGACAGACTACGATTATCGTCCTTATTTAAATGGGAACAACGAACGTGTGTTCATCCCGAATCCAGAAGCCGGCACTTGGAATATTATCATCCGAGGTTATCAAAGTTTCTCTGACGTAACACTTTACGCTGGTTATGACGAAGTTTGGGAAGATATACCTGTTGCTGATTTTAGCTTTGGTAACGACGGACTTAAGATTTACTTTGAAGATAAAAGCTCCGACGGTAATGGTGAAATTATTCAACACGCTTGGGATTTTGGTGATGGTAGCACTTCAATAGAAGAAAATCCTGTTCATGAATACGCAAAGCCAGGAATCTATACTGTAACGCTTATCGTTGAAGATAATGACGGTAATACCGATAAAGTCAGTAAAAACATTGAGGTCAATGATTGGATAACTACGATATTAAATGATGTTCCAGTCAATAACCTGTCTGGTGACGAGCAGTCAGCGCAGTATTTTTATTTCGATATCACAGAGTATACACAGTCGGTTAGTTTCGATATTTCCGGAGGTGATGGTGATGCTGATATTTATATACGATATGGTGAGGCACCAACCACAAGTCTATATGATTACCGACCGTATAAAAGTGGCAATAATGAATCGGTGACTATAGAAAATCCGCAGCAGGGTGGTTGGTATATTATGATTCGTGGATACACAAACTATTCTGGAGTAACGCTTCGTGCGAGTTATTTTCCAGAGTAGAAACTTTGAATAGTATATCTATCCGTTAATCCTCAACTATAAAAGTCCGACTCTTCAATCGGACTTTTTTTATTTGCATTGAGCTAACCAACGATTAGCTGTTTAATCAAATTTGATATAATCTCGTGGATCAACTTGCTCTCCACCTTTACGAACTTCAAAGTGAACATGAGGTCCTGTTGTTTTTCCGGTAACACCGACTTTACCAATTAACTGTCCTTGCTTCACAAGATCTCCCTCGACAACATTCATCGAGTCTAAATGCGAGTAAACCGTATGCGTCTCATTGCCATGGTCAATGATAATGATGGTGCCGTAGTTTTTTGCTTTGTCCAGCTTGGTCGTTGCGATGATAACTTTACCAGCACCTGCTGCGACAACAGGTGAATGCATTTCTGCTGCTAAATCTATGCCTTTATGAAACTTATGGAATTTATTTTTAACACCAAAGTTTGAGCTAACTTTCGCTTGCTTTACAGGATTCTCCATATTTGTACCAGCTCTGCTAGTGTCTTTTCCGTCGGTTGGATAAAAACTGTAAGCCATTGAGCTAAAACTCAATGCAAACATTGAGAGACCTATAGCTTTAATAGCACTATTGACTCTTACATCGGAAGGTTTCATTATATGCTTTATTCTCATTGTGATACTCCTATGTGTTTTCGGTGAGAAGGCTGCAACCGCATGATTGGCGTCTTCGGTTGCAGATCCGCGGAGGATTTTTAGCATTGCTTGTGCGTAAATCCTCCGCAAATTCTTTTTGTTCTTTAGCACTTGTCTATCGCAACTACTTTCTATTGCCCAGTTTAATGAATGGTGAATACTTCGTAAAAATGGGTTAAACCAAAAAATGCAAAGCAAAAACTGAGTGAGTAAAGTTGCAAGACCATCGTATCGTCTTAGGTGAGTTAGCTCATGTTGAATTAAAAGTTTTAATTCTTTGCTGGATAAAGACTGAATGGCGCTTTCTGTTAGTACTAATGTTGGTTCAGTCCACTGCACAATAAAAGGCGATATTTTCTTATTGCTGACCAATATTGTTACGTACTTTTGTCGGGCCAGTCGGTTAATACTGCTGATCATGTTTGATTGTTGAGTAAACTCGAACGGATTAAGTTCGAACTGTTTAATGTTGGTAGAAGCAGTAACAATTTGCCTGACAGATACTATTTGGTGAATAAAGAGTTTTAAATTATAGAGCGCACCGGTGACACATATTAAAAACCAGCTGAACTTTAACCAGCTTGCTAAATCTAGTTGTGCAAATACAGACGAGCTTATGTCACTGAAAGTTGCTTGGCTTTGGCTTGAAAACAAAGGCCCGAAGTAAAAATCGTTCAATATGTTTACATTTGAATTGGTTTGATTGGCGGGAACTAATTCAATAAATGAAGTCGCAACACAGCATACAAATACCACTAACCAAAAGTTCTTCCACTGATTTATCCAATATAATCGTCGAGATAGGATACTCGCGATTACATAAGCTAAAGCAGACGCAGCTATGCTATAGATTGATACTCGCGCAAAGATATCAAGAAAATTAATGAAACTATCCATTGTTGCTGTCACTGTCTTTGAGTAATTTCTCTAATTCTTTGAGCTCTTGTTTATCCAGTAATTTACTGTCGGCAAACATTGAAATAGGCAGAGCACTGTCAACTTCCAATACGCTACGCGTGAAGTCCTTTATGTAACTTGCTAAGGTTTTGATTTTTCCCAGAGTCGGTGAGAATACGCGAATGCCATGAACCTCTGTCACATCAAGAAACTCTTTTGCGGTCATTCTATCGAGCGTTTTGCGTGTTGAAGAATATGACCAGTCTAATTGTTCTACCGCTTGATCATGTATCTCTCGCGCACCCAGTGGTGACTTTTTCCAAAGTGTTTTAAGTATGACCAACTCTTTCGGAGAAGGCTTTGTAGACTCTTGATGCTTAGGCATTTCTTTGAACCCTGTAAATTCACTGGATGACCTTTATGTCGCGAGTATGCGACAAGTGTCGCGCAATGTCAAATGGAATGATCGTCTGGAAATAACAACTGGTGCCTAGAGATAAAAGATTAAAGATACAATTTAATTTGAGGGTTACTTTATTTATCAGGCTCTTAATGAATTGTGTAGTGGAGCAGGAGACAAAAGCAGATAGTTTTACTAACTTATCTGCATTTTGATTTATATCGGTCACTTATAGATCAGAGTATAAAGTTGAGTGTTCGCTTAGCGGACTTTATTTTCCACATGCTTTTTGAAGTTATTTAATATACTTTGCCAACCTTGTTTCTGCATTTCAGCAGAGTTTTCATCTTCGGCTTCGAACTCTTCAATTACTTTCACACTCTTGTCCTGCTCGATAAATTCAACTGTTACTAGTCGGCCATCTTCAATTTTATAGTGAATTGCTCGCTTGGGATTGATATGAATAAAGGTTCCGTTAAAATCAAAACCCATAGAGCCATCTTTGGCTTCCATCCGGTAGCAAAAGTTACCGTCTTTTTTAAGGTCTAATTCTGCGCTTGGACAAGCCCAGTCATCAGACGCAAAATTCCACCCGATAATATCTTCGGGAGTGGTCCATGCTGACCATACTGCGTCAAGCGAGGCATTAACTTGCGTTTCAATGATTATCTTCATTTTATAGCCTTTTAAATAAGCGGTAGTCTTTTAACAATCTTATGCCGTTTGGTGTGAGTCTGTAAACTCTCGGATTTGAATATGGTTTCCATCACAATCAGTAATATTAGAAACTTTAAACAACGGATTTGCCCATTCACCTTCAAACGACTGACCTCCTAGATTGATAGCTGCATTTTTAGTTTCATTTATATTGTCTACGGTGAAGAATAGTTTTACTCGACTGAACGCTTCCTCTGGCATTCGAAAAGGAGGTGTATGAATTACAAGATTAAACCCATTTCGATCCAGACTTATCAAATCATCTGTTTCCCTCAGCACTTTCATATCAAAAAGGCTTTGATAAAACCTTGCCAGATTCATTATATTGTTTGAATAAATGAGAGCTCCATTTTGTGCTGGACCTGCCATTAAAACTCCTATTTTGTTATAGAACTCTAAGCGCTTTTACATTCATATTGCATTGTATAAGTTTTATGCGTTGATAATGAAAATTACCGGATCATTCATCAAACCTAAATACACCATCGTCTGTCCATAATAACGACTCCGAAAGATAACAAGTATCGCTATAATAAGGATCTGAATACCATGTTCGTCCATTATTAAAGGTCATCAGGCCACCATATTCGGAAACAAGCAACGTCCACCGCTTGAGAGGATCAGAGCATATTTTTACTTTAGAACCATGAGAAGCTGTACGTATTTTTTCGAAAGTAAGGCCATTATCCTGTGAAATCTGGATGAGGTCATCTGAAATTAGATAGAGCTTTGAAAACACAGGATCATACTCAATATCATTAAACCAGTCTTCAGTTTCCTGAATCTCTTCCCAATGTTCACCGCCATCCTTGCTTTGCCAAAACTGTCGCTGGTCAATTATCCATCCGATGTTATCGTCAGGATGCCATATTAATTCCCGATACTCTTTGTACTCATCAACGTCAGAATCTTCATTATCAAAATCAATGGAGCCAATAGAGTCCGCGACTAATTTGGTTTGCTGAATATCGAACTTAAATAAAGAGTTTTCGAGTGTTGCCCAACAAGTCAAATCACAAACGACATAATCAAACTTGAAGTCGTGCAACACTTGCCAAGTTTGACCATAATCCAATGAGTAGCTTAATTGAAGGTTATGATCAATATGCGTGATGAGATCAAGGTTCTTAGTTGACCGCATATAGCTGGAATCAGCTTCCTCATTACTAAAACTCTTAATGAGTTGGTTAATACCTTGCTTATGCGAGAATAGATTCTCTCCATCCCAAAAGTAAAATGTTTGCTCAATTTCTCCTAAATAATCGAGTCCGTAACAACTTTGCTTAAAATCAACAATATTGCTTTGCCATGTTTCTCCAAAGTTTTTTGTGTTGAAAATAACGCAACCCGCTTCAGCAATAGCAAAACCCATATCGTCAGCGTACAAAATTTGAGAGGAGCTTTCATTGATGGACAGATTGATAGTATGCCAATTTTGTCCATTGTCGTCGGTGTATCGGAGATTATCGCTTATAAGCCACAACCGATTAAATTCTGCATCCCAAATAATATGATTATCATCTGTCTCAAGTAATGTGAGCAATTCGGGATCGAATGAACTTTTTTCTTCGATAGCATTGAATAAAAGCTCTCTTTGTTGTTCCTTAAGTTTTAGGGCTTCTGTTAGGCGTTCTTCTTTTGGTAATACATTGCGTGTCTTTTCACAATCTTTATGTTTCTTTTCCTCTTCCTTTGCTGACCACTCATAATAAATACAGAATAGTTGCGAATTTCTATTTGGGTCTTTGGTTAGCCAAAATCCAGACTTTTTCTTCCAGTCGTCGTAGTCAACTTCTATCCAGGTCAATTTTCCATCACGGTAAAAATAGTCGCGAACACATTGTTTATCGATATCAATTGGTGGAGTGACGTTGATCCAAGAGTGGAGATTATTGTCCATCTGCCAAAGCTGACAGTTTGCAATAAGGTGCGCTGTCGAGAGATCGTCGGAAAAGGTAATTGAATTAAAACTATGATAATCATCCCATAACTGAGCGCCGGATAGACTATAGAAATCAAATGCCTCCCAAGTGACGCCATTATCTTTTGAATAGCCAAGTTCACCAGAGTTGCTAAATGCGACTGCATCATTATTCTTCCCATGTTTTAAATATACGATGGGGTCCTTTAAAGGGAGTTCATTGAACTGAAATGTTTCGCCTCTATCGTTAGATTTTATTAGATAGTACTGGCTGGTCATGAGAATGTCGTCACCACGAATGGACCGAGTCATTGTTGTATCGGAAAGCGCCATACTCACTGGGGTGAACATCTGTTTGAAAACTCGTTGACTGGGTACTTCAGGCTCTTCGTCTGAAAAATCAAACTCTACTTTTTCTCTTCCCCAATTCCAGTGTTCGAAGATTGATTCTCCATCGCTTGGTATTGTGTAGAGATACGCAACGTTTCCCACGGCTAAAGCAATAGTGATTGCAACACAACTCCAAATATGTGAGCGCTTAAACGATTCTAGTGGTGCTGCTGAAAGTTGGCTATGACCAACACGCCAAAATAGTAATGCGATGTATAAGGTACTTAGCCAAATCGCGATAAAAGAAATTTCACTAAAAAATAAACTCAGCGACAAAACGCCAAACCAGAAAAATGAGTACCGAATCGGTTCGCGTAGCCCTAGCAAGTCGTTTGAGCATTGTGCTAATTTTACGCCTAGCACTATGGTCATTATGATGACAAATAAATAGACGACAAAGATAACCAGACAGGCAAGTAGAATAGCCATAAAGCCAGAAATCGAATTCTGCGCATACAGTAACCACAATAAGCCCAAAGAGCCAAAACTTAAAACGTTTGACCACGTATACAAATGAATATGAATATTGGCACCCTGAAAATCAGCAAACTCATTCAGTAACCTTTTAAAACCAAGCATTAGATAAACGAAGGAAACGAATAACAAAAGGTTGCTCGCGGTAAACAACCACTTTTTAAACTCGGAATACTCAGCGATAAGACTGAAAAGTAGCGGAAAATAGGTGACGTTCAATACAAAATGAACGATTGAAATGTAACTACAGCGTCGAGCAAAAGATGATAGATCAGACATAAAATTCCGTTTCTTATATGAGTCAATAGTTAACTAACTGAACTTTAAAGTGTCGGTGATGTTAAGTACAGCGTCAAGTAAGAATCTTGAAAGAAGAGCGGATGAAATCGTCTTTTAATAAACTGTCCAGCCTATGTACGGGATAAATCGGTACTGGATAACTCGGTATTGGATAACTCGGTATTGGATAAGTCATTATGCACTGCTAATACTTTTCAGATTCACTAATATAGCTATTTATTAGTGTAGTAAATTATTAATTTCTTAATATTTTTTGTGCCTGTGGATTTCCGTTTCTGGCAGCTCTTTTAATCCAATACTCTGCTTTTTTTATATCTTTTTCTACGCTTTGACCGCTGTTATACATGACAAATAACATAAACTGAGCGTGATTATGGTCTTTACCTGCGGCTTTTTTATAGTAAGTAAAGGCTTTATCATAATCTCGTTTAACGTATTGACCTAAATAATACATTTCTGCCAGTAGCGTTAATGAGCTGCTCTGCCCGGTAAGCGCAGACTTTTCACACCACTTAAAAGCCGTTTCGTAGTTCTTCTGAGCACCGTCTTCTCCATATAAATATCTGTAGCATAGAGCATGCATTGCGTTAGAGTCTCCTTCTTCAGCCAGAGGCAATACATCTGATACTGGCATATTGATAATGGCTCTTTCACTTGGCCTTGAGGCGCACCCAACCAGCAAAACTAAAAGTATTAGCCAGCTATACCGCATTATTTCACCGTTGATTTCTTGTCGTTTTTAAGCCTTCTCAGTGTAGTCGATTACTTTTCTTTGTTGAAGTAAGTTTGTCCGAAAGGATGTTGCGGTGTTTTTATCCAGTTTCGTGATGGTTAAAATTAACAAATGACGATTATTCTCATTATTAAAATAGAAAATATTTCTAGTGATTATCTTTTCTTATCTACTCGATTATGAATATTAATTGTATACCTTGTTTCATTTAAATTTGGGATTTAAAGATAGTATTAAGAAAGTTACTTATACAAGTTCCTAACAATAGAGCATACATGCGTGATGTAAATATGCTAATTTATAGGCTCCCTTACCTAGAATATCCATCCATTAAAACAATCAAAACTAAATTTAATTCTATACAACCTATGCTTTTAATATGTGATGAAAGATTTTTCGTTTTTTCTTGTCTTTCAGTCAGAGAGCTCTCACTTAAAAGAATAAAAAAATATCAAGTATTCAATGTGATTATTAACTAAATAGTCTGTCGTTATTTACTAGATAAAACTAATGATGACGTTAAAGTGTGCGCCCCTCGAAGCTTGTGGTTCTTCGTGATAGTCATTTTTAAATTTATTAATCTCGCTGTTGTCGAGGTTAAGCGAAACTCTAAGGAATAATCATTAATGTTAAATCAAGTATTCACTAGTGGATTAATTAAACGAGCCATCGCATCATTATCAATAGCTTGTTTTGGGCTTACTGCTTTTGCTGATGACGACACCAATACAATTGTGGAACCATTAATTACCACAACTTGGAGTCAAAGTGGTGGTTACAATCCTAACTTTACCTATAACAGCAAAACGCCTTTATTTGGAAATAAGCGAGCTCCTGTTGGCTGTATCGCAGTTGCTTTCGGTCAGGTATTAAATTACTACGGATATCCAAAAAAAGGTATTGGTGCGAACCAATACTGTAATGGCGGCGGTTCAGTTTACAGTTGTACCGATGTGATTGAAGCCAACTTTTATTTAGCTCGTTATAACTGGAATGCAATGCCGAATGCATTAAATTATTCAAGTTCGCAAGAGAGTATTGATGCAGTGTCAACATTGTTATTTCATATTGGAGCAGCAGTAAATGTAACTTATGGCAAAGAAGGGTCGGCTGCAAAATTGGGTAACCCTGCAGTTATTTATAATTTCCGTCGCCATTTTAATATGCCAGAACTCGAGTCAAAGTATCGCCGTGATTACTCTTCAAATGATTGGTATCAATTGATTGTTAACGAGCTACAAAACGGTCGACCGGTTGTTCTAGTCGGGTTTAATTCGCAGGTTGACGCAGGTCACGCCTATATTATCGATGGTGTGAATGCTGAAGGACAGGTTCATGTTAATTGGGGATGGGGTGGCTATCTTAATGGTTACTTTGACCTTGAAACACTTAAAACACCACACGGTAGTTTTACCGAAGATCTTTTCGCTCTGATTAATTTCACGCCTTACACTCAAGCAGAAGGAATGTCGTGTAACGGTAATGTAGGATCTCGATGTTCAAATGGTTTGCAATGTGTGTCTAATCAATCGGGAAATACTATTCTAGATTTTGTTAACAACGATGATTATGGCACTTGTTTGGTGGTTGATATTGAAGAACCGACCGAACCTGAAGAACCGGTCGAGCCAATCGAAATGGTAGAAGTTGAGTATCAAGAATCAGGCTCTGTTAGCGCCGGGCAGTGGTTGCATTTTGGACCATACCAAACATTAGACGATATTAAAATTGTTATGTCGGGTGATAATGACGCTGATCTATACGTTCGCAAAAGCGCTCAGCCAACGGCACAATCATACGACTGTCGTCCTTATCGAGCACACAGTAACGAGGCATGTGAGTTTGAAGAAGCAGGGGAATACTATGTTTCTATTAATGGATATCGACAGTCAGCTTTTTCCTTAAGCATAATCACTAAGGAACAAATGACGGTCGAATAAGAAACTTGATTGAGCGATCGTTAGCGCGGTTGAAAGGAGTCGAAAACCGCGCTTACTTTTTCTAATGGATTTACTTAATTGTCTAAGAGTTAATTGCAAGAGTTGATGTAATCAGTTGAAAGCAAGGTTGGTCAATTTCCTGTCGAATTAAAATTTTATTTGGTAGATCAGTTATTAGCACGTCATAATGGTTAGGCAAATACTCTGAAACTCTAAGATTCTCATCCGTTCTCTTTATTTTGAATGTACCTGTAATTAATGGCGACACTGTGGGCTGTTTTGATTTTGAATCATAAGAAATAGAATCAGAGATAATCGTTTCGCTTGTTAATTGATTATTTCTAAATTGCTGTATAACCACACCTTCAACGGATTTTGTACATGTAGAACTGTAATTGATTTTAGGTGTTTGATCTTGATGATGGGTAAAACGTGTTAGGCGGTGAACATTAATTACTAAACCGATTAAACCAAGGATAATAACCAACAGTATTTTCCCACCCAATTTATTCGACTTTGATCTAACGTTATGTTCGTTCACTTGTTGTAATCTTTCAATTATCCGCTCAATTGAGTCACTATCACTGTTTTTAGAGTCGACGTTGTTCTTTTTTTTCATAGTTGCAATGGTTATCTTAACTGATTATTAACGCGATTATTAATTGATCGCGAGAATTCTTTCCGGGAGAGCTACTCTAACTCCATTCGCCAATTAGTGGGAAATATTATACCCTGAGTGGGCGAAATACTAACAATAGATAATACGGATGAGGCCTACTATGGATTTTTTTAGCAAGCTGACGCATTTCTTATTAGGCATTTTAAAGCTTCTTGATGCAGAAATTCGACAATCAACCTGCAATAGAATTAAGTTGTTATTGTTGACAGCATTGATTTGGGGAGCAACTGCCCAAGCCGTATGCCCGATCCTGCCCACTGGACCAACACCTCCAGGTGCCTGGGATGCTCATATGAACGAAATTGTGAATATGGGAGAGCTTCAAGTTGTCGACTTTCAGATTGGCGATCAAAAAATATATCGCATGCGCAAGCGAGAACATCAAGGAACTCGCGATCGAATGTTGGAGCGTTTACAAGCCATTGCACCAAAAATTAAAGAGCTGCAGAATTTTTTTGATACTCCACCAAACCGTCCCGTCTTATTAGTTGAGAGCGAACTGGATGTTCTCGGAACTACATTAGCCTTTACTCAATGTGCGCGAAGAGATCGATTACATGACCTGACAAATTATGTCTCCGAAGGGGAAGATTTACGAGTAAAGCTGCCAAAAGGTTTATGTTTGGTGGTGGTGCGTACTCACACAATTGACGATGAGCGTTCGAAAAAATTTGCACTGGCGCATGAGTGGATGCATACCATGCAAAATGATGCGTATCGGCAGTCTATGAGAGAGCTTTGGTGGGTCGAAGGGTCTGCTGAATGGGCTGCACATAAAATAGTAGAAGGAATGACGGGTCGTGATCACAAGATAGAACAGTTTTTTGAACGACAAAAAGACTGTGCTCTGACCAAGCACACTTATGATGCTCAGCCATTTTTTTTCTGGGGCGATCAAACCTTTGATACTAGCTGGGGAATTTCATTGGGAATGGGAGGGCGTCAGTATCTAAAATACCCGCGTCGTGCCGCTGAATTATTACCACCAGAACGTTGGCTTGATTGGGCAATTGCGCAGGCAAAGCAAACGATCACAATGCCCGACGGTCGTCCGTTACCCCATCATCCGCAATTTGAGTCTTTGGAGTTAACCGACTCCTGCGGAAGTTATATTGATGGACCGCCGTTATCGGTTCAATTAAGAGAATTACGTTTGCCAGTTGGTGCCGCAGGACCAATAACCATTAAAGCTGGAAATGCTCAAGTTGCTTATCAAAACGCCGCGGGTGAGTGGGTAAGAGTGACGGGAACCGTTGAGGTTGCGTCTGCAGCATCACCCATGCTGCTTGTTGCCATTATGCCATCTGGTGACAATTTAAATGTCGAAGTTTTAAGGAGCGGTGAGCGCGACGTATCCTGTGCCTGTCATATTGGAAGTTGGAAAGAGCAGGCGACAGCTGATTCCGATGCACAAGACAGTATGAAAGGTGCGCTTGAAGCCATGGAGAAAGTTAGAGGCATGATACCGCCGGATCAGTTGGAAAATTTAGAAAAAGCTAAACGGATGATTCAATCAGCCGATACGAAAGACAGGTTTCGATTTAGAAGTGCGACCAAGCAAATTTTTGAAATGGACGGTGGAAATGTTAACTATCAACATTCCGGTCCGATGGTTACCTTCAGAGCGGATGGAAAATTTATAATTGACGATCCACATTCAATTGAGGGTGAAAAAACGCGGGTGAACTATCGCACTTATACACACTCGGGTCAGTGGAAAAACGAAAACGGTATTTTAAAAATTGATATCGAGAATATTTATTTGGTCGGTACAGTTGAAGGGCCAAACTCAGATGGTCCACAAGAGATTATGGACACGAGTCGAAACCCGTCTTACGTTGGCGGTGGTGGTGACTGGGTGGTGAACTGTGAAGATTTCGGTGTTAAATTATTGCCTGCTGACCCGAAAGAGCGGGGGGCAGGTAAAGATGCGGTACTTAAGCCTTATTAAGTATAGCGAAATTCAACGTAATCAAGTTGGGCTTGCATAAATATTAGAAAAGTTTAGTGTGGGTATATTGAGATAATTAAATACACACACTTATGCAAGTTCTAAAAGTTATTGTTTTAATAATATTTTTAATGGTCATTATTGCGTGCGGGGAAGGTTCATCTTCTTCTAATCAAGATGACACTCAGCCGCCGCAAACTGACTCGACTGCTTTGAGCCCACCCAGTGCCCAGAGGGACTGGCTTACTTATGAACATTTAATGAGTTCAAGCTATCCGCACTACAGTCCAATTCACAATGAATACTTTATGCCAGTTGGAAATAGCAGTTCGGCATTACATCCTTTCTCTGGAACAATCGACATTAATACGCGTCGATTGATAGGTGCCTTTGAAGAGTTTTATATTGCTCGAGACGAGTCATTTAAAAACTTTCCTGATGTTGATTTGAGTTTCGTTAGTGATGGAGATGCACTTATTCCACTTAATCGAAATCGTCAAATTAGTTTAAATGACAATAGCTATTGGGGAGTAATTCTTGAGCCAGGAAAAATTTGGTCAGAAATTGACGATCAAGGATGGTCGAGAGCGAGCTTTCCTTTCACGTTTATTTCTGCTCGGCGTAATCAGGGTCATAATGGACTTGCCACATTTTTATTTAACGATACTCAAATCAGTCATTTAAGAATTCAAATTGTACAAGAAACCGCTTCTTGGTTTAAACAGGATATATATGCCCAGCTAAGTGTTAGTTACATTCCGAAAGAATTTGTTAACACAACGAGAGTAAAAGAAGCTTATCAAAGTGAGATCGATAATACAGTTGAACTACGCGCTTGGGACAAATTAGACATAATCGGTTCGAGTCAGTTGCAATTTAACAGCTCACTTAATACTTCTTCGATAAGTCAAACCGGATTGATAAAAGATAATGTGGTTTTTCTGCAACCTTGTTACACGCGTTATGGAGAATATCCTTATTGTCGGTGGATGAGAAACGGCGCATATTCGATTACAAAGTCACTCGGTGCCTCAATTGCGATGATGAGATTGGCACAACTCTATGGAGAGCAGGTTTATGATTTAAAAATCGTCGACTACCTTAATGTTACTTCGACTCACGATGGCTGGGAGGGCGTAACGTTTGGTGATACGTTGAACATGGCTGCGGGTATTGGTGATGAAGGTACCGTACAGGGTTCGGGAAATATTTTTGCGGATGAAAATGGCCCGAAAATGGAAACGTGGCTGGGGCAACACAGTGAAATTGCAAAACTCAATGTTTCATTCAGTTACGGCAATTATAGTTGGGGGCCGGGACAGGTGGTTCGTTATAATTCGGCGACTACCTTTGTGTTAGCTGCAGCGCTGGATAATTATTATAAGTCAGTAGCCGGACTTGAAGCTCACCTTTGGGAAATGATTACAACAGATGTATACAACGCGATTGGTATTCAACATGTTCCCATGCTCGAAACAAATGAACCAGGCGGAATTCGTGGTATTGCAGAACTCTTCCATGGCCTTTACCCAAATGTCGATGATATCGCAAAGTTAACTTTACTACTACAAAATGACGGTATACACGACGGTGTCCAAATTTTGCATCCGCAAAAAGTACGAGAGTCTTTGTTTAAAACTTCCAATGATGGTTTACACGGTTGGTGGGAAGACAATCAATATGGCGAGTCCAAATATCTGAATGGTTTTTGGTCCTCTCCGTTTAGAAGTACAACAGGTTGCTTTTTGCAGGTTCCTTATATGAGTGGATTTGGTGGTAATATTTTTGCGGTTTTTCCCAATGGAGCAGCTGCATTCCGCTTTGCTGACGCAGGAAGTTATAGTCCAGGCAACATGATCGTACAGAGTGATAGAGAAAGACCTATTTGCGAGTAGCTGTGTTGTTCAATAAATATTTAACCTGTTTAATCTAGCGACTAGAGCTGAATAAGAAGATAATATCTAAATCAGAAGACAACATATAAGTAAAAAGTGTGACAAACGTTGTTGCATTTTAAGGAAGTAAATCTAGTATTACTCACGATTAAGTAAATTGTTGTCAGCGATTATCTCATTTGGGAGTCTCGACTGGTGTCATATCGTTTTAATTGAGGATACGTAATATGAAGAATATTTTTATTATCATTGGTTTAATACTAACATCGACCTCCTTGTTTGCTTCCGATGTTGATTGTAAAAAGGCCGTAGAAAATGGCATTAATATTATGAAAGAAAGAATGGCAAAGAAAAATCCTGATAAATCAAATGCCTTTCTTAAAGTAATGAGTAGTCCAGAGAAAATTAAAAAAGGTGTTGCTCGATGTGAACAAGAGATAAAAACACCTGAAGGAAAAGCAGAGTGGTCTTGCCAGCAAACGGCTTCAACATTTGAAGAATTTAAGGCGTGTGGAAAATAAACGCGAATCAAAAGTAATGATTACTCATATCTTATTGAGCGCTCAATCTATTTGTGCGCTCAATGTCCGAACAATAATCTTAGATTATGCACTGCTCCAATAAAGTGGTATTGGTAGATTTGGCAATATTCTAGTGCAATAACATGTCGCTTTTATCATTGAACAGATCATCATTTGTCGCTGTAAACTATTAACCGAATACTTTTCGCAATCACCTTTAATCAAGAATTAAAATTAATATTTGAATGATTCTCCGGGTGTTATCTTAAAAATAATATCGATCCTGACTTTTGCGACTCGAAGTCAAAAAGTCGATACTTGATGCTCATTAATTGGGCATTGAAGAAGCATATGAACAGAGCTTTCGAGCAGGCATGAATAAAAAGCCTTATCGTTCACCGCCTTTTAAAGATGATGTTCTGGCGGCGAGTTGGGAGTCGGGTTGGGCGGATGGTTGCGAAGAACAGTCGGCATCGCTAGACAATGCTAAAGCCTCGTTATAGTTTCCGGTTTTTTTATCGTATTTTTGTTATAAACAATGTGATTTATTTCAATCTCATGGCAGGGCTAATTAAATCGATCTCGTGTCACGGTTCCGCTAATAAAGAGTCATCTCAGTTTTGTAATTGAATCTAAACATTCTGCCTTCTAGTGTTTAATACACCAATCTAATTTCTGCAAGTCAAATTCCGTTAACAGTGGAGCTTGTCATGATTATTTTTTCTAAAAGAATTGTCGTTTTATTCGCTTTAACTATTTTAAATATTAATGTTTCGTATTCTGCCCCTCCGTTTGGAGGAACGGTTTGGTTTAGTAAAGACATTATTACCGATGCTGATCCTAGTGCGTTTATCGATTTGAATTATAAGGGACAAGAAAATCGAACAATGTTTGATCGACGTACCGGACGATTTTCGACTTATTACGCATACCTTTTTGATGCGAGATATAAGCAGTCAGTAACACTTGAGATTTTAGTCAATCCAGAATTTAGTCAACAACAAGCGTTACGTGAAGCGCGAAAATACGCGCGCTATATTGGCAAAATTCCTGCGTTTCTGTTTCGTGATATGAAAGAAGTTTACATTCATCGAGGCGATGAAGGTTTTGGTGGTGGTCGCGGCGGTGACGT
>JABXHY010000032.1 GCA_013373375.1 Gammaproteobacteria bacterium
CCAATAAAGCCCAAGAAGCATTGAACCTCATGAATAACGGAAAAATCAAAGGACGGTTATTTAAAGCTCGCATGGTCAAGTAATCTTTTAACTAAGTAATCATTTAACAAAGTAACCTCTTAACTATGTCATGTCTGGACTAACTCATGTCTGAACGCAGTAAATACCGACATAAGATCTGGCAAAAACAACTGATTTCCATTTTGACAACACGAAAAGTCCTGCAATATTAAGTTCTAGTACTTCCTTAGCATTGCCCTGTATCTTATTGATAAACTTCAATTATATTCTTATTGTAGTACGGTACTACACCGACTAAGTGGTTCTCTGTTACTATAACGAGTATTCGTTTCAGACTTTCGATTGTGATGCCGACTGTGCTTCCGTTTGTGTTGCCGATTTTTTTGCCGTCTGTGCTGCCATAAATACAAGGATTAAAGACTCAATGAGTCTCAATAAACCAGTGGTGCTTTACCGTTACGAGACCGCCGAGCATCTCGATAATTTTAAAAAGTCATTCCAGGAAGACTTTACCATCGTCAGTTGCAGCGATGACGAGCAAGCGCTAAACGAGATCAAAAGCCCTACCATTTTTTGCGCAGTATTCATTGAGCACAATAACTTTTCCAAAATACAAACGTCAAACCTTTACGATCGATTAACCAAGTCTGCTGACCAAAGCAATCCTGAACAAAACAACCCTGAGCAAAGCAATCATTTTGATTTACCTGTTTTTGTATTAGCTCAGGCAGTACAGATAGATGATATTGCTTCCGTTTTAAAAAGTCACAAAATAAAAAAATTCTACAATAAACCTTACGATACTGATCAGATACGATCAGATGTATTCTCAGCTCACTTAAGTCGACCGCAAAACACCAATCCGTCAGAACCGTCATTCATCCAGCCTGGCAACAACTTTCCTTACAACAACGTTCCTTACAACAACGATCAATGCCCGAAGTTAGGCGTACTTATTGTTGACGATGAAGTACTGGCGACTAAATACTTGGTAAAACAACTCCAGCAAAAGAACAGCGCAATCCAGATATTTGTGGCGGCAAATGCAGATGAGGCGCTTAAGCTATTAACCACAACTGAAAACAATATCGCCGTAATAATTAGCGATCATCGTATGCCGGGGATGAAAGGCGAACAGCTACTCAATGAGATTCGACAACTGCATCCAAATGTCATCCGTATTCTTACTTCTGCCTATCAAGAAGTGGACGTAGCCTTAGGTGCAATTAACAATGGTCAGATATACCAATATTTAAAAAAGCCTTGGAACGCGCATCAAGTCAACCAGTTAATAAATGAGGCGCTTCATCAATATCAACAACAAAAAGATAAACAGCACCTGAAGCAAACCGAACTATCAGCGGAGTTATCACGATTACTTGAGCGGCGTTATCAAAATTTATTAAAGAGTTTCGATAGCAGCGATTCAACGAGTTTAGGTAAAGTATTTCCCGACTTTATCGAGTTTTTACAATCCATTAACCCATCAATTTGGTCGCAATCAAAACAATCTCTTTCAAAAGATTCTCTATCAAAACAATCTTCATCAAACCTTACTAAATCTAAACTGACCCAACCAAAACTCACAAGCTCGAGTCAAGCTGCTGTACGAGCCAGCAAAGAAACCAACCTGGAAGAAAAGTTACTGAATGATTTTCGTCTTAAAGTGGATCGTTGGTTTAATATATTGGCTGAATTGCAAGAAGAGACAAATTTCAAGTTTGGACAGACGATTGAAGAACAGCCAGAGTTTAAGTCGATATTAAATCAAGTTGTTTTAACTGTTGTCGATCAGTTAACCGAAAGTTCCGGTCAGATAAACGAGTGTTCCGATCAATTGAACCAAACCTCCGGTCAGCTAACCGAAACCTCCGATCAGCTAACCGAAACCTCCGATCAGATAATCGAAACCTCCGGTCAGTTCACCGAAACCAATAATCCCAAACTAAATACGACGATAAATCAAAACCTTTCAGAAAAGCTAGAGAACTTTCAGCAGTTACAGCACTTACAACAAAAATTAATCGAACAGATCGTCTTCGCCATCAGGCAATTATTAAAAGGTTCAAATTTAAACACAGAAGTTTTTCATAAAAGAAGCAATACAAATAGTCATAACGATTTCAGCATTTTAATCGAAAGCGATCCGAATCGGCCGTTTATTGTCCTAAAGCATTTACTCAGCCCTCTTACCTCTGCTTCCGATAACTTTACCGATCAGCAGTCGGCGTTATTGCTGTTGTTTTATTTAAATACACTCTCAAAGGATTTGGTCAGTTTTCAAACACTGAACGACGATTTCCAGGAAAGCGGCTTTCGGCTAATCTTACGCGCTGAGGTATCAGAAAGGTGAGCAACGCCAATCTGCCAAAAGTTTTTGTGACCATTGATAAGCTGCTGTACAGAGAATCAGTATTATTCCAGCTACTGCAGCAAGACATCGATATCGTAGGAGAATGTTCAACCGGAGTAGAAACGCTTCAACAACTTAATTCTTCCCAAGCGACTGTATTAATTATTGAAGAAACATTAAGTGACAACGATGGGTTAACCATTTCAGAAATCGCTCTTGCTAAAAATCCTCGACTCGCCGTTATTTTATTGGTCGAAAACAAGATAAACCAAAATCGTTTATCAATATATCTGGATTCTGGTATTAAATCTGTATTGTCAAAAACGCAATCCATTCGAGATCTCATTAAAACCCTTTATTACGCTCAGTCAGGTCAGGTTTATATCAATGCAGAGCAATTTCACGACAGTTCCGATCATGAATCTTTGAATAAGAGTAACTTTTTAGAGCTTTCCGATAGAGAACAAGAAGTCGCGACGCTAATTGGACGAAAAATTCCGATTAAAGACATCGCTGAGAATCTTGGTGTATCGAGCAAAACAGTCCACACCTACAAAGAGCGTATTCTTATTAAAATGGGGTTTGAGCGTTTGCCAGAACTTATACTATTTATGCAACGTTATATTCGGCAGGTTGGTTTATGATGATTTTTAACGGATTAGCCAAAATCAATGAAAAGCCCCCTGCTCAACAACAGGCGTTTGAATTATTCGCGCATGAGACTATTCAAAACAAATTTAAACCTCTGTTTGCGGATTGGTCACTTATTGTTGCCATAGTATCGGCGATATTGTTTATTGTTTCTCATTTGCTTAATGACAGCCATTCAACACCGGTTCACCCTCTTACTTATGTTTATGTGGTTTTGTTGGGCGGTTTACTGGTTGCCCATCGCAAAACTGAGCTGCGTACAAAGTCACCTCTTGTTGTTTATCTTATATTTTCGATTATTTCGAGCTTTGGTTTTCTCGATTATTTTGCCAAACAAGGCGACATAAAAGCACTTTATGGGTTGTTTTTCTTTTTGTCATCGGTCGGCTTTTTAACTTTTTCTATTAAGCACAGTTTAATTATGGTGGGGATCACTTTAGGCATGCTGGTATTGGTAAGCTCTGGCTTGCCTGCTCAAACACTACAAAACCATTCAACAGTCACTCAAGTTTTATCGGTATTATCCAACTGGCTAATTGTCTCTTGCATTGTGTTGGCTCCTGCTTGGGCGCTGCTCAATCAGTGGCTATTTCGAAACATCTTAGCATTGCAATTTATTGCCGATAAAACCAATCAAGATTTATCTACCGCATTACGTACTTTAAAAGAAACGGAAAAGAAGCTGATCCAACAACAGAAGAATCAAGCTCTCAACCATATGGCTGCTGGGTTACTTCACGAAATCATTAATCCAGTGAACAGTTCTATTCAAGCGATTAATTATGCGCAAAGTGTGAATCAGCAAGAAGAACTAAACGAAGTATTAGAAGATGCACTACAACAGCAAAAACGGGTGGTGACAACCGTTGAAGAACTTAAAGTTTTTTCAAAGCCGAATCCGGACTACGAAAAATCAATTGAGAACTTCAGTGATTTACTCAACACCGCTTCGAATTTATGCAAGCATGAACTGACCAATATTACAATCGTGAATAATTTAAAACCGGATTTATCCCTTAAATGCTACCCTACCGCTTGCATTCAGGTGCTGATCAATCTACTGACTAATGCCGCTAGTGCAATTAAGCAAAAGAGTCATCAACCAAAATCTCATCATGAAAAGGATCGTCAAGAAAAACCTCAACAGGAAAAAGCAGTCATCGAAATTAATGGCGAAGCCAATAGCGATACAATTACCATTGCCGTTAAAGATAATGGTATTGGCATTAAGCCAGAAGAGCTCGATAAAATATCCGACCCATTTTATTCCAGCCAGGATACAGAAGACAGAATGGGACTGGGTTTAAGTATATGCCAAACCATTATGCGCCATCACAGTGGTAAGTTGAGTATTGAGAGTGAAATGGGGAAATGGACGCAAGTGTCGTTGGTGTTTCCGAATTAACTATCTTATTTTTCTGCTCATTCGAACTCATGCTTCTTACCGCGGCTACCAGAGAAGAAGCCTTATGAAGAATGACCGTAAACCAACAAAAGAACTTCAAATATTCTCATCGTATAAATTTCTTTCGCCTTTATAATTGGTAACATACCAAATTCTTACTGCTGCATATTTGTCGTTAAAAAATGGCATTAATTTGATATGGTAACGAGAATATGTCTCAGCTCTTTGATTATAAATATAAAAATCATAATAATTTTGCCATGACTGTCCATCGCCTTCTTTTTTTACAGTGGAGTAATAACCCGAATCTGGTGCTTCGAACATATACTGGTCGGTTGTTTCTATTAAGCCTCCCTTATGGTAGTTAATCGTAGCCGTCCAGTCGGTCTCGCTTCTCTCAAATCTAATATACATACCGGCTTTTTCAATTTCATCAACTTGTCGAGCATAGAGTTTTGAGTCAAAATCAAGAAAGTAAAGCCTTCCGTCAGGTATACCTGCAAATAGTCTTTCTCCCGTTTTCACCTGACTTTCAGCTTCTTTTTTCCAGATTACAATAGTAAAGGGAATGTCTTTGCTGTAATTGCCCCAATAATTCTGATGATCTTTTTTGGAACGGCCATAAATATTTATTCGTTGCTCGGGGGTATCTTGATTATTATCCAATCTGAAAACATAATTTCTTTTCTCTATTCCCCACATCGATAAGCCGTTACCATAAGCGCCTTTGGTAAATCCTAATCCGTTGTCGTCCGTTAATAGGTAATCTGAATCAGATCCGTCGTTTAAGTAACCTGATGTTCCACCATAGTTAATCTTAACTTCCTCGACGGGATTAGAATATTGGTCAACGACTTGCACCCAAAGGTTGATATTTTTTTGTTTTTTTATAATAAGTAAGACTGAGCCGACCACTCCTACTAGTGCAAGCAAAATAAACGTTTTGTTTTGTTTCACTAAATCATTTACCTCCTATAGCCATCACACTAATACATCCTCAACAGGTCTCTCAGAATTGGCATTATTAGCTTTTTTATCACATAAATTATCATACATGAATTTATATATGCCATGGCCCAATAAACACATCTGCTAGAAAAGCAGTAATCATAAAAGCAAAACTAATAGAACCAATTATAAATATACTATATAAGAGCTAATTTTTAGGTAGTATAATAAATATCTTTGATATAAAAACGAGTCGTGAATATACGATTAAGATGGGGATAACAACGATTGACATAAAGCCGAGCGCCTGTACTCCACCGATTATAAAATATATAAGTAATATGACTGCAGTTAAGAACTCACCTATTGAGTAGAGATTTATATGATTTTTCACAATCTATGACTTAGCCTTTTACGTTTTACTCATCGATTTAAGTCATATAATCATTGATAACGTGACCTGACCCCATCACTTTCAGTCAGCTCCATAAAATAGGTCGCGGTTGGGGTCTGAATGACCATTTCATCAAGCGTTCGCTCATTCGGCAGGTCAGAATGGTTCGGTTGGATTACTTCAATCAAGTGTTTACCGGTGTCTTTAACAGCTACTTGTACAAGTAGCTTATTAGGATTCCACTGAATTGGCAAGTTGATACAAAATATTCGGTCATAATGACCATAAGAGAAGAGATATTGAGAGGCTTAGACTTTTCTGGTCGAAGCTCACGGAAACATTTTTGGTGGTTTGCGAAAAAGGGATAATTATCTTAAAAAAAGATTATATCCTCTATTAATCGGAAAATGTCTTGAAACACTCTATATCTTTGGCCGTGAACTTTATATAGTCATGTGAATTTGATTGCAAATTTTCAAGAGGAAAATGTGAGTAGATTTATCGTCATATTGTTACTACTGATTAGTATACCTAGCTTTTCAAAGTCGTTTAATATTAAAAACCTCGGTGCACTGTACATTCTAAATGAAGGTCCAACTAAGCCTGGTGCCTTGATGGCTGAGTTTCCAGCATTTCAGAATATTAAAAAGGCGCTGATTTCAACTATTCATAATAAACCGAACGTTAACTCCACAGACGAAGAGTCTCCAACAATTTATAAATTGAAGTTGATAGACGAAGATAAAAACTGGGTTGATGTATCGCTGAAACCTTACCAACTGCTGGTTGATAGCCGTGTTTACACGATAAGTGATGAAAACTATAACATCATAGTTAACAATATTGAGATGAGGCTTAAGTAGTGGATATCACTTCAAAGCTGAACTAAGAGTATCAAAGAGTTAGATGGACCACGAGCGCATAACGCTTTGCTAAAAAGCGCTGGGTTGTCGGCGTCTTCTTTCAGCGCCTGGTTAAGTATTTTTTGCATCGCCATTTGGTTTGACGACAAAATTCGTCTTTCGTTTTTCCGTTCCAGAAGCTTTCTCTGGTAGCAAGCTCCAACTATCGTCCTTCTCAAAAGTATGCTTCAAAAGCTTAGCTCTATAGCCATTTGCATACCGATGCTGAGATTGGCGTAGACTATAGCCATTAGCACCGCCCTCATAATCTGGGTCAGAAAATTGAACAGAGTCATCTTCCCAGTCGCACAGTTCGCAAATTACGAAAGTACCTGGCGGTTCCAAATCAAGAGTTTTATAGCCGCAGCACGGGCAAGTAAACTTCATATGCTGATGATGTCCCTATTTGATACTTACCGCTTATTCTATTCATGTAAGCGTAAATAAACCGCTCACTTTTCATACCGAATAGCCTACAGCCCTTTGATAACAATGGCTAGAGCAAAAGTCACATTTTCGAATAATGTTTGATAGAACGCTTAATAGTATATAACTCCATTATATGCGCCAGTGTATTCCCAATAAATTCAACTAGTTAGCGATTTATCCACAGATATATCTACGAAAATACGATGGGATTTTTCGGTGAAACTCAAGCTTAAAGCCGCTTTGTGAGGTAAGCGGACTAGATTAGGCCGTTATTTGAAGGGCAATAAGAGCTAGTTTTTCAAAGCACGTTAAGTCCGCTATAAGATAGCTTCCGACACTTCTCAGTTTTGTTTCATTTCGCCTTTCGGCCAAAAGCGGACGTTACAATTTTTTAATAAATCTTCCACCCACCCAAGGAATACTTAAAACCACCATCAAGCACGCTATCTATCCAACGCCCCACCTCTGTAGAAAAGAAACCAGGAGCTTTAACAGGCTGCTCATCTTCTGGCTCAAACCATACTATCGGAAGCGATGAAATCTGACCCAATCCTCCGCCTATTTTTTTGTCTTCTGGAAACCTATTACCAAACTCTTCTTTTAATCTATGCTTTGCGATAGATTTGGTGACTGTCAAAAATCGTGGTTTGTATAATATCCAGTAGCACTCGACTCCTGACTCTTTGTACCTCTCTTGCCTCTTAAAATACTCTCTGAGATGCTGGTAAGAATGTTGCACTTCAAAAGCCACTGCTCTAGTAGAATGTTCAAAATATACGTCTGCTTTCCATTTTCCAGATTTAGAGACGCCAGACACCTCGTCTTTTGCTTTAATTGATCTTTTTTTCAACTCTTTCACAAGTACTTCTTTAACATGTAAATGCCAAATGGTTTAGGGTGCGGATGCACATTCATCAGAGTAATGCGAGAAAAATGGGAGTCCGTTTGGGCTTGTTTTTAGAATGGCAGGAGCTTTACAACACGGCATCAGGAAATCCCCAATTCTGTATTTGTTTTTCATCATTTCCCATTCTTGAGGTTCAAATTCAGAAGCAACTGAAAATTCACCATCCTTATTTAGAGCAACTTCTGCCATAATACTTTTCACATATATTTATTTTACTCTTCATCTAATAGTACCTACATTTTTAATAAGTATATGGATCTTATGTAATGCTCTTTAAGATCATTTCCTAACTTAAATGCTGATGCCCGCACAGGATTACTGACTCAAAGTTCGTTATCTCCGCTATGTTTTAAACTCGGATAAAGAAACTCAATATCAAACCAAATTAGACAAATAACTTTAGACAATACAGTGATACGAAGCATTGACTTTCATTCTACTGATTGGCAAGTTGTTGCTTTGCTTTTTCAAGATTCATTGTTAGTGTGCGTTGAAGCTGAAGCTCATTCTCTCCAATTATAGTTAATCCCTTTTCGAATACCTTCTTAGCTTTTCCGGGCTGATCCAACGCAAGGAGAACTTCGCCTAAACTGTCGTACGCATTAGCCGACTCGGGATATTTTTCAACGTTAAACTGCATAAACAGTAAAGCTACCAGAGGCTGCTGTTTATGAGTTAAGTATTCATAACCTATAGAGTTCAACTGCATTTGATTGAGCTCAAGTCTATTTTGAAATTTAGTAAGTTTTGAAAATAACTGAGTCTTTTTGGTATTAAAATCTGAAACATTTACATCTTTAACTGAGCTATCCAGCCATTGATAAAATGATAGAAAATCAGTTTTATACTTAAGTATGTGAGCCTGGCGCATTTCTTCGGCAGCCTTGGCTGCATGAGTAACTGCTCGGTCGAAAGCTTCATCAGCTTTAACCTCAATTTCAGGAGCGACACCGACACCTTCCCAGTTGGTTTTAGTCACCGGGTTAATTGCACGCCCAGTCGCGATGAACATGCCAAAGTAATCGTTAATGCGAAATCCTCGCCCTGGATTAGCGCCTCCGCCAGTTGTTTCGCCAATCAGAGTAGCTCGCTTTCGCGTTTGCATATTGTAACTAAACTCTTCTGCGGCTGAAAATGTCCTCGAGCTGGTCAATATATAAAGCGGCACACTAGGCATCTTCTGACCATCGACACTGTCGAGAGTCCAAAACTCATTAGTGATCTCTCCCTCACGCCAATACAGACTATTGAGTAATAACTTTTCATCAAAAAAGTAACTACTCAAATATTGAACGGTTGCAGGATCACCCCCGCCGTTTTTGCGCAAGTCAATTATGATCGCGTCTGATGTGCTCAGTAACAACATAGCGGAATCGAGCAACGGTTTTGCTTGGGAAAGTTCGCTAAAGCTTTTAAGCTCCAAGTAACCAACATTACCCTCTAGCTTGCGTACTTCACTCACTCCCATGTTTGCCTGACGAGAATATTCTCGTCGCGACAAATGTTCAGAAACAGCGTCTTCTTGACTATGATGACTGCCACCAGAGCGAAGTCCTCTTACTCGAAGATGTTTATCCCCTGTAATCGCCTGTAATTCATCCGTAAGCGCTCTTGCTAATGCTTCAGGCTGATTAAAGTCATCAAACTTCCCGGCTTCAAGTTGACTAGTCAGAGTCTTAGCCGTTTCTTTAGCAACTTCAGGAAATACATAATTATCTATCATTAACTCCCCTATTTGCTGTACTGTATTTTTCTTAACTGTAGAATCTAAGGGTTTAGTCTCTGCATGGAGCACGGTTAATTGGAGAGATATCGCCAAAATCAAAAGTTTTCTTACTCGTTTTAATACCTTCATGCTGTCCCTTGTTTCTACTGATGTTATACTTAGAGATATTGTTCTTACGGCTTTTGATTTCAAGTGCCTAAATGATAATTAATCTTGAAAACATATCTTTTGATGTAATTAGTTTGGTTCGATCGATTGCTGTTGACGTTACTATTTCGAACTTAAAATATAGCTTAACTTAAATGCACAACGAATTAAGGATATTCAAAACCAAACCTAAACTCTATCAAAGCTTCATTCTCAAACTTATACTGACCGTAATAAATCGGCATATTGTACTCTTCAAAAATATATTGATTTGATTCGGCTCGATAGTAATAGACATTGGCATTAATTGAAGTTGGTTCGCCCAATTTATTTTTTAGGTAAGAAGGTGAAACTCCCAGTTTAATACCTTTTATTGTCATAAACTCCGAAGTATTCGAAGGATAATTAATGGATGACTTATCTCCTTTACCGTACTTTACAGTAACTTCACTAATAGTGAATCGATTCGATCCTGGATGCCAATTAAGTTCTATGTTTTGTGTTTCATCCTTATTAAAAAAGCAATAATAATCAACGACAACTGCCTTACAGTTTAATGGCATTTCACTTAATAAAGATTTACCAGAGTTTGCATTCTCAAGTTTTAACTCATTTATTCCAGTATCTAAGAACTTAGGAGCCTCTCCTGCTTCCAGAGTTAAATGAGCCGCAAAAACTAACAAAACAATTATTATTTTTGTTGGCATTATTTTTTCCTACTTCACATAGGTTCTTGAACTAATAGCTATAAAGTAAACGACATGAAGAAAGGGCTGTCAATTATTTCGATAGAACATTAATTAGCGCTAAATCGTCGTATCCCGTTCAAGCACCCAACATCTAGGATTATGGCTAAACCCAATAAAAGAGCTTAGGGGTCAGGTCACGTGATAAATAACTAAAGGATCCAGCCTCTCGAGTTTCGCGCGCCCTCTGTCTAAGTAATCAGCATGTTGATAATGTAATTTAGAGATTCAACTCGTAGCCGAAGACAGTTAACGACCTTAAGTCTCCAGTCGAGCAAGTAGGTTGAAAGAACTTTGGCTTGCTTGTGCTGATAGTAAAATCAACACAAACAAATTACCCATAAGTTCGTCTAAATTAATGACCAACCGTTAATTGGTCATTCTGAATTGCTCTTTATCATGGCTGATAAAGTAGTTTCTTTTGTTTGTTCAGCAATGGGCTCCAGTATTATGCGATCGATATTTGGTCCGCCAGCATCGGTGTTAGCCTGAATTCTTAATGTATTGAGACCCTTTTCTAACGTTATCGTTTTTCTTTTAGCTTTCCATATTCCCCAACTGCCCGTTGTTGGGAACTTAATATTGCTTTGACTTTCACTGTTAACGACAATGGCACACTTTCTTTTTGCGCTTTTTCCATTCGAGAAAGTGATAGTTAGCCGATAATCACCTGCTTTATCAACCTTAATATTGTTCCATTCTATCCACGAACCATTGCCGCCATAATCTACGTAACCAGAGCCTGTGTAACCTGGCTGGCGAGACCTGATTTTCACATCCTCTCGGTCAGAAGATTCTTCAGCTTGGAATTCTAACTCAACATTAGGTTCGTCATTCTGTATAAATCGTGTTAAGAGCGTGACGTTGGAAAAATATTCATTAGCTTTTACGTGAATGTAATTCCAGCCTGGTTTTACATTTTCAACTAATATCGTTTCTGTCGTCGTCGGCCCTTTAGAAGCATAATCGTAGTTAGTTTCACTGGGGCGGCCATCATATTTATGCAGTAGATCGCTATTGCCAGATCCGTGCCGTAACGTAATTTGCATTGTTACATTAACTAAGCCTCTGGGAACATAGGTTGCCATTTGTAATTGCTCGCCATTATCTGTATTTTCCAGGCAAACTGCTTTTCCTGGAAAAATTTCGTCCGATTCTGGCGGTCTTCCTGCAGCGCATGCGTCAAACCCAACTTGCTCATCTCCTTGCACATCGTCGACGTCAATTGGTTCAATAGGAGATGGCGGGCGAGTATTATCGATTGTGCAGCCCGTAGACTTTACAGTAGTCAACCAATTGGCAAAATCTCTATCGAATGTCTTTTTGTCCACCCACTTGTCGACAAAATCATTTCTGTACTTGTTCCATCGACCCTTTTTAAATACTTCGAGTAAATCAAAAAATTGATTATTCTGTTCCTCATACATATAGCGTACAGCCAAGTAACCCCAGCGATAAATACGATCCTGACCCACGCCATATTCATTCTTGAAGATCGTACTGAGTGCGTATGTTTTTTCTTTCGCTGCATCCGCTGCGTCGTCATTACAATCTTTAAGTGAAAGGTACTCTCCAACCCCTTCTCCGTACCAAACTGTGCGACCAGCATCGTTCATATCGTAGAAATCGCCATGAGTAACATAACGACCATCAAGGTAGTGAATGTACTCATGACGTAAATTCCATATATCAAAAACCGGGCGTTCAGGTACGTCTTCGTAAGCAAAAAACGTAGCCTGATCACCAGGTTTTCCAGGGTCACCTTCTAAATACAATCCGCCATTATTTGTGCTCGCACCGAACAATAGCCCTCCATATAACTCCCACTCATGTTTATTGTTAAAGACAACGATACGTAGCCTATCATTATCATCCGGTACTACCGGTGAATAATAGGTTTCCATTTTTTCATGGAAATGTGTTTCATATGATGTTAATGACTGACAAGTCCAGTTAAGCTGAGCTTTATTCATGTCTTGTGCAATAATAAAAATACGCTCGGAAGGACAGGTTTTCCTGTTAGACAAAACCAAGTTTATTAACTCTTCTTTTTTTGAACATAAATTATAAATTTCACAAGCGTCATTGTCGTCAACGCCCGTCAGGATAGATAGATAAGCTCTCCTGGCTAAATCGCTTTTTAATGGGCCAAAACGTTCAAAAAATTTTGAAATACGAGTTTCCAGGTTTGAGTCAATATTAGAAAAGTGGGCGTCATCTTTGCTTCGATAAATATTGCCGAGTTGGTAGCCAATATTATGTAAGTGATAGTCAGTGGCGGGTGTATCGAGCCAATTAATATTATTTTCAATAAAGTCTGACAAAGCATTAACTAACGAATTCTTATGCTCTTTTTTACGACAATCTGGCAATCTAGCGCAACTTGCCAACGTGGTCCATGACAGGTTCGCGAGTCCATTTCCCCACTTATCGGTTTTTTCATAGGAGTCGTCATAAATGGATAGGAGTACTTTTAATTGACGAACATACTTTTCGCCGATAAGTGCATTATTTAATACTGAAGAAATATGGTTGACGATACTTCCGCTTGATTTTGTATTATCAAAAATGTGACTGCTGTTAAATAGCTCATCGATTGCTAAAGTTGAAGCTTCTTGGTTGGCAGGCGTGATAAGGCCTCGATTGTCATAGTAATAAAACGCCCGCATCCAATACAGTAATTTTGTTATTCGTTCGTTCTTGTCGTATCCGTCATACCTGGGAGCTAATCTCTCCAAATGATCAGTAACTGTCATAATATTTGCTTCAGTAAAAGAAGCTTTGAGAATTCGGTCAGAGGCTTCACCGAATAGCAAGTCGATGCAGTCTAAATCTTGGTCTTTTATTGCATCGAGCAGCTGACTACCAGAATTGTTATACCGTTCGGCATCACAAGCTATACTTTTGCTTTTCGCTTCCAGCCGGTGCTTCATGTCTAACGTGTGCTTAGGGTTATCGGGGAGTGCAATATCAACCTGTTTGTTTTCACGATGCTTATTGTGCTCTACATTCTCCCGGCGATAGTTGGTTCTCGACAACATGGTACTCTCGTCGGCTGTCGCTTTTTGCAAGTAAAGCCTGCTGGTAACGTCAAGTGCTCGTGCAAAACTTGAAATTTGAATCAGAGCTATGAAAGCAAAGACTTGAGTGACTAATTTTTTATTGAACATTCTACTATTTATACTGAAATTTCTACTCACTATCACGACGATCCCCTCCTATGCTTGCGCAAATAACCTTTCACCAAACGGTGATTAGCAATTAATCATGTTAAGCAATGCTTAACAGGGAAGTCTGTATGAACTATGGTTTTCAGGGAAATATCAGAACTTGGTAAGCATTCATATAAGAATAATAAGTAAATAATTCAAATTACAGTTGGCTATAATGCTTTTGGAGATATCTGTTGGTCAGCTGTAGAACCTCAAACGGTGTGAATAGAGTATTGGCGCAGCGAAACTATAAAAACGCTTAGAGGTCAAAAAACTTAGAAAGAGCTTAGGGGTCAGGTCACCTTATCAACAATCAATCGTTCCATCCCGCTCAAGCACCCAACATCTAGGATTATGGCTAAACCCAATATGTTCATAATATTCGTTGGCCGCTGGCGCCGCTAAAAGTATAAGCTTGCACTGTGGACCAAGCTGCTCTTGAGTGAGTTTTTGTAACTGCTTGCCAATGCCCTGATTTTGATAACTTTTAGAAACGGCTAAGTCAGACAGATAGCAAGCGTAATGAAAGTCTGTCATACAACGAGAAATACC
This sequence comes from Gammaproteobacteria bacterium, assembly GCA_013373375.1. GTDB lineage: Bacteria > Pseudomonadota > Gammaproteobacteria > Enterobacterales > Kangiellaceae > Pleionea. The sequence continues at coordinate 14,394 of JABXHY010000032.1, forward strand.
AATCAGCTTTTCACCATCCCATGCACTAACGGTCAGATTACTATTTGAAATCATACCTTCCATGCAGTCACGATCGTCAACTGGCCGACGTTCACCCAAAGTTGACTCTTTCAGCAGTGTTATAAAGTCATCGGTGTTAATAGAATGATTTATTTTATATTCGATGTTCATAAGTTCCAGAAATCTCTAAACAAAGGTAGTTGAGTGTATTAATACTTAATCTGTCGATTGAAAAAGAATATGAAACAATTTATCCCAAGGTTTTTTCGCTTTGCAATAGTCTATAGGCTTTAGACCACCAGGCAGTTTCGAATTAACCTGATAAGGTTCTACTAGTTTGTAACAGGTACTTCGTAAACATTCCTTTACGATTTTAGAAATCTTACAATTCATATTTTGTGGGTTACTCAGTTCATTATAATCCAATAAAGAATAGGCAATCGATTCATTAGAAAGGTGTATTCTTGATAGTCCAATTACGGCAAAAGGAGCTAGTGTACTTAAGCTAATCTGAATTCCATTAATCTGGCCAGAAGTTTTCTTGTCAGTGCTCAAGAATATTGAGTAGAAACTCCCGAGAACTCCTTTTTCTAGAATTAACACTTCCAACCACTTATTAGCGTTTAATCGTTGTAATAAAGGGTCCAATTCCTTAATACAAATATCTTCTTCTGATTGATATCCTCTATCGGAAAACAAATCAAAAAGCGGTTGCCATTGACTTAGAAGACTCAACTCGGTTTCTGATAATGTTATCGTTTTCATTGGACTATTATCACTTTAAAAAATGGGTCATTGATTTGAGACAATTTTCGTTAATAACCAATATACTTAAATAAATAGATATGAAAGAAAGATATCTGTATTTCAAAGGTTTAAAAAAAACCAACGCGCCTTATTTCAATGTTTGGGTCGTGTGGTCTACTGCGTCCACCAAACCAGCCTAAATATAGTCTTCCTAAGTCTGTTTCTATTGTTAATTGACCTATGTAGGGTTTACCGACTCCAAATTCGCTATGAAATTTTCGATTAACCTCAGTCTCAAACCAGTACTCAACATTCGCACTCGCAACCCATCTCTCAGCAATACCACGACTACTTAACTGGCGAAATATTCGTTTTTTATAAGTTTCTACAATACCAATTATAGATGAGTGATTCGGCTCGACCTTATTGCCAATAATATCAACCTTAATATTATCGACACCATTACCTAGCGCTACACTATAAAGCTGCCCCACCGCCCAATACCCCTTGAAGTCATTGTTTCTGGAAGAGAACGACTGACAAAGATCATTTACTACAGCCTTAAGTTCAATTCGCCTTCCCATAATAATTAATGCCTACTAAGAATATTTAACGGAATTCTTAATTGAATACTACATTATTTCAATATCATTTTTTACTTTCACATAAAGTGCTTTCACTTCTTTAAACTCATAACTCAATTTCTTATTGGCAAGTACTGCATCAATGCCTTTAATCAATTCCCGCTTTTGCCTCGCATTGAGACTACAGTTTTTGAGCCTCCGCGCCATTGTTGCTCTAATATATCCAGAATAATGAAAATACACAGGACTAGCGACTAAAGAAACACTTAGTTCAATTGCTCCCGGGTCTTCAGATTTCAATTCCAAAGAAATCATTTGCAAAGCTTTTTTTATGCGAATTATCTCTGGTAATTTCGCGACGAATTCAAATGATATCGCGCACTCCTTGCCGCAATCGTTATTTATTTTATTATAACGACTGACGATGGATTCGAAACTCCATTCTTCTGGTGGGTTATAATAAGGGTCTTTATTATCCATCTATACTAAAGGTGATATTAACGTTTCAATGATAGACAATGCACAACCGAGAACAGTAGTGTTTTTCCTTCGTTTATTACCTTGATAATCATTAGTAAACACAACTCATAGAATCAGACTCTTCCAACGCTCTAATATTTGAAACAAGTAGCTCTGGAATTGCGTGAGGCCACATCTCGAAAACTCCTCCTCTGGCAATTACAGGACAACTACTCGTTTTATGAAGGTTACCTTTGAAGTCAATCATATCTAAATGAAACTTCATTCTTTTCGGAAATGGATTTTTTACAGAAAGCATCATATCCACTTTCCCTTCCATTTGTGTAAAGTTAAAGACTATTGTTTTCTCTGGATTAGTTATTTCTTCAACCATTTTGAAGTTAACAAAACGTCCATCAATAAGCTCAGCTTCAATGAATACCTTTTCATTTGCAAGCAATGACAGAACTTCACCTTGAACAACAGGCCAATATAGGTCTAGGTGCTGTTCGAAAGGACCTGCATTTGTCATAAACTTCAAAGTTATGTTTTCTCGACATTTATCTATCTTACACACTTGCTCTAAAGATACTTCATCAGTATTCTCGGCTTGCGGGATTTCTTCTTTTATTGTTGCGGTTTTACAGCCAAGTAGCATCAATACTACAACCAAGAATATAAATTTTTTCATAACGATCCTTTTTTCTCAATGTGTCTTGCAGTGGCGACCAAATCTGAATACTAAAAGTTTGGATTGCTGCCTCACCTTTTTGAAGACACGTATCTGTTAAGTAGCTATATGCTCAATAATAGTTTAAGAAAGAAATTTTAATGTCGCTTTTATTCTTCAATAAATCACTGTCTTTCTAAGAGAACTCACCACAATCAGTAACTGATCACCAACGGCACCAGGGGACGATAATCCTTTCGTTCGCCTTGCGCCCCGTTATCGAACTCGATTTCCATCAGCGCTTCGTCTCCTCGCACTATCTCCACATAAGTCCCATTGAGAGCCTCTGTTGCTTGAGGGAAACCCTCCGGCTGGGTAACGATTCGAACAGCAGTAACCATCTTAACTCCGAGGGAATGATCAAGGTACTTAGCTGCCTTCTTTGGATCTTTTGCCCTCCACTCTGCAGCTTCAGCAGCATCGAACCCTTCCATGTATCTGGGAACGACAAATAGAGCTGGTGCCAATAATTCATCTTCATCATTCAGGATACGCATTTCTGTCCCAGGCTCCATCCACTCCGCGACATACGATCTCGACGGAAACGGAAGCTCTTCAGGTGCTTCAGGAACTCGTCGCAGTCCGACGCCAAAAGGAGAAGCTCCTGTTGTCTCCCACTCGAAGGCTCGCTCTAACTGTTCAATTGGAGTGGCATCGGGTTCAAGCCATAGCAGTTCCAGATAGGCATTATCAAACCGAATGTATCGGCCTACCACGCCATCGGGAAATACGTTCCGATTGTCGTCCACTATGAATCCACTTTCTCTAAGAGCTTGAACGACGTCATCCTCTGAAGCGCTTAGGGACGGGGCAACATAAACATGATCCAACTCTATCATTGGCGCTGAAGTCGACGACTCTGTCGCACGAAGTGGTCCTTGGCTACAACCAGAAACGAAAGCAAATACCAGAATTGAAACAGATATCGCCAGTGCTATTCTTTGCATATTACTCTCCTAAATTGACAAGATTATTTTATATCCGTCGGCGCATAAGCAAACCTATCAATAACTTAAAAAGCCTATTATTTGTGTGATGTGATATTAAACGGCATCGATTGCTTAACAAGTTAATCATGGAATTAAATTCAGTTGACGCAGTCTCAACATTCTTCATTAGGCGTTAAAAAGATATCGATTCTATCTTTACCCTTACCTATATTTTTTCTTTTTAGGGAAATTCCCCCAACCTCGCCTGTCGATTTTAAATGTGTACCACCACAAGGAACTTTTGCGAAGCCGTCTATTTGCCAATATCGTTTCTGTTGCGATTCATCTTCAAACGCACTGGTTATCGGTAGATTGCACTCGACAACTTTTGAGGATAATTCAATCAATTTTGGAAAAAGCTTGGATATATTCTCTGGCCAGTAAAAATCGATACGAGCTTTATTCTCGGCAATGTGAGCTCCAACTTTCTGTACATCGCCGCACTCTTTGTACATAATTTCTAAGATTAACTCAGCAGCAAAATGATGCCTCATAAGAGAATACCGTCTTTTCCAATCGATGCAGATCTTAACATTGTCGCCAGACTCTAAATCATGAGAGTCATTCATCGAATAAACAATGTCATACTCTTGCTTAGTCGCCGTTTCAACGTCATAGCCGCCTATTGTTCCGGAGTCGCTCTCTTGCCCACCTGAGAACGCATAGAAAATAGTTTTATCGAGAGTTATGTCATTGCCATTAACTGAGACAACTGATGCATCAAGCTCTGTCAGGTATGGGTCTTGCCAAAAAACTTTTTCTAACATGGAAATATCCAAAACAAAGTGTTTAAAACTAGTTATTTTAAATCGTTTTTACAGGCTATATTTCAAAACCATAACTTAGCATATTCCATTAACGATAATATATCGTTAACATTGGCATGATTAAATTGAGATAATTCATTTGTGTAATAATGAAACTGTAAATCTCCAACCAACCCATTTCTCCAGTCGATTACAACATAGTTTATCTACAGCTGAACCACTCTACTAATCAACCACCTGCATGCCAGGTGGATAATAGGTAATTTCAAAACGAATTCCATCAGGGTCTTTCATAAACAGTGCATGCGCACCACCCAAATTTTGTATCTCGGGTACGTTAAAGCCCGAATCTTTCATTTTAAGTTGTACCTCTTGCACGAAATCTGCCGAAGGCGCTGAAAAACCAATATGATTCATCCCTGCACCATATCGCTCGTAATTACTTGTTCCTTCTTTTGCCTGATCGAACTGAAAGAAAAATCCATCTTGATTAGACCATACATAATCTCGAATTTTGGTGAACCCGATTAAATCAAATAGTTTCGTGTAATAAGGCATACTATCTTTTAAAGATGTGACTAAAATCGTGACATGATCAACTTTGAATGACATAAAGAACCCTTTGCATATCTTCTTCCAAAGACACAATTAGTAAGATTTGTACTGTAATTTGAGTTTACAATTACAACATATTTTTAATACGTTTTGTCTAAGCATAACCGTCCGATGAAAGCAGAATTAATAAGAAAATCTACCCAAAAGACTGTATGAATTAACATCGCTAATAACGTATTCAAGAAATTAACGGTGATTTAGAAATCAATACCTTTTTTCTATCTTTAATGTGTTAAAGCTGAAGGATATAGGATCATACCTTCAGCTGATTGCTATTTATAATATAACTCGGATTATGCTCTCAAAGGTGCCACCCTCAATAAAATCTCCTGTGGGTGTTTCAGCTCTCACGAAATTTCCGTCTACTGCCCTATTCGTTTCGTCAATAATGAAATCTCCTCGAACTACTACTCGATAAACGCCACTAATGTCTGCTGGATCAGTCGCATTTATTCTTAGCAATTGAAACCCATGGACTGTTGTTTCCATTGGATCTGGACGAAGGGTAAAATCAGCAATCAATCCATTCGCGTCTACTGATACATCCGTAACTTGATTGATGTCGATGTCAAACACCAAATCCCAGTCAGTGCCATATTTAAATAACTGTACATGATAATTAAAATTTGGGGGAACTAACGATTCAGTTATCACACGATTGGAAAACCAAACCACCAAACCACTGTCAATAAAGTCAGTTACGGAAATTTGTGCGTAATGTTCCCAGTTAATATTTTCAATTCGAGTAAGTCCTGATGGATGGTAACTCTGAAGCGTATTGACTGCTGTCTGCAGTTCAGAGACAGTGGACTGGATGTTGCTCACATTCGACTGAACGTTCAACAGGTCGTTAATGGTTTGGCTCAAACTTGTTTCTGCAGCTTCGATTCGAGCATTGTTATCATTAACCGCAACGGCTGTGCTAACGAAATTTTCATTGACTTCTGCTGCTCGGGCAGGAGTGCCAGCGACAAACTCATTGGGAACTTGAAGAGGTCCAGCTATAAGTGATAGCGGAAAATTTGTTAAAAAAAACCTTAATAATGTTTTCATTAGTTATCTCCTTGAAGTTTAATTCCAGTTACTTTCGTCCCAGTTCATACTGTCCCAATGACTACTCGGTACTTCGGTATCCGTGCCTGAGGATTTAGACGATCCCCCGCAAGAACTCAAGAGAAAAACCGAAACAACACCAAGACTGAAACTTCGCAACATATTCCTTATCTCTCTCCTTTGAAACAATAACCTATATACGAGTGTAAAATTTGATAGCGCCTTCATACCTTTTCTCCTGGCCCTGCGGCTATTGCCGACTGATAATCAAATCTTTGTTTTCTACTAAACACCTTTTAAATTTCCATAAATCCTAATATATTCAATGCATTACAGCATTCTTTAAGAAACCGTCTGAACTTAGTAAATAACCTAAACCAAATTGAGATTACCTAGTATTTCGAGTTGATTCAACAACTATGTAAGACCTCATAGTAAGTGTTGTAAGCCGTATTTCAGCAAGCTTTTTTAAATTCTAACGACGTGAATTTAATTGCCAAACACAAATCCAAATCGAGTCTGAATGTGGATGATTAAAAATGAGATGGCAACCAAGGAATGACTACCGGTATTACAAAAAAGAAATTGGTTTACCAAAAAGATATTGGTTTACAAAAATATAGTATTTAAGCGAAAAAACTTACTTTATAGTTAGGAAGAATTATTGATAGCGCCACTATCGATAAAAAAATAAATAAAAGTTCCTACTCCAACATAAGCCAAACAAGTTATCCAGTAAGCGATGGGCTCATCAGCCTTATAAACATATCTTGCGGACCATTTATCTTTAGCGTATACCTTACCGACATAAATTCCATAAAGTCCGTATAACGCCATTAACGCTGCAACTATTTTTAGTATTCCCATAATACCCTATCCAAATTATTAAAATTTGAAAAACGAAATTTGAAAAAACTAAAATTGAGCAATCACCTCGATGCACCATCTATATCCCTAACGAAAATCCCTTTTAACACATCATTTTCCGCCATACGCATATTTACGGCTAACATATCCTCATCACATTTAGGTGTCGTAATATAGTGCGTCACGCATCCGCAAATGCTACAACGATGAAACTCAACTTCTTTATCACCCCATATATAAAATACTGTCTTTTCTTTTGCATAAGAGATTGTTATTTCATCTGGTGAATAATATGCCCATAAAGCGCTATATCTACTACAGATAGAACAATTGCACTTACCGACTTCTTTAGGTATCGATGGCAATTCAATTCGTACATTGTCACAATGACAGGTTATTTCCATTCACGTCTTACCATGAGTTTATTTTCAATTGTCTTTGCTAGCATGAGCTTATATTTAACAGGCTTGGCTTTCATGAGTTTGGCGAAGCTCAAAGACAAAGCAAATTCACTTAATAAGTTAGTTTATTGATTTGTCACTTTGCGGCTTAACATATTGGTTTTTTATCAAAAACTTTAATAACTTATCATTACCATCCTTTACATGCACAGGATCAGGATCGAAATTATTTTCTTGATTCTCTAAATTTCGAGTAAGTAAATGACCGACTTTTGGATAAGTGTGCAGTTCACAAACACCATTATTAGATTCAACTTTTTTACAAAAGCTGCTCGCACCAGTTAATGGCGTTAATGTATCAAGCTCTCCTTGTATAATTGACACGGGTGGCATGTTTTTGTTCACTGTGGCAAGCGGTGAAGATTCAGCAACAGGGTGTTTTCCTAACAATAGCTTTTTAAACCAACCATCATTCTCCATGTCTAATGCTGGCGACCATAAGAGAAGAAGATCTGGCCCGCCATTTTTCTTCGAGCCCAATTTATTGCCACATCCCTTGGTCGCTGCTATTGAGCTCAAATGACCTCCTGCTGAAACGCCATAGGCAGCAACTTTATCAGGATCGATTTGATATTTCTCAGATTTCTCTCGTACCCAATTCAAAGCCATGCAAACATCGCGCTTTGCATCGACTGGCGTAATCGTATCATTTGACAGCCGATAATCGACCGCTACCGCTAACATGCCAGCATCTGCGAACATTTTTGAAGCCCTAAAAGTCCACTCAGCTTTACCCCACTTCCAGCCGCCCCCATGAACCGTAATAATGGCACTTCCCGAACGATTATTATCCTTAGGTTCAAATACGTATATCTTAAAGCTACTAGAGTCCGCTGTTGTTAACGCATACTCCTTAGGTGTGGGAATCTCGTTACAAAAAATTGAATAGGAGAATGTCAGTAACAGTAAGCTAATTATGTTTTTCATTTTATTAATTTAGTCCTTTATTAAATTAGTGAGATTATTCTCGAGTATTGTTTACTAATTAACCAGCAGCGCAATCTTTCACTCTTAAAATGTTTCGCTCTTACAATGTTTCGCTCTTACAATGTTTCACTCTTACAATCATTGACTTTTATCGCCATGCTATTTTAATGAGTGCTTAAACGGCTATTGTAAAGCTCATGCATTAATACAACAACCGTGAGCATTGTATCCACTTTGAACAAGTTATCCACCTTCAGCAAAGTATCTACCGTTAACAATGTATTTACTGTTAGTAATGTATCTTGTAATGCAGTCGTCTATTAAGAGCAATTTTTTAAGGAACTTCAAGATTTCTTTAAGAGTTCTTTGAGAGTGCTTTGAGACTGCAATTAAAGTGCTTAGAACAGTCGAAGCTGATTTTCGCTATTAAGTCCAATGTTCTAAATTTTTATTACAGGATTAAATAAAATGACAGCAGATGAATCTGCTGTGGAATAAAAATAGTTTATAGGGAATATACCCACCTCAGGCTAGCAGCCTTTCCCTGGTCACTGCCTCCCACAACCTCGCCTTCAACTTTCGTCTGGTACACACTTAGTTTAAGAATATTAGACTCTGATAGATAATAGTTAATCCCTGTTTCTAAAACTGTAGTTTGGTTGCCGGATAGACTTCCACTAATATTATCTTGCAAGTCTGTCTGATTCACTCGGACGACCCACTCCCAAATTCCCGATATTTCGGCTTTACTTGCTTTAAACTTAGCTGTTTGAGAATTAATTGATTTCGATTTTAACGACTTTCGCCTGCCTTTATCGTAGTCTGTAAATAGTTTGTCCCCACCGAGTATCCAACTTGATTGGACATAATACCCTGAATAATTGTAATCAAAACCATTCACATCTGTTACTAACTCTTGCATCGCTTCTGATTGAATAGAAAAATTATTGTAGTTCCACACAAACTCTAGACCTTGCAAGGATAATTTGTCAGCGTTGAACCGTTCGCTGCGGGCAATGTTATCACCAGAAAATAGACTGACCGATTCCTTATGCCGAAACTCAACTCCATTTAAATGTCTTTCAGTGGCCGCAAATCCCAGGTGAATGTAATGTGCATTACTCTTCGTGTCGTTGAAGAGGAATAATTTAGTAATTCGTCCGGTATAAGCAGTGATTTCATCATTATCACGATCTTTAAAATACCCTATTGACCACGTCCATTTTTTAAACTTTTGTCCAAACTGTATGCCACGATTACGTCCAGGAGCGAAGGTCGATGTAGTTAATGAACGTTCATTGGTAGGTAAATCCATCGGACTCGCAAGACGCTCGAGCCCAAAAGGCTCTTTAAACTGACCAAATTTCACTTCTAAATCGTTATTGAACTCGTATTCAATATTAAAATCACTAATGTCAGATTCTAGGCCTTTGTCATCACCGTCAATTAAACTTTCTGCAACAACCTCCATCTCAATGGATAGCTTATTATCATTTTCAAAACGCCTATCAAGTTCAACACCTAACTTTAATCGACGTAAGAATAGCTGATTATCACCTAGAAGTTGCTTATCATAAAATTCGCTATAACTCTCAGTGCCTAAAATCAAATCTGCATCGAACTCGAACTCAGTCTTTGACTTAGCTTTGCGCTTCGACTTACTTGAATTGTCAATATCGATCTTGCTGTCATTATCTTGATTTTCTGTTTGACCGCCTCCGGTTTGATGTATTTCTGGTTGACGTTTTTCATTCACGTTAACTTGACTATCAATGACCAAAACGCTTGCGCTAACATTATTTACGAGCAAGAAAGTCAAAAATAACAGTGCGCTGACTTTATAGGCACCTGCTTTAATAAAGGATAACTTACACTCAGACCTAACCATGTCGACTATAACTCTGTGTTTTATCGACAATATCTTTTACAGGATTTTCTAGAGGTTCTTTTATAGGAGCTTTTATAGGATCTTCTATAGGTTCTTCTATATCTCGATTATCGACTGAAGAACCAGCTCGTTCTTTCAAGTTTTCACGATCTTGAGAGTTTTCGTATTCTTCAGAGTTTTCGTATTCTTCACACATCTCGCCCTTGTAATGAAGCCTTAATATTGCCGTGTCTTTTAAAAAGCTAACTGAGACAATATCGACTTTAATAACATTCAAGCCGGTTCGATCTTTTAGATCATTAATTAGTTGTTGACGATTACCTGGCTTAATATTCTCAATCACCTCATACTCAACAATCTTTTCCTGACTCACAGGCAGTATTATTGACGTTTCAAGTAATACACTGGTTAAAATAATTAGTAGATTAAGAGCAATAAGTTCAATGGGTTCCATTTTTGCCACCGCGGCCAGTAACGCTATGGCAATTACAAGAAACAAGTAGGTCATATCTTTAATATCGATGGCTTCTGTTCGATAGCGCAGCATTGAAAAAATCGCAAATAACCCAAACGCAAATCCCATGGTCACATCAGCATCGTGAAGTAAACTGGTCACTAAAAAAACACCTAAACCAAATAAAACAAAAGCCGCAGCGTTATTTCTATGTCGTGAGACTTTAAAGTAACAGAAAACCAATAAGAATATTGATACCGTTGATATAATAAAACGTAAGGCAAAATCAATATTGCTCATAATAACTTCCTATAACACTTAATTTATTTGACGATTTAGCCTGACGACTCAACAAAGAATAATGATAAGGCAATCTATTTTGAACGCTATGCTTATCGTATCCTGCCAAACCTTTCTGACCATTTTGGGTTTTAAGGCTTGTTAAACCTTCAATACGATCAAGACGCTGTAAGATAGGCTTAAAGCGATTCATCTTTACGTCTTGTTCTCGGCTTAGTGCCATACCCAAGCAATATTTACTGCACGAAGTTGTCCGAAAATTTCTTGAACGAAATAGTTGGTAAGCGACAGAATCTTTTAAGCCGTTCTTTCGTTTGATCTCAACAATCGCTGTTTTACATAAGCATTTCGAATCGCCAGTTCCTCTGTCGGAAAAATAAAGATTGGTATCAATAGTGACCCTTTCCTCAACATTCATTCCTAAAAGCGTGACTCTGTGGTACCCAATATTCAAAATAGGAGTTAATTGAGAGAAGGTCTGACCGATAAACCTTTGCACAAAATTGTCTGCTTCACGTTCTTTATGTTTCTCAAACTCACGATAGGTTTGGCAACCTTGCTCAATAGGTATTCGATATTTATGCGTTCTGCCCTTAACATCTTTGTACTTCACTTCGAGAAAAGATAATAGTGAGTCGACATAATGACGAATCCGAATCTTGTATCGATTAGCTTTGCCATTATGATGTGCTCGATAAAACTCAAAGCTCTCTGTGTCGAAATAGTTTGAAAGGTAGTGAAAATTGCGTTTCCCGTTTATCTCGAGCACTGTGTAATTCGATGACAATAAATCGAGGCAATCGACAAGCGCAGAAACCGGCAACATAAACTTCACTTCATTCCTGTGCATTAACGAGGCAGAGTCTTGTTCATCGAGTCCGTGCGATTTAAATTTTGAAGTATCTAACATAATTTTTAACTTAAGGATTAACTAGGTTAGTGGCATTATTCTCCCCAGTCTCAAACTCTACTTTTCCTCTAATGGTGAGATCGAACGCATAGGGGTTCGCACTGCCATCTGCTGTTCTGGTAACATTAACTAAATTCATTTCACCGCTGTCCCCTAGTGCCAGAGTTGAGACGCCAAGGGGTTTTGAATCATCGACGTTGAATAGCAGAACGGTACTTGCAAATCCGTGAAACTCAAAACCTCCGTTAGCGAACTGCGGCTTTTCGATAAATACCTGCAACACATAAGGCTTATAGTTGTCATTAGTGTCCGCGCCAATTAATAGCACACTCACAACGGGTGGATTTGAGTTGTTCTGCTCACTGATAACGGCGCTATCAACATTGAAGGCTGCAAGCGTAATGCTGGCGTTAACAAGATGGCCTGATGGCAATGTAAATTGAAAAGTCCCAGAGTCTGCATCACTCTGAATGGATGCGTTTACAATGAGATCAGAATTCACTGGCGACGAACAATCAGGAGCGACATCCGGTATCAAGTATTCTTTACCAACATCCGGCATGTTTTCGAGTGCGTTAGTGAGAAGTACTTTCTGTGAAGGTTTATAACCATCATCTTCTGGCGCTCCTCTCCCTTTCACAAACTCCGTTATCGAAACTAAGTTTTCCTGTGGGGTGCCGGTAAATGACGCAATTTGATTTAACGATTCGATGAATTGATCTTCATCCCATTCATCTTGCAGGTATTGTTCAAGCGTTTCTCTATACTGATTTCGATACTGTTCGATATTATAAAGGCGCGATGCTAACCGAAAATTACGATACAAAGGCCCTGAATCTGGTTTAAATAAATGTCGGCCGGTAAAACTGGCATCAGTGCCCCAAGGAATAAAGTGAAACAGGTTGTCCGAACTTGAGCGATAAATATAAAAGTTATTGCCATTTCCCGTCGCGGAATCCCAATGTCCAACTAATGTTTCCATAGCCCAGAACTTAATAAACTCATCTATATCGATATAACTTTTGATTAGATCGATAAACTCTTCATCGGGCAGTTGAAACGCTTCAGCAATTAAACGTAAATCATTTCTATCATTTTCAGTTTCATTGGTTTTCTTTTCAAATCGGTTATTGAGGTGTAGGCCAAAGTCTGCAAGTTGCGCTTCATATAAATTCCCGTCTTTATTGTCAAATACTCGGTTAAGAAAGGGCTTTTTTATCGGCTCTATATGTGTAAATATCCCCAGGTCTTCACCATTAACGGTTACTTTTGCAAAGTTACATCTAGGAGCAGGCAAACCAGCCTTACGAAAGTGATCGTAGGTTAAACATTGACGCGCATTCGAAGGATCTTGTCGATTATTATTGAGCGTCATTCGCTCTCTGTGTTGATAAGATTGATCTTTCAAAATATCGTTAAAATCTAGTTTTATCGAAGGGCGTGTCGGACTCAGTGAACCTAAATAACCTTTTTTCCTTACTTTAACTTTCTCGATCACATCTCCATCTATGGTGACCGTGGCGTCGAACTCTGTGTACTCAAATTGTTCAGGGCATTCACGTGAAGTGCTTGCCAAAGTTCTTCCTTCGGCTTTAAGTTGACGATAATCAGCTTCTGAAAGCGTTATATTGATATTCAGTAAGCGGTCTCTTTTAAACGGATCACCGTCACCCCCTATATTCTCGCCACTTCCTGCAGGAGTCTCGGTACTTGAAGTACTGCTATTGCAACCAGTTAAAGCAAACAGACTTAAAAATAGAAAGCAAAGAATCGTTTTGCTTTTAAACGTACCGTTAGTTTTTAAAACAGGCAGAAAAATTGGGTGTGATTTGTTCATTATTATCAACCATCTACTTTAATGTTGTTTCCAGTATTAAGGTTGGTAATAGATAAGTCTGTAGGAAAGTATGACAAGGCAACTAAGTTAATAACGAGTTCAAGTGAGAAAGTGATTTATATTATTCTAAGCACTTCCAGTTAAAGTAAATTTAGTTCTCATTCACTAGAGGAAAAGTAGAAATCACTCGTCCCACATTTTCATAAACAAGGGATTCCAATTTAGCCCGCTTCTTTTCGGTCATAGGCTCATTTTGGTGTGACGACCATCGTGCTACTGATACTTGATGTTCTAAATGAGTCATTTTTGTATATGCGATCGCTTCATAATCGCCTGTCCATGGCGCATTGAGCTCATCCGTATTAATTGGACAATGCTGTTCTATTTCTAGAGGTGCGCCACATACTTTACAATTGATATGCTTCACAGATTAAACCTGTAAGAAATAGAAAGTATCACTAGTTACTTTGAGCTTTCATAAGCAGTCGCAAGCCAACCAATAAGTTCTGCATCGACTTCAGACTCAGATTTTAATTGAACCCTGTGAGTACACATAGTTCCAAACGGACCCGATGTTTCCAGTCGGCCCTCCGGCGAGATGCCTCTTAGCTTAAGTCCTAAATCAATCCGGGTTTTGGTCGCAGGCTTAATAAGAGCGAATTGTTTTTGGGTTTTGATACTGACACTGCCCTTTTTGGGGACTACTTGAACATCAGTACCAAGCTTTGTAACTACTTTTACAATCTCTTTATAGATAGGAATGAGACTTTCTTTGCCTTTATATTGATTGTCGACCAAATCAACATCAGACGAATCATTCTCTTTCGACAAACTTACTATAGTATTAGCAAACCCATGTGTCACACCATGCTCTTTCTTTAAGAAGTTGACAGCTTCAGAGTGCTTTGAGAACTCAAAACCCTTGAGAATAGTTTTCCATTCATCCAAACTGTTCCCTGTTTTCTCAGGCATATTTGCGATCATCGTTTCTAGCGCTTTCTCCATTTTTTCCTCCTGTACACCTGATATTGGTCGATTTATCTAATATTTAATATACATCCAAAACAGTGTTGAATAAATAAGCAAAAATTAACCTAACACCTGTGTTTATACATGGTAGAGATAGATTTAAGTCTAAAAATTACCTCATTTAGAGAATTTATGACAAGTAATTGACACTTAATGACTAACCTTTTTAACCCCTCTGCCTTTAAGGTGTGACCGTGATAATGACACAAACCAAAAGAATAAAAGCAATAACTAACCAGATAGGACCAAAACTATGAATCTTATTAAAAAAACAATCACAGGTGCACTCATTGCTGGTGCTTTAAGCATGTCAGTAACGGCAAACGCAGCTTCTTGCGGCGATCCAGTTGAAAAACTAACCAGAGTTTTAAACTGTATTGATGTAGAAAATGCTTTCTGTGCAGCAAGTGGCTACGATACATGGAGATTTAAAAAGTTCCACAATGGTGTCGACACAAAAACTAATCGCTTTTCGCTAACAACTATTGGTTGGTTAACAACCTTTAACTTCATCGGTTTTGAATTTGATATTAAACACCTTGAGCAAATTGACGACGATACAGTTGAAATTCATTATGATGAGTTCGTTCGTTTCCCTGATGGCGAAATCATTAAACAATACGAAGAAGCGAAAGTTACTTTTAACAGCCGTTGCCGTATGACCGTTTGGGATCAAGTTGGTGACCAAGCTGAGCAAGATGCTGTTGATGATAAAGTTAAAGAACTTTTCCCTTGGTTCTAATTCAAACCTAAGGTAAATAGCAGGAAATAATAGCCTGGCTATACAGCTGGGCTTTTCCGGTTTTGAAGGAAAAAAGATTAAATAATAGACTAACTCACTTAGCATTTGGGGTTGAAGTTTGGACAAACGAAGTATTTTTATTTTAGTGACCATCGCAGTGGTGACCACATCTTATTTTGTATTCCAATTTGGAACAAAAGGTAATGATCGCTCTATCGACAGTCCAGAAGCATCTTCCCTAGTTGCCAGTTCAGAGCAGCAGCAAATCAACAACAGGCCTACCGAAGGTTTAAGTGAACAGGCAGAACCTGTTATTGATTCCGGTAAAGATAATCTAACCCAGTCGAATAAAACGCTGTCAAAAGAATACGATTATCTAGAAACGCTAGAAAAAGTGAGCGAACTACAAAAACAATTGATTAAACTTGGTTATTTTGTACCACCAGAATATGTTGCTGCTTACGAAAGCTACACTGAAGATGCATTACTCCAGATGGCAGAATATGGCGACATGGTTGCAATAAAAACCTTACAAAATCGATATGCGCAAGCCGAACAATGGGATGCTCTTCGTGTGATGCAAGAAGAAGCTGTTCGACAAGGTTCCGTGTCCGATATATCGGATTTGCACGATGCCGAATTTTCAAAATATTCTGGAGAAGAATCCAGAGACAGTCTTTTAAAGTCGGCAGCTTATGCAGAGTTAGCAGGATTAAGGGGCTCAAGCGTTACCGTGCATTATGCAATCAATAACTTTAATGAAAATGGAATTGAGTTTTCTCCGTCCGAACTGGATCAAATAAGTCAATTAGCAAAAGACATGCTGAATCAAATTAACAATGAGCGTGTTAGAAGCGGTAAAGAAGCTCTTGGAATAATTGATGACTCTCAGTTAATTAGCTTTATGCCAGATGCTTCCACTAGTGGCTGGGGTTCGAAGTTTGTTGAAAGAAGTCAGGAATGATTTTCACCAAATCTTATTGTTCCATAATTGTATAACGATCAAATACGAAGCAATTTATTACTTGGCGTTATATTAACTCTGAAACTAAGCGTTAGATCTAGTCTTTACTCAGCTCGTTCATTTTGCGTCGTTATTTAATAAAAGGCTAAGGCTCATTTCGATCTCGAAGTTTCTTATAAATAGAAAAAGCTACATATAACTTAAGGTCGCGTTCATCCTTCACTTCGAAACTTTGATTTTCCATCATTTGGATTGTATTAGGCGATAGCTCTAACCAAAGCCAGTCCCTCAAGACTTTAATAAAGTCTGATTCTTTTGCGCTTCGTTGCTTTACATTATATTTATAAGGAATCGGATGCTTGGTAAAAAACAGAGGCTGCTCAGAGTCTTTAGTCTCTAAATCTCCAGCAATCCCAAATGAAAACATTCTTCCACTAGCATCCTCAACTGTGACAACTAATGTGCCACCATCAGTAAATGCCCACGCTTCTTTTACCTTCGTTTGATCATCAAAATCTGGAATTACCCCAACGTAGACATGTACAGCATATATCAAACAACCGACAAAAATAGTAATGGCTATAAGTATTCTTAAGAACATATGGTTATCGCCTAAAGGCCGAGGAAGCAGCGCGTTGCTCTTCCTTGCCGCGATAGTAATAACCACATCGCACTGTTAAACATTTTGCACCACCTTTTGCCAAAGTAAATCAAACTCTTCCTTGGTAGAAGGCTCCAACTCTTCAATTTCAAACTTTTTATCACTGTCTGTCCAGAAGCCAAAATTGCGATCGTCTGGTGCGGAAAATAAAGGAACATTGTTTTCATCAAGGCCTATTTCCCGCACTAGAACACCACTTTCATCGATTTCGATGAGCCACTTGGCCACATACGGGTATAGTTTTTCATGATCGGGATTAGCTCGCGGAATGAAAAACAGTACGATTTTGATTAGACGAATGCCAACACTATTCAACTCTTTATCGTTCCAGTCTGTAGCCAGAGTGGTAAATCCGTAGTTCATTTTGGTGTTTAACAACTAGCTATGCGGATGAGCACCGTGCAGTCCGCAGACTTTAGCAACGACTTAGTTCTGCTACAATCAAAACGGCTATCGTTGTGCTTTAAATGCGTTAGCAACGACTTTAAGTGCATCATTTTGCCTTTGTCCTCCAATCCGATACCTACTATTGTCTCCAAATGACTCTTCAACTGTAAACACGGTGCTTTTAATTTCAATTGTTCAGAATACTTCTTTTCGTAACCACGAAAGAAACCGTTTAGGAGATTGCGTAATTATCACACAAGCTCTTTTATTCCGTAGTTGAATTCTGTAGTTCAACGATCACTGAACTTACTTGGCTCTTATACCGGCCATTTGACGTCTTCTTTTACGATCTTCATTCTAGCTTATTAGTCTTGCTACCCATAGCAAAGATTGAAATCAGTATTTATATCGCAGAGCTCCCTAAGTGAGCATCTAATCCAAATTCAAATCAATTGAAAAAGAAAAATAATAGAGAGGAGCAAGCTCTCTAACTTTTGAAAACATTAGAAAGCTTGCCGATTTCAGACACTATGCTCGCCCATATATAAGGACACGGGCGAACAAGTTTATTGCAGATTAACGAACGTTCGGTGCAGGTATAATAGTTTTACCATCTGGTAATTTACGATACTTTCGCAACAAGGTATTCATAGCTGGAGCATCCAACACTGTTGGAATAGCTTCACCTTCGTTTAATACCGTTATTGTATAGTCACCAACTTCTTCACCAAAGTAAGACGATACGCCAAGCAAATAATTGACTCCCGGTTCTGGGAATATAATAAACTCCGCTGGCTCACCCGGTACAAACGAGAAAGTATAATCTAAAATACCACCACCACCGAAAGCTTCACGGAAGTCACGATCATAAAGACTTACAAATGGGATAAAGCTATCAGTATTGACACGTATTGCGATTGCCTTAGTACTTGTTAATCCAGATAGATCGTAGTAATCGACAAAGAAATTATCGAAGGTGTAATCCGGATCGATTTCATCTCCAATGGCTAAGGCGCCTTGAGCATTCGTTTCAGATGGTTGTCCAACAATAATGCTCGATACACGGGAGAAATTGGTATCACCCAACTGCGCAGTTAAAGAAGGTAAAAACACGCCATCTTCAAACTCACCAATAGAGATTTGATTTTCTCCTGCTTTACAAGGAATTGGTACTTCATTAAGAGGCCCACGTCCGTCAGCATCTGCACCACAATTGAATACTCGATCCCAACCTGACTCGTCGATAATGCGCCAGTTATACGTAAATCCATTTTCTTCATCATGTGTGACTTCAGAATTGACTAACTGCCAACGAGGATCAATAGGTTTGTTTGGCTCAAATCGAGTGGATTGATTTCCAAATTTAGCAAACTTGAACGAACCATTTCTTAATGTAACTCTGTGCGCTCGAGAAGGTTCAATAGCAGCTTCTTTTGCCCAATCCGACAGTACCGAGACGCGCGCCCAAACACCAGGATTACCCGGCAATGCGCATCCATTTCCATAACTCGTTACACCAGCAAGTTTCCATTGATCAGACTCAAAGTTTCGGACTAATAATGGTCCACCACTGTCACCCTGACATGCATCGATACCGCCTTCAGGAGCTGCGCCACATATCTGAGTTTCAAAGTTTATGGAGGAAGAATAAACACTCGCACATTCTTCTTGATTAGAAACTGGTAAATGCACATCTTGAAGCAATCGAGATTGTAGGTCTGAAGCGCCCCAACCCACTGCTGTCGCCAATACGCCCTCTGCTGCCAAATCGCCATTATTTTCCGATAACATATCAACGGTTTCTAAACCATTTTCACCAAGTGGTACTGGGCTTTCCAACTCCCACAGGGCAATATCATAACCTGCACTCACTGAAAAAGGATCGCCTGGCTCTGCCGGAGACACGACAAACTCAGGATGCAATTGAATGCTTTTAACTTTTATAACTGCACCGCTTCCATCTTCTACATTGTTGGTGCCTGCTAAAACGGCGACTTCACTGGGATCAGTGTTAGTCGAACAGTGAGCCGCGGTTGCAACCCATCGATCAGAAATAAGAACACCACCACAGAACTGAAAGAAACTATCATCAAATAATGCGCCTACAGCAACCATAAACGGATATTCATTAATTGCTGTTTCATCACCGCCAATAATCGATGGCTTAATAATATTATCTTCATTAATCTGTACGGGTTTTACATCTTCGCCGGAACCGCCACTGGTATTTCGCCAACCAAATGGCACTTCTTGGCGAATAACATAATCACCTGCAGGAAGATTAAAAAACTTATAAAAACCAAATCGATTAGTCTCGGTAGACTTTTCTTCGGGGTCACGAATACCATTATCATTTTCATCCAAATAGACGGTAACTTCTCTTTGGCCTTGTTCTCTAAAATCATATCGTCCGTTATTATTGGAATCATTCCAAATAAATCCCCAGACTCCCGCTGGAAGATTAAATCCTTTATGTAATTTCGAATTGTCCTCTAACTTAGTTGAATTTGAGGTTGCTCCAGCAATTAAACCTCCGCTTAACACACTTGCTACGCACAAACTGATAAGTTGCCTGCCTTTGATAGGGAAAAACATAGGCCATCTCCTTTACTTTAAGTAGTTTAATTGACTTACTGCAAAACTTTCCCTAATCATGCTCTATAGAAGAGTAAAAGATTATGCAGAAAATCATTTCATTTCTTTAAAACAATCCTAAAACAACTTCTTAAAATTTATTCTGTACTGTTCAATCACCTCCCAATTTAATCTCAAATAAAAAACATAAATCAACATCGCCAGAAAAATACAGCGGCTATCATTTCATAGACTCATCTTTAGACTCATCTTTAGACTCATTAAACTAACAGATACCAATCTAACCTAACTCGAACTTCGACATACTTATGCGTGATTAGTTCTTTCAATAAATCAAATCTAATGAAACGTTAAGTACTTCAAAAAAGCTCTGCTGAAATCTTGGTGTTTCAAATTTCTATTCCGAAATAATACGTTCTTTGAATTAAAGTATTAATGAGATAATTAAATCATTTCTCATCCGTTAATCTTTAATTCTCAATCAACTTATCATGTGCGCGATCACAAAATCGCGTGTAATATTCCACTAAATTCTGAGATGTTATGGTCGAAAAGTCTCAATCAATGGTTTTATGTGAGACTTTCTTGATTTTTGGTTGTGCTAGTAATATTTAATAGCGTTACGGGATATGTTCAGGAAGAGTTAAATTAAAACAGATAGGATATGATTGCCCATTAATCTATTGAGATATTTTTAGTATTGGTCGGTTATTTTTATACAATAATAGGAAAGAAGATTTAGTTTAAACTAAGCCAAAAAATTGAGCTTTTATTAGTATGATAGTTTAATTCTTTTAGCAAACTCTTAGAAGAGTCTTTAAGAAGATATTATAGAAAGAGTCCTTATGCAGAGTGTTCTGACAGCCTCTCACCCAATTAATCGCCCTTAAGCATTTTGATTAATATTCTTGTCGAGAAAGTTTAAAAACTCGTTAAAAGGAACTGGTCGCGACCAATAATACCCCTGCCCTAAAATGCATCCGGTTGAGTTCAAGAATTTTGCTGTTTCTTCATCCTCAACTCCTTCTGCAATATTGGTAAGTCCAAGCCCATGACTCATTTCAACAATGGCTTTCACGATATGTTGATTTCTTACCGACTCGACAATAGGTCCGACAAAAGAACGATCAATTTTCAATTTACTGGCATTAAATAGATGCAGGTAATTGAGGTTTGAATATCCAGCGCCAAAATCATCAATCGCAAACTCACAACCCATGCCAACCAAGCTATTGATTTGAGCCTGGGCGAATTCAATATCCTCCACGAATAGCGATTCTGTAATTTCTAGATAGAGTAATTTTGCTGGTAAGCCTGTATAACTTAACGCTTCAGCGATTACTCTTTGCAAATTACCTTTTCTAAATTGTACCGGAGACAAATTAACGGCAACACAAATGTTTTCAAATCCTTGTTCAGTCCAATGTTTAGCGTCAGTACATGCCTGATTGATGATCCACTCCCCTAGCTCATTAATTAAGCCTGAAGCTTCAGCCTGAGGAATGAACTGATCAGGGAATATTTGAGTACCGTCTTTTTTAATCCATCGAATCAATGCTTCAGCAGCGATCGCTTTACCGGTACTTAAATCGATAATAGGTTGGTAATACAGTAGAAACTCATCGTTTCTTAAACCTTGTTTAATGTCTTTAATAAGATTTAATTTCTGATTTATCTTTTTTTCTATTTGAGTGTCAAAAAAACAGTAACCGCCTTTTTGCTGTCGAGCTTCTATTAGAGCGGTTTGCGACTTTCTTCTGAGATCGATGAATTTTAGTCCATCATCAGGTGATACTGCAATTCCCAAACTGCTTCTTGGCTCTACTTCATAATCTTCAATTAAGATAGGACTCTCTAATGTTCGAGAAATTTGCTCAGCTAACTCTTCAATACGAGAGTATTCTTCAGCAAACTTAAGAATCAAAAACTCACTGCCTGTCGATCGATATAGTTTTGCATCACCAATGAGTGTGACCAATCGTTCTGCAAGCGATAAGATTACTCGATCACCGACCTCTCGACCGAGTGTTGAGTTAAACAGCTTAAAGTTATTGATATCGACGGTAATAATGGCAAGATTATGTACGGAATCAACCTTTTTCCTAAAGTCGCTAAATTCGATTTCAGCACGATTAATATTGGGAAGCTTGGTTAAACTGTCGTATTCAAATTTTTCCTTAGCAAGAGCTTCAAGTTGTTCACTTCTTAATGACTCATCGGATAGTCGAGTAATTGCTTGCTTAAACAAGCGAGCGATCATCAACATACCCAATAAGCTGAGTATAAGAATAATCAGGATATTATTAACTTTTCCCCAGGGCGATTCGGTAGAAGCATCGTACTCTGATCCCAAACCAAACATGTCGGCTAACACGAAACAATACAGTGTAATAATTAAGTAAAGTGCAATGTAGACGGTTGACACCCACCCACACAAAAGCACCGAAAATACAATAAGACATGGATAAAGCAAAATAACAGTAGAGTTGATACCATTTAACGTCCAGGCAACATAAGACGCAAATATTGCGGCTACCCAAACCATCATAATAACGACGATTGGTGTTGTATCTCGTGAAGTAAAATAATAAAAATAGGTAAATACACAACTGACGGCGATGAATTCGTATACAAACCTGGAGTTTAAAAAGAGAAAGCTATTAACTAATGCCAATGTGCTGATGAAAATTAGGATAAGAAGAATTCGCCTTACAAATTTTACTTTTTCATCTGGAGTATGAAGGGACAATAAAGAATGCAGCTTAAATTTTTGCTCCTCCATAACTTAATTCGACCCTTTACGATAAAAAGTTACTAAGGTTTTATTCTCATCATGTTTATGACGTTTGGCTTGATACATGGCTTGATCAGCGTTTTCATAAAGTACCGCTAGACTCTCCCCATCTCTTGGATAAAAAACTGCACCGCAACTGAAGCTCGGAATAATAGTTTGATCGGTATCGGGTATAGTTACACCGTGATCAATAACGCTTTTTATTTTTTTAATGATGTGCTCTGCTTGAGAGATATTATTCGCATCGACGATGAGCGCAAACTCATCACCGCCCCATCGCACCGCATAGTCGTTTTCTCGAATCGATGTTTTCATTGCTTCTGCAATAAACTTTAAAACTTGATCGCCTACTGTATGACCATATTGATCGTTTATTGGTTTGAAATCGTTTAGGTCAACGAGAATAAAACAAAACTTTGCTTTTTTATGGATCAAACTGTTTACTCGCTCTTCGGCGGCTTTCCGATTGAATATTCCGGTTAAACGATCGTAGTCAATCTGGGTATTTAATTCATCCAGTTCTTGGCGTCTTTCTGTTATGTCGTTGAAGGTTAACAAATAATATATTTTTCCATCATCTGAGCGAACTGGGTTAATCATGAGTTGTACCCAAACGTTGTCCTTATTTTCTTGACTGAATAAAGGGTACTCACCTATATGAAATCCGCCTTTGAAAATACTCAATTCAGCTTCTTCAACAAGTTGTTCGCCATCTTGAAACAAACCAGACATAAACTGTCCATAGTTACGCATTTGTTTTATACCGCAACGAATGATTAATTGATTGAAAGCGCCATTAGCAAGAGAGATGGTGCCCTTAGGTTCAATTAAGACAATTGGCGCAACAGAGTTCTCGAATAGCATTCTAAATCGGCGTTCAAGGTTTTCTATTTCAGAACGTAATTCGCGCTCCTGATTAAACTGCTCTTCAGTCTTTTCAAGTAATCTATTAATATCATTTACCAAGTCGCCTAACTCACTTTCATGGTTGAGATTAGGTTTGGGAATTCTGGAATGCGTTCCGGGTGTAATACGATTAAGAACTCTTGCAACTCGACTCATAGGTCGTGTAATCAACCAATAACAAACAACGATTACCATGCCAGTAACAAAAATACTCTGGATATTAACGACCATTGAATTGTAAAAACCAATACTTTTCGCTTTTTGCTTTATGTAATTAATGTCTGGCTGAATGACAACTTTGCCGAGGGTTGTACCGTTAATAAATGGATGAGAAATTGGATACTCTACGTTTTCTTCTGAGTTGATTTTTATTTCACCGAACTCAATGTCCTTTGCTTCAAATCGAGCTTCTTTTATAATTCGGTTTTTCTTTAGTCCTAATACGACTTCCTTAGCTAATTCAGCATCTTCAACATAAGCCGCAATTGATGCAGTTGACGATACCGTGTTAACCAGGTTTTCAATGTCTTTTTGTGTACTCTCTAATTCATCAAGGTAGGCTATTCGATAAAATACTTGAGATGACACGAAGCCAATGGCCAGTGCACAAAATACAACAACAACGGCTAACCGCGTTAATAAGCTCTTATTGTTCATCGATGGTATATACCACTCTTAAATCGTCCGTAACACTGTAGTCTGGTAGGTAGCCAATGGCATTTGGGTTAACAGAAATATAGTTCAACACATCGTCCGAAGTTGCCACCTTTATAGGTGGGCGCGCTCTACCAGTAAATTTGAGTCTAGACCAATATGCATTAACTCGCGCGAGTGTTAAGCCAGTCAGCTCATTATAAAATTGGGCTCTTAGTGCTTCTCCACTTTCAATGTCAATTGGTGTCAACAGATCGCCTTGAGGAGAACTGACCCTTTTGCCCATAAAAAGATCCACCACTTGCTCGTATTCCAAAGAATGTAAAGTATTACTTTTATGCACAACGATCGAAATATTGTAGGACTTATGCTGCTCACTGCTTGCCAATATCTCGAGCGGCAGACTTATCATCAACAAGGACACCAGTGAGAGACGAAAAATTTTTGACCTCTTCATCGTCTTCACCATTAAAAACTAAAGCTTAAGCCGGTACTTAAGCTATTAATCGTTTGTTTTGGTAAGGTATAACGTAACACTCCGTCGGCATCCCATAATCCATTTCCGGCTTCGTCAATGTGCGTTCTTTGTACTTGAAGCTTAAACGCCAAATTTTCTTTGATATCCCATCGCCATCCAATTGACTGGCTGATCTGATTGGAACGAAAAAAGGTACTGACTTCAGCTACGAAAATTAACGCTTGATCAACTACCGGATCATTCGGAGCACTGCCTTCAAATTGGTATGGAGGAGAATCAGTAAACGACCCTATCCAATAAAAGCTGTGGTTATTAAATTGATAGCTAACATTTACGTAACCGTTTTTTAGATCCTCTATGATTAAGCTGCTAGAGTCTATTTCTGCAAACTCGGCTTTTAAACTCCAGGCATCCCAGCTGTACTGCAAATAAAGACTGGTGTAGCGAATGTCGTGTTGTGCAAAATCAATTTGGTAGGACAGTTGTTCTGCCTCTGGCCAGAAGGGAATTAACGAATCTAATAGATCAACGACGTTTTGTGTTGATTGATTATTCTTATCAACATCACCTTCTGTATGTCGAATAAAAATTGTGATATCACCAAAGTAACCTCCGACACCAATGCCTCTCAAGTTTTTAAACTCGACGGGATCATCACTGCGACTGGTCACTTCAGCTTCACTTTCACCTAGAAAAGCAAATACTGAAACAGGAAAGCTACCCAATTCCATACTGTAGTTAACATCGACACCATCAATGTATCGATTGGGTATAAGTCCATAAACCTCGGTCGGTGCTTTTGCCCAAGAGTATGCAATTCCAACATCTCGATATTCACTCATCTCGAATAAGTTGAAGGCCGTACGCCCCAAGCGAAATGACCATTTTTCTGATGGAATGTATCTTAAAAAGGCAAGTCGAGTGTATCCGTTAAAGTTATCTTCTTCTTGATCCATCAAGGTCCATTGGGTCACTAAGTCCCAATGAGAATTAAAGTTCACATCTAATTGAACTCCTAAATTGGAGTGTGGTTTAAATGAAAAGTCACCGTCAAATACACCATCATTTGCAGAAACATCATTGCGAAAACCTAGTACATCAGAGTCACTGGAAGTAACAATAACATTACCGAATCCACTGGTTTGAACATCAACCGCAAAAATGTTGGTGGATAGAATAAAAACGCCTGCCAACAAAGAACGCATTTACTTCCTAAAGAATGTTAAAAATCTCTCGTAAATATAGAATATTATTGGGTAATTTCAATTAGACAACAGCATAAAAGCACCAGAGCCGTACTTTTTAAACTTGTTAATTTATTGAACGAAAATAAAGCCTTCAAAAAATCTCTTGATCGAGATTGAGCCGCTCACTTTTTGTGATGATAGCTCACCAAAATATCGCTAATAAGCGATAATCAGGAAAGCCAAGATGTCAATCGACCAATTTAGTGGTCACTATACTATCTTTTATTAGAATAAATAACTCATTTGGTTACTTATACTATCTCTTATTTCCAATACTTGATATAACTTGCAAGGTTAATTATACTAACCCTTATAACGATATATTGCTATTAATGGTTAGTTAAATGAGTATAGATGACCTTTATTCCTATTCAGATGAAGCGCTCTGCGGCGAGTTATTTGAGCGCTTAGAGAAAGTAAGGTTAAGTAAAAATATTAGCCAAAAGTCCATAGCGGACGAAGTCGGTATCACTCCCGTTACTTACCGGAACATTAAATCCGGTAATGCGAAATTGGTGACATTCATAGCCGTGATGAGAACATTAGACAAACTTGAGCAGTTGGATAACCTGTTGCCCGATGAGCCACTGAGTCCGATTCAACTCGCTAAACGGCAAGGAAAAAGCCGTCAACGTGCGAGAGGAAAACTGGACGTGAGCAATGAAATAAACGATACCGATCAGTCTGATAGCAAAGAGCTCGATTGGTAAGATGGCCATTAAACCCAACACTTCCGTTTTATCGAGTATAAAACGACACACAGCAGCCGAAGTTTTCTTTCAGGATCAATTTGTCGGTGCTGTTGCTTATTCACCTGGTGACGCTTACTCGTCAGGTGAAAAAATTGCGACCTTTGAATACGATGCCGTTTGGCGAGACTCAGGAATTGAACTCTCCCCTATTACTATGCCGCTTTCCGAAAAAAAATATCAATTTCCGAGTCTACCAGAAGCTACATTCAAAGGATTACCAGGAATGTTGGCAGATTGTTTACCCGACGATTTTGGCAATGCAGTAATTAACGCTTGGTTGGCGAGAGAAAATCGACCGTCCAATTCCTTTAGTGCAATTGAGCGACTACTTTATACAGGACAACGAGGTATGGGTGCTCTCGAATTTAAACCCACGCTTGGCACTCGAATTCGAACACCTAAGTCAATTCATCTCGACGCTTTAATTGAAATGGCTCAACAGGTTTTGGACAACCGTCAAACCATAAAAGGTGATTTACAAAGCGACAAAGATGAAGCATTAAAAGAAATTTTATTGGTTGGTACTTCCGCCGGAGGAGCAAGACCTAAAGCGGTTGTTGCAATCGATAAACAACAAACCAAAATATTAAGTGGTCAGGTGACTGTACCCGAAGGGTTCACGCATTACCTTTTAAAATTTGATGGCGTGGTTACCCGAAACCAAGGCCAGGAAACTTTTGGCGATCCCGCTGGGTTTGGCCGCATGGAATACGCTTATTATTTAATGGCAAAGGATGCTGGAATTAATATGATGCCATCCTTCATTTTGGAAGATGGCAATCTTGCTCACTTTGTCACAGAGCGTTTTGACCGTATCGGTAATCAAAAACGACACATTCAATCCTTATGCGGATTTGTACATGCCGATTACAAGCAGCCCGGCCTTTATTCATATGAAGAATTATTTCAGTTAATGCGTCGATTAAAACTACGTCGCTCTGATGCGCTACAGATGTTTCGTCGTATGGCATTCAATGTCATCGCTCGTAATCACGATGATCACACTAAAAATTTCGCCTTTATACTTAATCCGACTCAACAATCAAAAAATTTAATAGAGCAACAACTGACCTGGAACCTTGCGCCCGCTTTTGATGTTGCTTTTAGTTACAAGCCAGGCTCTCCCTGGGTAAATTCTCATCAAATGACTATTAATGGCAAGCGAGACGATTTTACCAAAGACGATTTAATTGGTGTTGTACCAAACTCATTAAGAAACGATGTCTCTGACATACTCGAAGAGGTTATTGATGTGGTGAGCGACTGGCCTAAATATTCAAAACAAGCCGGTGTGTTTTCTGAATTAGATACCTTCATAAAACAGAGTCATAGAACCAATATCAAATAAAAAACTTACATAAAACAAATACAACTAACCTACAATAAAAAAGGCACCGGTCTTTGGAAACCGGTGCATTAAAGTTACTACACACAATTAACTATATAAGTTTTAATCCGCGTAATAAAAATTACCTCCCCAAACAAAAGGTGTCGATCCTGCTGGAGCCGTTCCTATGTAACAGTGAGCACCGTCGTATGATCCATCAATACAACTCGGTGAGCTTGAATCAGCTGTTGTATAAAAATTGCCATCGTAAATAAAAGCCGTTGTTCCCGCTGGCGCAGAAGCAATATAACAATTTGCTGAATCATTAGTTCCAACTGAACACGCATCATAGGTGGTATAGAAATTATTAGCATAAATAAAACCACCTGCTGGTTTTGGCATTACAAAACAATTTGCACCATCAAACCAACCCAAAGGACATACATTTCCAGGTAACGGTGTTGTGTAGAAATTATTACTGTAGATGAAAGCCGTTGTTCCCGATGGCGCGGATGATATGTAGCAATTTGCTGAATCGTTAGTACCGATCGAACATGCATCGTAAGTGGTGTAAAAATTATTTGAATAAATAAAACCACCAGCAGGCATAGGCATTACATAACAATTCGCACCATCGTAACTTCCTAGTGGGCATGATGTAAAAGAAGCATCAATATAATAATTCCCTGCGTAAACAAATGGATTTGTTGCACCGGATGGAACCGACATTACAAAACAATTGGCAGAGTCAAACCAGGGATTTATTTGTGATCCGTCGTGATATGCGACAGGTTGATGACAAGCTTCTCTCCAGTATGCCAATAAATTAGGAGAACCAGCACCGATACTGCTTAGTTGACCCGTTGTGGCATCCGATAAAATACTCGCCATAACAGTTGCAGGCGTAGAGAAAGGATTATTCTGTAAAAACAATGCAACGATTCCAGCAACGTGAGGTGACGCCATTGAGGTACCGTTTAAAGATCTCGAGCCATTAGTGGTTCCGGCCCTTGCAGATATAATGTCTGAGCCAGGTGCAAATACGTCAACACAAGAACCAAAGTTAGAATAAGACGCTCGGTCATCGTCAATTTCAGTCGCACCAACGGTTATCGCATTGTTTACTCTTGCTGGAGAATAATTACAGGCATTCGCACTGCTATTTCCTGCTGCTACCACATAAGAGTATCCGGCATTAATTGAGTCATTAACTGCAGCATCAATTGCGTTTGATGCCGAGCCACCAAGACTCATGTTAACAACCGCAGGTGCGGTTCCATTATTGGTCACCCAGTTAATCGCAGCAACTATGGTCGAAGTCGTTGCTCCGCCAGAACAACCAAATACACGCACAGGAATGACAGTTGCTTGCTTCGCGATTCCGAATTGTGTGCCTGCGACCGTACCAGCAACGTGTGTGCCATGACCATTACAGTCTGCATTAAATGCTCCTGAAACAAAGCTAGCGCCAGCGCCGATTCTTCCTGTGAAATCAGAGTGATTTCCGTCAACACCTGAATCAATAATGTAAGCATTGACCCCAGTTCCAGTTGATAAATAGGTCCAACGAGAATCGAGTGTTAAAGGTCGCTCATCAACACGGTCTAGTCCCCATGATGGCGCAGGATTTTGAATGGTGTACATTTCAACATAGCCATCTTTTTCGACACTGGCGATATTGCTGTCTTCCATCATAGATTGCACCGACTCTAATGGCATTACAGCGCTGAATCCTTTGTAAACTGCATCATAAATATAATGAATCTTTGCATCGTATTGTTCAGCTAGAGCAGCGGATAATTTCTTTACGTCAGAGGCTGATTGTCGGCGAATGGACAATTTAACCATGTATCGATTGGGTACGACCGTTGATGACGCGCAAACCTTTGATGATTCCAGTCTATTTTCTGCGCATATTTTCCATTCTTTGGTTTCATTTTGCAGCACTTTATTGGCATTAAATAATGTTGCGCCATTAGCGCTTAATGTAAGAGTCGTCTCTAAATAGGACGGTCTTTCATTGCCGTTTAAATATACCTGAATATTCGAAAAGTCTTGCTCACCAGTCTCTGCTAACTCTTTCAAAAGTGCATCGAGAGGAAGTTCTCTCCCTTGCTTTTGATAGGAAAAAGAGGACACTGGCGCAACCCATTTATCATCGAGTAAAATAGCGTACGGTTTATCTGCTACAGTATCTTGAGATATGGGGACGGGTTCTTTGTTCAATTCCTTTGTTATTAAATTAGAACTTTCCACCGATTGCGCTGCCGCAGATGACAGCCCTAGCGTGATAGCTATCAACTTTAAATAATTACTGCTCATAGAATTTCTCCATTTTCTATACTGATTTCACAATGTTAAGTTACAACACCAAATCTCAAATCGAACTTTAAAAGCGTTTCTCGATTTGGTGTATTAGTTCCTTTTGCGCAAAAGGTTCACCAACCCTTAGGTGATGACAAAAATGTAACCTTTTGAGTGAAACTAGAGTAGAAAATGAGCGGGCAATTAAAGGACAAGCGTTAAAATTTACCCAAACTTACCCAATAAATGCAGGATGCAGATTAAAAGAAATTTCAAATAACAATATTATTGTGAAGAGCAATATTCTATGAAGTTGATATGCGAGTAATTATGCTAACAATCAACTTAAAAAAATAAGTATATGAAGTGACTTTTGGACGAATTACCTTTAATCATTCAATAAAATTAATTGCTTCATCGAGTCCATTTATTAACGTATCCAATTGATCAGTGGTGTGATTTGCTGTGACATGAACTCGAATAAGAGATTCCCCTTCTGGTGTGTTTGGATAGCATAAACCGCTCGCCAAAATATTATGCTCAAATAAATACTCGACCATCTTTTGAGCTCTGAGAGTGCTACCCACTTTTATACTTACCATTGGATGCTCATTAACCACCATAGGTAAATCTTTGAGCTTTAAATTATCTTTCAAGTATTTCGCATTGTCGTGAAGCCTACCCATACTTCCACCGTCACGATCTAATATCTCAATTGCTTTTAAGGTTACTGCTGCATTTATGGGCGAAATTGGTTCCGATAAAAAATAGGGTCTGGCGGTTTGTCGAAGCCAATTAATAAGCGTACGATCACCCCCGATAAATCCACCGCCAACATTGCCTAACGCGTAGGCAAATGAACCAGTAACCAAATCTTGTTTATCCTGGATGTCGAGTTTACTGAATAAACCTCTTCCTTTTTCCCCTAATATACCGAGTCCCATGCTGTCATCAACCACAGTGATTGCATCATAAGTACTTTTATATTCCTGAATACGTTCTAATTCAGCAAGTTCACCACTGGAATTAAATACGGAATCTGTAACAATTAACCGAAATCGAGCGTTCAACGAGCATTTTAAATGGTATTCTAAATTTTCATTGTCTCTATTCTTATAAAATACTGATTTCGCATTAGAAAACCGAATACCATCAATGAATGAAAGGTTGGACATTTCATCAATAAACACAACATCTCGATTACTTGTTAATGGTTCAAATATGCTTGCGTTTGCACTGTAGACTGAAGGAAAAACCATGCAATCTTCTAAGAATAAGAAGTCACACAAGGCTGATTCAAGCTCTTTATAAACATCGAGTGTTCCAATAAAGGTTCTTGCAGAAGTATTCCCAGTTCCATATTTTGCTAAAGCCTCTTCTGCAGCACTTTTTAGCTCTTCATTACCACGCCAACCTAAAAAATCATTATCAATAAAGTT
This sequence comes from Gammaproteobacteria bacterium, assembly GCA_013373375.1. Lineage (GTDB taxonomy): Bacteria > Pseudomonadota > Gammaproteobacteria > Enterobacterales > Kangiellaceae > Pleionea. The sequence continues at coordinate 46,261 of JABXHY010000032.1, forward strand.
AAGTGCTTGACGAACACCAAAGTCCGCTTGCATATCCTTATTTTGGGTGACGGGTAGCTCGTAACGTAAAAGTCCAGCGGCATCCATATTAGCCATTTCCTTAGCAAATAGCTTTTTCATTTTAGAAGACATAACACCCCTACTCCTTCACCTTGATGTACCTAAAAACCAAATGATAGCGCTGGTACAATACTGCCAAGACAAGCTTTGTTGATTGGTATACTGCAGGCAAAAAGAATCCAGGTTTTCTGCCATACATCGATTATTGTCATACTCACATGACGTTTGTGCGGTTAAAGCAAATTGAGTAACTAAACGAGAATATTTTTGCTCGAGCTTATTTAATATAACCTGACGCCTATCACCGACACTGTTTTTGAGAATGCGATACCGTTCTTTTCTCGGTATAAATACATTTTCACTTAACTTATTAGCGACAATAATATCGGAATACAGCTCACAATAGTTTCTTTGTTCCGCTTGTCTAAGACTCTTACAATTATCAATGGCGTACTGAATTAAACACTGTGTGCGTAAGCTTGATAAACTAGAAGAGCAATTATTACGATCGACAACGTTGATGTAGCTATGTACATTAAAAATATCTTGAAGCTTGGCCGAATTAATCGCTAACAAGACACTGTTTATATACTCAATCCGATTTTCCTTATTGTAAGGTTGTTCAGTCGCGAATAAATTCAGGCCGTAGAGCAAAAACAAAGCGTAAAAATAATGTCTCATCATAACCGACCATGCTCCTTTTCGTACTCAGTGCGAAATTTTTCAACATAGTTTTTCAGATGAACATGATAGGGATAAACTTCCAGCAAATCATCACGCTTTAATACCCATTCATTTCCCAAAAAGACATCAATGTTTTTTAGAACCTCGAGTCGAGACATTAAATAATTAGGTTGAGCTAAGAAATCATTCTCACTTGCTGTCGCCTCTGGATCTCGATTTACACTGAGTTCGGACTGACTGTTATATTGAGTATAACGAAACTTATCTTCCATAAGACGTGATACTTGTTTATACATTGCGATTTGTGAGTCTTCAGAACTATCCATGAAAGTCACATATCGAGTAGGCACTTCGAACTGAGTCCCTTGAATCACAACATTTTTCTTTTTTGTTGTGCTCTTTCCATTTGCTTTATTTACGAAGCACTGAAAACTGACAATTTCCTCTTTATCTCGAAGTTGTTGCTCGCTTTTGGCAATCTTACTTTTAGTGATCGGACCCTTCTCATTTTTCTTTTGCTCATTCAATAGCTTTGAATCGATACCTTCGTTGGTTGTATCAAGCTCGCTTTCAGGGGTTTCAAACTCTTTAAGCTTATCGTCAAGCGCGAGTATTATCTTGGCTAAATCATGTCGCTTCATCACCAAATTGACTTCTTGATAAACTTTTTCAGTAGTAAGAAAGGTAATCGGATTTGTCGCTAGCTGGTCGCAAGCATCCTCGGCAGCATTCCAGTGAATGGTATACTCCTTACAAAAGCCAGCTGTAATGTTAACATTAGGATTAAACAATAATTGACCGTATGCATGTTGCATTTGCTGGCTGTATTTTCGTTCATCAGCATCTTCGACTGTTATAGTATTGGTTTGATTTTGGAACTGCTCTATACAGCGACTGGGCAATAGTATTTCTGCGAATTTATGATAAAGATCCGGTTCTGGATACGGCAAGTTAGTCCAGATATGATGCGATGCTCTTGGTGCGGCACTAATCGCATATACTTGATAGTCTTTCAAGGGTTCTAACTGCTCTAATTGAGTATCGAATTTCTTTCGGATGTTCTTAACATCATTGCCCGAGAAAAATGCGACTGACATTTCAACAAAATTCGTAATTTTTCGGCTAAAATAGTGAAAGTAAGGCTCATCTATACGTCTATCGGTACACACCTCTAACTTATCGACTTCAACTTTATTTGGCTCACACTCTCCGAGATTCTTTGCGTATCCGAGCTCAAAGGCTTTAAGAATTAAAGCACATCCTTCCTTCGGCTCAGTTTCTTCTAGCAACTCCAATTTTTCTGGGCAAAAATCATCAGAGGACTGAGCTAAACTCTCAGGAAGTTCCGTAACCTCATCAAACCCTCGATTATCCAATGTTACCAAAGCAAGCAAGAAAAAAATCGAAACACTCAGTAGTCGACGTAAAAACAATGGGAGTTCTGATGCCTCTACTTTTGACAGGTAGCTGGTTGCGAAGGTTAAATTATTGGCCGTGAAGAAAATATTGGCTTCTCTCGGTATATTTTCTGGTCGCGTAAGATGAAAAATATAAGAACTTTTTCGATCCAGTTTCCAATATTTAAGAAATACCCAACCAAGAATGAGCGCAAAAAACCCGAGAAAGAAACCTAAGGCTCCACTGAGGCTCTTTAAATAATCTAAGTTAAGTGCGTCAAAGTTGTACGCCATCAAAACAAGCGATAAGAGAATTAAAATGATAGCAATAGAGTTCGCACCAATATTCAAATTGATGAAGTCAAAATTTCGGTCTTTAATTCGAACCAAAACCCGCTCTATATCAGTTCTCTTTTTTAAGAAGTAACGTTTCATTCGTTCTCGAAATTATTAATGATTTTATCTTCGATGGTAATTCGTCGATTTTTGGATTTAGCTGCCCTTAGAATTTCGCGTTGAGCCTTAGAGATCTTACCTTCAAAATCGGGTACCTCCTGTACCGAGGTATTATCAGCGTGCGTACAGATGACTACGTGATCGGAAATATCGTTACTGTAATTTTTCAGCTCTTCATAAGCGGCATAAGCTCTTCGATAACCTAGGTTGAAATTTCTTTCTTTTTGCCCATCGCCATCCGTATGACCATGAATAATTAACATTCTTTTTGTTAAACCATCTGTTTCAAAATTCAGGACTTGTCCGGTTTCATCGTAAAATAATTCATTAAATACCTCTTTTCCTTCCTCAGAGATACGATCTTTTCCCGGCGCGAATAAAACGTCACCAGGAAGATTTAACATTCGCGCTGTAACGTCACCTATTGTCTCACTTACACCGATATCTTTGCCTTGATTGAGCGACCAAAGAATAACGAAAAAAACCATGATTATGGTCATTAAGTCAGTATAAATAACCTGCCAAGCTGCAGCCCCGGAGTTTTTAACTCTTGTAGGTTTCGCAAAACTTTTCATTACTCTACCCGAATAGTATTTTTGTTTTCGACGACAACCTGCAAGGCTCGACAAAATGTATCGTAATCATAATCAAGGTCAACCATACGACGTTCAAAGCGAGTCCCAATAATTCTATATAAGGAAGAAAATATCGCTCCGTATAATGTCGTTTTCAAAGCAAGTGCTAGTTGAGGAGAAAGCGATTCCACCGTTACGTCGGACCCAAGACTGTCAAACATGGTAATCAAACCGATTATGGTTCCGATTAATCCAAATAATGGCATTGCACTGGATACAAAATCAAAATTTGAACTTGATGACTCATATAACTCGTGACACTCGACATAATAAGAGTGAGCAACAAATTCGGCGTAATCGAAATTCTTTCCCGATGAAACCACTTCTTGAATATCGCGACTAAGTGAGTTATCCGGTAAGCCAATCGGTCTACCTTCTTCGACCAAACCCACCGCAATACTGCCATCACGTCCTCTTTGTATGTTAAGTAAATTTTGCAAAGCAACTAATGTTTCCTGCATGTTCGATGCTTTACTGTTTAAATGCTTAGAGGAGAAGAAAATAATAAACGATGAGAACATTAACTTAATAAGCCCAAGCCCAGTTACGTAAATCAACAGCCCTATGGAAATTGTAAACATGGAGATAAAGTAATTTTCTGTGATAAAAAATACGGACGCCACGACCAACATGATTCCAAAACCTATTAATCCGGCAAATCCGGCTCCAGCAGACGATTGCTTTACCGCTCGGGTGGTCTTATTAAAAGACGGATAATAAGTATCTTCTTCCTTTGCCTCCGCTTTATCTTGCGGCAAATACTCACCTGTCATTTCTCCATATTCAGGTTCATGATTCTGGTCATTCTCTTGATCGATAGCTTTCCCTTGATCAATTCGATTTTCATGATCACTTCCATTCCCATGCTCATTCTCATGCTTATCATTGCTCATTATTTTCGCTCTCTTCTTTTATCTCTTCTTCTTTACCTTCGTCGTTCGCTTTTTCTATCGCTTCACGAATAGCCTGTTTCTCTTGTTCAATGATCGAAATGTACCGATCATTATATTGATAAGCATCATAGCCAATCCATCCGAATACACTGATGACACTTATAGAAAATAGTAACTTAAAATAAAACCGTAATCTGGGGCTCTTTCGCTCACTCATCGGGTGCACACAAAACATTGAGAGCCATACTATTCGATCACATTCATCGGTTCTAAAAAACTTTCGCTTACGCTCATCAAGCATTTTGTTAACTTCAGTAAATATTTTATCCTGACTTTCAAGTATTAAATGAGATAAGCGACGAGAGGTTATAAATCCTTTGTTTCGGGTCATCTGGAAATACAGGTGTTGAATTAGGTGATGCAAACCAAAGTTAAGAACAACAAACGTATCCGCTATCCTAGAAAAGTATTTTGATAACACAAAGTTGTATGATTTTTTCTTAGCACCCACTTTATAACGAAAGTAAAAATAAAAGGTAGTAAACACGTGCTCGTGCCTTAATAGACCGCCAAGCTTTTGCAGAATAATCCCAAATAAAAAGTCTTTATCATCGAGACTTGAGTCGTCTACCTCTGCGTCCTCGTCGTATGGTGCATTATATTGAGCGTCCTCAAGTAACAGGGCTTCAACGATTTGCATATCATCAAAATTGTCCGACATTAAAGATGGTAAGTCATCTTGAGGCTCAAACTCAGGATAGATAATACCTTTCGCATTTCGACTTTTAGCTTCCAATGAAGCTTTTCTGTGGTTAACATTATCCGAATAAAACTCAGACATTCTTTCAAGCGCAGTATTTCTTTTCGAGTCACTCATCGAAAACAAACTTTTCTTTTTTTGCTCCAAATTTAAGTTTGGCTGTAAAGAAAATGCATTAGCATAACGATAAACAGGCTTAACCAGTTTTTTCACATAATCTCTGGCGATCGCTAAATCAATCAACTCCTTTTCGATTACGATACGAGGTCTTGTCAATCCTCCTGCATAACTCATAACACCTTTATTTTTTCCTGGTATGAATACTACGTCATCTACCAGTTGTTTATTGAGCGTCACGCCATTTCTTTTTAAGTATCCAATCAGGTACCGTTTTACTTTGATATGAGTTAAGGAATTATAATCGAGGTGCCCGTCGACCAACTTAACATCCAAACTCATCGCAAACACATCCAGCAGTAAACCGATCCAATAACAAATTAAAAGGCCTGCTGTTGGTAAAACGAAAATAACAATAGTCTCATTACTAATACCCATATCTTTAGAGTAAGTATAAATGCCATAAAAATACGCTGTAAAAAGTAATCCAATAAACAAAAGCTTAATAACAAAGGTTACAAAAAACGCTTTAATCACTGGGAATAAAGCATTTTGCTTAATACGCTCAATACCCTGTAAATGAGGCACCACAATTTGGAATATTAGAATTAAAAAGTAAGCCCAAATACATCCACCAAGAATGGTAATTAACCACCAGTAGGTTTCGGTTAATGGCATCACAGCATTGATAATTTGACTAAAGTTTATGTAGTTTTTTGCGATCGGATAACTTAAAACTAAGAGACAAACTAAAAGGTAAGGATAAAAATATCGCCGAATGATCTGTTTTCTTTCGGTATGTTTCCTTGGCTTACCTATAAATGTAAGCAAATAAGGAAAACAAATGAATAAAACCAGACCAATAAAAATCTCATTACTAAAATAGGCCGTAGAGACCGGTTGTTCTGATGTTTGTGCAACCGGAGTATCTTCAGTATCGATTATACGATATTGCCTTTGCTCTAATATTCCGCCTTTCTCCAGAAAAGCCTGAAAAGCAGAGAAAGCTTCCATTCTTAATTTCAACATAGTCGTTGAGCGAACGGATATTGAGCCGGTTTCGACCAAGTTACCGGTTCGAACATCATAGACTCGATAATCAATGTAAGACTCCCCGACTTCACCAAGCATCAATGCATCGATATTATCTTCGCGGTAGATATCGATCAGGCAACTGCTAGAGCGATTAACACAAGAAGCTTCTTTTTCGGACTTTATTATGGGTATAAATCGAGCATAACCAGAAAGATCGTTGTATAAATTCTTTTCCAGTGCATTAACTAACCAGGACGGCTGTTGATCAACCGAGACAAAGCTAACCACATACTTGCCCTTAACGACTTCTTCATTGGCATGAAGTGAGTTCGTTGCAATTATAAGGCTAGAGAGTAATATGAAGAATAAACGCAGCAATTTTATTCAACTTTTTAGTTTGTTATTAAATTAATATGACGTTTTCTAGAGTTGAACATGCTCCCTTTTCCTTCTGGGACTTCTAACAAATAGTTCATACCGTCTTTAAAGTCAAAATTTGTCAATGAGATTTAAGAGTACTCTCCTTACTCTTACTCACAAAGGGCATTCATCACAGTGTTAAAAACTTGAAGTAATAAAAAGCACCAGATTTATCTGTAAATGATAAGATTGGTAATATTGACAGCTAAAATGTGATGGGGTTGTACTTTCTTGAATCAGGAACATTCCGTGCCATTTATGAATTTAGATGACTCAAAAGCAAAATGTGTATCCATTAGAAATACTTTCACTTAGTACAGAATATTAACCTTAAGAATAAAAATAACTTCCATAGGAATTTAACGACTGTCAGTGTTCACAAGGAATATCAAAGTCAACGTGGTAGTGTTCGTCATGTCTGACCCAAGAAGGTCGTTCTGAAAACTGTACATTTGCCTTTAAATAGGCACCGTACTGAGTTTTAAATAGATTGGGTTGTAATTCAGGATCGAATATTACACGCCATAAATCATGGCCTTGTGCTTTGGCTTGTTGATGTAAGGCAACAACATGAGCAGCTATGGCCTCATAATCAATATATAGTCCATCATAATGATCTTTTTTATCAAACTCGATATCGTAGCCAAATCGATTGAAAGGATTTGTTGGAAGTTGAACAGACCGCCCTTCCTTGTTAACAACCGGCGTCATAAAGTCAACCGATAATCCATTGCGATGAGTTTTGTGCGGTTTAAATTCACCACCTGACTCAAATCCCGTTTCCGCATATTTATAGAGCTTCTCAGGTTGTTCTTTTTCTAATTGCTTATAGGCCGCTAGAATAATCTTTTTTACTTCAGAGTGGACATAGGTTCTGCCTGCAATACGAGCAACGGTACTATAAACCACAAAATTTGGACCGCTTGATGGCAGTTGAACGCCGTTACTTAATTTTCCATTTGATGTCGTTCCATAACACACACTCGAGTCGCCCGCTGCAATCAATGGCAAGGTCATAAGAGGAAAAATCAATAAACATAGTACACGCTGCATTTGGTTTAAATAGTTCTTCTTCATTTTAAAAGTTAATACTTTTCAAGCTAACTTATTATCTACTCACTTCATTAAACGCGAGTCGTCTAAATCACTCAGTGATTTTACTTTACAAAATGAAATCCAGTTTGACGACCACCCAGGTAGTTTACTTTTCCATTTTGATATATCGCTGTTTGTTCTAACATCACTTGAATCTTTTGATTATCCCACTCAGGAAGTTGAACTTTAACATTACCTTCAATGGCATACGCTGTATTGTTGTATAGCGGCCAGTCTCCTTGAACAGGCGTTGGCCCCTGGTTATCCCACATCCCTATTGTAGGTCCTACAGCATGACCTACATACCCTATGGGATGAGTATAAACGCTACCGTCGACGTTTTTTCTTTTTAATTCTTTTAACGTATTACTTAATATTTGATTACCGCTTAATCCAGTTTTGAAGTTACTGGTTAAAATATCCTGCCAGCGATTACCCTCTTCCATTGCTTTCACGATACCTTTCGGTAATGTGAACTCATCGAGTTTCGCGACATAGCCCATTTCTTGTGTGTCAGTGCATAATGTTAAATAACAAATGCCAACATCGGTGTGGAGAATATCGCCGGGCAAAATCACACGACCAGAACGACCAAAAAAACTCACATGCGAAGTATTATCGTCGCCTTGACGTTGAGTTGAAACCGATGGCTGGAACCAGGGACGTAACTGTAAATCTTCAAATCGTTGACGAATAAACCAGGCAACATCATCGGCAGTGGTGACGCCCGGAACAATGGTTTTACGAGAAAATGCCTCAGCAATCACGCTTCGTGCTAACTTTACAATATCAGGATAAATTGCCAACTCAGGTTCCGTTCGTGTTTCAAACCAACGTATAACCATGGACTCGGAGGATACCAAGCGTTGTTGGTATTTATCCGGTAGCGCTTCCATTAAAAGTTGTTTAATACCGGAAGTAAGACCGTCAGCCAACGCCCAGTTTTGACTAGTGTTAATACCTATTTTTTTAGGGTCGTATTGCTGAATTATTTCTGCAAGTCGCTGCCATTGTTCTTGCTTAGTGCCACCTTCCCAACGAGTCTTGTAAACGTCACCGATGGAATAACGACTTACACTGAATCGCTCAACGCCGTTATCGTTTTTAGCAAACACTAAAATGGTGGTTCTACGAGCTGCAAAAGTTGGCTGCGGAACTAAGGTATAAAATAAAGCATCCTCGCCGTATTCTCGATTAATCACAATCCACATATCGAGCTCAGATGCTTCCATCAGCTTTGGTAAAAGATTATCCAGGCGGTAATTTAAAAGCTTATTTATAACATTTGCGCGTTCTCGAAATGGCAGAACTTTCCCGGCGTAATTTACACTTAAACCCTGCTCCGCCGCAGATGCCTGTTTAAATGACCAAATCCCTATGTTAACCGCAGCAATAAACACAATCGAAAAAAATATACTTCGATTTCGTCTGGTCATAATCGTTGGTCCTATTAGTTATTATTAAGTAAAGCGATGAGTTGCTCTTCGTCTGCAACTTCTATTTTTAATTCTTGTGCTTTCTTTAACTTCGAACCTGCTCCAGGTCCTGCAATTACTAAATCTGTCTTTGCCGAAACACTACCAGAGACTTTTGCTCCAAGGGCCACCAATTTATCTTTTGCTTCGTTTCTCGACATAGCCTCGAAAGATCCGGTTAAAACGATAGTCTTTCCGAGCAGCGGCTGTTCATCAGCCGATGGTTTTTCGACTTTCGGCCAGTTAACACCGAGTTCGATTAAATCTGCAATGACTTTGTTATTTTCTTCGTTGGCAAAAAATGCAACGATATGTTTAGCGACAATAGGACCAATATCGGGTAACGCCACGAGTTCTTGTTCGGAGCTTGCTTTTACGGTGTCGATATCATTAAGCTCTACCGCTAAAGTTTGCGCCGTCACTTCACCTACTTCGCGGATACCTAAAGAATAAATAAACTTCGCCAGAGTCGTTTGTTTACTTTTTTCCAGCGCATTAATTAAATTTTCTGCGGACTTTTCACCCATTCGCTCAAGCGTAATCAGCTGTTCAACCGTTAAACGATAAAGATCCGCAATTGACGTTATCAACTTTGCTTCCGACATTTGCTCAACGAGTTTATCGCCTAAGCCATCGATGTTCATTGCTTTACGTGAAGCGAAATGTTTAATGGCTTCTTTGCGTTGTGCTTGGCAAAACAATCCACCGGTGCAGCGATATATCGCTTGGTCCTCTTCACGCTCAACTGGCGATTGGCATATCGGACACTCCGTTAACATTGAAATAGCTTTTGCATCTTTTGGTCGGCGTTCTTTAATAACACTCATCACTTGCGGAATAACATCTCCCGCTCGACGAATAATAACAGTGTCACCTTCGTGAACATCCAGTCGATTAATTTCGTCCATATTGTGTAACGTGGCGTTACTTACTGTTACACCACCAACAAACACAGGTTGTAAACGAGCGACCGGTGTAATGGCACCGGTACGCCCCACTTGAAAATCAACCTTCTCTAAAACGGTGGTTTCTTCTTGCGCAGGAAATTTATGAGCAATCGCCCAACGCGGAGCACGAGCAACAAATCCTAGCTGCTCTTGATCTTCTATGTCATCAACTTTATAAACGACGCCATCAATCTCATAGGGCAAATCATCACGTCGGTTTAATATGTCGTGATAATATTCTAAGCATTCAGTAAAACCTTGTTTAAGTTTTACTTCAGGACAAATTGGTAAACCCCAAGATTTAATTTGTTGCAGGCGATCATAATGAGAACCAGCAAGATCAACTCCGTCAGCCAACCCTAAACTGTACACGTATATCGATAAGTTTCTTTTTGCAGTAATCGCCGGATCGAGTTGTCGCAAACTGCCCGCCGCTGCATTCCTTGGATTCGCAAAAACTTTTTCATCGTTGGCGCGTGCTGCTTCGTTAATCGATTCGAAGCTTGCTTTGGTCATAAATACTTCGCCACGGACTTCAACTTTATCAGGATAATTACCGCGCAACTCTAGAGGAACACTTTTTATTGTCCGGACATTTTGCGTAATATTTTCTCCGATTCGCCCATCACCTCTGGTCGCAGCCTGAACCAACTTGCCCTTTTCATAAAGCAAACTAACCGCCAGTCCATCAAGCTTTGGTTCACACACAATGGCACGATTCTCATCGTTCTCAAGTCGTTCGTTTATTCTACGAGCAAATTGACTTAGTTCATCTTCATCAAACACATTATCCAACGATAACATGGGCACCAAATGTTCAACCTCAGCAAACGCACTGTCGGCTTTTGCGCCAACACGCTGAGTAGGAGAATCGGGCGTAATTAAATCAGGATGTTGCTCTTCGAGCTGTTGTAATTCTCGAAGCAGCCGATCATATTCAATATCGGTGATGGTTGGATCGTCGAGCACATAATAAGCATGATTGTGGTCGTTTATAGTTTTACGGAGTTGTTCTATATGATTACTTACGGACTCGGTCATAGGCTAATGTTTTGTAAGAGTTTTTCGACGATATTCGTTAATTTGTTCTAAATCGTGTTGATAAGTTTGCTCAGTAAATACACTTCGCCGGCTATCCATAATCTTACCACCCAACTGTTTTTTAATTCCTCTTGCGGCCTCGACCATTGCTTTGTAAGCAACTTCAGGTTCGGCTGGCCCAGGAACCCCCATAAAAAATGAAATTCCTTTAAAACTTTCGTTTTGCATGTTATCCAAATCAAAAACACCGGGATTAAAAGCATTTGCCACAGAAAAATATTTATTCTTTGTGCTATTCGCCGCCTTGAAACGATGAAATATATTCATATCACCAAACCGACAACCGTTTTCGATAAGTTGTGATAACAGTTCTTGGCCATGGAATGCATTATCGTCATTCGCTAATAGCGTTAACGAAAATATTAGCTCAGGTTCAACAAGATCATCAGCGGCATCACTGTCTACATCGCCACTGGATTCACTTGCTGTCATCGATTCGTCTTCATTGATTTGTTCTTTCACCGAAAAGTCATCACGACGAGCGACAATAGCATCGGATTGCTCTTCGCTGTTTAACTCGTCATTGACAAGATCGTTATTAGAATAGCCATCATTAAAAAACTGCTCATCATTTGGCTCTCGACGAATCGTCTCAGACAAAGGAGCTTGGTCAACTGGACCTCGAGTTGATTGAACGCTTTTATTTTTTGAACCTGTGTTGTGTAACGCCGATTCTTGCGAGTTAGATTTTGCTTCTACGGCATCTGAATCTGACGACTGGCGCACGCGCACTTCACCCACGCCATCTAAATCAAAACCTTGGTTATCTCGCGCTTTGGGATCTAAATCGACCGTGAAGGATCGTTTTAACTGCTTTTTTCTTTGGCTTTTACGATAGCCATCATAAGCAACGACACCAATTATTATGACACCTATTACGGCTAATATTATGCGTAATTCCGATTCCATAAGCGGCTATCCTTATTGTGACGCCAATGCCGCTGCTTCATCAATATCAACGGCAACCAATCGCGATACGCCTGGCTCTTGCATCGTAACACCCGCTAACTGATGCGCCATTTCCATCGCAACTTTATTGTGAGAAATATAAATAAACTGCACACGTTCCGACATACTTTTAACCAAATTACAAAAACGACCAACGTTAGCATCATCTAATGGAGCATCGACCTCATCCAGCATACAGAAAGGCGCTGGATTCAATTGGAAGATAGAGAATACTAACGCAATTGCGGTTAACGCTTTTTCTCCACCCGATAACAAATGAATCGTTGAGTTACGTTTTCCTGGTGGGCGAGCCATTACCGTAACACCAGTGTCTAATAAGTCTTCACCGGTAAGTTCCAGATACGCATGGCCACCACCAAAAACTTTCGGGAATAAATCTTTCAATCCAGTATTAATTTTTTCGAAAGTTTCTTTAAAGCGTGTACGAGTTTCTTTATCAATTTTTCTAATCGCGGCTTCAAGTGTTTCAAGCGCTTCAGCCAAATCTTCATGTTGAGCATCAAGATAAACTTTACGTTCTTCTTGTTGTTTGTGCTCGTCTATTGCAGCGAGATTTATCGCACCTAAACGTTGAATCTTCGCGTTTATCGCTTCTATCTGTTCTTGCCAGTCATGCTCGTTGGCTTCTTCAGGAATCGTTTTGGCAATATCTTCAATCGATAAGTCTTCTTCTGCCAAAGTTTCGGCTTGGGTATTTTGTCGAGTTTTACACTCTTGCCATTCCATCCGAGCTCTTTCAAGTCGACTGCGAATGGCCTGTGAAGCTTGTTCTGCTTCCATACGTTTTTTATCAAAGGCACGAAGATTATTATCGGCTTCTGTTACTTTTTCACGAGCCGACTTTAGTTCTTCTTCTACTAGTAAACGTTTCTCTAATGCTTCTTCGAGTTCAATTTTTTGTTCGTCACCTGGCTCTGAAAGATTATTAAGCGAGTCTTCCAGTTCTATTTTCCGACTTTGCAGTTGAGCTAACTGCTGATCCATACGTTGGAAATTATTTTGTGCCGAGCTCATTTCAGTTTTAATTGACTCGACTCTTAAGGCCAACTTGTGAGCAACATCTTTAGCATCGCGTGCACGATTTCGCGCTTGCTCTAATTGCGCTTTAATTTCTTCACGCTTAATCATTAATGCGTCTTTTTGATCCGTGTCGCTCGCCATGTGCTCGACTAACTCTTGAATCAAAGCTCGGCTCGACGCCATCGATCGTTCGTCATCTTTCATTTGCTGAATCGCTTCAGCTTTTTCTTTATTGAGCTTCTCAATACGATTACGAGTTTGTTCTAATTTGGCTTGTTGACTACCGACCTTAACTCGTAACTCACTGTATTTTTTGTTGGCAACTTGAAGATCCCGTTGTTTTTGTTCCCAACTGGATTCAAGGTCGCGTATTTTATCGCGCAGTTCTTGATCTTGCTCTTCAAGTTCTTCGAGTAAATTTTGTTTTTCTTCAAGAGTTACTGTAAGTTCTTTTAATTCTGCTTCACGTTCGACCAAACCAGCTTCTGACTGAGTGGCACGTGACACTTTTATCCAATTGCGACCTAACCAAATGCCGTCTTGAGTGATAACACTTTCACCCTCTGCCAACTGTTCTTGCAAGCTTGTCGCTTCTGCCAAACTGTTGGCCGTTTTGATACTGGCTAATACATCTAAACTGCCGACTGATGACGTTACTTTTGCCGCTAGCGAATCACTTGCAGCATTTCCGTTTACTGCATTACGACGGAATAAAGTTAAATCACCATCTTTTAATTCATCTAACTTATTCGCAATGTCAAAGTCATCAACCAGCACTGCGTGCAAGGTGTCGCCCAATACCGTTTCAACCGCTTTCTCCCAGCCCGATGCAACTTCAACTTGTTCTAACAGTCGACCATTTTGAGCAAGACCTTTTGACTCAAGCCATTGGTCAGTCGATGAGTTATCGTGGCCTAGAGCTGCGGCTTGAAGAGCTTCTAAGGAGACTTTGCGACCGTTCATTTGCTGAACTTCTTTTCGCAGGATGTCCATTTCTTCTGTTTTATGACGTCGTTGATCGCGTAATTCGTTTATTTTCTCAACCGACTCATCCACCACTTCGGCTAAGGTGGCAGCTTCCATTTCAACTTTTGAAAGTTCCGCCGATGCATCAACTACCGATTGTTCCATCGGTTCAGACTCTAAGCCGCTTAACTCGCGATCCATTGCATCTAAACGTGCATTCAAGCGGGTTAAGTGAGCTTCAAGCGATTGAATTCGAGTTTTTTCGACCTCGAGCCGTTGAGTATTACCCGATGCCCCCTGGTTGAAGCTATCCCAATCCTGTTGCCAATGATTCATGGACTCTTCAAGCTGGAGGAGCTGTTCATTAGCAGCTTCAACCGTCTCGTTTTGCATCTCTAGCTCAGGTTCGTTTTCGAGCAACTCTTCTTTTAACTGTTCCAAACGACTTTCATCGCTCATTTTTTGTTCAGTTAAGTGTTTGAGAGAGGCAGACGCGTTTTGAATATCTTCCTGCAACTGCACACGACGTTCAGATGAGTGCTTGATGCTTTGCTCTAATCGAGCGATATCGGCACCAATTCCATAAAATCGACCTTGCACTTCATTGAATGAGTCGCTGAGCTCAACATGAAGATCTCGAGTTTGTTCTATTTCTGCATCAGCACGACGTTGTTCTGCAATTCTTGACTCCAGTTCGGTCTCTAATTGACCAATTAAACTGTTGTACTCTTGAATTTGCTGATTAAACCGCTGCCATCGAAGGACCGATAATTGAGATTTTAACTCTCGCTCTTCCGATTTAAATTCTTTGTATTTCATTGCGGCTGTGGCTTGGCGCTGTAAGTGAGCCAGCTGTTTGCCGAGTTCTTCACGAATATCTTCTAAGCGCTCGAGGTTCTCTCGAGTGTGTCGAATACGGTTCTCGGTTTCGCGACGTCGCTCTTTATATTTCGAAATACCTGCGGCTTCTTCAATAAAAATACGGAGTTCTTGCGGCTTCGACTCGATAAGACGGCTGATCATACCCTGCTCGATGATCGCGTAAGAGCGCGGGCCCAGCCCTGTGCCTAAGAACAGGTCAGTAATGTCTTTTCGACGACACTTGGTGCCATTAAGGAAGTAAATTGATTGGCCATCGCGGGTCACGGTACGGCGGACTGATATTTCGGCGTACTGAGCATATTCGCCCACTAATTTACCTTCGCTGTTATCAAACACCAGTTCTATAGAGGCTTGCCCCACAGGTTTACGCGCCGTCGAACCATTAAAGATAACGTCGGTCATAGAATCGCCACGAAGATGCTTCGCGGAAGACTCACCCATTACCCAACGCACAGCGTCGATTAGGTTTGATTTACCACAACCGTTGGGCCCAACTATCGCCGTTAAGTTCTGCGGAAATGGCACCACGGTGGGATCAACAAAGGATTTAAAGCCAGCTAATTTTATTTGTTTTAAACGCATAACCCTGCAATCTGTCTCTAAAGGCTTTACAATACAGCCACTTGAGTTAAGTAAGTAGCCAGCAAATGCCGTTGCATTTGTGAATATTTAAACGCGATAGTGTAAATTATTTCTCTTTCGAAACACACTATTGAATCACAATTAAGCGAAACTTTTTATATGACTGAATCAAGCTTTAGCGGTGTACAATATTTCGCCAAAGGATTAGAGTTAATTCGACGCAAAGGTGTGCGCCATTTCGTTATTTGGCCATTGTTAGTCAACCTGATATTTTTAACCACAGCCAGCATCTGGTTATTTAATAAACTATTGGAGTGGAAAGACCAATTTTACAATTGGAGTTGGGAATGGGTTCAGTGGTTATTGGATCATCTAGGATGGCTAATTTGGCCACTCATGTTAATCGTGATTTTTATTGCGGTTTTTTACTTTTTTGCCATGGTGGCTAATTGGATTGCAGCGCCATTCAATGGTTTGTTGTCTGAAGCGGTAGAGCGAGAACTTACTCAAGACTACACAGAACAACCCACCTCAATGAAAGACGTCGTAAAAGATCTACCACGTATATTCAAAAGAGAATGGAAAAAATTTATCTATTGGGCACCAAGAGCTCTCGTCTGCTTGCTGCTGTTTCTTATTCCCATGGTTAATTTTGTTGCACCGATCATTTGGATTATTTTTAGCGCCTGGATGATGTCGATTCAGTACATTGATTACCCAATGGATAATCATAAAGTACCTTTTGATAATATGTTGCAACGGTTGAAGCAACGAAAACTTGGTCCTTTTGGCTTTGGCGGTATGGTTATGATGTTTACTATGATTCCTGTTATCAACCTGTTCGTTATGCCAATTGCAGTTGCAGGAGCTACTGCGCTATTTGTGGATCACTATCGAAAAGATGTATTGTAAATCGTGTCAATAATATAGGTCGTTTTAAAATGACAACTCTCAATACTAATTAGCGAGTTACAATTTATTACGACCAACATGAATAAATAACTGTACCCACAAATGAAAACTTTCGAAAATTTATTTACTATTTTATGTAAGCGATAATCATGAATCTTCGTAAGTGGCCATTAGTTGTGATTGGATTGATTATTATCCTAACAGTCCATGTTCATGCGACGAATCAATTTCAACACTTAACGACTTCAGATGGACTCGCAGGCCCTTTGGTAAGGGATATCGCACAGGATAAAAATGGGTTTTTGTGGTTTGCAACTGCTTATGGATTATCCCGCTACGACGGCTACAAATTTAAAAACTTCTATCATAATAAAGACGATCGTCATTCTCTTTCGAGCAACAACCTCTGGAAACTGCATTTTGATGATAACGATAACTTATGGGTAGTCAGTTCACTCGGTATTGATAGATTTAATGGCATTAACTTCGATAGATACTTAATCGATACCGACAGGATTACAAGTATCGAATCAATTAATTCAAGAATAATAATTGGCACCAACAACGGCATCTATCAAGCGAACTTCAATTCTATACTTAACAATTATGAGATTGAACTCATGATTGGTAATGTTTACGTCAATGACCTTTACAAGAACAAGAATGGCAATATCCTTGCTGCTACTAATAGCGGCATATTTAGACTCCAAAGTACTGTTAAGCAACTCAGTAAGTTAGAATTTTTACACTTAGAAGGATCTGCCAAATTCAAAAAACTGTTCTCTGGTAAGAATAATACCTTACTGGCCTCAACAGATAACAAACTATTTTCAATTGACCTGGAAAAAAAGAGCTTTTACGAAGTTTATCCTAGTATTAGCAAGCACTTTATCCAATCCATTGCCTTTGATGAAAACCTGATGGTTATAGGTACACGACATAATGGCCTATACAAGATAATTGACGATCTGGTATTTCATTATCAATATCAACCAACACTTAAACGTTCTCTTAGTGAAAATATTATTACCTCAGTGTATTTTGATAAAGATAAAACCCTGTGGGTTGGAACCTTTAGTTCTGGTCTCAATTTCCAAAATGATTATTCCCAACATTTTGGATTAAACCAAAGCCAGTTGAAACATCTTAAATGCCTCAATACCTCAACCGTCAATGCAATATTAGAATTGAGCTCAAATGATTTGCTATTAGGCACAAATAGTGGCCTGTTCAGAATCAAAAATAATGAAAGCTGCGAAAAACTTCGTCTTTTAAATGGTGAAAACTTGGTTCAGCCGAGAGTCTACGCAATTCTTAGAGAATCAGAAGATACCCTATTAGTTGGCCTCTCCAATGGCGTTGCTCGATACAACCTTGAAAACGCCAGTAGCCGTAGACTATTTCAAGAATCAATCAGTTCATCTGTTTATTATTTAAAGGGAAATTCAGAAAATCTATTTCTTGGTACCTTTTATAATACCTTTTATTACAACCGAGAAAGCGAGACACTGCATGAACTCAAATTTAACAACGAAAGCATTGGGTCACATCAGGCTGATTTTATCAATGATAGCATGCCAGTTTTTGCAACTAATGAAGGGCTCTTTACCCAAAGTTCCGCTTTAAAATTAGTACGACTAAATGCAAATTCGAAAGAAATGGACAACTTGAGCATTGCGACCATCACAATCACAGAACAACACATTTGGATGGCTAATGATTATAATAAGGCAATTTACAAACTGGACCTTGATGGTAATGTGTTAAATCGTTATCGGGTGACAAATGAAAATAAAAGCATCCGATTCATGTCTGCCGAATCATCTGGTAAGTATCTATGGATTAGCAGCTCCGATGGTCTGTTTCGATTGAACAAAGAAGATGAGAAAATAGACTCTTTTAGCATTACCGATGGATTACAATCGGATAATTTTGTTAGGAACTCAAGTTTACTCTCAAAATCCGGACGATTGTTTTTTGGTGGAACCAATGGATACAACGCATTTTTTCCGACTAAAATTTCATCTAATCAGCGCTCTCCTAAAGTTGTTCTCACCGAGATGCGCCATTTTAATACGATAGTAAAGCCTTCTAGCCCACAAGTACAAAAAGAGAAAGAAAACCAATTTAAAATCGATCGCCCTATTGAAAAACTCACCCACCTTAACCTTTCGTATAAAGACTATATCGTCAGCTTTGAATTTGCAGCATTGAGTTCATTAGCACCGAATCGAAACCGTTATCGTTATAAATTGGAAGGGTTTCATCAAGACTGGATTGATTCGGACGCATCGGATAGAAAAGCAACTCTCACGAATTTAAACGCAGGCAACTATCGATTTATTGTCCAAGGCGCTAATAAAGATGGTGTCTGGTCAACTATGGAAAATAGCGTCGACCTACTTATCAAAGTTAATCCAGCACCATGGTTGACATGGTGGGCTTTCACTCTTTACATCATTCTATTTTTTACGGCTATTTTTGCCTTTATTTACTTAAAAATACGCAAGGAAGTATTGCGAGCAAATGAGTTGGAAGTAAAAGTACAACAACGTACCCGTGAAATCATAGAAAAGAAAAATCTAATCGAAACTCTTTTAGAGCAAAAAAATCAGCAGTTTGCTAATATTTCGCATGAATTCCGAACGCCGCTAACATTGATCTTGGGTCCGCTTGAAAAGGAACTGCAAGACTTAAATGCCCCTAAGAACCAAAAACACCTGGCTATGATCGAACGAAACTCGATTCGACTGTATGGTATGGTTGAGCAAATTCTACGGTTAACTGAATTAAAGAAAGAACAAAGAATCAATAAAGCATCCTACAGCATCAATACAGTCATTAACCTTTTAGTAGAGTTATTTAAACCATTACTTGATCAAAAGAATCTTAACTTAACTCTTAAGCTGTCAAATGATTGTACGATATTAGCCGCCGAAGATGCTTTGGAAATAATATTCGGCAACTTAATTTCTAACGCGATTAAATACACACCCGCTAATGGTTTAATTGAAATTACTACAATACCAGAAAAAGAAGCGGTTCATATTCTGATTACTGATAATGGGATTGGTATTGATGAACATGAACTAGATACTATTTTTAAACCCTACACACGTTCCGATCGAGCTTTAGATTTAGATGGTAATGGCTTAGGTTTATCCATTGTAAAAGAATTGGTCGAATCACATGTAGGCTCTATTCAAGTAGAAAGTACTGTTAATCACGGAACATCATTCAAAGTAACTTTACCAACAACCCCCTATTCCGAGACAAATATCAACATCAATTCAAAAACCATTCAGCATCTATTTCAATCAAATGATTTTGTCGATTTTACGAAAAGCAATCTTAATAACGACCAGAATTTAGATGAGCAGCGAGATCTAGTTTTGATCATCGAAGATAATCGCGATATGCGAGAGTATTTAAATGAAATCATTGGCGCAGATTATGAAACGATCCTCGCTGAAAATGGAAATATCGGAGTCGACTTAGCCTTAGAAAACATCCCTGATCTTATTGTATGTGACCTTATGATGCCCGGAATCGATGGTTATGAAGTTGTCAGAAGCATCAGAAATGATGAAAAGACTTCACATATACCCATAATGTTGTTAACTGCGAAAGGCGATAAACAAAGTCGCATACTCGGTTGGGATGAAAATATTGATGATTATATGACCAAGCCATTCGATGAAACGGAATTGCTAGCACGCGTCAATAGCATTATTTCAATTCGAAATATTTTAAGAAACAAAGCGTTTAGCCAACGTCAAAACTCAAAATCTATAACAGGACGATCACCTGGTGAAGATGAATTAGAAAAAGACACGGCTATATTAAAGCCAAAAGAACAACTCTTCGTGGATAAACTTATGGCATTGGTAAAGGAGAATTTTTCTAAATCGCACTTTCAACGAAGCGACCTAGCCAAGGGGTTAGCCGTTAGCGAGCGACAGTTACATCGAAAAGTTAAAGCACTGTTAAACCAAAATCCGATTGAAATTCTACGAGATTACAGACTTGAAATTTCAATGTCTTACTTAAAAGACGGTGAACAAGTGAGTAATGTGGCGGACATGTGTGGTTTTAGTTCTCCTTCGTATTTTTCTCAATGTTTTAAAGCAAGATATGGAATATCTCCAAAAGAAATTAATTGAGTTATTTGTCTCCACTAATCTTCCAAATAATAAATGATATCAGTTGATAAGCCACTGAAACTCAATAACTATTTTGCTTCTGTCACAAAACCTAATGAACTTGTCACCATTTTGATAACGCACCTTTAACCAAAGTAATTAGGATGAAACTGTATCTTTTAAAACAAGATATCTTTTCAAACTATCTCAACTAAGAATTATAAAGGTATAATCAAAATGAAACTTAAACTCTATGCGATTGCAACTCTATTAGGCGCAATGTCATCTTTATCGTTCGCAATTGATAAAAAAATCTCATGCAGTAATTGCAGTGTCTCATCACATCAGTTTTTAGCAAAACAGGCGGCTCCTAGACATCTCGATTCCTCGAGGGTTCATATAGTCGATAAAGTACGCAAGACATTGCATTCTTATGAAGTTATTCGTGAGCGAGATGTTGGTCCGGTTCCAATTTATTTTGTGGTTCCAACAGGAACACCGAATCATATTTACAATGAGTTCATAGCCTATAAAAATGCGTTAAACGAGTTTGAAGTATTAAAGAATATGATTGATCCCGTTCCTCCTCATATCGCTTCAAGCGCATGGGATATGGTTAAAGATCCTGCTGCAAGGCAACGAGTTGGCAACTGGTTTCAGTCTAACCATTATATTTATTCCCAAGTCTCTAGCCTGATAAATTTAGCGACTGGCTGGGCTTCACCGCTGCTGACATTAAAGTTTGAGTTTGCCGATGGAAGTTACGCTATCTTCGAATATAGAAATATCAATTCAAATGGCGACCTTTATTATGAATTCATTGGCGGGCAATCCTTAGACGCTGATGGCAATACCATTGAACTTTATGGTCAAAGAGTTGACTTTGGAACTAGCCGAAATAGCAGGATGGCGTTAAATGATTTTCTTGCTGCCGCTGCACGAGCGGGTATCCCGATAATTGTTAACGGTGGACCATTAGGTCCTGTGCCAACTGTCTGCCGAGTGGAAGGTGATTCTATGATCTGCCAACCAGCGACTGATTCTAATTGATCATATTAATAGGTTATGGTTTAGTATCGAGCATGAGAGTCTAACCTCATGCTCTTCATTACAATAAAATATCATTACAAAAAAAATAATAAGGTCGGAAATCATGAAAACAGTTTCAATTTTTATAATGACTTTACTGCAGCTTTTCTACAGCTCCAGCTTGTTCAGCCGAGACGTGCTTGAGTGTGTCCATATCGACGTTCCTACAAGTCGCTTTGAAGTACTCGGTCCACTCTTGGATATGGGTGATAATTGTGGTATGTATCATCACTTACTTAAAAATAACATTCACGGTCAAAAATCCAATTTTCATTCTCCGAATAATCTTACGATAAGTGAGGTTCTGGCACCGACAATTAAAGTACACGATCCTGATGTATGCCTGATTGAAATAAGACTTAGAGGTGTTGAAGAGTAAAAGCATTGCTTATAAAGCGAATTATAATTGGCAATTTATAAGAGCTCTGACTAAGTTTACGACTTAGTCAGCTCAACTCCATCGACGGTCATCTTCCATACACCGTCTATTTTACGTGGCGGCTTTGTCACTTGAAAGCGAGTCGTCATAAATAAAATGCCAACAGTAAAATCATCGCCAATAAACTCCTGTAAAGGTCCATTTACCGAGACTGTTCCACCATTTTTTATGCGTTTGTAAGAAACCGTGCCATCTCTTAGAATAACCAATCCCATTTCTTTGCTGTGCCATTGACCAACATATTCCAATCGTTCTTCAGGCAATGGATTAGAACAACCACTGATAATCAAAACCAAGAAGATAATTAGTACATACCGCGCCATAACTAATTTTCCGTTTGCTTATTTGCAGGTAAATATAGCCTATTCCACTGGATTCATCCGGCTATAAGCCTCGATATGGGTTATACTCAAAGCAATTAAATCAAAAAACCGTTATAAATGCTGTTTTCATTGTTTGAGCTGTTATTGATTGTCGGTGTAATTCAGGGCGTTATTACAAGCTTTTTATTGTTTAGAAAGCCTGTAAATCTTGTTCAGAATAAATTACTGGCGATAACATTAATCTGTTTTAGTACTGTGTGTACTAAAATGATTATTAACTCAATGAATCTCGGAGCTACTCATGAATGGCTGAACTATTTACCTCTCGCCTTTGAAACCGCAATTCCACCTCTCGCTTTTTTGTATTGCTTATCACTCACCGAAGCTCGTTTCAAAATTTCGTTGAAAAAATTACTGCACTTAGTACCTTTTGTATTTTTTATGTCGTACGCTAGTTTTATTTACATCAATCTAAACCTGATGAGTGATGCAACAAAGAAAGAAATCTTTTTAATGTCGTTTAAGCATGCTGATGTAAAAGCATTTGAGGATTACTTTACCGTAGTGTCCATTTTAATTTACCTTACTCTCGGATCTGATGTACTAAAAAAATATCGACATCAAACTAACAACCACACTTCCGATAATAATCATTCTATTTTTGCCTGGTTGCGAAGCATTCACTTGTTAATGACCTTTCTACTGATTTTCCTGGTCACCAATATGACTCTTGATAGACTGGTATTTCAGCAAAACTTCACCAATTATCATTGGCAAGTTTACTTTATCTACCTTGCAACAGTGTTGTATTACTTGGGATTTCAGGCGTACAACCTACCTATTTACTTAGATGACGACATCAAGAATAAAACAGAAAAAGAGAATGATTCGGAAATAGTATCGAATCCCAAATCGCAAGAACTGGCGCAAAGAATCGAGAATATCATCGAAGGAGAACAACTCTATTTAAACCCTACGTTTGGCATTCAGGAGCTATCACAACTATTACAAGTGAATCAGTCCACTGTTTCTCAGGTGATCAATAAATGTCTTGGCCTTAGCTTTAGAGAGCTGATTAATCAAAAGTGAATTACTATGGCGAAAGAGTTGCTTATCGCCAATCAAGACCAGAACATTTCTATACTCTCACAAGCCTTGGAGTGTGGCTTTAATTCTGAAGCAAGCTTCTATCGTATTTTCAAGAAACATACCGGGCAATCACCTACCCAGTACGTCAAGTCGTCTATTTCGCCAGAACTAGCAGAATAAACACTTTCTATTTGTCATAAATTCACTCTCAAATCATGAATTGAGAAGGTTTCGGAGCCAAAAAACACTACATTTTGCTGGATTAATAATCTTTCATTTGAAATTGGATCTTTAGCTAATGAATAAGTGTACTCCAGCAATCTATCGATATTTTCTCACTGTAATAGGAGTTTTAGGGCTTATATCTTGTAGCTCTATCAATACAGTCGACCATACCAAGTTTCGCCCCCTCCCAGTGACTGTTTTAGTGACCAACACTAACCTGCTCAGTGAAAATGGAGACTCAATAATCGCTAATCAGAACATTCTTATTCGTAACGGCGTGATTGAAGAAATAAGTAGTACTCCAATTCGGGCTGATTTAGCATTAAAAGTTGATGGCAGAAACCGATATTTGATTCCTGGATTGATTGACTCCCATGTCCACTTACAAGAGTCTGAAAACGATTTGCTTGTGTACCTCGCTCACGGCATTACTAGTGTACGAGAAATGTCGGGCAATGATGACCATATTGAGTGGCGCGAAGAAATACGCAACGGACGTGCAGGTCCCTCAATTGAAATCTCATCGGAAAAGATATCGAGTAAATCTGGTCTATGGGGTTTTATAAATGAAGTTTTCTGGCATCGAATTAATGTTTCGAGTGAATCGCAAGCCATTGATTTGATCGAAGATTTAAAAGCCGATGGTTATGACAACGTCAAAATCGCTTCGGACATTAATAAACCTATGTATCTTGCGGTTACCAAAGCAGCCAATCAACAAGGTTTGCGCATTGTAGGACATATACCGAGCTCGATCAGTTTTGAAGACTTTATTAATAGTGGTCAAAAAGAAATAGCGCACATCGAGGAGATCGTTAAAACCCTCAATATCGAATTTGGTTACTTCACTACGTCAACAGGAGACTCGTTTCTTAATTTTGTGACACGGCGCAGTGATGAAATAGCTTCGGTATTGAAGAAACAACAAATAGCGGTCGGCACTACTCTTTGGTATATGCAAAGTATTCCTGAACAGGTGACTAACTTAAATGGGTTGATCGAGCAGCTGGATTTGTCGTACACAAACCCTGTTAGAGTAAAACAATGGATGCCTGAATCAAACGAGTTTTCTAATAACCACGCCCACTTAAATAATTGGTGGCCAATATTTGTTAAAGCTAATGAAATTGTATTAACGGCGTTAATCAAACATGATGTCATCATTTTAGCAGGCACTGATTCCATGGCATCACTCGTAGTTCCTGGACTGTCAATGCATCAAGAATTAGAAGCATTGGTAAATTCTGGCATGAGTCCTCAACAAGCACTTAAAAGCGCCACTAGCATTCCTGCAAACTGGATGAGTAAAAGAACAGGAAAAATTGCAGTTGGCTACAGTGCCGATTTAGTTCTATTAAATGAAAACCCTTTAACTAATATATCAGCAACAAAAGATATCCGTGGCGTGATGCATCAAGGCAGATACTATGATCATAATCTGCTAAATAAAATGCTGGATAACATAAAGAAAGCCTACCATGAATAATTAATCGCCTATAAGGCATTAGAACGCTAGAGCTAAATTCGTTGTGACTAAATTCGCTGTAACTAAAACCGAACACATTGAGGCGATAAACAATTATTGACTAAACTCATGCAGCAACAGCGATTGAGTACTGGTGCGTGAGTTAGCTTTTAATGTTTCTTCGACCAGATAATCTTTGCCATTTATAGTTAGATCAATTTTGATATACAAATACCAATGGTCGTCATAAGGTATCGGCGAGCTTATCGATGAATTATATTGTGAATTACCTTGCATCCAAAAATTATTCGAATAATCCTTCAACAGCTCTGTAAAGTCATCAGCAGGGAAACGATAACTAAACGATCGAATGGTAATGGTGTTGATATTGGGGTTTTTACCCGCTTTTTTTCCCGCTTCTCGAACGAAAACTTGAAAATAAACTGAGTTTGGTGATTCGATAGTTTTATACAGAAATGGAATGCTTGATGTGGTACGAGCGAAACCTGACGGATAAGTTGAAATCGCCAACTCGCTTTTACCATCCAAGTTGATAACCAGTGGCTCATATTCATTAATAGTTACTTTTACGCAACCTTGTAACACAAACAAGGCTATAAAAAGTGGAATTATATCTTCTATCAATTTTGAGTTCTTTAGCACTTTCGAGCTCTTGAGCATTCTCAGAGATATTTTCAATAAATTTTGGCCATATAAAGCTAATTAAACCATTTTCTCAAAATTTCCTTATTGTCAGAAGGGTGAGAGAAAACACCTTCATATAAGGCTTTGGTAAACACTGAAGCACTTTCAGCTTTGATGCCAGTTTCTGAAAAATTAATAATTTTTATATTTCCAACTAACTCAAAAGGTTTCGTGTTGTACATTTGGTAGAGTTCCATGGGTTCACTCATACCTTGTGTCCATGCCTTTATATAGTAAACATCCTGTTTTTCATTATTAGAAAGGGCAATAGCTCCCTCCCGAATGAATGTCCAACTATCCACTGATTTTGGTAAATCATTCAAAAATTGATTGGCAAGATCGACAGCTTCTTGTTGTGTATCAGCTTCAAATGCTTCAAGTTTACGAGAATTCCCTTCATAGTAAATCACAACAGGAACTAACAACTCGCCCTCAGGGAGATCATTACCAATAAGCACACCATGCGCTAATATCAAGCCAACTATTTTACCAAGTAATTCAGTCATCATTACCTATTCAACACCTAATAATTAATTTAAGAAATTTAACCTAAACCTATCGTTGATAAGTCTTACTCATTTTTCGTACAGTACTTACTAATCCTCTCTTGCGCATAATCAGCACCTAATTCTCGTGCTTTACTCCAATCACCGCAGGCTTTTTTAATTTGTTTTAATTCAAGATACGTATTGCCCTTATTAAAGTAGGCTTTTTGGAGATTGCCTTTATCTGATTTTTTATTATTAATTACCGACAGATAATCTGCTATTGCGCCATCGAAGTCTTCATTTTCATCCTTTAAACTGCCACGATTCAATAACGCACTGATAAAATCAGGATTAAGCTCAATGGCTTTATCGTAATCGCGAAGCGCCGACTTCCAAGTGTACAGCTCATCTTTTACGACTGCTCTAGAATAATATGCACTAGCATCTTTATCATTTATTTCTATTAGATTCGACCAATTAATAATGGCGCCGCTGAGGTCACCGGTATTATACCGGTCGACACCTAAGTCAAAATAATAGTCAACTTTATCCACACTCAAGTCTGGAAACTTTTGATTCTTCACATCCATTGGCGCGCCATAACCATCGAGTTTACAATCGAAACCATAACCACGTTTGTACATATCAAGGATCCAATACATCAAGTTATCTGATGTCACGGGAAATTCGTAGCTTATTCCATTTACCGCCCATATCTTATCGTCTTCTTTTCGAACTGATTCAATCGTATATTGATAATTATCTTTGATAAAAGTACTCAAACGATCAGCATTAATTTTGTCATCACATAGAAAGTGAACATCAAATTTAAGTAGAGCATTTGGCTTAAGACCTTCCTTCTGCATTTTCAAGTAAACATCTTGAGCTCCGTCTAATTGAGCGCCAAACTCTTCAACAAACTCGTTCCAGGTGAAAAATGAATTATCATTTGGGCTTCCATTAGCGACTGTCATACCGAATAAAATCGCTGCAATCAAAATCCTTTGTTTAATATGAATTGTCAAAATAATTCCCGTTTTAATCGAAATTCGTTACTAATGATAAAACATCCAGGTTGATGCCAACATATCATACAGCCCATGCGCAACAAGAGCTGCAATAATATTATTACGCCATAAATAAAGAAGACACATCAATAACCCACCAAAGAAACCCGTATCGAGTATTCCTATCCAACCTTGATACCCGTGAAGCAACGCAAATATTATCGTTACTAAGGCAACTGCCACTACTTTTCCAATAAATGTGTTTCGAAACAATTGGATCAAACTGAATAACAAGAAGCCTCTGAAAAACAATTCTTCGGCAAAGCCGCCGCCCAACCACGCGGTAACGTGAAATCCTATCAAACCGATTGGTTGCGTTCCCAATTGTTGAAGATTAGCGACGATATCTTCCCGCTCAAACCCACCTGTGTTCGGTATGATGATCAGAAATTGTAATAATGTCCAAGTAACGCCAAACAAGACTCCAATTCCTATATCACTCAACCAATTGTTAGAAACCAACCCTAAATCGGCTTTTGATAATCGCAGTAACTTACTTGCTAGAAAGATAACTAATGCCGTAGTCACAGCGAAAATAATCGCCGAGAACCCGTAGGTAACGCCTTGCATTTCCATTCCAAAAACAACGTTAGGAATAACTTGTGACAGTACAAGACCAATAAACCAAAGCAGTGAAATAAGCGCTATACATCCAATCCACTTGCTGGTTGAATTAGTTTGAAAATGCGACACGCTATTAAGTGTTTGATAGGTAGCCTTATCCATCAATAGGTTCTCTTTTTTATTGTATTAATTCCGTCTTTACGTTTCGAG
Source organism: Gammaproteobacteria bacterium (assembly GCA_013373375.1). Lineage (GTDB taxonomy): Bacteria > Pseudomonadota > Gammaproteobacteria > Enterobacterales > Kangiellaceae > Pleionea. Next base: position 74,473 of record JABXHY010000032.1, read on the forward strand.
AGTAATAGGCATGCGAATCCCTAATTAATATAGAGAGTTAATATAGAGAATTAATGCCGAGTATGATTACCGTGAATTAGCGCCTGAAAAATCTGTTCTAATTAATCCATAACACTTCAAGTCATGATACTGCCCTTTCCAATACCCCGCTTGTCGACGAACACCTTCTTCTACAAACCCAAGTTTTTTTAAGAGCTTTTCTGAAGCAATATTTCCTTTCACCGTGTCTGCTTGCACTCGATTTAATTTACCGCAAGGTAAACCGCCCTTAAAGCCCTCTTGTAATATCGCTTCAACAGCTTCTGCAGCAAAACCTTGCCCCCAAAAACCTTTCATCAAGTCGTAACCTATAACTGCCGTTTGCATTTTAGGCATCCAGCTATTAAAACCACAAGTACCAATCAACTTGCCGTTGGTATCAAGGCGTATCGCCCATCTTATGCCTTGTTGCTCGGTAAACCGCTTGACGAGAAAAGCAATTAAATCACTTGCCTGAGTTGATGAAGAAAATACGTCTAAATCGTAGAACTCAACTACCTTATCGTCCGAGAATAACTTGTAGATTGAGTCTGTATCATTTTCTGTCAGCTCATTGAGAACCAGTCTTTGAGTTTTAATAGTAGGAAAATTCAATCTCTCAGCCTTGTTTATTCAAAAAAACATTTATTCAAATCCATTTATTCGGTACGAAACAAAAAGATCATTAAAATTCATTTGGAAGCAAAGATAGTAGTGAGTGACACACACATTACGAAAATAAACCAAAACAAAAACAGGTGCTTATTGCTCTTTGTTTTTTGCTTAAACTCGCTTATTAATGAATCCCGATTAGCACCATCAGACTGGTTTACTGCGTAGTTTGCACCACCATTGGTCTGAACAAAGCTTGAGGTCAACTTAGTGACAATTTTAGTGACGTCGTGCTCTGAAAGTTTCAATTCGGAAGCAATCGCGGAAGCCGGCTTTCCCTCGCTCGGCTGAACACTAAGGTAATCGTAAATTTTGGTTGCTTCTTCTAGTTTCATAAAAAAAATGCTAATCTCGCTTTAATTTATGTACAGTAACCAATAATGAAGACATATTCAATTTTAATTAGTTTTTAACAAAACCTTATACAACCTGGGCTAGCAAAGGCTGACTGTCATTTGAACTCTCAATGCCGTCAAATATCGTTTGTTTTGAATTCGGTACTTTAATACCAAAATACTCGTCACATACGTTTTTGAATTTTGCGTCGGTATTGATGTTAAGCTTCAAAACTTTGTCTTCACTAGCCGTACGAGAAAACACCATAAGATCTTTAGTTAAACTATCACCTAGCAAAACAACAAGTCCGTCACTGGTAAAGATTGAGGCCATTATTGTCCCCTTCTCTTTACTCCTTTCTTGTTCGGTTCTAGCATAAGAAATAAAGTGGACATCCATCATTTTTACATCTTCAGACTCCAGGAATGTGTAGCATGTTTTCCATTGACCTTGCATCATTGCATTAAAAGAGTAAATACCATTATTCTTTTCTAACTGATACTTCATGTAATCTTGTTGGATATCATCGTTAACTTCTAATTTAATTGGCTCGATTAATCCGGCGATACCAAGACTAACATCAACTAAATAAGGTGTATTATCAATGACAACTTTAAGAATAACATGACTTTTTGCGGCCTCAGGATTCATTAAAACAACTCTGCCCTGCATAAGATGAACCTCGAACCCAATCTCTTTTAATGCTCTCATAAAAAGAATATTTGTATCGTAACAACTACCACCCAAAGCCTGGGTTATCACTTTATCGTTGCTGTAGGATAGATGTTCATCGTCATTAACAAAAAGTCGAGGTTCGTAATCCCAGGCAATGACATCGAGTGAAGAAAATGGAATATTAAAAGCATGTGCGCGATGTAACGCTTTTAATGTCGATAGGTCAGGGTTAAGTCCTTTTAAGGGCACTGTTAATCCTAAACTCTTACAATAGGTTTTTAATGAAAATGAAGTCATACGAGAGTCTACAATTGGGTTAAAGGGTTTCTAATTCGTTTGTTTAATTAAGTAAAATATTTAAATTAATCTGAGGAGTAAATTCACTAGATAAGGAAGTTATCTTCTTTAAAAGTCACCTATTTAAAATAGTAAACTGGGTGCAGCGTCAAACACTTAAATTGAAAACCGACATAAAGGCCAGGCACTCGATTAGCGCTATTCCATATACAACATATAGTTTGAATCTCAATAAACCGGATTAAGCTCAACACTAAAGCGAATGTTAAACGGCCATCATTTAAAGCAAACATCATTTCAAACAAGCGTCATTACGAACAAAAGTCATTACGAACAAAAGTCATTACGAACAAAAGTCATTACGAACAAAAGTCATTACGAACAAGACAACTTACGATTCTACGAATTTATTCCTTTAATCAATACAAGTCAGATATCGAGTGGCGCGATATTAATCAGTTTTTACCCCCCTGACTAGGGTAATATTTCCAAATTTTGACTCCTGCACGTTTTTTAAAGTGCTGATATTTTTGATATAAAAGAAACGACGTTCATTAATCGCAGCGCGTACCCTTTCATCAATAGTCAAAGGCCTCTTAATCACTCGATTTTAGTCTTAAAACTATCTATGCTAATGGTGCTAACAGCTTGAGTTCAATGAGCCCTGAGATTGGTAGCTTTGAAAATTCGTTCAAAACTAATCACTTCCGTTTTTAAATGATATTGAGTGTTATACGATATTTAATCCCCACTCTACTACTCCTTATGAGTAGTGCAGCCTGTGCTGAATCTAAAGAAAAGCCAACCTTTACGCCCGACACAGTGGAGTCGATGTCCCTTGAAGAACTGCTGAAGGTTGTAGTTCCAGGCAATTATAATGGCAAAGGAATCTATCAGTCTCCTCAAAATCCCATAACTGAAGATACCATCAACTTTGCAGTACTGATGCCTCTTGGATATTTTCCAAATTATTCTGCCAGCATGTTTGCTGCTGCAGATTTAGCCGTAGAACGAATAAATGAATCGGGAGGCATTAATGGCAAGAAAGTCGCGATTATTCGTGCCGACATAACTCACTCAAGGCAATCCTCGGTTGAGTTTTCAAGGCTACTGGTAGAGAACTACAACGCGTCAGCTATTTTTGGACCAGGATCGACCGAAGCTGTAAGGGAAGTTATGGAAAATGTCAGCATTCCTTTCAAAATTCCGCTTGTTACTACATCGGCATCATCTATGAGCCTTCAGTCTATTGATCCTGACACCCTATTCTGGCAGTTATCGGCTAACAATAAGCAGCAAGCCGAAGCGATGGTGAGGCTACTAAAGCAACAAGGACGATATAAACGAATAGCGCTAGTCAGTGGGCGAGGCATTTATGGACAAGAACTCTCTTACAGTATTCGAAACATGCTTCCAAACAGCAGCTTTCTAGAATTCTCACACAGCTCATTAATGACGCTTAATATTAATAGTGTGCAAGACGATATTTCGAGAATAAAGCTATTTAAGCCTGATGCTATTATCTTCTCTATTCACAGTAATTTAATTGAGCCATACCTAAAAACCTTTGAAAGCCATTGGAAAGAAAAACTCCCGACTTTAATCGCCGGTGATGTGTTGGTAAAACCACAACCTAATAAAAAGATAGCTTTTCCAAGAATAGCGCAATGTCTCAACTTAATCGTTACCGGAGACTCACTAAGCTCAAACTTTGAAAAAGAATTAAAGAAAAAACTAGACCTTAAAAACTTAGAGATCGAAACCGCGAGCCTATACGACTCAGTAATTCTCATGGCATTAGCGATTGAAAAACAATCTAATTCTGGCCGACCACTCAAACAAATAATGCATGAGATAACATCCGGTAATTCGCCATTTGATGGTTTAAATTTAAACAGTGCTCGAAAATCAAATAAAGGATTAAATTCTTTTCACTATATTGGTGCAAGTGGTCGTGTAAAGTTTGACGCAAACGGAGCAAATGACTTTGCAAAAATCAATATAGAAAAGTACTTGTATAACTCGAAATCTAAATGCCAATAACATTATTCAATGTTTTGATTAATAGGATTGCTCCTTTGCAGGTCAGTAATCGATAGATTATCCAGTCTTAACAACATCAAAATATCCTTCTGTTTTTAACTTTAGGCCCACTTCGCTCACGAATGAATTTCCTTCTAGCATCTCATCACTCGAGACATATTCGATTAGAGAATTTATGCCTAGTATTTGACACATAGAGACAACCTCTTGTGGTTTGACCAGTTATAAGGTGTTAGTGAGATCTCAATATTCCCAAATAAAAGAAATCTCATTAACCGAATAATTAAAACAAACATCGGTATATCGAAGTTGTTCAATGAACAACACAAACGTTAAATCACAAATCACTGAGAGAGATAAACTTAATATGAATTTACACCGAATCAAAAAGAGAATGTGCAAATTTATCGGCGGTTTAAGCTTAGCGCTATTAAGCAGCGTTAGTATGGCCAGTAGTGTTCAAGTCGATTCGTCCAAAGTTAAAGTCTTACAACATTCAAAGGGTTGGCAGTTGATGGATGTGCAAAATGAGGCGCTATCGATTCAGTCCAAAAAGAAATCCTTTTCCAGGGTTTATTTAATTAGCTCTTTGGAGGGTATCAAAAACGCCCCTATCGATGCCGCAATGAAAAAAGAATTAGCAATAGCTCATAAACTCGCTAAGAAAAAAGGTGAGGAGTTTTTTGTAGCCATTAATGCCGATGTCGCAGAAACTGGCTTATCAGCACTGAAAGGTCTACAACAAAATCAAAGAATGCAATGCAAGGCTGGTTGGGTTGAAAAAAATGAATCCTTTCCAAGAGATTTTTCTTATGCCGACAGTCGCGAGTTTCGGATTGACTTGCCGATTGACGGACAAGACTCCGCTTACATTCGAACCATTGCCGATGTAAACCTTACTGGTAAGGTTGAGTTCACAGCTTACTACGAAGTAAAGCAAACCTGGTTTTGTGTGCCCTACATGTTCCGTTATATCCGAAGTGAAGTGACCGCGAATGCCGACCTACATCGTGCCGGATTCAACATCGAGGGTGAAATTGCTGCAGATTTTAATCGTGTGTTCCAAAGCGAAATGATCAAGCTGATTGATCACAGCTGGAACTTTATGGTGGGCCCTATTCCTGTTGTCTTCAACATTGAAGCGCCGCTGTCGGTTGGATTAGAAACTCATGCACAGCACCGCGAAAGTTTGTCGATGGACGCCGCTATTTCTGGTCGTTTGTCGGCAAGCATCAGTTGTGCTCCTGGAAGCGATTGTGAAGAACAACATGATTTTAATTTTCAATACATCGGCGATGGTCCTTACATAGATGCCAACGCGCAAGCGGCAGCAAGAGCGTATCTTGATATTAAAGTCGCAGGGTCGCTTTATAACAGTTCGTCAATTGGCGCTTGGGCTTCAGCGCAACCTTACATTACCACTAAAGCTTGGGGTTATGCCGGTAATACCTGCGGTGATGCAAACCTTGATGGCGTAAACGAAAATGTATTCGGCGCAACATTAGATGCTGGAGCTGGTGTTCATTTGTTTGCTGGTTACGATTTATTGAATATCGGTGAAGTTTTCCCAATTGCAGAAGATTTGTTGGACTTTGTTTGGTGGGATTATGAATTAGAAGGTCGATACGCCGAGTCATTTTATCGTCATCTTCTTTTTACCGACCTGCTTGGTAACTCAACGGTTCTCAATCCAGTAATGCGCAGCGATGTTAGAGACAACAATGTTCGATTGAATTTTGGTATGCGTGCTTGTTTACCGTTTGTTGATGAATTGGAAATGACCGTTGATTGGGGTGATGGAACAATACAACAAACGACTTATGGTTTAAGAGGTATGACTGCCCTTGAGCACGAATACAAAGACACTGGAACTTATACGGTAACAGTTAGCGCAGGCAGTGATGCATTAGGTCGAGAGTATAATCGGTCGAGCAGTATGCAAATTGACATTGCTGATTCGAAAGACGCTATTAAGGTAAGAGAGATTGTCAAACCTAAACCCGATTTAAATCAATGGTCACGTTTTTTAACTTGGCTATCTAAGTAATAGATATAAATCTTATTTAGCATGACTAACTCGCCGTATTGTACGGTGGGATAGTCATGTTTTTAGAATTTTAAAAAACGAATCTGTCCCAATTGTCACTTACTGTCATTTCTTTCTTTGTTTTAATTGCCGCAATGTTATAGATGACGCCTTCCTATGAAGATCGGTAGTTATTGGTGACTTATAAGGTCTACTTTTCAATACACAGTCAAACATTCAACTTTGCTCCTGTAGTGCACTTATCCTGTAATGTAACAGGCAAATATTCACCTTACGCTTGAAGTGAAACATACATAAATGGTGCTAGTGGAAAGCGCTAGCAAATGTCTGAACAACACAGTTTGCACCTAATAAAACGACGAGTCTAGGTAAACGCTAATCCCTCGCTCAAAGAAAATTCAATTCTATTTTATCTAACTCAGCGGGCTGGGTTTATCAAAATAATAACCTTGAGCATAATCAACGTTAAGCTCAACGAGTCGTTCAACCGCTTCACGGGTTTCAACAAACTCGGCAACCACTGTTAACCCAATAACATGAGAGATGTCGGTTATTGATTTTACCAAGGCTTTATCGAAAGGATCCGTAAGACTTTCTCTTATGAAAGCACCATCAATTTTGATTGAGTCGACAGGCAAAGAACGAAGGTATGAGTAAGAAGTATGGCCACTACCAAAGTCATCTAATGCAAAACGAAAACCATCTTTTCGCAGTGACTGAATAAGCTCAATACAGTGACTCAGCTGAGCTATAGCCGAACTTTCTGTAATTTCGAAGCATACTAAGGAGCGCTGGATTTGATATTTACTCGCTTGTTCGACTATGAAATTAAGCAACGAACTGTCAGATAATGTCTTTCCACTCAAGTTTATATTAATTTGTGAAATATTCGAATTAGATTCATTCGTTTTCGAAATAAACTTAAATACGTTCTCAATCACCCACTTATCGATAAGAGGGATTAAATCATAAGCCTCAGCCACAGGAAGAAACAAACCAGGGCTCAGCAACTCATCTCCATCTTTCATGCGAATCAGTACTTCAAAGCGCTCAGAGTTGTCCGAAGGCTTTAATGGCATGATCGATTGCTTATAAAGTATAAACTCATCATTTTGTAAGGCATGGTGAATTTTTTCTATGACAAGTTCATCCGTGTTTTTCTTTTCGATCAAATCAGTGCAGTGATGATAAAACACCACCTTATCTCTTCCTGTCTCCTTGGCAATATCGCAAGCAGCAACCGCCAACTTCAAGACGGTCTCGGCATCTTTTTCATTACCATTAAGCATAGTCACACCTATACTCGCTGTTAACGGTCGACTTTTAGACTCTGAATGTCGAACTTTATTTTTTATATTGTTTTTAAGCTTTTCGAGGATATTCAGTGCGTCTTTCTCTCGGCAGTTTTGAAGTAACACCGCGAACTCATCGGCTGAAATACGCGCAATCTTATCGTAATCTCGAAACAAGTCCACCATAATCTTAGAGACATCTGTTAAGACTTTATTGCCAACTTTCGTTCCTAAATGTTGATTAATATTCTTAAAGTAATCCAGATTAACTATCACAAATGCATGGTTTCTCTCATCCGGATACATATTAAGCAACGCCCGACTCAAATAATTCATAATACTTTGACGGTTCAGCAAGTAAGTCAGTGGATCGTAGATATTCAGAAATTTAACTTTATTACTTTGCTGTTTGGCATGGGAAACATCCAAAAAACTGCCACGAATATGCCCGTCAGAGGTTTTGGTCAACGACTGCAGGGGAACTTTTAACCATACTTTTCCACCGCTTAAAGCTTTGGCTTCCAATTCTAAAAAGCCAGACTTTGCAGGTTCATCAATCAACTGTTTGAATTTTTCTTGACTGCCTGCGTCAACAAATAAATCTGTGAAAAGGTTATAGCTACAAGACAGTAGTTCTTCTGTGGATTTCGCCCCAACAATGTTAAGAAAAGCCGTATTGGTCGATTTAATACCTCCATCCAAATTAACAGTAAAATGCGCCTCTTCACTGGAGTCATAGAGTTCTTTATATCGCTCAAAATATTGCTGGGATTTAAACTCTGCGTCTATCTTCTCTTTCTTTTCGATGTTTATCCTATCGGTCAATGCTAAGCTAAAAATTGCTGAGCAAACAATCGCCGTTAAATGAGCTGCAACACTCGGAAGATGCCAGTCGACCAAGATACCTGTAATATTTAGAGCCCAAAATATAACGCCAATCGTGATCAATGAAAAAGATAGCAAAAAGAACCTTGCTGCTTTAACACCTTGCTTATAGGCGTAGATAGCAAATCCCAGTCCAATTGCCGTACAAAAGAATACTGAGCTAATTGCGATAGAGATGGAATACTTGTAAGGGATAAAAAAGACAAGTAGCAACTGAGCCATCAAAAAATATCGTGTGATAATGAGAATTGAATGATAGCGAGATACCGTACTTCGGAAGGAGAACATCCGCTCGACAAGTAAAGTAAAAAACAAAACTGTCAAGAACACAAAAAATGGAATACTTATTCCGTTCCATTTTGAAAATGTTGGCCATAAATAATGAAAAGCAATTCCGTGGAAAGAAACATAAAAAAACATAAAAGAGAGAAACGCGACCGCTAGCAAAGCGTACATTCCTTCCTTTAACGCAATTGATATAAATAAATTGTATACAAACATGATCAAAAGTACGCCGACAACAATACCTTGCAGGATCGACTGATGAGCGAACTTTTCAGAAAAAATTGTGGCTGGCGCGATACTAATTGGAACATTTAAGGCAGAACTGGATTCAATTCTAAAAATAATTATCGCGCTATCATCGGGCTGGAACTTCAAAGGAATGACAAAGTATGGATGATCGAATAATCGATCATGGAAAGGATAAGTATCGCCTAATTGATATGATGCTCGAATGTTGCTCGATGCCTGATCAATAATAAAAACCCTAACGTCATCAAGCAGAGGATATTCTATGCTTAAATAGTAATCTGCTTCTAACTGCATCTGATGTTTAATAGGAATGATGTACCAATAGGTACTCTCCTGAAAACTAAGGTTTTGCGGAACACCTTGTTTCAATCCCTCGCTTTTCATCAATTCCATTGCATCCGAAAAATGCATGTTTGATTTTGAATCTTCAAAAAGATAAGCGTATTCGTTCAGATAAACCGAGGTCTTTAAAGAATCTCCAATAACATAAGCACCGCTCCGAGGCTCAGCCCCCATCGCAGAGCTAACAATCAGAATAAGTAAAACGAGGATTCTCATAAATCAACTAAATCCATCGAAACACAGATTAGAACTAAAACACCCCGCTTCACTTCGGAATCTCTATCAACTGCACTTGATTTCGACCGGCCGCTTTCGCTTGATAAAGTGCTTTATCTGCCGTCTGAAGCAGCTCTTGTGAATCGACCGTTCCTTTCCCCACCTTATACGAAGATATTCCAAAACTGCAGGTTACTTTTAAGTTTTGACCATCAACACTAAAATTATGAGATGCTATTTTCTCTCGGATTCTCTCTGCAACCACTTTACTCTGCTCTGCATTAGCGTTCGTCAGAACAAGTATAAACTCCTCCCCACCAAATCGGGCTACCCAATCCGTCTCGGCTCTGATGCATTCGTGAGCAAGCTCGATAAAATGCCGTAATACGAGATCACCAGCCGAGTGTCCGTATTCATCATTGATTGATTTAAAGTGATCAAGATCGGCAAAAATCACCGACATTGGGTACTTAATACGTCTTGACTTTTTCAGCTCCAATGGCAAGTTATTGTCAAGGTACATACGGTTATAGCAGCCTGTCAGTGGGTCTGTATTCGACAATGCAAAAATTGTTTTATTCAAAGAAATTACTTTTTGAACCAGCTGAAAACCCTTAAAGGCGAAAAGTAAGAAGTAAAGAACTAAAAAAACTGAAATAACCATCTGCATATGAGAGCTAGCTTTTACCCAAGTTAAAAGACCTAACATCTCACCCGCAAAAATCACTGAGGCAATTACCAATAGGGTTGAGGCTGCCATCTTGATCGATCCAACGAAGGTCGCATTGGTTAACAAGATAAGAACGATGGCCAAGAATAAATATGGAGAGGGAGTGAGTAGAAATACACTCGTCGACATCAAAGCGTCAAAGTGCATGTTATAGACTTCAGTTTTTTTAGTCGGCCATTTTTTCGAGAACTGAAACGCTATAAAAGGCCAAAGCAGTCCAACCACAACCACAATTATCCCAGGGTTCTCAACAAACCTCTTATAATCAATCAATCCGGCAATTGCTAAGAAAGAATAGGCCGCGATAATTCGAGGTACGAAATTTATGAGCGCCAGCGGATGAAGTTTTTTTCTACTCACAAGATACCTTATTCTATAACTTGTTGATAATAATAGTACATTTAATTTTTGTCGCAATTATTAATGACTAAGTAAAATGCTCTTTTCATACTAGAATGTTTGGTAAGCTTTTCAACAGTCGAACTATATTTTTTCTTGAAGTGGTCACTGGTTCCGCTAAGTGCTAAATACACCAGAATCACTGTTGGTAGAATAGAGATCAGAAGATTGGCAGCTTCGTGCCATGCGAGGTGCACAAAGGTAAAGTAAGGTAAAAATGTTCTTACGTTTCAGGAATAATGACTCGACTAAGTTAGGTTTGAACAAACTGACTTGCATATCGATTTCAGTCAATTAATCATTGATACCGTGACCTGAGTTTCCCCCAATAAAATGGACCGCCTAGAAGAGGCACGAACAATTGACGCCGAAATTTCGGATACTTGGTTAAATGCTGATAGTGAGTATATTGAATATCAGGAGTATCTTTCACTTAGCGAAACATTAAACTCTTCAATATAGCTTTTTTTCGAATACGATTTTAAATGAGTAAAAAATTTGTACAGTAATAGTTGGTGACGTCTAAATGTCTGGCTCATCTTTATGAAATTTTCTATTCTTTATTTTGCTTCATTCGACTCAATCTACAGCGTGAGTCGGAAAGAATTAAAATCAAATAAATCTGCCCGTTTTTGATTCTCTATGGTAATAGGTTTGCCATAACGCGATTGGATTATCCGACCAAATACGGCAACACATGACCCTACCCCATATTGTTTCTGGTTTGATGTAGTTACTGACATGAGACCTCTCTATTAAACAACCGTCATTTATTATTGATACCGTGACCTGACCCTATCACTCTCATAACCTCATCACTTTCCGTTCGTCCAGACTTAGAAATATTAAACATTAAACCAACAGGCAAAGGGTTGGAGGCGCAAGTTTCGATATTCCAGCCTCCATTATTCTGAAAGTATAAACCATTCTTGTTTCTATTCACTATGTATACTCAGTCTGATATGCCGACTTAATTGAGTATTAAAGCGTCAAGTTTACCTCCATCATAAATAGTCCAGTTATTATCGTTTATTAATTTATCGCGCGCTGTTTTTCCTGCGTTAGAGTAAGTGCTTTCGCCAGCGTCGAAAATTACATCTTGCTGAACATTTTGACTGCTCCACCCTAACAGTAATGAATCATAATTATCAGTTGAGACCATGGCATTTCTAAACATTCCTTCCATATTGATGACTGACTCAATATTCCAACTTCCTAAGTTTTGGTTAAATGAAGTGGCACCAAAAAACATAAAGCTCATATCCGTTACCGATGACACATCCCATTGACTAATATCACGGTTAAAGCTGGTTGCACTTTCAAACATATTGCTTGTGTCAGTCACAGAGGACATATTCCACTGACTTAGGTCGCCATTAAAGTTGGTCGCCCCAGCAAACATTCCTTTCATATTAATAACAGAAGATACATCCCACTGGCTTAAGTCGCTACTAAAACTGCTAGCGCCCCTGAACATAGTATTCATATCCATCACAGAAGAAACATCCCATAGGCTGAGGTCTTGACTGAAATTTTCTGCTTCTCCAAACATTCCTACCATATTGGTAACAGATGAAACGTCCCACTGACTGATGTCACTGTTAAAATCAGTCGCTTGCTGAAACATGCCACCCATATCCGTTACCGATGACACATCCCAACCGCTGATGTCGGCATTGAAGTTCGACGCCTCTGAAAACATATATTGCATTTCGATAACCGAAGAGACATCCCAGCCGCTGAGATCACTATTGAAACTCGGAGCACGTTGAAACATGCCTCTCATGAACCTAACCGACGACACATCCCAGGCGCTAATGTCACCATTGAAACGAGACGCTTCGTAGAACATCCCTTCCATGTTGATCACCGATGACACGTCCCACTCGCTAATATTGCTGTTAAAGTTGGTCGCGCCGAAAAACGTCTGGCGTATATTAGTGACTGACGACACATCCCAGAGACTGAGATCGCTGTCAAAATTAGTGGCGTTAGCAAACATTTGATCCATATTCGTCACACTGGAAACATCCCATTGACTCAGGTCACCACTAAAACTTGATGCTCCTGAGAACATATTCGCCATGGTGGTTACCGAAGAGACATTCCAGTCACTAATATCTTGGTTAAAGGCTTTGGCACCATTGAATAGCCCCGACATATTGACAACGGATGAGACATTCCAGTTGCTGAGGTCTTGATTAAAAGCGATCGCGTTATTAAATACTGTTCGCATATTAGTCACGGATGATACATCCCAGTCGCTGAGGTCTCCGTTGAAATTTGGCGCATCGTAAAACATCGCTTCCATGTTGGTGACAGAAGACACATCCCAACGGCTAATATCCCCATTAAAACTTATCGCTTCGTAAAACATACTCCCCATATTGGAGACAGACGAGACGTCCCAATCACTGATATCGCCATTAAAACTCAATGCACCACGAAACATAGCACCCATATCGGTCACTGATGAAACGTCCCATTCACTAATATCCCCATTAAATCGCCTGGCTTCCGCAAACATATGGTTCATATTAGTAACTGCAGACATATTAGGTACATCTGTTGCGTTTAACACGACATTACTGTAAGTGAACGCGCCTTCTCCCGACAGCCACTCAATATTGCCCCATTGCTCCACCGAAAGAAGTTTCTTTGCATCGCTTTGAAAATAAGAAAAATAGGTTTGAGGAAAGACGCCCACGATAGTAATCGTGTAGGTCCCGGCAGAGGCATAAGTGTGAGTGGTAAATCCGGTAACATTCCTATCCTTTGTGCCGTCACCCCAGTCAATGTCGTAGTCGTAGTTTAAATCTTGGTTGACACTGATTTGGATTTGGTTGTTTTCCGAAATACCTTCGTTATCTGTTTTCCAGGTAGTAATAAATGCGGTGCCAGGAGAGCTAATAGAAATTGTGACGGTCGCTTCACTGCTACCGTATTGATTAGTTGCTGTAATAGTATACACCTGAGCTCGCTGTTCAGTCGTTGGCGTTCCGCTTATTACACAAGTTCGGCCAGATTGAGAAACCGATAATGTCAGACCATCAGGCAATGGATTGGAGGTGCAAGTTTCAATATTCCAGCCGCCATTACTCTGAAAGTAAAGGCTGTTTATGACTCTATTAACCCTGTATGTTCGCTCTGACATATCCTCAAGATTGGGCACTAATGCTTCAAAGTTGCCGGCGTCATAAATTACCCAATTATAACTATCGATTAAAACATCACGTGCGACTTTAGCTCCATCGGAATAAGCGCTTTGGCCTGCATCAAAAAATATATCTTGTTGTACATTTTGACCAGCCCACCCCATCAATAGTGCGTCATAATTACTGGTTGATAACTTTGCATAACGAAACATAGCTTCCATGTCGGTCACGGACTCAATAGTCCAACTACCCAAATTTTGGTCGAATGAAGATGCTTCATAAAACATGTAGCCCATATCCACGACTGACGATACATTCCATTGACTGATGTTGCTATTAAAGCTGGAAGCCCTCGAGAACATGCTTCCCATATTCATAACTGAGAAGACGTTCCACTGGCTGAGGTCTCCATTAAAACTGGTAGCCTCGAAGAACATGCTTCCCATATCCGTAACAGACGACACATCCCACTGGCTGATGTCACCATTGAAACTGGAAGCTCCCGAAAACATTGAATGCATATTAGTAACTGATGAGACATTCCATTGACTGATGTCACTATTAAAGCTCAATGCAAATGTAAACATCTCTCCCATATTAGTGACGGAAACCAAATTCCACAGACCCAGGTTACGGTCAAAGTTAGTTGCGCCAGCAAACATTCTGCGCATATCAGTCACAGCTGACACATCCCATTGACTGATGTCGCTATTAAAGTGAGTTGCTCCTGAAAACATGTTGCTCATATTCTCAACGGCGGACACATCCCACTGACTAATGTCGCTGTTAAAATTGGTTGCTCCTAGAAACAATGAACTCATGTCCGTTACTGATTCTATTCTAGGCATATCAGTGGCTTCAAAAACCAGCTCTGTGCAGTGAGCAAAAGCCGCGTGCATACTCTTCCATGGAAGAGTTCCCCATTGATCTACACTCAGCAGCTTTTGAGCGTCACTAGAGTTAACATTAGAAGGGTCGAAATACGTTTGTGGAAACACGCCGCTAATGGTTACTGTGTAAACTCCAGGAGCATCATAAGTATGGGTATAATCCCCGGTAATGTTACGGGTTTGTGTACCGTCTCCCCAGTCGACTTGAAAGTTGTAGTCGTAATCTTCAGAAGGTGAAGTTGTAATCATAATTTGATTGTCTTCTGATAAACCTGGGTTATCCGTTTTCCATGTCATTATCATTGGCCGGATTACACTAATATCAATCCATACATCGCTGACTCCGGCAGCATTAACCGCCGTTACTCGATAGCTCGATAAATCTTGAGCAGCCGAGGGCGTACCATGAAGTTCGCAGGTTGATTGGTCAGAAGAAACAGAAACGTTAAGCCCTTCAGGCAGACTTTCAGAGACGCATTCCGTAATTACCCCTCCTCCATTATTCGGAAACGGAACGTTTTCTATAGCCTGGTCAACGGCATATGTTTGAGTGGATAAGGGTAATAAATTGGGAGCCGTTGTAATAGCTAAAATAACTTCTGCAGTACTTCGCCCAACAGCGTTTATCGCAGTGACGCTGTATGTCAATGCGGAAGATTCCACAGTCGGCGTTCCGTGAATTAAACAGGTACTGGCATCTTGTGTAACTGTTACGGATAAACCTTCAGGCAAAAGTTCAGTCGAACATTCTGTAAGATCGCCTCCCCCGTCATTTACAAATTGAATGGGTACAATCAACCAATTTGGAGCAAATACTTGAGCAGGCAATTCTTGAAGCGATGGCTTAACTTGAACCATGATTGTTAGAGATACGCTGCTAACACCGCCTTCATTTTCCGCGGTAATTCTATGACTGGTTTCTTCTTGGGCAGTGATTGGAGTTCCTGTTATTTCACAGGAATCACCGTCTGATGTTATTGCGACTTCCAAGCCGGTTGGCAGGCTATCTGCTCTGCATTCGAGTAACGAACCACCACCTGAATTAATGAACCGAATGGGGGAAATCATTTCACCAGCAGGTAAAAGTTTTACAATCGAACTGTCTAATGACAAAGAAGGCTCTGAAACAGGCGGCTCACCTCCTCCTGATCCTCCGCTACATCCAAATAGGGTAATCAACATCAAGCACACTAAAATACGACGAGTGATACCTAAGTCCTTCTTGAACTGATTCATTAACTACTCCTTTTAAACTACCCTTTACTTTGCCTTTTTCAGGCTTTTAAAAAAAAGGTTTAAATTCATATAAATTTGCGGAAATATCACTGTGTAAAAAAGCATGCTTGACAATATCCAGGTCATTTTCAAATAAACATGTTGTCATCTGCATTTGAATGCTCAATGAAGCCGCCTACAAAGGTGCGTGTTTATACCTTAAGAGAAATACCCAATCCTTAAGAAAACCTTAAGATTGACTCATTTGTGTATTATTTACTTATTTCGATTCTAATCTGTTCGTTTATTAATCATGCTTAGTGAGCTTTCACAGCGAAGTGGACAGCTAAGAAAGGTAATCAGACTAGGTTAGGTTTTCGCTTATAGGATTGGTTTATTTATTTGAGTTAAGGCCACCAAAATATAATTTCCGTTTTCGTTATTTTGTTTCACCACCAATTCTTAAGGAAGTAAACCATTCATAACACAGAATCAATACCTTTATACCTTATTGACTTTTCTGTTGAAGGTTTACTGAACTAATTGCTCTACAATGCAAGACTTGACTCGCGTACAAAGTATTAAAGGAATTAGTGTGAAGGCGACTATGGAGCCCTCACACTATCAGTATCAGCCGGTTAACTGATGAGTATTTATAACACTAGTTTGTTTCGACGCCTATTTCAATACCGGTGACATCAACACCAAATTCATTGGTTGCAAATATCTGGTAGTATCGAGTAGATGATTCCTCGGTTGGAGTTCCTGAAATTTCACAAGTTGATAAATCAGCAGAAATAGTGATACTCAAACCTGTCGGCAAACTCAGATCTGAACTACATTCAGTAAGCATTCCGAAACCATCATTTAAGAAACGGAAAGGATGTATTTCAACGCCAACTCGGTAATTGGTTGGGCTTCCGTAAGGTACGAGTATTGAAGGAGGCCTATTGTTGGGTTCATCACCATCATAGATTGTCCAATTGAAATTTGTTTTCAGATGCTCTTTTGTATCGAGGTAGTCATCTGAAGCCATAGCCATTCCTGCATCAAAGTTAACACCTTGTTGCACATTCTGCTCACTCCATCCTTCAAGAATTTTATTGTAGTTATCCGAAGTGAGAACTGCTCCAGAGAACATACTGTCTTTATTAGCCACAGAAGTGATATTCCATGAGCCAATATTCTGGTCAAAAGCCTTTGCATTTTGAAACATTCTTGACATATCAGTAACAGAACTTACATTCCAAGAGCTTATGTTTTGATCAAAATAAAGAGTGCTCCTAAACATTCCTAGCATGGTCTCAACGGAAGAAACATCCCAGTTGCTGATGTCTTGATTAAAATTATCAGCATGAGAGAACATATGTCGCATGTTTTTAACTGAAGAGACATTCCAACCTCCAATATCTTGATTAAAGGCTCTTGCATCTAAAAACATAATTCCCATATCTTCTACATTAGAAACATCCCAATCGCTTATATCACTGTTAAAATTTGTAGCACCTGCAAACATTCCTGTCATAATTTTTACATTAGATAAGTCAGGTTTGTCAGTCGCGTTAATGACTAAGTTCTTGGCACCGAAAAATGTTTGACGCATAGCAGGCCACTGTTGGTTTCCCCATTGCTCAACTGTAAGCAGCTTCTCTGCATCACTTTCATAAACATAAAATAGGAATGCATAACTACCTGTAATCTTGACGGTGTATATGCCTGGTTGTTCATATGTATGGGTAATATCTAAAATGAGGTTGCTATCGATAGAACCATCACCCCAATCAACAGTGTAGTTTGTTCTAAAATCTTCGGCATCGCCGAGGGCTGGAAATGCATGGATTGTAATTTGGTTGCTCTCACTCGCACCTGGATTGTCAGTTTTCCAAGTCGTAATAAAAGCTTTCTCAATTTTAACAGCTATATTTATGCTTGCAGCACTGCTTCCACCAGCATTAACTGCCGTTACGATATAAGATTCCATTGATCGTTCTTCGGTGGGAACACCAGATATAGTGCAACTGCCTTGATTTTCTGAAACAGCGACTTCGAGTCCTGCAGGCAAAACTGGAGCTTCACAACTCGTTAAATATCCTCCTCCAAAATTAGTAAATTCGATAAAAACCGGTTTATCAACGACAAAAGTTTGCGAGGGGTAAGTAATTAGGTCTGGAGCATGTGGTACGATACTAATATTTTGTCTAATTGTTGATTCTCCGGCCGAGTTAACAGCCGTTATAACGTACTCTGTGGTAGGGGTTATTTCAATTGGAACACCGCTTATGATACAAGTCGTTTCATCATAAGAGACATCTATGATAAGGCCAGATGGTAAGCTCGCTGAGCAATTAGTGAGTGAGCCTCCTCCTTCATTTATAAATTGAAAAGGTATAATGCCTTGGTCTACTGTATAAACCAAATCTGTAGCAACGGTTAGTGAAGGGGCACGAGCACTAGAGCCACTGCTCCCCCCGCATGCAGTGAGCAGCGTTAATGATGAAATGAGCAAAAGTGGCAATAATTGTTTCTTGTATTCTAAAGTTTTGCTTAACATTTAATAGTTCCTTATTGAGCTATCAGCGATGATATTTACAGCCAATTTAGTCCTGTAGCAGAAACTTTGTGATGCGGAAACAAAAAATCAGTTACTAGGATGAAGTAAATTTCGAACAAAAAAACTGAAAAATCATTATTTGCCTGATTTTACAAAATTGAAAGCGAGCAATAATAGGTATAATTATCTCAGATTAGCTTTCGAATCGAAACTACAGATCGGTGAGATAAAAGTGAAGTCCGCTAGTAAATAATAACTTTGACACATTGCAAATAAACATTAATCCGTAACAGCCAAGCAGACATTACTTACTCCAAAGCTCTTTCAAATTCACATCTCCACTGTCAGGCCGATGCTCTTTGGGTAATTGTTTAAACTGCACAATAACTGGAATATCAAACGAAGTTCCAGTGATAACCGCACAGCCTTTTGAAAGATTAGGTATCATAGATCTTGAAAGCGAATCCAATGTACTGATTGCGTTTTCCAGCAACAATAAATCTCTATCATTTACTAACTGATGAATAATAAAATTAAGAATCTGAGACATGACCGTTGCAGATATATCAGCAGGAAGCTGACTGCAAAGCGTCAAAAAATGCCAAGTTCCCTAGCCTCTTTAATGATTTCCTCAAACAGTTCTACTCGATTGTCTTTTCAGCTTTCACATTCTCGACTCGACTTCGTTAGGTATGAATAAACCGACTTGCATATTGCAAGACTTGATCCGAGGATGTTTTTTACATTTGTCCTGTACTAATAAGATAAGTCAAAATTAAGAAAATTAAAGGAGCACCGATTGCCATACCAGCAAAACATTTTTTAACATCCTTTCTGTAGAGCTCCTCTTAAGCCCGAGGAAAGAAAATTAATTGAGGTATTATTGAGCTGACTCTTTTTCTTAGCAGTGCGCTTTTTTCAGCAATAATAAGCAACATTACAAAGCTAACCATAAATATCAGCTTGCCCCCTCGCGTTTCCTTTTACTGTACAGTCATCTAATTTGTCAGACACTTCAGCTTAGAAAATTCCTAGTTATCTGATTTGCTAATTAACTGAAGATCTATTTTCAATTGAATCTTCTTGAGATGGCGATTTAATAGCTATTAACCAAAAAAACCAAGAGCAAAGCAGTGCGCTCATAAGATACATAGCTCCCATCAACCCATTTTTATCAAAAAGTTCGCGATTAGCTATTGCTGCCGTCACTAGCAATGCAATAGAAAGGTACGGCCAGGCACTGTATTTCCATTTACTTTTTCGAAATAAAAAGAATATCAAAGGGCCTAAAATTATCGTTGCAGGGTAAGCAAATACAATTGTTCCAACAGTTGCAAACAACAAGAAGGCTTCTATATCAAAAGCTCGTCCACCCATAAACGGTAAGAATAGAAACCCTACAATAAATATTGAGGGAAAAGTCATCAGTGGTGCCGTAGCGATAGCTGCCAATAAGTCAGTGTTCTTTTTCATGAAGTCAAATCAGCCTAATTTTTTTAATAATTCCCGCTCTCATCTCGCTCACTTTCTCGAATTTTTTCATCTACGATCCTGTCGACCAGCTCTTCCCTATTTTCTTCTATCCGTTGCGCAGCTAATTCTGAGCTTTTTTGTATCAGCTCTGGTATGAGCTCTCTACTTTTTTGTCCGGCTTTCGTTCCATAAAAATCAGCAATAATCTTCAACTCATCAGCAGTAAAAGCCTGTGTATACATGGCTATCAACTCCGGTTTGAGGCTTTGGAAACTCATATACTTTTCAAAATACTCTTCAAAAATTGGTCTCATTCTTTGCATTTCTGGCTTATTAGCGAGCGCAAAGTCCAGCTTTTCAGCAATAACACCTTTAAAAGCCATCTCCATACTCAAACTTTCAAGAAGCCTCTCGGCCTGCATTTCAGCATTAGTAGCGTATAAGCTGTTTGTTAAAGTTAGCGAAATGATAAGCACCAGTACCGTTTTCATACGCAAATTTGTCCTTTTTATAATCAATACATATAATACCAAACAACATACTTTAGTGCTTAAGAAGGTCACTATTCACACCTTTCTAGTTTTGAAAACTCATTTATTAGATCAGCAACACACTGACAAACCGACACCACCTCGCTCCACAGTTGTGTTTAACGTAAGAATGATAACAAGGTTCAGAGTGAAGCTCCCCCACAAATTCATTCGTAGTATCCGTTTATTCACCTTGTGTATTAGATACTTTCTTAAATAAGACACCAATAATTGTGTAGCTATTATCAAAACAATTTCCTACCAAGAAGGGTAAATTCAAAATGTCTAGCTTTACGTAATCACCGCCTTGTTCAGCCGCCTTGCTTTTAAGGTTTATGAGAGCACGATCATAGGTACCCTCGTACCCAAATGTTCCACAACCTTTACCATCTGATGCTTCTATGGGACCAATTTCTTTATAGTTATCTGCTGGCATAGGAGTTCCGACTTGAATCAAGCTACCTGAATCACTTAATTTAAATGCAGGAGCTGTACAGCCACTTAGCAGTAATATAGTGAGAAAAAAACAAATCTATTATTTATAAAAAAACCATATTCTCATTTATTCCTAATATATTGGCTTTATACCATAGTCTCTAGAAATTCTTTTTAACTTGAATCAGTCATAAACGCTTAACTTCTATTGACACCGACTCCAATTATTTTTAAACCGAGACCACATCACTATTCTGACTATAAAGATTTCGGAACCAAAAAACTATATAGTGCAAGATTTGCCTCCTCGCGTTCTAGATCAATCATCAGCTAAACCGGCATCTGTAATCTCCCAACCATAAATATTGACTAAAGAAGTTCGAGCAGAAACTGCAGAGTTTGAATACTGGCTTTCACCTGCATCAAACACCACATCATTTTGAGCATTTTGGGTGCTCCAATTAATTAAAAGCTCATCATAATGACGGGGCGATAACTTTGCTCCGACAAACATGCCTTCCATACTCTTTACGTTACTAATATTCCACTGACCGATATTCTGGTCGAACAGAACGGCGTTTATAAACATGCCCGCCATCTCTTCGACATTTTCAGTATTCCAACCGCTAATGTCGTTGTTAAAATTACTTGCGTAAGAAAACATGTAACTCATTGATGTGACGGAAGAAACATCCCAACTTCCGATGTCTTGATTAAATGATTCAGCAAAAGAAAACATTGAGTTCATATTTTTCACTGAGCCAACCATCCAGGTTCCTATATCTTGATTAAAGCTCTTAGAATCAGAGAACATTCGTTCCATAGATTGAACGCTAGAGGTATCCCAGTCGCTAATCTGCGAGTTAAAGCTTACTGCAAAAGAAAACATCCCAGTCATATTTACGACAGATGAAACATCCCAGTCACTAATTATTGAGTTAAAACTTTTCGCAGAAAAAAACATGCCCTCCATGTTTTCTACAGAAGAAACATCCCATAAGTTTAGATCTTGATTAAATGCAAAAGCACTGGCAAACATAAAACTCATATCGGTAACATTTGATACGTCCCAGTTTGAAATATCTTGATTAAACTCTGTGGCACCTACGAACATTCCTGTCATATCATTAACAGAAGATACGTCCCACGATGATATATCCTGGTTAAATGAGTTAGCACCACTGAAAATGTATTGCATGTCGATAACGTTGGACACGTCCCATGAACTGATATCTCCATTGAATCTACTCGCATACGCGAAAGCAGCTCTCATATTCAAAACTCTTGAAACATCCCAATGACCCAAATTACTATTCAAGTTCGATGCCTTATAGAAAACACCTTCCATATCTGTTACTAACTCGAGATTTGGAGCATCTTGAGCCTTTATTTCTAGGTTACTGCATTCTGCAAATGCGAAACGCATTGTTCGCCACTGGTTGGTTCCCCACTGGTCTATTGAGAGCAGTTTATTGGCATCATGATCAATAAAGAATTCAGTTGTAGGAAAAATCCCTGTAATTTTAACCGTATAAACACCTGGCTGTTCGTAAGTATGGCGAATACTGCTTGTGACATTTGTACTAATGTTTCCATCGCCCCAGTCGATCGTGTAGTCGTACTCAAAATCATTAGATGTAGAAATAAGAAGTTGGTCTGACGGCGTATATCCGGCGTTATCCGTCTTCCAAGTCATAATGAATGGCTCTTCATTTTTTACACTAATGGAGATAACCGCACTACTACTACCCCAGTTATTGGTAGCCACAATCACATGCTCTGTTTCAGGCTGTGCTGTCTTTGGTCTTCCGTGTAAAATGCAGGTCGAGCGATCATATGAGATTCTAATTGAAAGACCCTCTGGAAGAGAGTCTGCCGCACATTCACTTAGATCTTCCCCGCCGGTATTGACGAAAGATATATCTCTGAAAAGCGAGTTTGCAACGAGAACTTGAGAGTTCATATCCTCAAGCAAAGGCGCACTACCATTTTTCGAGTGTTGCTGACAACCTATAATGAACACCATAACAAATACTAAAATTAGACAATTACCCATCGGTAATCCGGTTTTAATTTTGAACATTACCCTACTTCCTACTGAAAATAAGACGGATATTGCCACCCCAATAGGTCGTCAATATCTGTCACATTTGAATTTGATGGGCAGTATATAGAGTTAATTGAAAAACCTGGGATTAAAGGGTTTCAATGAAGCGACATTCCGTTGCACAGAGACGACACTCCAATATTTTCACTTATATTTCAATAGATTAAGAATTAACAGGAGGTTAATCCACGGTTATGTTCGAATAAATATTTCAGCATAATATTGCGAAAATATGCCTTATATGAACGGTAGCTTCTAGAAACTGCAGAATTTCAAACAACCAAAATCGTTTGTGTGCCGTTTGCGCCGCATAATGTCAGCAAAAATGGTTCTACAGTCAATATTTTTGGTGCAGTTCAGGTTCATAGCAATTTGTGAATTATTTAAACAAAGGGGCTCACCAAACTTCACTAGCAGGCAACTCGGTGCTGTGCAAGGTATGCACGCGGTGTTTCAATCAGTAGATGATAATGATTTCCCATTAAGCAATACGCGTGAAATACTGCATCAAATCGTTTATGTGATTCTTCGAGGGTTTTAAGAAAAGCACTGTAATAGCGCTCATCATGAAATATGGTAGAGCGTGCCTTACCTCGGTTGATAACATGATAAAAGGCATTTTCGTATTGGATGCGTTGAGGTCTGGGCATAAGTTAAAGATTAAAGTAATCTTTATACTATATTCAACCGGCTTAACCCCTTTTTTTAATCTTCTTGGTCTTTTACGCATCTAACGCTGAACCCACAACTTTTTATTCCTGTGTGCCTTCCTACTTTTCTGTTGTTAGCACCGAACAATCTCTCATAAGCGTGCGTTTCATCAAACTCTGTATCAACCCAAAAGTTAGCGTGCTCTTCTATATAGTTGAACTTTCCAAAGCCTGTTCTCCATCCTCCATATGTAACATTTAATCCTGAACTCCCTCCTAATCGAGCTATATCACCAGCATTTTCTCCACGCCAAATACCATTTTCGATTTCTGAAGCAGCTATACCGAGTTCAACTTCTAACACTTTCCACTCTTCATCATTTGGAAGATGCCAACCAGTAGGACAAGCGCTTTTTGCTTTTTCCCAGCTATATAAAGCACCGTATTTCTGGTATTCGTTTGATTGTTTAGCGATACTTACGTCATTTCCATCTTGACCATAAACCCAAACTCCGCACTCAATGTCATTTGTGTTACATAAGCGAGGTAAGTAAGCCAAGTTTTCCGCAAACCAAACTTTTCCACCTATTTGTACTATTTTATAGATTTTTCCGTCACGAGGATCTTTCATAGTAGTGCTTTCCCGCTTTGCTTTAATTCTCTTTATATTGCCGCCATTTTGCTTTTTAGAAATTATTTCTGGATCGCCAATGTAATAAATGTTGCCACCGTTTTTTATTTCAGCTTCTAATTTTTTACTAACATTAACTTTTATATCGCCGCCGTTTCTGATAGTTAGTTTAGCTGAATTCACGACAAGGGCTTTAGCATCGACAACACCACCGTTATACAAGTAGATAGATATGTGTTCTTCTCTATTAAAGCCTGTCGAAATACTTAGTTCGCCTCCGTTTTCTAAACTAATTTGTTTAATACTTGGAGTTTCGATAAAAAACGATAAGCTTTCACTGTTTGAACAATTATTCATACAATGAATTTTAAGTTCTCCGCCTGATACTTGTGTTTTCAAACTATTGATCACATTGCTAGAACCTTTTACGGTTAAGGTAGATTTTAAGCCTTGCTTAATGTAAATTTTTCCTGATGATTGAACTTTTAATTTGCTAAATGATCTTAACTGTTTATGGGTAGTCGTAGAGTTTGAGCTTTTAATTTCTTGCGTTGCAGAGCATCCATTAACTACTAATGTGCAAAATATAATCGCACAAATAAGCTTTAGCCTTATTATCATTTTAAGTTCCTGTTGTTTTTTATTGAAAGCCTAGTGATACAATAAGTATGCCATTAAAAATGGCATTAATATGGTTTGTTCGCTAGGAGTAAACACAATAGATTGATGCAATAGACTATTTTTTGGCGAGTTTTACTATTCTTTAAATTCTAACCATCTACTTTATTTGGATTGAGATCGAGCTATCAAAATCCAGAAAGCCATCACTACTTCACATCAATTCTAATAGCTCAATATTTCTTTTAATTCACAAAGCTCATTTTTACACTTATCAATAAACTAACCTAGTTGAGGTACTTCAATTGTTCCATTTGCTTTTCAATTCGCTTTACCGAAATCGGATATGCTGTTTTAATCCCCTGCGCAAATACCGAGATACGAAACTCCTGCAGCATCCAGAACAACTCATCTTTAACCGCATTGTATTCTTTGTTATGCGGTGAATCGGGTAAGCTATTCACTCGTCGTTCAATCGCTTTAAACTCCCGTAAGCTTTGCTCTTCCCTCGGGAAATTAATTGACATGCGCTCCATTCTTTTTTCTAATCCCGAAAGATAGCGTGAATAGTCCTGCATTCGATCCAGCCCATGCTTATAGACACAACCCGCAAACCATAAATCATCCAATTGCTGACGAATGTCCATATACGACTGAATAAATTTAGGCTCAACCTTTTCATACACCGTTTTCGATATTTCTTGCGTTTTCGTTAATAAGTCGAGTAACAGGGAAAGAGCCTCATTAGTGGTTTCATTAAAAGCGTCGTCTGCCGCCTGCAACGTATGTTGATAGTCGGAATAGGATTCAACCGGTGACTCAGGCAAATATTTATTGATTACCGCCATACACACATCATCGACTAGTTGAGGATAAGGCTCTAACAAAGTCGCCAACTTGGTTAATGCTTTGCGAGAATGCCACGATCGCACAAAATACTTTTTCTTGTTTTCGAGTGCTAATAAGATCAAGCGAGCAACTCCGCGACGGTGCGTTTTCTCTGCAATAAACTTGGATTCACAACCTTGAATTTTTACCGATTCTCCAAGGTCTTTAAACGCCTGTAAAATGACCGACTTTTGCTGCCGTTGTTCATTGACAACCTCCAACTCGAAATTAAAATTGTCGGGCCACAATTTTAATTCTGTCGGCGCTTGTTTTGATGGCTTATTGGAAGCGTTCGCTTTGTCTTGAACGGGAACAGAGGTAACTGGTTGAGTGAGAGCCTTTTTAATATCCGCGGATAATTTATTCTGAAGCCCTTCTAAACTCCTTCCCTTTTCGACGGGCTTTTTCGAATCACCATACACCTTAAAGTTAGGAACCAAATGAGCGGGTAATTCGATATCTTTCCACAATTCTATGTCCACCTGTTTGCCGGATATTTGATACAGGTTGGTCGCCAGTTCTTGAAAGAAATCGCCTTCTCTAAAACGCTCTTTCATCCGTTGAAAGCAGGCTTGTGCAAATTCCGGTGCTGGAATAAAGTTTTTTCTAACCGCTTTGGGTAACGCTTTAATCGAACTTAAAATCTTTTCTTCCAGCAGTCCTGGTACCAACCATTCAAAATCTTTCGGCTGAAACTGCTTAAGCATGGCTAAGGGAATGCAAAATGAAACACCGTCATCTGAGTGGCCCGGCTCAAAGCGATACTCTAATGCCAGTTCCGAGTCGCGTATTGGGTACACTTTCGGAAAGGCGGTTTCATCGAGCTCAGTATTTGGGTTTACAATGTCTTCGTCGGTTAAGGTAAGGTTTTTATTATTGCCCTTCCAGTCTTTTTTAAGCCAACGCTCCAGTTGCTTTACATTGGAAATGTTAGCAGGCAATCGTTGTTCAAAAAAGTCTATTAACTCTTCGTCGCTTTTAATAATATCGGTACGACGCTGCCGAGTTTCTTCATCTCGATATTCGTCTAACCGTTTTTGATTGATTGAGTGGAACGGTGCTTTGGTAATTAATTCGCCATCAATCAATCCTTTTTCAATTAACCACTTGCGGCTCAGTGCAGGCTCTTCACTACTGTAACCCACCAATTTACCGGTTAAATAAATTAATCCGAACAACGACTTTTGCATAAAGGCACAGGCTTCGCCCTTTTTCTTTCGCCAATGAGGATCAAGATAAGACACTTTTACTAAATGCTCGGCGGCGGCATCAATCCACTCCGCTTCGATAGGTGCTGTTGCACGAGCATAGAGCTTGCCAGTTTCAATAAGCTCACCTGCCATAAGCCATTGCGACTTATTTTTAAAGTTGACCGACGATGGATGAATAAACACTCTCGTATTACGCGCACCAAGATAATGCGCGTCGTTGGTTTTGGTCATCACATTACTGAGTAACGCTGGCAATAACGCTTGATGAACCTGATCATAATCCGCTGTCGTTTTTGAAATTTTAAAACCACTTTCTGAAAGTATTTGTTTTAACTGCCGATACGTATTGCGCCAGTCAAGCCAAGCCGGAAAACTGATAAAATTATCTTTACAGAACTGCTTAAAATCTCGATTGGTGCGATCTTCCTGTTGCTTATGTAAATCACGCCATAGATTTAAAAAGCTAACAAAATCCGATTTTTTGTCGTCCCATTGCGCATGGGCTTCATCGGCCTTTTGCGCTTTGTCGTGTGGACGGTCACGAGGATCGCGAACACTGTACAAACTGGCTAACACTAACATTTCGTTTAAAGCGGTTTTACGACCGCTGTAAATCATTACGGCAAGCTTAGGATCCAATGGCCATTTGGCAATACTGCGTCCTAACTCGGTGAGCTCGTTGTTTTGATCCAGAGCACCCAATTCGAACAATAAGTTAAAACCATCGCGCCAATGTTTTTCTTCTGCGTTTTCGATAAATGGAAATTCTTCGGGCTGTTTGATGCCCATCATTTTCATTTGGAGAATAACCGAGGCAAGATTGGTTCGTTTGATTTCGGGTAAGGTAAATTCAGATCGCGATAAATAATCGGTTTCTTCGTACAAACGATAACAAATGCCCGCCGACACACGACCACAGCGTCCTGCTCGTTGATTGGCGCTGGCTTGAGAGATCTTCTCGACCTGTAAACGTTGAATTTTGCTGCGCATGCTAAAGCGACTGATGCGTGCTGTGCCCGGATCGATAACATATCGAATACCAGGAACCGTCAGAGAGGTCTCTGCAACGTTGGTTGCTAAAACAATCTTACGTGCATTGCTGGTCTTAAATACTTTTTGTTGCTCAGAAATACTCAGTCGCGCATACAAAGGTAATACTTCAACCTGACGCAGAGAGAGTTTTCTTAAATAGCGAGCGGTTTGTCTTATCTCGCCCTCGCCTGGTAGGAAAATTAAGATATCACCAGGCCCTTGTTTTTCTGCTTCTTTAACGCATTGACCGATTTGCCATAATTCTGGCGGCTCATTGCCGGGACTGTTATTCGGATCCAAAGGTCGGTACTGCATATCAACTGGATAGGTTCGACCTTCAACTGTAATAATGGGTGCGTTATCGAAAAATTTAGAAAACCTTTCTAAATCAATCGTCGCCGAAGTTACAATAAGTTTAAGATCACGACGCTTTTGCAACAGCGGTTTTAACAACCCCATTAAAAAATCGATATTAATGGATCGTTCATGCGCTTCATCGATTATCACCACTTGATAATGACTCAACATGGGATCGTGTTGCATTTCGGCGAGTAACATACCGTCGGTCATTACTTTTAAATAACCGTCTTTCGAACTTTTATCTAAAAACCGAACCGATACTCCAACTTCAGTCCCCAAATTAACATTTAACTCTTCGGCAATTCGAGCTGCTACTGATGTCGCCGCAACACGACGAGGTTGTGTGTGAGCAATTTGCCCACGATTCGCCAGCCCCGCTTCGATACATATTTTAGGTAGCTGAGTCGTTTTACCGCTGCCAGTTTCACCCGCTAAAATTAGAACCTGATGCTTCTCAATTAACTTTTTTATTTCGTCAGTACGTTGACTGACGGGTAATGCTTCTGGGTAGGTAACTTTAGGAGCGCTCTGTGCGCGCTGTTTAACTTTCGAAATGGATTGCTCAATATTGTATCGCAGTTTTTCAAGCAGCTTATTAAACGGTTTGTTTTGACTTTTTAAGCGAGCAATTTTTCGCTCGAGACCGATAAGGCGACCGACATCACTGGTGAGTACCAAAGATAAACTATTTTTCAAATCGAAAGCTCGTGAAGAACTCGAATGTTTTGTATTTTTATGTTGTTTAGTGTCGGTCATTTACAGTATTACAAAATTTTATGTTTCTAGTAGGAAGTGTTTCAGCTATTTATTTGTGGTTTCTTTTAAGAACTTAACAATAAGTGGTTTATTTTAAGAACTTCTCAATAAGTATTTACCAAATGCAGTTAAACTGTTCTTTAGTACGCTTACAATTTTTAGTACGCTTACAATTTTTAGTTCTCATACAATAAAAAAGCCTGTTGGCTTTCGCGAACAGGCTATGAAACTGCAATTAAAATATTAATCCCAAATGCCGTGTGGCTCGAGAATTTCACCTAAAAATTTAGCAACAGGCTTAATGAAATCTTTATCGTCCCAGTAACCATTATGACACGCTGGATTCCAAGAGGTTGCCGGGTTACCAACATTGATCTCATAGTCGTTAAATACCGCTTTGTTATATTGATCATTAATACCTTTTAACGGATACGCGACAATGTCGTCTTTGTCATAAAAGTTAAGCCACTTTGCACGCTCGCCAAAATCTTCTGGTAACGCTTCACCTGCAACAGAAATTGGTGTGTGCAATTCTTTATGATGACGAACATAAATGGCTAATGGGCTACCAAAAGTAACAAAGCCCGCCAGGTTTCGCATAGCTTCAAAGTTAGATTTATCAGCACCTTGTTCGCGTTGAGTGCGAATGTAATCTTGCATAATGATTGACCCAAATGAATGCGCTAATACTACAAGAGGTGTCTTATCTTCTTTTATTCGTCTGTGTGCGGCGAAATCGCGCAATGAATCAGCAACTCGGTTTTGTACTTTTGAGTAAAGACGAGAACCTTGGTGATAGGCTAAACCAGAACCTAAATAGTCGATGAACATTTTACGAGTGTTTTCGTAGGCTAAATCGTTTTTATAATTGATGTCTTTATAAAATTCAGATAATTCGTCTTTGATCACATCAGCCCAGTAAATTTCTTTAAACATTAAATCGTCTTCTAAACGACCCTGACCACCGGCAACGTATTCTTCGACAATTCGATGTTTTAATTCAACTGAAAAATGCTGATCTTCAGTACTCATTCCGTGAATGATAGCGACGGCAAGTCTTTTCATGGTTATTCTCTCGCTGCATTAATTTATATTGGTAAATAGTCGCGCAAAATCAAATAGATATCAAGCGTAAGCAAGCAAATAATCGAACCAAATAATTGCAATTGAAAGAATTGAAACTGAGATGAATTTAAAGATTAGAGAAGAGAAAATGGCGGAGCGGACGGGACTCGAACCCGCGACCCCCGGCGTGACAGGCCGGTATTCTAACCA
>JABXHY010000008.1 GCA_013373375.1 Gammaproteobacteria bacterium
CATATGAAAATCTTTCAATTTTTCAGTAAGTTTAGACTAATTTCTTACGTATAATTATTGAAAATATCGATTTACAATGACAGTTCAACTTTTATTAGTGATTAAATTCACCTTTTACCAACAAACTATCGACTCACAATGCAATGAAAAACTCAGATGACAACCCGTTTTTAGAGGAATTTGGTGATATAGAACCTCTTAAACAAGACAAGATCGCATTAAAAAAGCCGCAAGCTTCTTCTGAAAACTCAGAGACTAGAAGGAATGCCGCAGAAAGATTTTATCGTGATTTCAATTACTTGGTCGACTCTCCGGTTCCCTCTGTAGAACCTGAACAAGTTTTAGAGTATAAGCTTGATGGACTTCAAACCGGTGTTTTTAAAAAATTAAGGCAAGGCAAGTATACGATAGACGCTCATCTCGACCTACACCGACATACAGTGGCTGAAGCCAGAAGCGCACTTTATCAGTTTATACAAAAGAGTATTAAGCTCGATTGCCGTCTACTGTTAGTCACACACGGAAAAGGCATTCGATCGAATCCACCAGCACGAATAAAGAGCTATGTTAACTACTGGTTGAAACAAGTCCCAGAAGTGATGGCGTTCCATTCAGCACAAAAGGCTCATGGTGGAACGGGTTCCGTCTATGTTTTACTGAAGAAGTCTGCAGAAAAAAGGCTTGAGAATAAGGAAAAATTTTCTTAATTGAATTTGCAAGAGTCGGTCGGTCTTAATTCTAATTTCTCAAGGCAGCCTCTTTTTCTTCTTCGGTCAAGCTCTGCTCGACTTTATACTCCAAATCGCCCAGCCGCACTTCTTCAACATTATCGACACCTCGTGGTCTCTCGTAGCTTAGATGTTTAACGCCTTTAGAATCGGTCCAACGGTACACAACTCGTTGCTGCTCTTGATTCGACAACGGGATACGCTTTACTTTATTGCCGTTAAAAACCGTCATCGAGTCCGTCACTAAACCCGACACAGAATAAGAGTCTTTAAAATTATTCCATGTATTGGTCCATTGGCCCGGATTGTCTTTTCCAACCACAATACCTACAAGCACCAATGCAATTAATATAATCAAAATAGTTGCTAAAACTTTCATGTTCAATCCAAGTTGCGACTGCAAGTTACCATTAAAAAGTACGATTGCAGAATGTCATTACAAGGCGCTATAAAGAGTTATTGAGGATCTTCATCGAACAACTGACACCACAATTTTATATCAGAATGTTCTGCTGCCAGTAGCTCAAACCCGCAGATATAAGTGGGCTCTGAATCAATTTGCTTACACCACTTCACTTCTCCGGTGAGCAAAAATTTTTGACTCGTTTCTCCAAAGTCGATGAGTAGCTCAAGAAATGCGCCAACGTTTATAGGATAATTCGAAGTTACTTTGATACCGCTTTTTGAAATGTCTCGGGTAGTACACTTAACGACTAGTCCATTGTCATCATTTACCGTCGAAGATAATACTTCGATAAAAACGGTCTCTTCCCTTGCCAACCGTGATTCGCTTCTCTTTTCTATTCTACCCATCGGCCACAGGCCCCTCTAAAGATCGAATTACAACTACTAACCATTTGAACAAGAGTCGACCCAGCGTATAAAGTCTTTACTCCCATCTTCGATGAAGCTTAATCCTGCATGATAGGTGGGTATAGCATCAACTTCAAGGCACCATTTCACTTGCCCAGTGAGATTAAAATCACGTTTTAAAGCCCTACCTGAAACCGTTAAATGAATTATTTGACCAATTGGTAACGGCTCATGAGCAATAAAACGAATACCTTGGCTAGAATAATCGGTCACGCGGCTTGCGTGCTTTGTGTTCGAGCCATCAATTTCGATTAGGGAATAGTTGATCACTACATCGTCACGTGTTGAGTGACGAAGATCGGAACGTTGATCTTGTTGGTGTGATCGGAACATATCGTTTCCTCCGCTCTATTCTCAGTATAGACAATTCTAGCGGAAGTTACTGATGATAATCGGATACTAAAATCACCTAGCGATGGCGAAATGAAACAACTCTGTTTACTTGCGGTAACAGTTCTAAAAATGCACTGAAGACAGTTCGGGCTACGAAGCGAGAGTTTTCCCATTGATATAAAGTATCTCGCCAAATGGTTTCTCCCACTTTCGGCTGACCCAGAGAAAGTAAGTCTGCTTGATGCTGTGGCAAATGGAGCCATCGCTGAATCAAATTTAAGTCGGCTTCCAAGTGAAACTGAAACCCATAAATATTATCACCAATACGAAATGCCTGGTTAGGATTGACAGCTCCTGTCGCTAACAACTTTGCCCCAAAAGGTAGGTCAAAAGTAAACCCGTGCCACTGAAAAACCTTATTGGTATGGACAAGAGACTGGATAATTGAATCTTGCTTGCCTTGCTCAGTCAATTTAATATCATGCCAACCAATTTCTTGTGACTGACAGGCTTTTACTTGAGCACCAAACGCAGCAGCAATCAACTGAGCTCCCAAACAAATACCTAATATAGGAATATTAAGTGCGGCAGCTTCACGAATATATTGTTGCTCACGATTAAGGTGTTGGTAAACCATCTCCTCCCCAATATTCATGGGGCCGCCCAGTAATATCAAAGCATCATAATTGCTAATTTCTACTTCTGCGTTCGGGTGCCTTCCAAAATTCACATACCGAATGCGATGCTTACTCTGCCGAATAAGCGGGTCTAAAAGCCCAAGAGGCTCATAAGGGACATGTTGAAAAACGAGAACT
Source organism: Gammaproteobacteria bacterium (assembly GCA_013373375.1). GTDB lineage: Bacteria > Pseudomonadota > Gammaproteobacteria > Enterobacterales > Kangiellaceae > Pleionea. The sequence continues at coordinate 2,750 of JABXHY010000008.1, forward strand.
TTTGCCATGTGTACTTTAATTTACAATCAATAAAACTTGATAATGGAAGTGTTTGGATAACTTAACATTCAAATCTCAATACTATGAGGTAAGTATCTGTTTATCTCATTTATAAGCAAAATACCAAAAATGAATATATAAAAAGCTTTTACCTATAGCCGCGTCAAATATCTCCCTTCGTTTAGGCTTTGCTAATTTACCAAACATGTAAAAATTGAGGTTATAGTTAAGGATCCTTATTGGTTACCTTTCCTGTTCACCAAACTGTACTTTGGTTGACCTATGTCATACAGTTCCTAGGTATCCAGCGGTAAATTGCGAATAAGAAAAATCAACGGGTTTACGGAGCTCAAACCATGAAAAAAATTTTGGTGGTTGCAGAAAAAGACGCAAAAAACTTAACGGCATTGCATCGAGCATTGGCAATTGCAAAAAACAGCGATGTTGAAATCGATCTAATTGGATTTGTACACGCAGCAGGCGTTGATGGTTCTAGCCTTCTCACAGAAAAAGAAAAAAGTCAGGTTCGACAAAAAATTATTGATGAGAAAAAACTTTGGCTAAAAGAGCAACTTAATAAACTTAAAAATCCGGCTCTTCACTGGGACGTCTTGTGGGAAAAGTCGGTTCATACTTGGGTGATCAATCGCTGCAAACAAAAGCCTTACGACCTCGTAATAAAAACCGGTAATCGCAGCGAAAGCTTTACCTATACACCTACCGACTGGCATTTAATTCGAGAGTGTTCTGCTCCTGTCATGATAGTTTCAAATAAAAAATGGAAGCCCAAACAGTCAATTTTAGCAACTCTGGATTTAGCTACCGATACCAGCGCCAAAATAAAGTTAAATAAAAGAGTGATTGAACAAGCTCAAGCTTTGCACTCAGTTACGGGTCAAAAAATTGAGTACGTTTATGTAATAAGTTTACCGAGAGTTATCGATGATCTTGATGTTATCGATGAGCGGAAACTCGTAGCAAAAGCAAAAGCTCATGCGGAGAAAAAACTGAATACAGACTATAAAAAATACGGTATTCAATTAAACCAAATCAAAATAGTGCGCGGCTCTGTCGACAAAGCAATTCATCGTGTTGCTTCAAAACTGGACGTCGATATTGTGATTTTGGGTACCATTGGCCGTAAAGGTATTAAAGGAAAATTAATAGGAAATACCGCTGAGTCTGTTTTGCACTCGTTAACCACTGACATCTTAACGCTCAAGAGTTAAGTCACAACAAGATATCAACGCGAGAACTGGTGAGTATCGAGTCTGTGAGGCTCTAAATCAGCTGCGTTTCTAGAGCCCAACAAATAACACTCAAGAGAGCGAAAAAGAGCTTAACTTTAAAAATAGGCTCGATTACGGCATAATGCTGGCTCGCTCATCTTTTTAACCCCCAAATTATTTAAGTATTTTATATGACCATTACACAAAACAAAGTAGTTTCAATGCATTACACCGTCAAAAATGATTCTGGCGACGTAATTGACTCCTCAGCAGGTAAAGATCCATTGCTTTACATGCAAGGACACCGCAACATTATTCCAGGCCTGGAAGCAGCGTTAGAAGGTAAGTCGACTGGAGACAAAGTTCAGGCGACAATCGAGCCACAACAAGGTTACGGTGAGGTTATAGAAGAGTTGATACAGGAAGTTCCTCGTTCAGCATTTGAAGGTGTCGAAACTCTTGAAGTTGGGATGAACTTTCAAGCACAATCTGATCAAGGTCCGGTAAACGTTGTTATTACCAAAGTAGAAGAAGAAGCTGTTACCGTTGATGGCAATCATCCTCTCGCAGGCCAAACACTTCACTTTGATGTTGAAGTGATGGATATCAGAGATGCGACAGAAGAAGAAATGTCTCACGGCCATGCACATGGTGTCGGCGGACATCATCACTAAATCGCCAGCTAATGTTTGTTTAATAAAGGGGCTTAAAGCCCCTTTTTCTTTGGTTTTAAATTTCTTGATGAGAGTATAAAAAGCACTCTTCGATTTATAGGGCGCTCTTTTTTACAGTCTGTAAGTATGGCTGTATCAAATCCAGAGCAGACTGTTCACACGGTGGTAGCTCAATATCGCACTCATTAATTGGTGTCACTCTATCACCCCACTTCACAATAGATGCTCCCCAGGTAAGTCCAGCACCAAACGCTGGAATCGCAACGTTGCTGTGAGGCTTTATCAATCCCTCTTCCACGGCTTCACATAACGCAACAGGAATAGTTGCAGCAGAAGTATTGGCATAACGATCGACATTCACCATGACTTTTTCCATAGGGACTTTTAAACGCTTGGCAACCGCATCTATGATCCTAAGGTTTGCTTGATGTGGCACAACGACATCGACTTCGTCGATTGATAGCTTGGCTCTTTCTAAAGCTTCTTCTGTCGCAGTAACCATTCCTCGTGTGGCGCGTTTAAAAATCTCCTGCCCTTCGAAGTTCCATGTTATGTGCGAATAGGTATCTAAATTGCGATCAAACCCCGAACCAAAGTTAGTGATCGCCAGGGTCTCTCTAACTTCACCATAACAGCCCATCTTGCTCGACATTACACCGATCGGCTCATCAGTTGCCTCGATAACCGCAGCTCCAGCGCCATCACCAAATAGCACACCGACATTACGATTGGTCCAGTCAAGGGCCCATGACAACCGCTCTGCCCCAATCACCACCACTCGTTTCATCATATTATTGCGAATTAAAGACGCCGCATTAGATAGAGCAAATAAAAAACTGCAACAGGCGCTGTTTAAATCCATTGCCGCGGCCGCTTCATTTCCTAAACGCTTTTGCACATAAGAAGCACAATTAGGTGCTAGCGTTGTCGGCGTCGTTGTACCGAAAATTATGCCATCAATATCATTTGGATGAAGTCCAGCACAAGCAATCGCGCGCGCTGCAGCCACATAAGCGAGTTCGTCAACACTGACATGGGAAATACGGCGTTCACGCATTCCGGTTCGGCTATAAATCCATTCATCGGACGTATCCATGAAAGTCGCCAGATCATCATTCGTTAACACAGATGGGGGCATACATTTGCCCCAGCCAGTAATTTGTGCGTATGGCATATTTAATTCAACTCATTTTTTATTTGATGGCTAGTTTAAAGAAAGAAACTCGAACAACTGCTCCAACCTGCTAAAGTTTTTACCTCGTCGAATAAAAATTAATCTTCAGCAAGTCAATTAGGGTCTTGCTTGTGACGAAGCTAACATGACTCTGTTACAATCTGCGTTTATCTGAATAATTAACAAGGTGAGACATGTCGTCCGAACTTCCTGAAATATCTCTCGACACAGAAAACTTATACCGTGAAGATGTTTTTACCGATCAAAAAGTCGGTTCTATTCGTATTATGACGCCAGTAACTATCGATGGCCAAGAAGATACTGCACGTAAAACCATGTACATTGGTCAAACTCAAGTTATGACACCTGCAGGTGCATTACCACTCAACTTTGAGCTAGAAGCAAGTAACCTCAAGGAAGCATTGGAGCAGTTCGCCGAAGGTGCAAAATTGGCCATGGAAAAAACAATGGAAGAGTTGCGCGAAATGCGTCGACAGCAAGCTTCATCAATTGTAGTACCTGGTCAAGAAGGCATGGGCGGCGGCAACAAAATTCAAATGCCATAAACATTCTTTAGGAGTTCCCTAGTGAGTGGGAGCTCCATTTCTGTTTAATTACTTATCTCGCATTCAGTTAGAATTCAGTTTCATTGGTGTAATCTACACAACATCAATAATCAATGAATAGTTAACATGACTGCAAATAAATTTTCGTTCCGAGTAATCATATCGAGTCTTTTAGCCTTAATGATATTGAGCGGCTGCTCAATTCACGGGCACTCTGGTTATCATGGTCGTCATTCTGGCGTTCACGTGTCAGGGCATGTACACGGCGGTTCTCGAGTAGCAGGAGCTATTGTCGCCGGAGCAATCATTGGCGGCATAGTGACAGCGGCTCACCAAAACGCAAAACAGAAAGACATTGACGAAACTTACGAAAAGAAAGCAATGAATGCTCAACCCACGGGGCCTCATTATTACAAAGATCCTGCTGGACGCTGCTTTTGGGTGGTACCTCGTGAGGATGGCAGTGAAACACGAGAATTAATTGAAGATAAGTATTGTAGCGACAATTAAAAAACGGGCAGATGCCCGTTTTTTTATGAGTTTCTAAAACTAAATGACATACCAATAAATTGACATAAAATGGCAAGTGCAGCCCGCTAACACGAACATATGCCACACCGCATGAGTAAACTTTATGTGTTTTGCCATATAAAATACAACACCGACACTAAAACAGAGTCCACCAGCGACTAGCAGCCAAAGCGCCCCACCTGGCAGTGACTTATAAAGTGGGTACGCCAGTATTACGACCAACCACCCCATCAACAGATAGAGTGAAACCGACACTTTCGGCATTCTGTGCTGTACCACCCATTTAAAAACTAAGCCAGCAAAAGCAATCGTCCAGATTACCGCCGCACCAGCGATACCGATCCAGTTATCGAGTGCAACCAGCATGAAAGGCGTATAGGTTCCCGCAATTAACAAATAAATTGCCGAATGATCGATTAGTTTAAGATGCTTTTTAGCTTTTTGATGAGCAATAGAATGATAAAGAGTCGATGCAAGAAACATCAAAATTAAACTACTGCCATAAATGGCGACACTGGTTATTGCTAAAGCACCATCAGCGCGCAACAATAAAAACACCAAACCCGTAACGGCCACAATGAAGCCAAGCCCATGCGACAATGCATTGAGCCATTCTTCACTTTTAGGATATTGACTCATAAATTAATCTCATAAATATCGCTTAAATCAACAGTGAGAATAACTTTTTAGCGTACAAATGTACACTGAATAGACAAATTCTCCACTGAAACTCTCTAAGGTTTAATCTGGACTTATTGTTAACTAAGACGCAAATATTTGTGAAAAATCTTCAAAGCCTTTGAATTCAAGCGCATTGCCAGACGGGTCCAGCAAAAATAAAGTCCCCTGTTCGCCAGGCTGACCCTCAAAGCGAATATAAGGCTCAATAACGAACTCAACTTGCTGGAAAGTTAGTTTTTCTGCAAGTTTACGCCACTCTGGCATCGATAAAATCACTCCGTAATGAGGTACTGGAACCTGCTTTCCGTCAACCTTATTAATATGTTGTCTCGCCTCATGTTGCTCATCTAGATGCAACACAAATTGATGCCCATAAAGGTTTAAGTCCACCCACTGTTCCGAACGGCGTCCCACCTCTACATCAAAGTGGTTTTGGTAAAACTCCAGAGCTCTCTTCAAATTATTTACCGGTACCGCAACGTGAAAAGGAAATATTACTTGGTCGTCTTTCATTTATTAGCTGTAACTCTTAGTGTTAATTTTATTGGTAGCAAATTAACTGAAATATACCAATCGAATCAAGTGCTATATCGGGATTGATATTAGTTGCAAATACAACTATATTAAAACAATGGAAATCGACTTAACTACCCATTTACCTTTTAGAGTTGCAGTCTTAAGCAACTATATTAAACAAGGTAGCAGCGATCGGTTTGTTGCAAAGACACAACTTTCGTCGAGAGATTGGCGAGTGATTTCAGTTCTTGCGATTCAAGGAGCTATGACTCCAGCACAAATAGCTGATTTAACCGGCCTTGATCGACCGACCATATCGCGATCGTTAAAAGTCCTTTTGACTCAAAACTACTTGCAAAAACAACCAAATAACCTTGATGGGCGGAGTTATGTTGTGTCGCTCACTAAACAAGGACAGTTACACGCGCAAGAGTTACTACCACTAATGCAACAGTCAGACGCTTACTTCAAAAATTTACTCAGTATGGGTGAGCAAACCCTGCTGTTCGAGCTACTTGAAAAGCTAGAAAAAGCCGCTCGCCAACTGGCAGTATCAAACACCTTAAACGAATCAAACTAATCACCTAACCTGGAGTATTACATGCCTTTGATAACAGCGTTATCGCCCGACCATGATCACGATGTCGCCGAACTGGCAAAGTTCTTTAATGAAACGCTAGGATTTTGTCCTAATAGCGTTTTGACCATGCAACGTCGACCTGCAATTGCCAAGGCTTTTATCAACTTAAATAAAGCGGTTATGGACAATCAAGGTCGCGTTACCAGTGAACAAAAGCGCTTGATTGGTTACTTAACTTCCGCGAATACTGGCTGCCGCTATTGTCAGGCTCACACCATTCTGGCGGCTCAACGATATGGCAGCTCAGCCGAGAGGCTAGATAATATATGGAACTTTCGAAACTCAGATCTTTACTCAGAAGCAGAAAAAGCGGCTTTTGAGTTTGCGCTGGCTGCATCAGCTGCTCCGAATGCCGTTGATGACAAAACAGAACAAACCATGAAAAAGTATTGGGATGATGGTGAGATAGTCGAAATATTGGGTGTTATCGCTCTCTTTGGTTATTTAAATCGCTGGAATGACAGTATGGCCACAACAATGGAGGATGGCGCGGTTGCGGCCGGCGAGACTCTACTGAGTAGCACCGACTGGGAGCGCGGTAAGCATATTTAGAGGTAATCAAGCAACGCAAAATATCTCCTTTTGCAAAACTGATAACTCTGTTGTTGAACGCCAGCTCATCGCCCCGTATGCTCTGGCCTGTTATCAATTATATAAAACCAATAAATGGAGTTTGCGAATGCTTAAATTCATAATTACATCTAGCTTAGTGTTTGGCCTAGTTAGTAGCTTTGCCGCTGAGCTACCTATTAACCCTGGTATGTGGGAAACAACAATGACACGTACCAACCCATTAAATGGTCAAGAGCAAACCGAAACCACTAAAGAGTGTGTAAAAGAAACTTCGATTAAAACTCAAGATTTTATCGAAGGCCAACAGCAATGCAAGTTGGTAAACGATAAGGTTTCAGGTAGCACTTTAACTTTTAAAGTTGACTGCAATCAGATGGGGATTACTTCATCTATGACAGCAGAAATCACCGCAGATAAAGATTCCAGTAAAGGAAAAATGGATATTGCCATGAACATGGGCGGACAAGAGCAAACCATGAGCATGTCTTGGACTGCCAAACGACTAGGTGAATGTAAGTAATTAAACTATTTTCGATTTTAAAAAGCCCGCATTCGCGGGCTTTTTTGTTTGATAAATAATTTATATTCAACAAACTAAGATGTACAAAATCATAGATTCATAACAACTCAATTTACTCACTAGCTTCGTCAATTTTTTTCAAAGCATCATTCACCTGATTCATAACACCGGAATCTTCATGCCTGATTTTTTTTAAGGCTTTTTTCGCGCCAGTTGCTTTTAAATTACCCAGAGCAATGGCAGATTGAGCAACAAGATCATTATCGTTAAGACAATCGACCAAAGTAGGAACTGCCTCAGTTTTTTGCAGACGAGCAACTGCATGTACCAGCATATTTCTCGCTTTACCATAAGATGGTTCAGTCAAAATATCCAACAGTTGCTCAATATCATTTTCTGACGCTACTGTCGCCAGAGCATTACCAATAATCCATCTTAGCTTATCATTCTCGACTGTTTTGAACATTTCTAACAACTTTTGATTTGCAATTCCCTCCGCAGCAGGAATAGTTAAAGCTCTTATGATGATTGCTAATAGGCGGTTGCTGTAATTTTTATTTAGGTTACTCAACAAAACCGGAATAGCGAAATCATAGTTATCAGACAAGCTTTCTAAGTCTGCAATAGAGTCCAATTCAAGGCCAAAACTCTTCAATTCTTGCAAAAACTCTTTAGACTCTTCTTGAAGCTCAAGATACGCTTCTTTTTTAATTTCTTTTCTTGCTTCTTTTTGCTTTCGTAAACTTTGTTGTTGTTTTAATTTCTTTTGTAAACGCAATACTTCTTGTTGTTGCAACTCTTTCTGTTGACGTAATTTCTCTTGCTGCGACATTTCGTGTTGTAACTTTTCTTGCTGCAGGTGCTTTTGTTGTTCCAATAACTTTTCTTGTTGACGCAACTTTTCCGGACGATCTATTTGATTTTGCTCTTTCTTGTCATCGCCTTTCGGAGCCACGGATATATCGTTGGCCACCTCATTATCCTCTTTTCCTTTAGAGAAGATCTTGAATAATGACCAAGCCATTTTTTGCATCCTCTTTTGGTGATCGTCTTAGTTGAAAAATGCATCTAAAGTACAAACTCATCGTTATTCCATTAGTATATGACTAATCCCGTACATTAATTGAACCATAGCAAGAATTCAGAAGTAAAAAACCGACATATGTCGAGTTTTTAAAATAAGGTATCTAAGAAAAAGCTCTAGAACCGAGCTTTCAGCCGACTTCTTTATAATGGTACCAGAGGCCGGACTCGATGGTCCGACATTTCGGCCGGCACACCTTGTGCCCTGCTCAAATAAACAGTTTAACTTAGACATAAAAAAAGCCAACATAAAGTAGGCTTTTTAAATATGGTACCAGAGGCCGGACTCGATGGTCCGACAGTTCGGCCGGCACACCTTGTGCCCTGCTCAAATAAATAGTTTAACTTAGACATAAAAAAAGCCAACATAAAGTCGGCTTTTAAATATG
>JABXHY010000088.1 GCA_013373375.1 Gammaproteobacteria bacterium
AAGTTATCTAAATCGATAAGTCCAATAAGGATAGTGGTTCCAGTTATTTTTGAATTTTCAATTTGCTCCCTGGCATAATTCAGTATAAAACGCCGATTCGGTGCTTGAGTAAGTTCATCAGTCAGTGCTAATCGACTGAATCGTTTGCGCATGTGTACTTGACGCTTTAGAAGGTATAAAGCAAGCGCTAGTATTAAAGTTGCTAGCAAGAATAAAAGCCATAAAACTCTCTGATGAGCGGCTTGCTTTTCGATACTCAGTTGTTTTATTGCATTATCTTTTTCCAACAATGCATTTTCAGCTTCTTTCTTTTCCGTAGAAAACTTTACCTTGAGGGTATTCAATGACTCTTGGTTTTCCGATTCGTGCTTTTGCTTTAATAGTTCTAAATGTTTTTTATAGTATTCTACAGCGAAATCAAACTCAGACTTCAGTTCATGCACTTCAGCTGCAACCATATACGCCTTTAATAATCCATTTATCACGTTATATTTCTGTGATATAGATATAGCCAAGTCAATTTCGGAAAGAGACTGGTCAAATTGTTTCATTAGTTTAAAACTTTCAGCCATTCTGATACGCACACTGACTAACATGCGGTTGTCTTTTTGCTCCTCTAAAACATTGATGGCCTTTTCAAAGTAGTTTATGGCGGATTGATAGTCAGAATTTGCGTTTGCAGTTTTCCCCAGTTCATGCCATGCATAGGCTTGTCCTACCTTATCATCAAGTTCATTACTAATTGCTAAAGCTTTTAAAAAATATTCTTCAGCTTCAGCAAGTTGTTCGACTCGAGAGTAAGCAGTACCTATATTAAAGTATATGATCGACGCATAAAATTTTTGCTTTTCGAGGTCGATTAGATTTAACGATTCTTCGTAAAATTCTATCGCTTTTATATGTTCACCAGTTTTACTGTATAGTTGAGCAATAGAGGATACGACCGTGCCCAGTTCAACTGTTAAATCATTTGATTTGAATACATCGTAAGCAAATTGATAATCCGCTAGCGCTAGCTCAAACTGTTCTTCTGTGTAATAAATTTGACCTCGTGTCATTTTGGCGGAAGCATATTCAACGGACAAGTCTTTGTTCTGGATGATTAGAATTGCTTTCGATATCATCTCTAAAGATTCTTGAATTTGCCCCATATTCAAAAAGCCTTTAGCCTGTATATAGAATAAATAAAATTGATAAATGTCGGGCAGTAGGAATACTTGGTCTTGAAGTTGCTCCAGGTTAGACATTCCTTCTGGAGAGCGTTCCAGAATAATTAAGATATGGTTAAGAGTAAGCTCTGCGTAGACGCGTTGTTTTAAATTTTTACTTGGGATACTGTCGACTTTGGACTTTATTTGCTCAATAACCGCATTAGGGTCTTCATTAGCTTTGGTGTAAAGGCTATCAAAATACACGATAAATCGAACATCCAGACCATATTCTCTGGCCTTTTGTTCGGCTAAATCAAGTCTCGGAGTCGAATCACTTGCTGCGTGTAAGGGGGCTATGGACAAATAGAGTAGAAATAACGCCCAGACAATTAACGTTTTATGCATTGCTCACTTAATTTAGTAAAACTCACTGTAAGCTTAGTGCTTTTTTGCAAAAGTAACAGCTTAAACCTTCGGATAAACAATTGATCTTTATGTTCCGTCACCTTCCTCGTCAGGAGGAGTTGATGTATTTTGCGATGTCTGGACATCTGTAGTTTCAGGGTTATTTAGTGTGCTTTGTGTTGTGGTGTTATTAGTTGCGTTTTTTGCCGCTTGTAATTGAGACACCTGTTGCTTCAGTTGAGTGACTTCGGACTCAAGTCTAGTTCTTTCTTTTGCCAACCAACTGGCTCTACCTCTTTGTTTGTCGGCAGTTTCTTGCGCGGTTTTTAATTGCTTATTAAGCTCTTCAATTTGTTCTTCAGCATTTGCGTTTGCTGATTGCTGGCTTTCCTTTTTTTGGTTTAACTGTTCAGTAAGACTCGCTGTCCGTTCTGTTAATGTCTTAGTTTTTGATTGAGCTTGTTCCAATGCCAATTGTAATTCTTTAATCGACTCTTCATTAATTTGATTTGAGCTTGTGATAGCTTGGTTTATTGCCTGCTCGTGCCAAGTTTTTCCGCCTATCATAACCACAGCAATCACTAAAACGACAAACAAGAAAGGCCTGAGGGCTTTTTTAAATCGGCTTTGAGATGAACCGCAAAATGGGCAGTCTGTACTTCCCCAAGCAATTTCTCTTCCGCATCCTATGCACTGTTTACTCATGTTCTGCCTATAGTTTTGTTATAACTTGTCATTTTTATTCGATCATTAACCAATTAAGGGTGTTGAATTTTGAAACCCGAAGATTCCCATGCCAAAAAGCCGCCTGACACAGAGCGTATATTTGTAAAGCCCATTTTTCCCAGACTTTCCGCCGCGAGAGCTGAACGTCCGCCGGTTCTACAGTACAAATAAATGGGAGCGTCTTTTAGTTGTAATTCGGTCGAAAGCTTTTGGGCAACAGCAGGGTGACCTTCTACCTGAAACTCCAAAACGCCTCGCGGAATATTGATGGCACCAAACACATAGCCTTGTGCAAACTCATCCGGTTCTCTCACGTCAATGATGATAGGGGTTTCAGATATTTCGTCGTGTAACTGCTTCACATCTATTTCTTTTATGTACTTTTTGGCAGCAGCCACGAGATCATTTGCAGTAGTCATATATTCACCAAAATAGTTTATTATCAATAATTTATAGTTGTTTTCTAATGTTCTTTCTTTTCTTGAGTTTACCACTTAAGTGCCAAAATAAATAGCAATTGTAATTTAGATAAATCTAATATAAACTGCAAGAACATTAGAAATATCTAATATAAACGATAGTGAGAATTACATGAAAGACTGGATACTTGATTTATCGCTCAAACGTCCTAAACAGCTGTATTGGTTTATGGCGCTGTTTACATTAGTGCTGGCTGGATTCATTCCAACCATTCAAATAGACACTGACCCAGAAAATATGTTGCCAGCACAACAAAAGGATAGGGTGTTTCACAACCAAATCAAGAAGGAGTTTCAACTTTACGATGCCATTGTTGTAGGCGTTGTTAACGCGACGACTGTATTTAATCCTCAAACACTAAAAAACATTCATCAATTAACTGAGCAAGTGTTACGCATTGACGGTGTCGTGTCTTCTGATGTTATGTCGTTATCAACCATTGATAATATTCAACAAGAAGAACAAGGAACCATCCGTTTTGAGTGGATGATGAAACAAGCTCCATCGTCACAGTCTAAAGCAACGGAAATCGAGCAAAGCGTGCGACAATTACCCTTAATGCTCGACACACTAGTCTCAGCTGATAATAAGGCATCAGCCATTTATGTCCCAATAAAAAATAAAGATGAGAGCTATCAGATTTCAAAAGAGATTCAACAAATTGCAGACCAACTTAAAGGAGATGATGAATATTTCATAACTGGATTGCCGGTTGCCGAAGATACATTTGGATTCCAAATGTTTGTTCAGATGGGAATATCGGCTCCCATGGCAGCAGCAATGATTTTTATTTTAATGTTATTTTTCTTCAAGAACTTACAACTGGTCATTGCGCCAATGATAGTTGCAATGGCTACGGTCATTGGAACGATGGGTTTATTAATCGCTTGTGGATTTACGGTCCACATAATGAGCTCAATGATCGCAATCTTTTTAATGCCCATCGCAGTTGTCGATTCAGTGCATATAATGTCTGAGTTCGCTGATCGTTTTAAACCAGGTCAAAACGCAAAACAGGTGGCTAAAGAAGTGGTGAGTCATTTGTTTAAACCTATGTTATTTACGTCGGTAACGTCCACGGTTGGCTTTTTATCATTGGCACTGACGCCAATCCCTCCTGTACAAATATTTGGAATATTTGTGGGCTTTGGAATTATGTTAGCGTTTATTTGGACGATAACATTTATGCCAGCCTATATTTCTCGTATGTCACCAGAACAACTTGAGAAAATGCAAAATAAATTCCATCAAAAACATGAAAACTCTGTAATTGATAGGCTGATGAATATTTTTGCTAACATTAGTGTCCGGTATTCGAAGATCTTGTTACTTGGTTTTGTCGGGTTATTTATCTTTAGCATGTATGGCATTCAAAAAATACAAATTAACGACAACCCAGTGCGTTGGTTTAAATCTGACCATTCTATTCGAGTAGCCGATAAGGTTTTAAACAAGCATTTTGCAGGAACCTATGATGCGTTTTTAGTGCTCTCACATAAAAATCGAGACGCATTAATACAGGGAACAGTAAGTCAACTCGCTGAGAAAGTTAGTAAGATTTCTAATCAAAAACTCAAAAATGAGTTGACCGTAAAACTGGATGATTTTTCAAGTCAGAGAATATCGATTGGTGAATTAATTGCAATAATTGATGATGCTATGTTTAACGTTGAAGGTGATGACGTTGAACATTTAGAGGGCGCAATATCACTTATTGAAGAAACCGCAAGTGAATTAAATTACTTCACTCAACCTGACACTCTCAATTACATGAGTGAGCTTCAACTAGCGCTCCAAAAAACTGGGCTCGTGGGTAAAACCAATGCTATGACTGATTTAATTAAGACGGTTAACCGAGAGCTTAAATCAGGTGAGGCTAGCGATTACGTTCTTCCTGAAACTCAAGCAGGTATCGCTCAAACATTATTGCAATTTCAATCCTCGCACCGTCCGCAAGATCTATGGCACATGGTAAATCCTAGCTACAGTCGAGCGACAATATGGATACAGTTATCGAGTGGTGATAATCAAGATATGACGAGAGTAATCGAGTCAGTTGATAAGTTTGTAAAAGAGCGTCCACTTCCAGAAGGAATGGAACTGCAATGGGCGGGCAAAACTTATATCAATGTTGTTTGGCAAGAAGCGATGGTAGCAGGAATGCTCGACAGTTTATTCAGTGCTTTTATTGTCGTTATGATAATGATGATTATTTTATTCCGCTCAGTAATGTTCGGCTTATTGGCCATGCTACCACTCACACTAACGATCACTTTTATTTATGGGTTAATTGGTTGGATTGGTAAAGATTATGATATGCCGATTGCTGTTTTATCCGCACTTACCTTGGGATTGTCTGTGGATTTTGCTATTCACTTTATTGAGCGCGCCCGAAGCATATTTAATCAAACCGGCGATTTTAATACAACGATTAAACTGATGTTCGAAGAGCCTGGCCGTGCTATTACTCGTAATGCAATTGTGATCGCTATTGGTTTTACACCTCTTTTATTTGCGCCACTGGTTCCTTACATAACGGTGGGCATTTTCCTTGCGAGCATTATGGCGGCGTCAGCAATTGTTACATTGTTGATGTTACCGTCTGCCTTGAATGTTTTGAAACGTTTTCTTTTCAACACTCAACCTACAAAGGGAGAGAGTCATGATATTTAATAAAAATTTGCACACTTTCATGTTAGTTGTTTTTAGTATTTCTAGTTTAAATGTTCTAGCAGAGACAGCAAATGAATTAAGTGCCGAACAAATAGTTTCTAAAGCAAATTTATCGGCTTATTACGCTGGTAGCGATGGCCGAAGCGATGCAAGAATGAAAATTGTTGATGAGCAAGGACGAACTCAATTAAGACAATTTGTTATCTTGCGTCAAGACTTAAGCGATGGTGGAGACCAAAATTTTCTTGTGGTTTTTTCTCGCCCATCAGACGTAAGAGGGACTGTTTTTTTGGTTAATAAACATCCTCTAAGTGACGACGACCGTTGGTTATACCTGCCAGGGTTAGACTTAGTAAAACGTATTAGTGCTGGTGATAAAAGAACAAGTTTTGTTGGGTCACATTTTTATTACGAAGATGTATCTGGCCGTCCACCTGAAGCCGATAATCACCAACTCACAGGCCAAAACGAGCAGTATTATCTGTTAAAACACTCGCCTAAAAAACCAGACGAGGTTGAGTTCAGTTATTACACAACCAAAATAGATAAGAAAACCTTTTTACCTATGGAGATTGTCTATTTTAACGATACTAACTCGGTTATTCGAACGGTCGAAGTAACAAGTACAAAAGAGGTCAAGGGATACCCAACTGTTACTGAGTCTAAAATAACGGACCACAAACTCAATGGTTATACCATAATGCAATTTAAATTTATGGATTATGACATAGGGATACCACAAGATATTTTTAGCGAAAGAAGTTTGCGTACCCCACCTGAAGATTGGTTAAAACGTAAACCTGAATAAATTAGAGAGTAGCACCGGATCGATTATGACTAAGTTATTGAGCCAACTATTAATCGCGTTAACCATTATGGTAACTACCTCACTCCAAATCAATGCTAGTCCTTTAACCAAGGAACAAACATTCGAAGACGACTGGGGCGACTCATGGGACGATCAGGGTGAAAAATTAGTTTACGGATTTGTGGAAGTGGCAAAGGGATCTTTTTTGGATCCGTTTAACTTAAAAGATGCTCCACTCGAAGAAATTCGATGGCGAATAGAGTGGGATCAATCCGTTGATGACGTTAAGTTTACCTTAAAGTCAGATCTTCTTTACGATAAGTATCTTTCGTCTAGTAATTTGACAGCAAGATTTCGAGAAGCGAATACCCAATATACGATTAGTCATTCTCTTGATATAAAAGTTGGGCGACAAATACTCACCTGGGGGACCGGAGACTATGTTTTTATTAACGACTTATTTCCTAAAGATTGGCAGTCGTTTTTTAATGGTCGCGACGACGAATACCTAAAGGCGCCGTCGGATGCCATCCGAGTAACTTACTTTAACGAAGTAGCCAACATAGACTTTGTGGTAACGCCAGAGTTTGACTCAGATAATTATTTATCTGGAGAAAGGTTTAGCTTCTGGCAACCAGACTCAGGAATTGTACAACCAAATCCACCAATCCAAGCATCAAAACCCGACAACGATTACGAAGTGGCGTTTCGTGTTTTTGATACTCTAGAGGGTATCGAATGGGCGTTCTACGGTTATCGAGGATTTTATAAATCGCCTAACGGAGCGAATTCCGAGGGACATGTTATTTTTCCGAGGTTGAACTCGCTTGGCGCAAGTATACGATCGCCTTTTTTTAAAGGCCTGTTAAACGTTGAGATTGGTCAATACAAAAGCGTCGATGACTCTAACGGGGACAACCCATTATTACCCAACAGCCAAAATCGATTTTTGATTGGTTATGAACAAGAGCTGCTTAAAAACCTGAATGGTTCTATTCAATACTATGTTGAAAAAACTTCTGATTACGAAACCATGCTAGCGAATAGCTTTTTTCCACAACAAGAGCGAAACGAGACATACGATTTAATCACGTTAAGGCTTACACACCAAGCATTTCAACAGAAGTTAACTTCATCATTTTTCCTCTTTTACTCGCCCGAAGAAAGTGACTGGCATTATCGGTTAAAAGCAGATTACCGGATGACTGATAGCTGGAATTTAAGTGCCGGAATTTATCGTTTCAATGGTAAAGATCCATATACATTTTGGTCTCAATTACAAAACAATGATTCCGTTTGGATTCGTGTTCGTTACAACTATTGATTATTTCCGACAATTGAAGAGAGTTTAAATATGTCAACAGAACGAGCTTTAACAGCATTTGCTGGTTTTATGGTTTTAGTTTCAGTCGCACTAACAACCTGGTTTCATCCTTTATTTGTTTGGTTCACAGTATTTATTGGTGCTAATCTTTTGCAGCAATCTTTTACCAGATTTTGCCCGGCGACCATTTTTATGAAGAAAGTGCTTGGTATGAAAACTGAGCGAGAGATTACTTTACAAAACCGAGTTAAAAGTAATTAGCCAGCACTGCAATAAATATTGTGCAGCGTCTCAATAATTTTAGCAGCAGGCCCTTTGGCTAGTGAATAGTAAATGGTTTGTGACTCCCTGCGAGTATCAACCAAGCCATCATTTCTAAGCACTGCTAGATGTTGTGAAAGCGCAGACTGGCTTATGCTTATTTTTTCATTAATTTCAGTTACTGAGAACTCGCCTTCATTTAACAAACATAAAATTAATAGTCGGCTTTCATTGCTCAAAGCTTTCAATAAACGACTTGCAGATGAAGCATGCTTTTGAAGATTTTCTGTGGTTGCTGCCATAATTTAGTTTCTAGTTGTCACTCAAAAAATATACCATGTAAGTTTAAATTTTGCTAATTTAGTTTAAACTAATATTACATAACTTTATAAGAGAAAAAGCTGCCCATGAATAATAAAGTTACACCGTTTTTTCACCAAGATTCGAACACTTTCAGTTATATTGTTGAATGTCTAACAACAAGGCATTGTGCAATCATTGACCCATGCGCCGACTTTGATCTGTTTAGCGGTAAATTAACGTTTAATAGTGCTGAGCAAATTTTAGATTTCGTTACCAAAAATAATCTTATTTGTGATTATATTCTTGAGACCCATGCTCATGCCGATCATTTATCTGCAGCTTTTTGGCTAAAACAAAAAACCAATGCCAAGATTGGTATTGGAGAGGGTATTTTAGAGGTACAAAAAACATTTAGCTCGATATTCAGCTTAAACGACGAACTGCAATGCGACGGCAGTCAATTTGACTGTTTATGGAAAGATGGACAGTCTTTTTTGGTCGGTGAATTAGTCTTTCATGTATTGTCGACCCCTGGTCATACCAGCGATAGCGTAAGCTATCAAGTTGATGAATATACATTTGTGGGTGATACCTTATTCGTCCCGGCTCGAGGAACCGCTCGTTGTGATTTTCCTGGAGGTAGTGCTGAAAAGCTATTTGACAGTGTGCAAAAGCTCTTTCAACTTCCAGACTCGACAAAACTCATGTTGTGTCATGATTACCCTGAGGAAGGACAAACCGCGGTTTTTGAGACGACTGTTGCAGAGCACAAATTAGAGAATATTCATATCAACAAAGACACTTCAGTTGAAGACTTCGTCGCTAAACGTCAAAAAAGAGATGAAACTTTGTCTGTTCCCAAGCTCTTGTACCCGTCGGTTCAGGTAAATATCCGAGCGGGAGAGTTGCCAGCAGCCAATAAAGCGGGGCAGATTTATCTCAAAATTCCGGTTAATCGACGAAATTAATGCCATAGTGTGCTTTCTGTCTCAGTCGTAGCACTGCTTTTGCCTTTGGTTAATTGATTAATTGCTGCCTAACGCTTAGAATTAAACGTATACACCTATTAGATAATTCCTTTTTCTTTTAATTTAGGTCGGAACCTACTCATATATTATGTTGACTAGCCACGAATTTATGCTCGCAAATAAAAAGCGACAAAAAAACGGTAATTCAAATCGTAACAAGAATGCTAATGGAAACCAGGCCAATGGAAATAAGGCAAATGGAAATGTTGATGAAAATCGTCAACCTAACCACTACAATCGTGATTCAAAACCTCACCACAATAGAGGAAACCGTCCGCATCCCAACAAGCGCTTTAAAGATAATGGCAATCAAGACAAGCCAAACAATAAAGCTCGTCAAGTGGATGAGTACGAAAAAGGCTATGTGCCTCAAGTAGAAGAAGGTAAAATTTACGACGGTATTGTGCAGAATTATTATCGCGAGAAAGGTTATGGCTTTATACGATGCGAAGAGTTTAAAGTTCCAGCATTCTTTCACTATTCAGAGATTCAACTCGATGGCTTCAAATATTTAATAAAGCAACAAAAAGTTGAATTTAAAGCGAGAGTTTCAGATGACGGCAAACTTCAAGCTTATGAAGTAACACCAACAGAATTGGCGCCTACTCAAAAAAGACAAATATTCAACAAAGAAGGTTAGCAACTTTTGAATCATTAAAAAAAGGCCCTTGAATAGGGCCTTTTTGTTGTCTAGAGATTCTTAGTTGTAAGTCTTTAGTTATAATTTATTCCGGTAGCCTTTTAACTGTAAGTGCCGAGATTAAAATAAACACGGTAGACACAATAAGGCAAATCTCTATACCCCAAAATTGAAATAGAAAGCCAGATAACAAGGTTCCTAATAAACGTCCCATTGCATTAGCCATATAATAAAAGCCGACATCTAAAGACACACCATCCTCGTTGGCTATTTTCACAATCAAGTAGCTATGAAAAGAAGAATTAATAGCGAAAATAATTCCAAAAATCATAAGGCCTAATACTAAAATCCATTCACTATAAACATTAATTGATAATCCGATCGCAATTAACATTGGTATGACTGCAAGTTTAAGTGCCCAAGAAAATGCAATTCGACCGTCGGATTTAGAGCGATGTTTTTTGTTAGATGTAAGTCTTGGTGCGAAGGATTGTATGACCCCATAACCGATGATCCAAACTGCCATAAAAGCACCCACCAAAGAGTGATTCCAATTCAGTTGCGAGGTCAAATAAACCGGTAAAGCAACAACAAACCATATGTCTCTCGAACCAAATAGAAAGAGACGAGCGGCTGACAAATAATTTATCGACTTACTTTTTGAAAACAAGTGTGAAAACTTTGGTTTTTTAGAGGCTTTACCTAAATCCTGTCTTAAGGTCAAAAGACTGATTATCCATACGACAGCTAATGTTAAAGCCATACTAAAAATCGCGTATTCGAAACCAATAACTGCTAATAAAACCCCGCCAAGAAAAAATCCGACACCTTTTAAAGTGTTTTTTGACCCAGTAAGTAGTGCTATTAAAGAGTAAAGGCGACTATTGTCATTTTTTGACACTAAATGCTTTACAGCACTTTTTGCACTCATTTTGTTGAGGTCTTTTGCAATACCCGACAGAGCTTGTGCGAACATTACGAGAGGAACAGTCAGCATTACAGAAGGCACGAGTAATAAACTTAAAGCAATGACTTGCAAAATCAATCCGATATTCATGGTGTTGTTTAAACCGATACGAGCGCCTAACCAACCACCTAACAAGTTGGTAACAACACCAAAGAACTCATAAAACAAAAATAGCATTGCCAAATCGAAAGGAGAGTACCCCAAATTATGGAAATAGAGCACGATAAGCATACGCAACGCGCCATCTGTAAGCGTGAATGCCCAGTAGTTACCTGTAATGATAAAATATTGACGTACTTCTGGTCTGAGGTCCCTAAAACTTTCCATAAGCAATTAAAGGCCCTTTGCAATCACCATTTGTACTAATTCAGCGGTTCGGTTTGCATAGCCCCATTCGTTATCATACCAAAGGTAAAGCTTAACTTGTGTATCGTTTATGACCATAGTGGAAAGAGCATCTACAATTGCCGATCGAGGATCCGTCTTATAGTCGATGGAGACCAGAGGTTTTTCCTCATAACCAAGTATTCCACTTAATTCATTTTCTGAAGCTTGCTTGAGTAATTCATTTACTTCTTCAGATGTAGTCGCACGATTGACTTCAAACACACAATCGGTAATCGATGCATTCGCGAGTGGAACACGTACAGCATGGCCATTTAATTTACCCTTCAAATCAGGGAAAATGTGAGTTATTGCAGTTGCCGAGCCAGTCGTTGTCGGTATCAAACTCATACCACAAGCTCGAGCGCGCCGTAAATCCTTATGTGGTGCGTCAAGTATGGTTTGAGTATTGGTAATGTCATGAATCGTTGTCATGCTGCCATGTTTAATTCCAAGCTTTTCATGTATTACTTTAATAGCAGGAGCCAAACAGTTAGTTGTGCAAGAGGCAGCAGTCACGATTTTATGTTTCTGTTGGTCATAAAGATGATGATTAACCCCCATGACAACATTTAAAACACCTTCTTCTTTAACCGGTGCTGTTACAACAACACGCTTCACGCCTAAGTCGAAATAGTCTTGTAATACCTTTTGTGATTTCATTTTTCCAGATGCTTCAATGACCAAATCACAATCAGACCAGTCCGTTTCGCTAATCAATTTATTTTGCGTGCAATTAATGACATTACCATCAATGTTTATGGCTTGTTCTTGGTCAGTTGCCTGTTTTTGCCAACGTCCATGAACAGAATCAAAGTTCATTAAATGAGCAAGAGTATGCGCGTCACCTGATGGATCATTTATTCTGGTACAAACTAACTCCCCGGAACGCCACATATCAGAGTCACAAAGAGCTCTTAAGGTTAAGCGTCCCATGCGACCAAAACCATTTATCCCAATTCTTATAGTCATTTCACACCTTAAATAGATTCAAAACCGAGTCTCTATTAACCAGTTAACGGTCAAATTATTAGACTTGTAATCTGTTGTCTCAGAATAGTAGAAGTGGCCAACATAATATCATTGACCTTTTTAATAAAAAATATGAAATTTTAGCCAGGTTGCTCTCCGATATCTCGAAAAAGGAACAAAGTAACTCGGGTTGCCTATTTTTGTTACGACTGAGAAGTTATTTTCAACTATAGTTATACTGTTTTGTAAACTAAATCAGTGGATTAGCACCGATGGGCCAGAAGAAAAAAGCAAAATATCCAAAACGCTTCACCCTGCGATTTACCATTTTGACAACCTTTTTTTTAGTGTCTGGTCTAGTAGCACTGGTTGCACTATTTTTACATTATTATTTCAGTTTAAAGCTAGCCGACGAAGCTGCCGAAGAACAATTCATTGATATAGCGGAACGGAGTGCAGAAAGAGCCCTTCAACTCGAAAGGCGAGGTATTAGTTTAAGCTATGCGCTACAAAATAATACGGCCATATCTATCCCAATTACAGACGAGCCTAATCATCCATTAATTTTTCAAATGGCAAATCTGTTACAAGTAAGAAATGGAATTTTTTCATTATTTCTAGGTAAAGCCAACGGTAACTACCTGGAATTATCGAATCTTGAAGCCGCAGAGGGTCTAAGGACTGTTTGGCAGGCCGCGCCACAAGACAGATGGGCATTGGTAAGAATATTTAACCAAGATGGCCAACGAATAAAAATGACCAGTTTTTTAAATGACCAATTAAAAATTCGATTAAGTTTTACCGAAAAATCAGATTTCCGCTCTAATGAAAGACCATGGTTTGCTGAAGCTAAATTCGACAACGTTACCAAAATGCCGCCGTATCTTTTCTCATTTGTTAAGCGGCCAGGCATTAGTTACTCAATAAGAACTCAAGATGAATCGGTTGTTGGAGCTACAACTCTTTTGTCATCTCTTGATCGGCTTTTACAAAATCCAAGGTTTCCAAAAACATCACAGGCATTTATCTTTGATGAGTCTGGATTTATAACCGCTTTTAACGGCGGACACGACCACAACATTCCAAGCAGTGTTAGTAGAATGGTGTTGTCGGGCGAAGAGATGAACTATGTAAAAGAGAACCCTGTGATTACTGTGTCCAATATGATCGATTATCCACCTTACGAGTATACTGTGAGTGGTAGTCCAAGAGGGTACAGTGTTGATTTGATTAAGTTGTTAGCGCAAAAAATTGGGATTCAAACAGATTTTAAAAATGGTTATACCTTTAGTCAACTTTTGGAGCTTTTTTTCGATAACAAACTTGATCTTATGACGACAGTTATGCAGACAGAAAGACGAAGAGAGTTTGGCGAATTCTCATTACCTATTGTCGAAACGGAAATTATCGTTGCATCTAAATTACAAGATAAAACATTTTCTTCATTAGAAGATTTGAAAGGCTATAGGATCGCTGCTCAGAATCAATACGCAGTTACCCAATATCTACAAAAACGATTGCCAGATCAAACCTTTATTGAGTTTGATGATACTCAATCAGCGTTAGAGGGATTGATTAACAATTCTGTTGATGTTGTACTCGACCATCGGACTGTGATCGAATACATCACAAAGTATCACTTTATGAATAATGTATTTTTATCAGATCCCATCAAGGAACTCAGCAATCAATCAGATTTTGCTCTTCATTTTCTAGCTCCTAAAAATAATAAGGTTTTAATTGGGATGTTAAATCGAGCATACAAAGAACTAGAACCAAATGTTAAAAAGGAGCTCGTCGAAAAGTGGTTGACTCCAGACTCTAGTACAGGAGGAGCTGAGGAAAGTCTTGCAGTAGGTCAATTACCTACTGGTGAACTATTAACTTATGCTAAAAATCCTTATTATCATGATCAAGTTCTAAAATTGGATTTTGATGGAGAAACTCACTACGTTTTTGTAACAGCAATTAAAGGATTTATAGATCGCAAAAGGAAAGAATATATAGCTCTCCTAATATCTGAAGAGGAAGCTAAGTACTTGTACATGAATCAAGTGTTATTCTCGATGATGCTCACACTACTAGTGTTTATGTGTTTAGTGCCTATTGTATTAGTAGCAGTAAAGCTTCTGGTCAATCCGATTAATGACTTGATACATGAAAATAATAAAATCCGAAAACGACAGTTTAAAAAAGTAAAGTACATTCCTTCTAAGATTCGAGAGCTTCATCAGCTTTCGATTTCAATGGTTTCCATGAGTGAAGCGATTTGCGAATATGAAGTTTCTCAAAAGCAACTATTAGATGCTTTCATTAAACTAATTGCTCAGGCAATTGATGAAAAATCGCCTTATACCGGGGGACATTGCGAGCGTGTGCCAGTACTAGCAAAGTTATTAGCTGAAGCCGCATGTGAATCAAATTCTACTGCATTTAAAGACTTTAAGTTTAAAAATGCTGAACAGTGGCGAGAGTTTCAGGTTGCTTCTTGGCTACACGACTGCGGTAAAATTACGACACCGGAGCACATTGTTGATAAAGGAGTAAAACTTGAGGCCATTTACAATCGAATACATGAAATTCGAATGCGCTTTGAGGTGCTATGGCGCGATGCTGAAATTGATTACTTAAAACAAGTTAAACGAAGACCTGAACAACAAGAATCATTGAAACAAATCTTGGAGAGTCAAAGAAAAACCATTCAAGATGATTTCGCTTTCGTAGCAGCGTGTAATATTGGTGGTGAGTTTATGTCAGAAGAGCAGCAACGTCGACTTAAAATGATTGCCCAACAAACTTGGACGAGATATCTGGATTCTAACCTTGGCCTTTCGTCGGACGAGATGCAGCGAACCTCATCGCACAATCACAAAACGCCTAGTGAAGAGTTTTTACTCGATGATAAACCAGAGCATATTACCTATAGGATTATCGACGAAAGTAAATTTGATGATTATGGGTTCACGATGAGGCCACCAAAAATCAAACAAAATTTAGGTGAGGTTTATAATTTATCGACACCCAAAGGTACACTAACAGACGAAGATCGTTACATAATTAACGAACATATTATCAGCACAATTAGAATGCTTGAAACGTTGCCACTACCACCTGAGCTTAAAAATGTGCCTGAATATGCGGGTGGTCACCACGAAAGAATGGATGGAAGAGGTTATCCAAAAGGATTAACCAAAAGCGAATTGTCAATACCAGCAAGAATAATGGCAGTGGCGGATATTTTTGAAGCACTAACCGCCAGTGATCGACCTTATAAAACGGGAAAACCTTTGTCTGAATCTTTGCAGATACTAAGACAGATGGCGTTGCAGGATCATGTTGATAAAGATTTATTCAAGTTATTTATTGAGTCCAGAGTTTATACGGTATACGCAAAGCAATTTTTATCTGAAGAACAGATAGATGAAGTAAATCCTGTAGATTTGATTAAAGATCTATAATATTCACTCTAATTCAAACAATCTAAAGAATGCAGGAATGAAGTTAACTTTAATTAACTTCATTCTAAAGTTAAAGACTATAAAGTAACTCTATAAAGTAAGTCCATAAAGAAACTCTATATCAACAGTCATGAGCTTTAGTGTTACTTGCTTTAATAGGAATGATATCTGCTTTTTGAGCATACTTAGGCGCAAAGTCACCTAATTCTATGGCCTCATCGATGTATTGAAGAATAGAGCTGTCCATTGCATTATAGATCTCTTCAAAAGACTCTATGACAAAATAGACTGGTTGAAAAATATCAATTCGATAAGGAGTTCTTAACGCCATTTTCAAATCAAATAAAATACGGTCTGGCTTACTAGATTCGAGAGAATATACCGTTTCACCTGGCGAACTTAGAATGCCAGCTCCGTAAATTTTATTGTTATTACACTGTTGAATCAATCCAAACTCAACGGTAAACCAAAATATTCTTGCTAAATATCTTCGTTGTACTTGACTGGCAGACAAACCTAACTTTCCATATTCATGTACAAAATCTGCAAAAACTGGATCGGTGAGAAGAGGGCAGTGGCCAAATATTTCATGGAAGATATCTGGTTCTTGTAAGTAATCGATCTCCTCCGGGTTTCTAATAAATGTCGCTGCAGGAAACTTTCGATTCGCTAGTAATTCAAAAAAGGTGCTGAAGGGTATCAAAGCCGGTACGGCCTGAACACTCCATCCAGTGGCTTTATACAATTCTCGATTTACAGCTGGCAATTGTGGAACCGAGTGTTTAGACAAACGTAATGTCTCGAGACCTGAAAGATAAGCATCACAAGCTCTAGTTTGAATTAACTCAAATTGTCGATTATAGAGAAATTGCCAAGTCTTATTTTCAATTTCATCGTAATTAATAACACCTGACTCACTTGGCGTTTTAGCCACATAAGAAGTCATACGGTTAACTCCTTGTCTTCAATTGAATTAAACTCTGTTTGATGTAACCACTCGGCATGTTTTGGTGCTTGTTTGGTTTCACTCCATTCATTTAACATTTTCCACTTAACGCTATCTAATGCATTCATCATCTTTTTGGTTGCAGTGATTGTTGTAAGTTCTAAACGGTGTCCATTCGGGTCAAAGAAATATATCGACTTGATTATTTCATGATTGGTTGGACCAATAACATCTATTCCCTGAGCTTCCAATTCGACTTTTGCATTTAATAAAGCATCCTCATCTTCAACTTGTAGTGCGATGTGTTGCACCCATTGAGGCGTATTATTATCTCTTCCCATTTCTGGAGATTTCGGTAGCTCAAAGAATGCCAAAACATTACCGTTTCCAGCGTCAAGAAAAACATGCATATAAGGATCAGGTTCTTTCGTACTGGGCACCTTATCTTCTGAGATGGCCAGTATAAAGTTCATATTCAGAACATTAGTATAAAACTCGACCGTTTCCTTCGCGTCTTTACAACGATAAGCAACGTGATGGATTTGTTGAATTTCCATTATAACACTCCACGTTTTTTCTGATCGCGCTCAATCGACTCAAATAACGCTTGAAAATTGCCTTCTCCAAATCCTTGGTTATTGCGTCTTTGAATTATTTCAACAAATATAGGACCGAATAAATTTTTGGTGAAGATTTGCAATAAATATGAACTTTCATCTCCATCAACTAAAACTTGATGTTGCTTTATTTTGTCATGATCTTCTGTAACATTAGGAACTCGATTGAAGATGGTTTCATAGTAGTCTTCATGAATATCCAGTGTATCAATCACTGAACGATCCAGTTTATCAAGCGATTTTAGAATATCATCTGTTTCAAACGCGATATGTTGAACACCAGGACCGTTATATTCACGGAGATATTCATCAATCTGATTTCGATCATTTCCCTTTCCTTCATTGATCGGGATACAAAAACTTCCATCCGGTGATCGTAAGGCATAAGAAAGAAGAGCTGTTTCTTGCCCTCGAATATCAAAATATCGTACTTCGGTGAAGCCAAAAACTTCTTTATAAAAATTCGACCATTGCTGCATTGTTCCTTTCAACACATTATTCGTCAGATGGTCTATACGGGTAAATCCTTTGTTTTCGGCAATGCAGGGAGTTTCTAAAGGCTTAAAATCAGTTTTGTAAATATTGTCACTTATGTCGAACTTATCAATAAAATATATCAAGCTCTTGCCGATTCCGAATATAGCAGGATAAGGCAAATCTTTTTCTTTAGCAGCTTCTGCTCCTCTTTCTATTGCCGTTTTGAAAGCGAACTCTGCATCATCGACACGCCATCCCATGGAACAAATTGCTGGGCCATGCGATTTAGCGAAGTTAGCTGAGAAGCCTTTAGTTTCTTTATTAAGAAGGAAATGAATATCATTTTGATTGTAATAAATAATATCTTTGTTTTTATGCCTTTTTAACTTTGAAAAACCAAATGCGTGAAATACCTTATCCATAAAATCTGAATCAGGACTTGCGAACTCAGTAAACTCTATACCTCTCAAACCAAGATAATTGTTCATCAAATAATCTCTTTGCAATTAACATTATGCGGTTAAACATATCGTGGTATAGAAAAGTCATATTGATTTGGATCAACGGTATAGGGTGTAAATATTTAGATACATTCTATCTTATTGAAATATTGAATAAATTAAAGGGAAGAAGGCGATGATTCTTAAGCTAACGAGAAAGGGCAGAGTATCAACAGTGTCTAAAAATGACCGCTTCAAAGAGTATTTGGCAGCGGTCAAAGCTCTTTTATTTGTTCTTGCAATGTTCAATTAGCATTTGATTATAGGACACGGCATATTGAGTTGCTTTGGTGTAGAGTTTTTCGTGAGCATCATCAAAAAGTACATCTCCCATACCAGGAAGGTATTTTTGGCCGCATTTACTTATTAGGGAGGAATGTTTCTTCGGATCAAGACCAGGAGCTAATGGTTGTCTCGTTGCAAGGACCCAAAACGCATAATCGTTTTTCTCGAGTGCATTTTTCAAGTCTACTTTAGCGTTCGCATAATTCGCCCACCATAATTTTTTAATATGCTCAGGAGCGTTTTCATCCGGTTTTGTTGCTTCATTACTGGTTGTTAAATTTACATCAGAACTATTATTTGTTTGATCAGAGTTCGAACAACCACCGATCAAAAACACTGCTAAAAAACATGCAAGGGAACGAGATTTAAGATGCGTGAACTTTCTAATTAATACTAACGCCATTAAATATTCCTCTATTAGGATTCACAACCAGTTTATTAAAGCTACAACTTAACAAAGTGAATGATTAATTAAAAATAGGGCTCCTAAAAAGGAGCCCTATACTTACTTTAAACTAATTTTCTTTTTCGGTTAAAGCACAATAGAGCAAGCAGTAAAGTCCAAACTCCCATAGAACCACCACCACCTCCACCTGACGTTGAGGTTACTGTTATTGAAACCGTACCGGTATTTTCACCACCATTATTATCGACAACAACATATGTGAATGATTCTTGACCCGAAAACCCATTGGCTGGAGTATAGTTAATCTCATTGGATGTCGCATCAATCGTGACGGTGCTATTCCCGGCATAATTAATACTGCTTATTGAAATAGTATCGCCTGTGTCAACATCGCTATCATTCGAGAGTACGTCTAATACAGTCATGCCAGAATCTTGAACAACGGTATAAGAGTCATCACCAACAGTTGGCACATCGTTTACTGAGTTTACTGTTACACTGACATCAAAAGCGGCACTACTCGATTCTCCATCACTTGCTCTAACACCTACCGTTAAATTGCCACTAAAATTAGCGGCTGGCACGACTTGTTGATTGCCATTGACAGAATAATTTGCACCGGTATTAATGATTAATGAAAAGACCGTGCTGTCCACGTCACTAATCGTAACATCCGAAACATTAATGGTAAGTGGTATGTCTTCGTCTGTTGATAGTGAGTCTGCAGCTGTAATAACTGGTGCATCATTCACTGAAGTTACGTCCACAGTTAACGGAAACAAAATACTTTCATTTATACCGTCGTTAACAGAGACGTTTACCAAAAGACTCCCGTTAAAATCTTGTGCTGGAGTAACGGTTGTTCCAGAAAAAGTATAGTTAGCGCCAGAATAAACCGTAACCGTAAAGTCAGACGGAGAAGAGTTATCTGAGTCTTCAATAATTAGATCGGTTGCATCGATGGCGACACTTTGATCTTCTAGTGTCGTAATGTCTTGCTGACCCGTAATGGTGGGAACACCATTCGATGCTTCAATTGAAAAGGCTATCGGATTTAAATTATAAAAACGTTCATCCGAACAAATAACCATTAAACGTGCCGAAGCAATACTTGCATTAGGCATTACTGCGTCGGCAGAACCATCATTAGCTGTTGCGGTTACTAATGTTTGCGTAAAAGTTGCTCCACCGTCACTCGATAGTCGGATATCAACAAAAGGGCACGCAACTGATCCGCCAGAGGTATTAGCAACATTCCAGGTTACAGTTGTTGGCTGTCCTCCTGTAAACGGACCAGCATTTGAAGGTGCGGTAACTGTAAAGGGTCCTGCTGCTGCAACCGAAGTAACCGTCATATCATCGGAAGATACACCACCGCGATCATCTCTTACTGTTAATCGAAAATTCATAACACGATCGGTTGTTGGTAACACTTCATCAAAAGAGGACGTTCCATTAACTATTTTCTCTAGTTTTGGAAAGTATCGTGTTGAACTTGATTCCGGTAGAAAAGTTCTGAACAACGGTCGAGAACCATCATCAATCATAGAGGCTTGATCAGGAGTTTGATTTCCTAAGTCCAACTGTTCCCAAGAGTACGCAAGGTTGGGAACATCTGCGGCATCTGAATCGCTTCCGCTACCGGCTAAAATAAATGGTGTTTGCGAAGGAATAACAATATTTTCACCCGCGTTAACAGTAGGGGGGTTATTTGAAAGGCTTGAAAGCGTTCCGCAAGAAGAACCACCACCGGATGTAATAAAACTTCTTATTTCATCGATGCTGTAAGTATGAAAAAAAGCGTCACTATTATTTTGAAGATTTTGTTCACCACAAATACCGGCATAACTCATGATAGTTGAACCACTTCCAGGCTCATAAGCTGCCGATCCCGCCCGATTTGGGCCACATGATCCGGTTCCGCCGTTAAAGGTATGATTACCTCTAAATTGGTGTCCTATTTCATGCGCAACATAATCGATATAAAACACGTCTCCTGTTGGACTGCCTAACCCCGTAACGCCACGAGCTTTTGCACTGTTGTTACAAACTACTCCTAAACTGGCAAGTCCACCTCCTGCGGTATTAACAATGTGACCAATATCGTAATTAGCGTTCCCTATAGCCGCATCAATAACAGACTGGTTAGTCGAAATATCGCCTGTGTCATTGTCAAAAGGATCGGTAGCAGCGTCTGTAAATACCAGTTGGTCATTACCAGCGACTAAGTTGAGTTGAACGGCTAGATCGCGATTATAAACTTCATTTACACGATTAATGGTTACATTAATTGCCGCTAAGCCATCAGCGACAGAGCCGCCATGAAAAGCAGTGTATTCTGCTGCTGCACTCACCGCAATTCGATAAGAGCGCAATTGATCGCCAAAGTCAGGCGCTCTATTTTGATTATTAGCCTTTTTATCGTTTTCAATTGCGTCAAAAAGGACTTTATCATTTGGTTTAAAATTAACGAGTGTTCTAGCCAATGAGCCGTTATAGACTCTGTGCAGACCTTTAGTATCGTAAATAGGATCGATAAAAATCCATTCTTCATCTTGCAGAAACATAGCCGACAGCCCTTTGTGAGAAAACTCAAACCGGCCAGTTACTTCGTGATTATCTTTTGCATACCCTGAAAATGATCGAATTTGTGGGTATTTCTTTTGCAATTCTTTAGGAAAAACGTTGTTTTCTTTTAATATAAACTCGACACGCTCGTTATTTGGAAGAGGTAATGTAATCGAAAATGTGTCTGTATTTGATTTGTTTATACCATTAAGAGCACCAGCCGATAATTGAAAAACCGTTGACGGTAGCGACTCTGTATTGCCAAGTGAACTACGATATTCTGATTGTTCTTCGACCTTAAGCCAATCGTTATAGAGTTTCGAATCGCTAGCATTAACAGACATTGCCAATGGGATGAGTCCCAACGCTGAAATTATTTTAGTTAGTTTGAATTGAGTGGGCTTCACAAATGCCTCCAAGCTGATGCATTGGTTATTGTGTTAGAGATTAGTGTGTACCTGAAAACGGACTTATTCAAGTTAAAGCCAGAATAACTAAGTAAAACAAGGAATTATGTGAAATAGGCTACAGATTATTCGTATAATAATACCCAAACATTCTATTTAACATAATATACATTATGC
>JABXHY010000028.1 GCA_013373375.1 Gammaproteobacteria bacterium
GACAGGAGTTACTCAAACCTATCACACGTATGATGAGTTAGGAGAAGTCGTCCATTATAAGATTAATGTTGGTGAACTTGGAGCTAACTGGCGTAAAGCGGTTAATCGAATTTATTTTATTAATGACCATGATGTAGCTTCACCAACAGGAAATAGTTGGTTTGGTAATATAAAGGTTTATGAGCAGGGAGATGTTGTCTCGACGAAGTACGTTTACGATGACTTAGGTCGCGTGCGTTACACGATTGATGCTGAGAGTTATGTTTCAGAGAACGTATACGATGCTAATGGCAATGTGATTGAGACGAAGCGTTATAAAAAACCAATAATCGCTGAATCTGCCGTGAGTGAATATGATGTTCAGCGTTTATTAGCGGCAACTAAGAATCAAGACTTCGCATCAAATACTAATGGTTTTGTTATAAACGGAACGCCAGCAGGAAGTGTGGTTCGAGAGAACAACAAAGTTACTTTAAAAGGCGAGAAGTTAGAAGAAGGTTCTTCCAATTATTACCCTGGTATTTTTGGTAACTCAGAAGCTTCTAGTGTAGGAAGCGTCTACCGTCTTGAAGTGACTGCAGAGCAACTGAGTGGGCAAGAGTACTTGATGGTTAAGATGGACAACTCAAAAGGATGGAGTGATCCTGCTTATAGACTCAGCGGTATTTATTTCAGAAGTGGAAATATTCAAAGTTATCACAGAGAAAATGCACAAAGTGGCGCTCATACACTGGGGCAGTATGAGGAAGGTAAAACTTACGTTGTTGAAATAGAAATCGTAGCAGGCGGAACAATCAATCGAGTTTATGAAAAAGGCAATCGAGAGGCTACTGTTCTAGAAAAAAGAACTAGTATGACTGATTTTGGCACGACACGGTTAGCTACTCATATCTGGTCAGGTCCAGAGTCTTCGGATTATATTTGGTCTGCAGATAATTATGTTGAGTATGATGTTAATGCGACACCTGAATCAACTTCTACAAAATACGTTTATGATGCGTTAGGCCGAGTGCGTTATACGATTGATGGTGAAGGTTATGTGTCTGAGAACTTTTACGATGCTAATGGTAATGTAATTGAGACAAAGCGCTATGAAAATATTGATGCAAGCGCGTTTAAAACCGACTCTAACTATATCAGCCGAGCTTCTCAAATAAATAATATTCAGGTTTATGACGCGTCGCCTGAAGGAGCAACTATTACAAGTGTTTTCGACGACGAGAAAGGACATGATGTTATTCAGTTAACAGGTGAGGGAACGAGTAATGGTTATCGAGTAAAAACAGAAGGGATGGCAAACTGGAATAATGTAGACCAACGAGTGTTGTCATGGGAAATGAAATATTCAGAAGGATATACGATATACATTAGTGTGGACACGGATAAGGGCCATCGTTATCTAACATACACTGCGGGAGATCGAACACCGACTTTAAGTGAGTCGGGTTATGCATACTTAGGATTACCTGTAGAAACTAAACAGGGAGAGTGGCAAACGGTTCAAAGAGATTTGGCTGCTGATTTAGCATTAGTTGAGCCAGACAATGTTATACGGGATGTTAATGCATTTTTAATAAGAGGTTCTGGACGTTTAGATAATATCACGCTCAAGGGGGGAGTTACTGAGTCTGATATGAATCGATTTATATCAACTCAAAATGCTAACTCTATTTCTACTAGGTACGTCTACGATGCCTTAGGGCGCGTTCGTTACACGATTGATGCCGAGAATTATGTTTCTGAGAATGTTTACGACGCTAATGGTAATGTTATTGAGACGAAGCGATATGAGCATCCTATTGTAAGCGATGTGGATTTCAACTCGTTTAATCAAAACCGATTGACCAATTCAACTTTTGATGTTTCTAGTGGTGTTGATCCTGATGGCTGGCGGCAACGGCATTGGCGAGTGGATGCTTCAGGTCAAGGTGTCCAGCTATCAGACTACTGGTCTTTGAACGACGATGATGCGAAGACCTATTGGTTACGTCAAACAGGAAGAGACCCAAGCGACTCCTATCAGGAGTTAGTACAAGACATAGAAGTTAGGGAAGGTGAGAAGTATATCTTTTCTGCTTACACGGGCGCCCATCGCGCGACCGTCTCTATTCACATTGTTTGGTTCGATGCTGAAGGGAAGAGTTTAGGTTCAACAGCAGAAATAGCTGCATCACGCAATGTGACAGAAAAATCTGGAGGCCAATCACTGTCGGGTTATAAACGAATTGTGGCTCAAGGTGAAGCACCAGAAGGTGCAGTAAAAGGTCAATTGTTATTGCGCAAACGTAATACCAATGAAGGCAGTAACGATTCGTATATGTTTGTGGTAAAGCCACAGCTTGAGGTCGTGTCGTTAGAACAAACAACACCAAGTAAATGGGTTGAAAATCATCTTGAGCATCAAGATGAATACGTTTCTACGAAGTACGTTTACGATGCTTTAGGTCGTGTGCGTTACACGATAGACCCTGAGAATTATGTCTCTGAGAATGTTTACGATGCCAATGGCAATGTGTCGACTACTCGTCGATATTCAGATGCGATAGTCTTCGACCCAGGCTACAGCGCACAGCAATTGAGCGTTTTACTTTCTCGTAGTGTAACGTTAACAAAGCCCGTTAATGTAGAAGTTAATGGAAATACAATTAAAAAAATATCCGGTAGTGCAGGCGCTTATGATGCCGCTGCTTATAGCATTGAAAGTATAGCGAATGGTGAAGGGGCATTACGATTTAAAGTGCCTTCGATGTCATCCCGTGTTTTAGTCGGATTAAATGATAATGGTGCGGCATCAAACTCCTATGGTGATATGGAGTTTACGATATTCATTATTAATGATGACGTGCATGTGTATGAGGATGGTTCTCACCGATTTAACTTTTCGAATAATCATACGGAAGGGAATGAATATCGAATAAAATTGTCGAATGGCAAAGCGCTATATCAAGTGAGAAAAGCTGGCGAAACTGGCTTTACTACTTTTTATACATCGACTAAAACTGTCGATGGAACTAAAAACTATCATGCTGATGCGACGTTAATGCATATGAACGATCGTGTCACTGGAATTACACTCGATGGTGCAGGGGTGAATAATCCTGCAGCTGAATCTCATTTTTTCTATGACGCTATAGGCCGTGTTCGTTATACGATTGATCCTGAAAATTACGTTTCTGAAAATGTTTACGATGCCAATGGGAATGTGATCTCCACTCGCCGGTATTCGGACTCTATAGTAGTTAATCAAAGCTATACGGTAGAACAGCTAACGGCGTTACTTCCTAACAAGTTAACGCTTACAAAACCGATTAACACAAAGATTGATGGCAACAGCATCGAGAAAATTTCCGGCAGTGCGAGTGCTTACGATGCGTCCGCGCACAGCATCGAGAGTATTAAGAATGGAGAGGGTGCATTTCGCTTTAAAGTGCCGTCAGAGTCTTCTAGAGTCTTGGTCGGACTAAATGATAATGGAGGAGATTCAAGTGCTTATGGCGATATGGAGTTCACTCTTTTCATCATTTACGATGATATCTATGTTTATGAAGACGGCTCTAATAAATTTAGCTTCTTAGATAACCATGCAGCGGGTAATGAGTACCGCATCAAGTTATCGAACGGTCAAGCACTTTATCAAGTTAGAAGAGAAGGTGAGCTACAATTTACTACTTTCTATACATCGGCCAAAACAGTAGACGGTTCGCGAAGTTACCAAGCCGATGCAACCTTGATGCACATGAGTGATCGAATTACCGACATTACGATAGATGGCTCAGATGTTAGCGATGCTGTGATTGAAACTTTATACACCTACGACTCTTTAGGTCGCGTAGTCGCAACTCAAGATGCCAACGGTCATACTGAGTACAATACTTATGATGCTTTTGGTAATCGTATTCAGTTTGAAAATAAACTCGGGCATAAGTGGACGTATGAGTACGATAAACGCGGTCAGTTAATCGAAGAAATTTCTCCCCAAGTCACAGTCGCATTTAATGACGGTACAGAAGGTACTGAAGAGATTAAAAAGCGTTTTGCTTACGATGCGTATGGTAATGTTATTTCGATCACCGAAGCTGCGGGTATTGCTGGTCAAGAGCGTACCATTCGATACGAATACGATAAGCGTGGTAATCAAACGACGGTTATCAATGCTGATCAAGGTGTGTGGTCAAGCGCTCAGAATAAAGTTGTTGCAACGGGAACTGCCGACACCGATCAAACCTGGTTTAATGCGTTTGGTCAAGCGGTGAAAAACAAAGACACCGAAGGTTTCTATCGTTACAAGTCGTATACCGAGAACGGTAAAGTTGAATATGAAGTTGATGGCGATGGATACGTTACTTTCTATCAATATGATGCTCGTGGCAATGTAATTGAAGTTACACGATATGCTGAAGAATTAACACCTGCTGAATTGAGTATTCTAAACTCTAAGGGTACTGACTTTAGTAGTGCAGATATTAAAGCAATGGTAAATACCAGTGGTAAAGATCGTGTGATCACCACAACTTATAATTCACTCGGCCAAAAAGTTTCAGTTAAGCAAAGTAGTGTGGCTGGTTTTAACAGTGTAACTAATGGCGCCTTTACCGACTCTCCAGAAACGCGTTACGAGTACAACTCGCAAGGTCAACTGATTAAACAAAGCACCAAAGTGAGCAATACCCAGTGGGCTGATTCTTACTTCTATTACAACAACGCTGGTCAACGTGTCGCGACTGTTGATCCTCTTGGCTATGTTACCCAGGTGGAGTACGACGCATTTGGAAATGTGATCAAGCAAACGGAATACGCAGAAAAATCTGGCAGTTGGAATGAGTCCTCTTACTCAACGCCGACAGCAAGTGATAAAGATCGTGCTATTCGATTTGAATACGACGATATGAATCGTCTTGTGAAAACGGTTAAAGAAGGCGTTGATGTTTCTCGAATTGACGCAGGAAATGTTCTCAAAAACTCGCGAGATGTTGTTGAATTAGTCGGGTACGATAAATTGGGACGTGAAGTCTCTCGTACTGACGCCAATGGAGGTATTGCACGTACCTCATACGATGTACTCGGTCGTGTTGAGAGTGTGATTGAGCCGGAACGATTGGTTGCGAAAGCTGGAGCTTTAGATCCATTTATTTCAAATGGCTTTGTTATGGCATCACCGGTCACAACCTTCGAGTACAATGCGCATGGCGATGTTATTTCTACCTCGAAGCAGAGTAATGTCTCAAGTGCAAGAGGTGAAGTTCAGGAAACCAGAAATATTGTTGACTTCCACGGTAATATTGTTAAGTCGCTAGATGCGAATTTGAATGCGACTTACA
The DNA here is from genome assembly GCA_013373375.1 of Gammaproteobacteria bacterium. GTDB lineage: Bacteria > Pseudomonadota > Gammaproteobacteria > Enterobacterales > Kangiellaceae > Pleionea. The sequence continues at coordinate 5,319 of JABXHY010000028.1, forward strand.
CCGAATACAATTCACAAGGAAAAGTTACAGAAACTCGTCAAAGTTTAGATGAAGAAGAGGTTGTAACTTATACACCTATTATTCGATATGATGAAGTAAGGGTTGAGATAGACGATGGAGTGTATACCACAAAAATTGTACCTGTTTACGGTGATCCGATAACCAAAGAATCTCCAGAGAGCTATAAGTTCACTCGCGTTCAAAAATATGAATACGATAGTAACGGCAATCAAATTAAAACATCAATTAACACAAATGTTCATAACGAAGCCGAGAATTTTATAACGACGGTTTCGACCTACAATGCATTTGGAGAGCTATATCGACAAGGGCAAGAAGGTGAACAAAATACGTTTACTTTTGATTACGATAATGCTGGACGTCTTGTTCAAACGAATCAAGGTGATGGAGTAATTAAAGCTTACGATTACGATTTAGTTGGGCAGAAAACACGTGAAAATCGAAAGGGTGATTTATCTACGTCGTTAGATGATCGTGTGACTTACATAAAGTATGACCTACTCGGTCGAGCGATTGAGCATCAAGCGCCGAAATTCACAAGTTTTGCTAACAGCACTAATGCGAGCACAGGAGTTCTTACAACGCCAAGAACTCTACAGCAATATGACCGTTGGGGTAATGTAACTCAAACGAAAGATGCGGCGAATAATATTACAAAATATGATTTTGATCATGCCAATCGATTAATTAAAGAAACGAAAGCGGCGGTTACCTACTGGGATGAAAAAGGAGATGGGCATGTTGGTTATAAAGCAACTACAGAACACTTTTATGATGCAATCGGCCAACGCATTGCTGAAAAAGATACCTTAGGAAACTTCACCAAATATGAATACGACGCTGGCGGAAATTTACGCCGCACGACTGATCGCTTAAATGAAATAACAGAATACGCTTACGATATATTTGGTCGAAAAGTAGCGACCAAGGACGCATTGGGTTACGTTCGAACGAACCAGTTTGACGCCATGGGGCAAATTATTAAGCAAGGCATTCTCCGAAACAATGGAGGCGTTCAATATAAGAGCGGGCAGACAACTCCAAGTGGTTTAAATGAAGTTATATTAACCAGTTACGAATTCGACTCTTTAGGTCAGCGTAAAGTCGAGTACATGGGCGACTACGATTTAACAACCAGTAGAATCGTGACCATGTATAAATACGATACACGTGGCAACGTTGTATTAACTACTAAAATGCGAGACAAAACGTTAGTCAATAACCCTGATTTACCAGAGCGTCGCACTTACTACACTTACGATGAGTACGGAAACAAAACATCGCAAGAAGACGCGAACGGTCGTACTCAAACATGGGTGTACGACAATGCCTTCGGGAGAGTTAAGTCCTATACCGATCTGGGTGGCCGGGAGACGGATTACTTCTACAACCTTCAAGGAGATCTAAACAAAGAAACCTACACGTTAGAGGGTGCTAATATCGATGAGCGTCGATACGACTACTGGGAAAACGGTGCGTTAAAAAGTATTACCGACGAACGTAAAGTTGGATCAGAAGGTACAACTCCTCGTTACCGTACAGATAACTTCAATCACACCATCAATGTCGACAGTTTTTCATATGATATTCTTGGACGACAGGTTCATGTGAAGCATTTACAAACACAGCGATATGCAGGTGTTGAATATATTGAAGGTCCAGGAGATGGCGGCGGCGGTGGTTTTGAGCCTCGTCGGTTAAACAGTGAGTTTGAATCATTTAATACCACTTACTCAACGACAGTAATTAAAACAATTGAAACTAGTTCGTTTAGTCAGGAGAGTCGAACTCAATACGATGCTCTTAATCGAATTGAAAAAGTAAAATCACCCGCTAATACTTACGGCAACGAGTTGTTGTCATTAGAAAAACGCTACGATGAAAAAGGAAATGTAAGAGCTACCATTGGTACCTATAAATTAGGTGGAACTAATACCAATGCGACGCGAGCTAACTGGCACACCTATAATGAAGAAAATCGACTTATTACGGTTAAGGGGCGTTTGGAAAACCAGCAAATAGTCGCCGAAGAAGAAGTCGCTTACGACGCTTTGGGTCAACGTGTTGAGTCAACAACTTTCAAAGATGTTTACTTAAAAGAAGCGAATAAAGAGCCGGGTTATGTTGAATATCAAACGATATCTGCTTACAGGCAAGAGCTCTATATTTATGATGACATCGGCAACTTAGAAGACACTAAGGTAAGAGCTAAACTCGACTTTGATGCTAAGTTTGGTTCGGCACGAACTGTATATGGAGCTTGGTTATACAGTAAGGACCAAGTTATCGATGATTGGGGCCGTGCAGTTCACACATATAATTTCAATCAAAATTGGAAAGATGATGGAGTGGCTTTTGCTCAATTTGCGAGTGACAGTCAAATTGCGTCGGCAGTTTTAAATACCAAATTGAAAGACCATACTAATACTATTTACAACGCAATAAATCAGGCGACACTGCAAAAGAATTTTACTTACGATAGTAATGGCGCTAACAAAAAGTTATCGACTAAAGTTGATTTTACAGGCGGTTACGATCGCGCAGGTAATCAACTTGGCTATCGCGTGTATGTTTATAGAAGTGATGGTTCAACAGTCGACCACAGCATTGGTTACACCAATCAATACAATTATTTCGATAGCTATCAGTTGCAAAAACAAATTGCAAAGCATTCGAAAAATCAAAGTAATCCTGGTGAAACTTTTTATTACTATGACTCGCGAAGAAATCTAACCAGTGTTTATCAACAAGATAAGGAAGATCCAACAAAAAATTATTGGAGACACTACAAAAATACAAACTCGGGTCAAATTTTAAATTTAAATCAGACTAACAAACACCAAACTTATTACTATGTAAATGGTCAAGGTGTTGGTGATATAGGACTCTTGTCAGGTGTTGATTTTGATTACAACTTAAAACCATTTAAGAATCAAGTAAAACAGGCATCACCAAGTCAATACGTGGTCAGTCGCGGCGATACCTTAAAAGCGATTGCTGCAACAGTCTATGGTGACTCAAGTCTTTGGTACATCATTGCGAACAATAATGGTATTGCGAGTGATTCCGAGCTAGTGGAAGGAATGAATTTAAATATTCCTCCGCAGCTAACTAACACCAATAATGCCGATACATTCCGCCCCTATAATCCAGGCGATATTATCGGCGATACCACGCCGATAGCGATCGCGCCTCCACCGCCGAAAAATGGATGTGGAGTGTTAGGCGCAATCATTATGGTCGTCGTGATGGTCGTAGTAACTGTCTATACGGCTGGCGCTCTCGGTCCTGCTGGGGCAAGTTTATGGTCAACTGGAACCTCACTTCTTGGAGGCAGTTTAGGATTTTCTGCTGCTACGGCGGGTGCTGCATTCGCTGCGGGAGTTGCGGGAAGCACTGCTTCACAATTAGTTGGTAAGTCCATGGGAATGGTGGAGAGTTTCTCTTTGCGTCAAGCAATGTCATCCGGTATGACGACTGTCGCGACGATGGGCTTGGGCTATTTAGGGCAGGCGGGCGAGGCTGCTTCTACGAAAGAGGCGATGGAGGCTGCGGATAAAGTCGGAAAAGTTAAGGAAGCTGAAGCATTAAGAAAAACACTTTATGACTTTAGTGAAACAGTGCGAGATGCAAGTTCTTTGGCTCAAGCTGCTGGTAAGGCCTTAAGCTACGGTGGTGGTGCTGCTCACGCAGCATCTACTGTGATTTCTGCTGTTGCAGCTAACAAACTGGCTGGAGTTAAAGATGATTTTCGATGGTCCAATGTTGTCTCTTCTTACGTTTCCTCTCAGCTTTTTGGAGGCCAGAATTATGATGAGCCGGTAGACCGGTTTTTAGCCTCTACTGGTACGGGGGTTGCTTCGTCATATATCAATCACAAAATTAAAAAGGAGCGTGGAGAATCTTCTCGTTGGGAAAATCAAATGTCGTGGGCAAACGCCTTTGGTAGTGCTTTAGCAAACGAAATTGTAGCTGGCTTGACCCCGAAAGAAAATGTTTCTCCTGAAGCGAAGATTGTAGGTATATCTGCTGAAGGATTAAAAATTCGAGCTGATGGTGGGATCGTCCAACCTAGCGGTAGCATTGTTTATCCTTATAAACCTGGAGGCAACAATGAAGCTAACCTTGGCTTTGAGATAACTCAAGAGCGAGCTCCTAGCATCGCTCCAAATCCTAATAGTGAAGCTGACGCGAAAATTGCTCAAGTTCTGGGTTACCTCAATCAAGTTGCAAATGGAAGGGGCGACTTTGCTGCCATATCGGCAATGATTACAGCAGATGAGTATTCGTTCGACCACGATTTCTACAAGCTGGGTGGTGATACCGCGCTCGCAACCCAGTATTTGGGCGGAGGAAGTGATTCTTGGTTGGGCACAAGCACCGATAAACGTATATTGAATATGGCAATTGCCAACACTGATGGCGATTTTAGCGGGATGACGGGTAGGTTCCTTGCATTTGAGGAAGGAACATCGAACGAGCAGAGAATTCTAGCTGCATTTGATCAAGTTGGATTAAGAGCATCCGCTGGTCAATACATGGATATCATCAATCAAGTTGAGTCAGGAGCTCAATTTATAAATATTTCTGACGCATATTTTGTCTCCGAGTACAATTCCGCTCAAGAGCTGTACAACAATAAAATTTACGCGGGGATGGAAGCGTATGGCAACATGACCTCTGATCCAGGTCATAAACTTCTTGCTGGAATAGCCTCTGACTATGCTAGAAATTTCTCCCTAGCTGGTGATGCGGGCGCTCCTCTTGACTTGCGTAATGGAGCTCGAAATAGTTTGATTTTGGATGCTGCACTTACTGTTGCGGGACCTTTTGCCAAAGCAGCTGGCAAATTTACATCGATGGCGGCAAGAGCCATAAATAGGGCTTCTGCAGGTATGAGAAACCTACAGTTCCCATTGAGGTTTGATTCTGTACCGACTATGATGAGGCAGAGTGGGTCAATTAATGTGACCTTTCAAGGGTGGAAGAAAGTTCCAAACAGTAATCGTGCGGCGAGTAGTACACTTCATGCCAGACATGTTGATGAGCTAGCTTTACTGAATAGGCAAAAGTTGTTGGACGAGCTTAGCCAGAAAGGCATAAAACACTCTCCAGAAAACATTGTAGATATTCGTAAAACACAAGATGGAAAAATTGTTTTCCTTGAAACAGGGAATAAGCAGGCAGGTCTTGAGCACATATTGGTCCGACACGAGCAAGATTTTGCTAATGTAGGGATTCACGCTGATCAAATTCCGGAGGCAGTAATGACGGCGGTCACTCAAGGAAAAGTAATCGGTTACCAGGGCAAGAATCAGGGGCGGACTATCTACGAGACATTGTTCAATGATACAAGGCACCAGATTAGCGTCACTGTTTCTGACAATGGTTTTATTGTTGGGGCTAATCCTCAATCTAGACTTTCACCCTATATTACGGAGTAAGTTACATGACTAGATTACGGAGTAAGTTACATGACTAGACAATTAAAGCTTATGCCCGATTATGAATGTTTTGCTTTATGGGATGTTGATAGCGTTGAAAATATCGATCCAGCTAGCTTGCCGATATCAGATGAATTGAAGGATAGAATAGGAAGGTGGGAAAGCGCATATGACTATACCTTAAATCAAGATGACCCAACTGAGTCAGGGTTTCAAAGCACTGATGATGAGGAGAGTTTTGATCTTGAAGGTAGGTTAATTTGGAAAGAGCTCAAGAACGAATTGGGAGAATCATTTGAAGTTAAATATTTTAGTATTGTAGAAAACGCTTTACTCTAATTGTTTAGCTAATTCTTTGTTTTGAATAACGTCGAATGTAAACAACAGGACACCCATCACTTAAAAAAGTTAGTCGATCGTCGGGTAAAGAAATTTTTATTGTTAATTATCGTGGTGATTAATATTTAATGTGTTTTCTAGATGCAGAAACTCGTTATTTTGGACAAAAGTAAGACTGATTGCTTATTTCAGCCGATTGATACTCTCGAAGTGAGCTTCGCTAATATATTTGAAGTTGGTAATTCGGAGCTTAAGTGTATAGCTTCTTGCTGAGCCCAATGCCTTTTATGAACTTTTGGTCAATAGACTCAATAAAGCAGTTTAAAAAAGCTAAGGGGCAAATCTTGCATTATATAGTTTAACCTTTAACCCTCCTGACCACTTCTCTGGCTAACGCCCGAGCAGTGGTCCACTTACCTCCAAACACCGAAATAATTTTTCCTTTACTTAAAATCTTATATTCGCGGCTGGCTCGACTGGCCATTTCACTGCCCGTGAGTAATGGCCGTAATCCCGCAAAAGTTCGAATAATATCTTGAGCATTATAGTCAGGTTCAAAGTAATGATTGTAAACATCAAGTAAATAATGTTTTTCTTCATCCGAACATTGAATGGGATCATGAATGACCTGCCGAACTTCAGTGGTACCAACAAGTGTTTCGCCTTTAAAGGGGAGAACAAACACAACTCGTTCTTCATTGGGCACTTCTAACAAATGCCCAAACTTGGCCACATGCGGCAGCAATAAATGACTGCCTCGCACCAAATCTAATTGTTGTTTAAATTCCACATCCGACTGTTCCAGTAATTGCACACTCCACGGGCCTGCGACATTGATAATGCGATCGAATTGTTCTGATTTTTGGGTAGTGGTAATTAAACCGTCGATTGAAATATGTTTTACCGGTGTATGTTCAAGAATATTAACGCCAAGAGATTCACATTGTTCGGCAACCCAAAGCCCCAAAGCGTGATCGTCCATTTGACCATCGGCAAATAAGTAAGCACCTGTTAGTCCTTCTTGTTTTAGCAGGGGGGAACAACGTTGCACTTGTTTTGGCGTCAGCCAACGATGTCGGCCCAAACCTTTTTGCCCCGCAAGCCAATCGTATAACATCATGCCGATTTTAATTTTCCAACGAGGACGGGTATGTTCGTAAAGTGGATACAGAATCGGAAGACGTCGCGTAAAGCCGGGTACTTGTTCCAACCACCATTTGCGTTCGTGCAGTGCCTCGCGCACCAATCGAAACTCGAAGTGTTCCAAGTACCTCAAACCACCATGCAGTAGCTTGGTGGAAGCAATACTGGTTTTTCCCATTAAAGCATCACTTTCAAATAATGAGACGGCATGACCTTGCTCGGCTAGTAGCCAGGCACAACACAATCCATTAATACCGCCGCCAATCACTGCAATTTTCATTTAAGTTGGTTCTCAAGTACCAAGTTCTCACTGTAAAGTTAAGCAGAAAAAATGGCGGAAATACAACAAGCCTAATATTATCAAGCGCACTGGCGACGATTGTTATTTAGCGTCCCGTCATGCTGAGAATTGCAAGTGTCATGCATCTCAACACCTTGCATCTCAGCAGCATGTGCTGAGGTTTCGAGCGACCGGTTTCTGAGCTATAATTTGCTAGATATAAAACTGAACGGCAAAGTCTATGGAAAAGCATAAGATTGTATACAGTGGAGGGTTACTTGAGAATTTCGACCCTCAGGAAGTACGTGAAAGCGCTAAGAGTCTGTTCAAAATGGAGCAACCCGCTCTGGATAACTTTTTTAAATCTCGCGAACAACCCATTATTATCAAAAAAGAATTGAATGCAGAACAAGCCACTCGTATAGAAAAACGATTAAAAAGTATCGGGCTTGACGTATCGATTGTTCCTCCTATTCCAGTTACTCCAGCAGATCAACTGGAAGAGCTTACACTCGCTGAACCGGATGAAGCGTCGTATCAAAAATCAGAATCGAGTGGCCTGTCATTATCATTGGAGCCGAAAGAAGAGAGAACGCCTAATGTTTTAGATAATAGCGAGAATCCTTTTGCCGATACGGAACAAGCGGATGAAGAATATGAACGAGAAAGCATTTCGTTCAATTGGCTGATCAATTATTGCAAACTACCGATTTTTCTTGCGCTCGTTGGTCTGTTTTTGGCGGTACTTTATTCACCATTTCCCAGCGGCTTTTTAAAATACGGATTTTTAATCGCTTGCGGATTGTTTGCAGTAAGCTTTTTTACTTTTCGCCATCGCTACACCAGTTATTTATAGGGCCATACGAATGAAACAGATGATTATATTGTTAGCAGCATTCGTAAGTTTTCCTATGATGGCTGCGCAAATCCATAAATGGATTGATAAAAACGGTAATGTGCATTACGGCGAAAAACCAAAAGATGGCACCGAATCGGAAATTGTTCGGGTTTCTGACAAGTATTTAATTCCGTATGTTGATGCACTAGACGCCATTCGATACTCCGAAGTAAAACCCCATCGACCTGTAGCGTTGGTCGATTTTAAGTTTGAAATGCCGGGGCAAAGTAGTGGTCAGGTTCGCATTGGTCGCATTCCATGTACTGAGCCACCCATAGACTTGTATTGGACCGACGGAGTGGTGCAATTTGAAAACGCTGGAACAGCAGTAACGGTTGCTGATACCTTTAATGAAAATGGGTATGTGTTCGAAAATGCATTAGGTGGTGCGCCCTCTGGTGGAAGTTTGCATTTGAATATTACTATTCGCGACATGAAGTTTAATTACTGTTTTGAACGTGGTAATAAAAAGTCTCAAAAAGCAGGCAGTTATTTATTGATTGAGTGGGAACTTATTGATCCTCTGCAACGAAAAACAATCTTTAAAGGTAAAACTAAAGGGGCCAATAATTCTTTTGATCAGGGTTATCGATTGAAAGGTATTGATATCAGCGCAGAACAATCGTTGCAAATGGCAACACGTAATTTGCTGGCGGATCAAAACTTCGTAAAGCATTTAGTGCCCACCGATTTAAAGGAAATGAAAGAGTCGTTCGGAACTACTGTGCGGATAAATTATTCATATGGTCTTGCTAACACCTCATTTAATCGTCGTGTCGATGAGCTAAAAGCTAACTCGGTGACGGTAAAGGTAGATGGTGGTCATGGCAGTGGTGTAGTCCTCGATGAGAAAGGACATGTTTTGACCAATGCTCATGTGGTGGGCGACCACACTAAATTTAGAGTGTCTGTTAACAATAGAACTTACGATGCGGTATTAATTCGCAAAGAAAATATACGTGATGTTGCCATACTGCGCATCGAAGATCATAACAGCGATTTTGCCGGCGTAAACATTGCTCGTTTAGAGCCGGATGTTGGTGATGATATTTTCATTATTGGCACGCCGTTGAATGTCGGTTTGGAACACACCGTTACCAAAGGGATTATTTCTGCTCGACGCGAATTGAATAATTTGCCGTTTTTTCAAACCGATGCGTCGATTAATTCTGGAAATTCCGGAGGGCCAGTATTTAATAGCAAGGGTGAACTAGTGGCCCTGAGTGTTTCGGGATTATTTACGCGTGGTGGAGCCAGTTTAAATATCAATTATTTAATACCAATTAACGACGCAATTGAATCATTAAACATTGAAACGGAATCAACTATGGCGGAGCTCACCAAGCAACTAGAGGGCAAGACTGTTGTTGAAGGAACAAAAACCTTACTTATGATGATCGACGAATGGTTAGATGAGCCGGTTATCAAGCTTTTCTAGATAGATTATAAGCGATTAATAGAAATAAATAAGTCATGGTGTTGCGGGTTATTTAATTACAATTTTTAGTCTCCATTTCTTATATATCGGTCAATTATGAATTGGCAGCATATTGTTTATCTTTGGTGGAATTATCGCCAGGGAGCTGATGTTTCTTAATCACAGTTGAGGTATTGTCTGTTTAGATATGGTCAGTTTAGATACCGTCATTTTATATATCGTTAGTTTGTACATGGTCACTTTGAATAACTAAATTTAATAATTGAGTAAAATTTAGAACATTCGCAGTTTTCGTTATCTAGTACATTCATACTGATTGATTCTCAATTGTTATTTAACCTGTATATTCGTGCCATATATTTCATTTTTCATTATTGTTATTTTCATTCTAACAACCAGAAAGGACGTTCATTAATTCATTCGTTTGTTTAAAAAAATGTTTTTATTTTAAGCAAATTGATTGAAAAATTTGCAACTCTATACCAAAAGTCTCATCTAAAAATGTCATTGTATATTCACCAATATTATTTTGAGATAAAGTGTCAAATACTTGTCGAGCTAGTATTGGTATTCGATATACTCCGCGATTAATTACGCTGCCTCTAATTGCGCCTTTTTTAATTAGAAACGCCGCATAAAAAAACAACAATTCTTATCAACAAAAATAAATTTTCGGAGTCACCATGACTGCTATTATTTCCGGATCCCAACTTGGTCTATTAAATTCTTCTTTGTTCAATTTGGGAACTCAAAACGGTGACCCAACAATTGGCCAATCGGGCGCACAGTCACATGTTAATGCCGCATCTGGAAATCTGGTACTTCAGCACCAAGACCTCATTCAAGTGGGCTTGGGAACGGATATAAATTTATTACGTACCTATAACAGTTTGGGTCGATACCAGCAAAATGATGGTTTTAAATACAATTGGGAAAAACGAATCGAAGGTACCCAAAACGATCGCAATGTGGTGGTGTACCACGGTGATGGGTCTTATTCAGTATTTCGCAAAAGTCATGAAGACTCACAAGGCAAACACTTTGTTTCAACTGATGGTGAAGGCGCTCACGAAACCTTAACTTACGCTAATCGTCGCTGGATAATGACCGATGGCGATTCGCAAACACAATATGTTTTTGGCAACCAGTCGGCTTCTAACCGAAAAGTCGTTCAAGTGATTGATAATGAGGGCTCGAAAACCAATATCAATTACACCAATTGGGGTGACATTCAATCAATTGAGAACAGTGCTGGCCAGCGCGTTGAGTTTGATTATCAAGGCAATGGCAACAGTCGTATGCTCGCCAACGTAAAAGCTTATTCGAATGGTATTCTGACCTCTGCGACGCATTATGAATACGATGACCTAAAACGATTAACCAAAGTTATTGTTGATTTAGATACCACCGATGCGCGCATTGATGATGATGGCGACGGTATATTAAATGATCAGAAAGATAATATTTATGTTACTGAGTACACCTATTATCAACCGAATGAAAAAATAGGCGGTGTAAGAGTTCATCAACATGATGATTTAATAAAGTCGATGACACAAAGCGATGGTACTGTATTGTCGATTCACTATGTAGCTAGTGATGATGGTTGGCGAGTGAAATCTACTCAGATAGGTGTAGGTGCTGATAAACAAGTCATGCGTTTTGATTATCACGAGCGTCGCACCGACGTTACTCAAGTGCTAGATCAAAACTATGTAGCGGCTTCAGACAATTTGCTTGTGTCCCAGGCCAACCTTGGTCGAGGCATTACAACCTCTTATATCTATGACGATAAGTCTCGTCTTTATCGCGTGATTACTCCTGCTGATGAAAATGGTCAGCGATTGGTGACCAGTTACCATTATGATGAAGATGACAACGTTGTGTCGGTGACCGATGGTCGAAATCAAACCACTTACATGACGTACGATCAGCATGGAAACGTGTTGAGTAAAATGGACGCGTCGGGTAACACTCAAACGTTTGCCTACGATCAATATAATCAACTCATTCGTTCGACTGTCTATCGTAATGCCGATCCAGATGGTTTAGGTCCGCTTACCGCCTCTGAAGCTAACACTACTCGACTTGTTTACGATGAAAAACATCGAGTCCGCTTTTCGATGGACGCAGTAGGTCGCATTACAGAAACGCGCTATTTTGACGATGCGGTAACACCAGGTATTCAAAGTGACTTTATCTATACGCTTAACCATTATGATGTATCGGCGCTGGACGAGAATGCTGACCTTACACTAGCTGAGCTAGAACAGTGGGTGGCTAATTTATCGGGTTTTTCTGGCGTACAACGCGTTGATCGCTATTTCGATTTTCGTGATCAAGTGAGTCAAATTATTTCTTTTTCAGAGACAGATGACATTACAGGACAAGGTCAAGGTGATGCGACGGTACAGCGTTTTATCTACGATGACAAAGGTCAATTACTGAAGTCGTTTAACTTAATTAACACGGTTGATTGGAACGACGATAATTTAAGAGCTCCGATAGAAGCGGGTGCCTGGCCTACGGCACTGAGTTTTCAAGAGACTTCCTACAATTATGATGGCATGGGACGCTTAATAGCAACAACCGATGCCGAGCAAAATTCAACACAGTATTTCTACGGCGTTGGCGAAGAATTACAGCGCGGTACCATTGCGGTTACGCAGGCCAACGGACTTAGAATATTAAGTGTGGTCAACTCTGCAGGTGAAGTGATTCAGCGTTTAGAACAAGTCGCTGCTAATGATAGTTTTAATACTTTAAGTGAAACACGTTACTTTTATGACGCATTAGGGCGCCAAATTGGTGTACTCGATCCAACAGGTGTTCTAACACAAACATTATTTGACGATGTTGGTCGTGCAGTAGCTACCATTGATGGTACTGGTGCATTAACTGAAAATAAATTCAATGAAAACGATTTATTAGTTGAACAAATAAGCTATGCAAACTTTTTATCAGCTCAGCAGTTAGAAGCGCTTTTAATTAAAGACAACAATGGCAACATTGTTGGGCTAAATCATCCTGATAAAGTGGCAAATAATGCTGATTTATTAGCACAAGTACGTCCTGACATTAATGGGGAAGAGGATCGTCATCAATTTTATTTCTACGATAAATCAAATCAGCTGACTTACCATGTTGATCCCGAAGGCGGAATCACCAAAAATTTATTTGATGGAACAGGTCAGCTAATCAGCGAAATACAGTTTGCCGATCCTCGCGGTGTTGACGCTGTGCGCGAAATATTAAATCCACAATTGGTTCTTGACGGAAGCTCCGAAGTTATTTCGTTAGTTGATGGAACGGATTCTTCAGTTGTTGATACGGCACTACTAAGCGACGGTCGTTATGTTAGCGTTTGGCAACAAGCTGGAAAAATTTACGCACAAATGTTTACTGCTGATGGCAATAAGCAAGGCGAGGCAATTTTAGTTCGCGATGATGACAATGGTTGGGAGCCGACCAATAACCCGGTAGTGACTGGATTAAAAGACGGTGGGTTCGCAGTATTTTGGGAAGGCATCGACAGTTACGACTGGGATCCGAAACCAAAACTTGAATGGCAACGCTTTTATGAAGATGGCACTCGTAAACAGCAAAGACAATTTTTATCGGGTTTTCCATACTATGAGGAAGGTCGATTACCAGCGGTTACCACCTTGGAAGATGGTTCAGTCGTAGTTGTTCAGCAACTCTATCGTAGGCAAAGTAACTTCGACCGTTTTGGTTGGGACGTGCACGCGGTACGACTTGATTGGGACAGCGAAACGAATGAACTTGGCACCATAAGTCCTAATTTGACTTACGGGATTGTCAGTTTCGATGAAGGTCATGAAACAAAAGTGGATGTAGCTGCTTTGGATAACGGCGGCTTTGTTATGACCTGGCAAGCAACCGACGGCGACCAAACCGGTATCAAAGGAAAGCGCTTTTATAAAGATGGAATTGATAACGAAATTTATACCAATGATGACTTCTTTATTAATCAGAATACTTTGGGTATTCAAAGCGATGCTTCGATTATTCAACTTAAAGGCGGTGAATTCTTTTCCGTTTGGCAATCGATCAATGAGAGCGGAGAGTCGGTTATAAAGGCAAGACGTTATGGTGCTGACCGATTTGAAATATTTAACGAATTTACTATTGCAACAGATGAAGGTCTAAGTCAAGCCCTTAATCAAGAGTCCCTGCCTAGAGTCACCGAGTTAGACGATGGTAGTTTAATTATTACTTGGCAGTCGGTGGTCGATGGTAATGCAACTATTCGAGTTCAACATTTAGACGCAAATGGCATAAAGCGTCATGATAGCTTCACGATTAATGATTCTGATACGACGCTAGCTGATATTACCATCGAGTCGTTATTTGGTAATCGTGCAGTTATTAACTGGACTTCGGTTGATCAAAATGGTGTTCAAGTTACCAAACAACAATTACTGGGATTACCAAAAGATCCGTCAATTGCCGATTCGTGGATAAACTCTGATAACCGAATCATTCAGTATCTTTATGACGACAGTGGTCGTCAGGTTGGAATGGTGGATCAAGAACACTACTTAACTGCTTTGAATCTTGATGCGGCAGGACAAGTCATTGAACAAAGAGAATACGCGACCAGAGTAGATTCTGCCCATTTTGATAAAGGTCTATTAACTACCACTAATGTGGGTGACTTGCTTCCCGCGCAGGACCAACTCGATCGAATTACTCGACATTATTACAATCAATCAGGCCAATTGATTGCTACAGTTGATCCTGAATATTTCATAACGACTATGACTTACGATGGGCGCGGAAATGAAGTTTTATCGAAACGATTTTACGACACAGTAGCCGAGCAATTAAATGAAGATGCATGGCGTCAACTTGATGTTCAGCAATGGATTAATGAAACTGATGCAACTAAATTTAAACGTCAGCAATCTTATTTTAATGGATTAAATCAACTCAAATGGAGTCTCGATGATTTTGGTTTGAGAGTTGACAATACTTATGATCAAGTCGGTCAATTAATTAAAAGCGTTGCTTACGACAGTGGCTTAAGTGAATCGGAACGTCAAGAGCGGGCTGCAACGTTTGAATACGATGTGCAAGGGCGTCTTAAATCAGAACAAAATTCACTTGCTTATGTTGCGAACGAATTTGTGCGTTACGAATACGACGAAGCAGGCCGAATGGTGTCTTCCATAGATACCAATAATAATGTAACGACCTATCTATACAATGAGAACTCGGAAATCACTCATGCAATTAATGGTGCCGGAGAAGTCATTCAAACCGTTTATAATGCGTTTGGTGAAGTTCAGGAGTTGAAGCAATACAGTCAACGTTTGACCGTGACGGAGAGAGCATTAATCTCGGGCGGATTGACGACAGACATTGAAGTTAATGTCATTAATTCACTTAATGATGCGCAAACGACAATCCAACGTTCGGACTACGATCGCCGTGGAATGCTTACCAATAAGGTTGATGGTGAGAATTTCGAACGTGATTTTGCATACAATGTATTCGGCGAGTTGATTCGCGTTGGTCAGCAAGTTCAATCTCAGTCGAACGAACGCGCTTGGGTGGAGTACAGCTATGACAAATTGGGACAACTTAAATCTCAAGCAGAATTTCTAGATCCGAAAAGTCTTGAGTTTGCTGATGCACTTAATGGTTCGTCAAAGTTAGAACAGTACCGTTATGATGCATTTGGTCAGCGTACACAGTTGATTGATGCCAATCAGGTGGTGCACAAGACAGTTTACGATCGTCTCGGTCGAGAAGTGTCGAGTTTGGTTAACGAAAGAACGGTTTCCAGCACTGAGTATGATGCGTTTAATCGCCAATTAAAGCTCACAGATGCTCGAGGATTTTCGACGTCTTTTTCTCATGATCGCGATACCAATAGCTACACTCTGCTAACTCCTGAAGGTTTAACGCTTGTTTATGAGAAAAATGCGTTCGGAGAAACCGTTAAAGTAACTGACAGTAATCAAAAAGTAACCGAATACGATTACGATCTAAATGGTAATCAGATTGCGATTCGTAAGGAAGGAGTCGAGATTGCTGCAAGTCGTTTTGACAGTAGCGGGCTTAAATTATCGTCGACCGATGCAAATGGAAACCCTGTTGTATTTGAGTATGACGCGGCAAACCGACTGGCAAAGCAAATTTTGGATCCTGAGGTTGATCCAACTACTGGTAATGTCAATGCCAACGCGTTGAATTTAATTACAACTTATGAATACGACGGCAAAAGCCAGCTTCTTGAAGTGGTCGATCCAAAAGGAAATAGAGTCACTAATCAGTATAATCTTCGCGGAGAGCTCGTTCAGATTGTTCAAGATCCCGATAATTTGCGAATAACGACTCGCTATTCTTATGACGGTACTGGAAATAAACTCGATATATTCACAGGAAAATTATCAAGTGATTTATCCGGATTTGTTGCATCCACTCATAAAACGCAGGTGTTTGATGCTGCTGGTCAACTGAAAGAAGTTATTACCCATTTGAAAGATGGCTCTCAACAAGTGAGTCAATTTGAACTCGATTCGAATGGTAACGTTACACGTGTGTTCGATGCGAATCAGAACGAGTCGATATTTGTCTACGATAAAGAAAATCGTATGGTATACAGCATCGATCCCATGGGAGCTTTGACAGAAAATAAATTCGATGAAAATGATAACGTTATTGAAACCATTCGTTATGAAAATTTAATTGATCGATCAAGCATTTCGGGTAAACCGACCATTAAAAAAGTTGAAGCCTTGATTGTACCGGGTAGTAATGATGCGCATCAGCGCAGTGTATTTGATAGTGATGGACGAGTTGTTTACGTCGCTGATCCTATGGGCGCAGTTACTTTTTATGAATACGACGGTAATAACAATGTTGTTAAAACTATTCGATACGCAAATACGATATCGTCGAATCAAAATCCTTCAGAAGTAGTGCCAGACTCAAATAATGATCGAGTAACTCAAACTTATTATGACAAGTTTAATCGTGTCACCTATACGCGTGATGCAACTGGTGCAGTGGTCGGCTTTGAATACGATAACAACGGTAATATCACTAAGTCTACAGCTTACGATCAACTTCTATCGTCTGATGAACCAATAGAGAATGTAATCGCACAGCCTCAACTTGATCAAGTGACCAGAAGCGAGTTTGATGCGGCTAACCGATTGATCTATCTAGTTGATGGTGAAGGTGGTGTTACTCAATTTGAGTACGACGAGATGGGTAATCAAACGAAAAAAATTGCCTATGCCAATAAGATTAATATCGATCAAAATCCAGAAGATGTTATTCCAGATAGTACGCGGGATCAGGTAACACGCTCCGTGTTCGATGAGTCAAATCGTTTGACTTATATGTCGGATCCGCGTGGTGCCGTTACCTCATACGAATACGATGACAATGGCAACATAATATCGTCTACACAGTATGCGAATCGAATCTCAAACAATACAGACCCAAGAAATGTCATTACTAATCCGGAACAGGATCGAACAGTAAGAGCCGTATACGATGCTGCCAATAGAGCTATCTTGACGGTTGATGCTTTGGGCGGCGTGGTAAAAAATGAATATGACGCTCAAGGTAATTTAACCGAAAAGCGTTGGTTTGCGGAAAGACTAGCCAGCGGCCAAGACATTAATACTTTGATTGAAGATGATGCAAACGATCAAGTTATTCGAGCTGAGTTCGATGCTGCTAATCGAATGATCTATTCTATCGATGGCGAAGGCGCTGTTATAAAATTTGACTATGATGCTAGAAGTAATTTAATTCAAAAAACAGCCTTTTATGATCGAATTAATCTTAGTGAAAATGGTGAAGACGCGGTAGCAAACTCTCAATTTGATCAGGTCACTCGCGCTCAGTTTAATCAGGGCGATCAAATGGTTTATTCGGTTGATGGAGTGGGTGCGGTTGTTCAATTTGACTATGATGCCTTTGGTAAAACGTCATCCAAGATCGAATTTGCTAATAAAATTTCATTGACTGCAGAACCTTCCAGTGTCCAAGTAAATTCGCAATACGATCGGTTTACTCAGTATGAGTACGACAGAGTAGGTCGACAAACCAAAACAATTTACCCGCCAGTTGGAATCTACTCTCAAGAAAATGCTTCTGAATTAATGAATAATGGTCGAAACTCTCTAGCATCGCGCACGGAAAGCCAGATGACTTTGAGTACCGAGGCTTTCTATGATGCCTTTGGAAATATTGTTGCAAATCGAAGTACAGACGGAACATTGCGATATCAAACTTACGATACCAATAATAATATTATACAAATTGTCGATAGCGAGGGTTATGTAACTCAATACGATCGAGACGTCTTTGGCAACTCGACTTCTATGACGCGTTATAGCAATAAGATTAATAGCTCGACTGTTGCGTCTTGGAGTCCAGGCAATGTAACGATAGATAGTGTTAACTCCGCACTTCAAACAAGTAATACTGATCGTACTCTTTATATGAGTTACAACCTGAACAATCAAGTTATCGAAGTTATAGAGCCGACCACCTATATTTATAATGGAGTTCAAGGTGGATACTCAGAAGGAAAAACTAAACACCATTACAACGCTTTTGGTCAGCTGGTCAAAAGTGAGTTAAAACAAAATGCTAATGAATGGGCGACTATTCATCATTTTTACAATCGTCTTGGTCAAGAAACCGCTACTGTCGATGCTCGCGGATATTTAACGGAGATGGTGTTTGATGTATTTGGTAATGTTAAGCGAACAACCGAATACTCAAAGGCGGTGAGCCAAGTTTCCACATCGGGCTATGTGGCTTCAAGTTTTAGTTCTGGTGAAGCTGATATTATAGGGCACAATCGAATAAAAGATTTTGGTTATGATAAAAATAATCGTAAAGTTCGTGAAACTCGAGTTAACGTCGAGTATAGCGTTCTGTCTAACGGTACTAAGGCGAGAGGCGATTTAACCAGCACGTTTGATTACGACAGTTTTGGAAATGTCGTGTTAATTAACGACTCGAACAACAATCAAACTTATACCTATTACGATAGAGCAAACCGAACCACTGCGGTTGCTGGACCTGCTCGTAATGTTTTTCAGGTTGGAAATGTGCATTCATTGACCGAGTTTAATCGAGATGCCTTTGGAAATGTTACGGATCAAAGTATTTATGCGAATGGAGCGACGTCTGTAAATTTACAAGGCTACTCAGCACAACCAAATGCTGGTGCTGATCGAGTAACGTCGATTAAATACGATCGTTGGGGACGCTCAATTGAAGTTACTGATCCACGTAGCAGTAAATCCTTTATGTCTTATAATGCGAATGGTCAACTTGCGAAACAATGGACCGGCGTTGCAGGTAATGATGGTTTAACTAAAACAGTTTTCTCAGTATATGAATACGACCATTTAGGGCAAGTAACAAAAGTTATTTCTCCGACTTCCAAACAAGATGGCTTAGTTGTCAACCTTATGGAGTACAACGGATTTGGAGAAATGGTTTCTCGTGGTATCGAAGGTATCGATAACGGAAAATCTGAAACTTTTGAGTACGATAGTGCTGGTCGTCTGTGGCGCACCAACCAAACAGGTGTTTCGGTGGTTATGCTGTACGATTTACAGGGTAACAAAACATCTGAAATTCATACCGCGTCGTCTTCATTATCGATTGTCTCAAATGCGGAAAGTGCCAGCTTAAATGCGACCCGTCGAATGAATAATCAATACGACGGTTCGGGTAATATTGTTAAGCAGACTTCAGTCGATGGTGGGGTGGTGAATCAAACGTTCGATCGCTGGGGAAATCGTTTGAGTTTTAGCGATCCTCGAAATGCAGGCTGGATAACGCAATTTACTTTTAATGAAAATAATCAGGTAACTTCTGAAGTGAAACCTGAAATTACCGTACAAACCAAGCTAAATAATCAGGTTACTGAAACCAATATTCGTCCAACAACCTATTACTACTATGATTACTCAGGTAATCAAGTTGCGACTCGCAATTCACGAAATTTTGTTAATGGAAGTACTTATGATGCCGATGGTAATACGCTTACAGAAACGCATGCTGATGGAGGCGTGATAGCTCATAGTTATAATATATTTGGTGATAGAGTTAAAACGGTAGATGCGGAAAATAATACCATTCGTTTTGAGTATGATCGCAACGGCAATATGACTCGAATCATCAAGCCGACCGTGACATTTGGTTATTACGATTCAAACAATTCTCTTCACAAGTCGACCTTTACGCCAACTATGTCAATGACATACGACTCATTAGGACGTCGTTTGAGCGAATCAATGAACGATGGTACGAATAAAAGTATTCAATACACTTATGATGTGCGAGGAAATGTTGTTGAATACAATAAATACGGTCGTATTACGCGAAGCGAATTTAACAAGCAAGATAAGAAGATAAAGGAAACGAACGCACTTAATCACTATATGACGTGGAGCTACGATTACTTTGGTCGTCTTCAATCAAAGCGCGATCTAGCCGGACAAATTTATAGCTTCAGTTATTACGGTGATGGCCAACTCAACGTTGAATCGAATACTCGTGGTCGACATGTTAAACATTACTATAATCAAGCGGGTCAGTTAGTTCGAGTAGACGATAAAATTTCGAGTTCTTCTTCTCGAAAAACGGAATACAGTTATGACTTAGGTGGACGGCGACTAACCGAAAAAACCACTATCGATAATGTCGTTTATCAAGATCAGTCGATGGAGTATGACGAGCTTGGCAGGTTAAAGCAGGTAACGACTTCTGGGAATAAAACGGTCAATTACGAATACGATGCAGCGGATAATCGCGTTCGAATGAGCGAAAACGTTGGCGGTGCTTTACGAAATTCGTATTTTGCGTACGATTCGATGAACCGACAAATATTAGTCGATGGAGCCAATAACAATAACGCGAGTGATTTAACTAATTTGACCGACGATCGCGGTGCTCGTGTTTTCTACGATAAAAATGGCAACAGGACATTCGAGTACTCGGGGAATAATGGACGAAATAAGACCCAACAAATTTATGATGGTGAGAATCGTCTGGTTCAAATGAAAAAGTGGGATGCGTCTTCGAGCACTTATACGTTTATGAATGAACGTGTTTACGATAAACGAAGTCGTATGCTGTATTTAACAGGTGCGTTTAAAAACTTGGCTTATGATGTCCACGATAACTTGACCAAACAACAATTGTATAAAGAAGATGATGCATCAAAGATTGAAGCGACTTTAACTAATGAGTACGACGCGCTCAACAACTTAAAAAAGTCGACTCGAAGTGGTGAAGTGACGCTGACTAATACTTATCAGTACGCTGCATACGATAGTCAATACAAGCAAACCGAATTTCGCTCGGTAAGAAGTGATAATACTGGCCAACGTGGAAAAACAACCTTTGGTTACGATGTTAATGGCTATCTCAAGTCATTAACGGATCAGCGAAATGGCGATAATAATCGTGAATTTTTTAATGATAATAGCGGTATTGCTTTAAAGAAAAAGCCGGCATCAGGCAGTAATGGTGAAGTTTATAATTTAATTGTTAATGATCGAGTGATTGGTACATGGGGGAACGACTTTGATCCTGATAAACCAAACCAAGATATTTCATTAACAACGGTTGAAGGCGATACGCTTTTAGCGATTGCTAACGCAAATAATCCTAAAACATGGGCAGAGTTATACGCAGGACATCAGCAGTTATTGACGACGATAGAAATTCTGGATGATGAAGGTAATGGTACGGACACCTATAAGACACTCGCCGATTTAGACTCGAGTGAGCGCGCGTCTGCAGCATTACAGAGTGGGCAAATAATTGTACTTAAAAATATGCCTGCCTATGCAAACTTACGCGATTTTGTCGATTATCAAAAAATTGATAAAGCACATCCAGGATCAACATTAGGACAGCATGTTGTTAAGGCTGGCGAAACACTTCGCAGTATTGCGCAAGCAACTTATGGAAGCGCGCAATTATGGTATGTGATTGCCAATGCAAATGGATTGACCAATGAAAACGACGTTACCGTTGGTAACACGATTACCTTGCCATCAGTAATTAATGGCGAAGTGAATAACGCCCGATCTTTCCAACCCTACGATCCGTCTTTAATTACTGGGGATACTTCGCCTCACGTTCCACCGCCAGAGCAAAATGATAATGGCTGCGCGAAAATTGCAATCATCATTGTTGCTGTAATTGCTGCCGTTGCGATAACTGTTCTAACGGCTGGTGCTGGAGCCGCAATTGTAGGTCCTGCTGCGGGCGTTATTGCAACAACTGCAGCTGCGGCAGCGGCTGGTGCAGTTGGTGGAGCGGTTGGATCCGCCGTGTCGCAAGGGATATTAATTGCCGGTGGTGTACAAGAAGAATTCTCCTGGACCGAAGTGGGCATAGGCGCGCTTACTGGATTTATTGGCGGAGGATTACTCGGCGGCGCTGCTGCCGTCGGTAATGCCGCACGTGCAGGAGCAATGGGAGCGAGAGCTGCTGCATTAGCGGCAAGAGCTGCTACTGCTGGTCGAGCAGGACAAACTGCGATTGTTGCAGCGAAAGCGGCGGGTCATGCAAGTGTTGCGGTAATTAATGAAGCTGTCTCTCAAGGAGTTAGAATTGCTGCAGGCGACCAAGAGAAATTTAATTGGTCGTATGTCGCATCAGCTGCAGTGATGGGCGCATTTAGTGGAGCAGCAAGTAGTTTAGGCAAATCTGGCAGCTTACGAGCGGTTGGCTATTCAACCTTTGGCGATACTGCTGGTGCTGCGTTAGGTAACGTAATCGTTAACAACGGCGGGTTTGACTCTACACAATTTCTTGCCGATGCCGCAGGAAGCTTGGCGGGTGGAGCGCTGAGTCTTAAATCTGCTCAATTTGGTCGACAATGGGCAAAAGATAGAGCGGAAACACGAGCGCGCAGTAATGCGGTAACCGAAGCGCCGCACAAACGTCGAATTAATGCAGTCACTCGATTTGGTGACAATGTCGACGGAGCAGTTCAAAACCTTACGAGTAAAGTGGGTCACATTGAAATTCCGCATTCAAAAATTGCAGAAAATAGTGGTGCCGATTCGCGTTTGGTTGTTGTTGGACACGGCGGCAAAAACAGTAAAGGTGAGTTTACCGTTGGTGGCAAAACCGCAGAGCAAATGGCGGATGCTTTGGCTGCTGGTGGAGCAAAAGAATTTGCGCGAATTAGCTTGGCAGCATGTGATGCAGGAGATTCAAACTTCCCAAATAAACTTTACAAAGCGTTGGAAGATCGTGGAGTAAAAGTTGGAAGTATTACCGCACGACAGTCGGAAGTTCGAGTGGCTGCGAATGGTCAAAAGTTCACTCAAGGCGCTGGTGATGAAATAATTCACAAAGGTGCCAAGATGTTAATTACCAGTGGTGAGGCATCGGATAACCAACTGGTTGAGCGTGGTGGACGATTGGTCAGTCAGGCTGAACTTGATGGTGTGAGTGATCCGCTCGTTTCTTTTACCGCCTCGTGGTCTTCTCAAGAAGCACATTATCAGAGCGCTACCGTTGGTTCCAAAAGGTTGGACGGTGATGCGGAGTGGGGTGCTATTTTACGCTTTACACGCAAAGTTTCTCCTGAGTTTAAGAGTTCTCATACCGTAAATGAAGTTTTGTCCGAAGCGGCGAACCAAAAGAGAGTGAGCTATAAAGATTGGAAAGGCAGCCAAAGTGATGGAACTTCTCAAGAAGCTCAGCACTTGGTATCTTCGTCTTATGCGACTAAAGTATTGAAGTGGACATATAGCCAAATTAATAGTGAGGATAATTTTAAAATGTTGCTTGCTGGAAGGGGCGGGAAAGGCGCTAGAACTTCTGATGCTTACAACCAGTCAAAGATTGAACGCCATTGGCTTGCAAGTTGGTTTTCTAGTGCGGGTCAACCAGCGAGAGGCTATAAACATATAGGGAAAGGGGTTGCTCACCCGTCTTATGATAAAGTAATGATAGGGTTCGTTAGTGACTATTACAAAGAGAAAGGGCTCACCATTGGAGCCCCTATTTCTGATTTTGATGCTTCTAATATAAAAAACCAGTTGAGGAATTGGCACAAAAAAGGAGATCGTAGGAGTGACTTATCAATAGATGAAGTTGCTAAAAGTAATCCTCCTCAGATGTCTACTAAAGGCTGGTGGCCGTTTAGTTAGAGAAGTATAGTTATGTGAAAACTAGGATTTAATCAAAAAATGCTCGATATAATCGTTCAAAGATACTCCATAAATATCGAGCATTGCTTTATTTCCAGCATCTTCAAAGTTAGCGTAATTTATTAATTGAGTGAATCTGTCATAGTCACCGGCAAGAGACTGAGTTATTAACATTGCAAGTTCATAACTTCTTTGTGAGCCTTCCCCTGGCTCTGAGAATAATTGACCAGAGAGGAATTTTTCAATAGTTTGATCATTCCAAAACTGTTGATGCTTCTCAATTTGTTCGAAGGCCGAGCTAGTATGGAAAGTATTATAAAAACGGTGTTCAATGTTAGTGGCTAATCCTTCACTGAGCCATACTGGAAGTGGAAGGTGACTGGTGTAGGCATGAGTTAATTCGTGAATTATGGTCGGCTCCAGCACATCGAGATCATCGTAAGGCATACAAAAATGAATCAGTGGCTTAAAAATACACATTCCGGCGGACATACTAAATTCGCCTTCTGAGTAATACTGTTCTACATAGCGATAGTACTCTTCTTTATTTTCAAAAAGCATTACCGGTAATTTACCTTCTTTCACCGGTTTTGTGATACCGGGCAGCGTGCTTAGTATTCGTACATAAGCTGTTTCAAATGTGGCCATAACCGCAGTCAATTTTATTGAACTTGAAGGTAATAAAATTAAAAAATCTTTAGTTTCTACTAATTGATAATTGCCTTTTAGCTGCTTGTGTTGGCGGCTTAGCCAGATTAAATTAAGCTGTAGCCAATAAGTTTGACGTTCGTTTTCGTGGTCAATTTGATAAACGAAGTTATCGAACTCTTCTATTGCTTCAGAAGTGAAATGCCTTTCCTCACTCCAAATTCCAATGCCAATAGACTTTGGTATATTGTGAATATCTATAACGCGATAGGCAGGGCTTTTTGGCTCTTTGCTGAAGAACTTACTTAAGAAATTAAATAACATAGGTTAGAGTTATTAGTATTAAATAAAATATTTTTATTACTCAAAATCGAGTCGTTTCAATCGTATCGTGCCTTCGGTCTTGCCATCTCGAATTTGCGCCATTTGCACCGGAATGTAATTGAGCTCGGGCGCAAGCCAAAGATAAAATATTTTGTCGCTTTTATATTGCGGTTGCTGCGTCCATAAAATGGTTTTGTATTTTCCTAAGGGTGTATCAATAGTGTGAAATCCTTCATTTACAAAGTGATAGTTCGAGCGCTCGCCTTTGTAGCTTACTCGTAAGTACTCGTGAGAATTTTGCTGAGACGCACGAAGTCGCAAACCTATTTGGTAGCTAAGATGGTCAAATACATGTTGTGTTAAATCCATCTCCCAATCTTTACCATCGTACTCTCCGGTCTCTTTTTTTGCTGACCAATTAAAAAGGCTTTTGATACGTCGGTCATCTTTAAAAGAACGCTTGGTCAATGATTGATATGCCTTAGCATACATATGACCATCTTTGAGCTGAAATTCGGAAGTTTCTTCGAAAAAATATTTATAGTACCAACGTTTAATACTGGTCGATTGCGATAATGTCCAAATATCACCTTTTAAAGATAGCTTTCGAGTGGCCGTACCGACATCTTCTTTACCATCAAGAATATCGTAATGCGCTGTGTAAGGTTTAAGAGCGATGGTTTTTTTGGGCGGTGGTGAGTTAATGGTTTGTTCTTCAGACTTTTCAGATTGCGCTTGTGCAGAATTATTGTTGACATCTTTTAATGGTTCTTCTTTTTCAAGATCGCTTTTTGCAGGTTTATTTAAAGTTGAATCTTCTTTCGCAGGATCGTTTTGGGAAGGTTTAGTTTTCTCATTGCTTTCAGCAGAAGAGGCTTCGCGAGTTTGATTTTGCTGGCCAATAGCTGGTGTCGCTGAAACATTAAAAGACAACAAGATACTAACGACAAAAAGTTGCATCAGATACACAGAGAGTTTTTTTAGTGCTTTCCGTATTTCGTACATGCAACTCCTTAATGTTGATTCTGTTATTCGATGAGAAGCGGACTGCTTAAAAGTTTCCCATCCAGATAAGTTTGGTTTTGTTTAAATTCTAGTCGTGATGCCGCAAACCAACCAATCACTTTTGGAAAAAGTGTGTGTTCAAGCTGTTTGATACGATCTGCAAGACTTTGTTCCGTATCATTTTCGGTAATATTAAGCTTAGCTTGAGCGATAATTGGGCCGCCATCAAGTACTTCGGTCACGAAATGAACACTTGAGCCGTGCTCAGAGTCGCCTGCTTCGATGGCACGTCTATGGGTATTGAGTCCTGGGTATTTGGGGAGTATTGAAGGATGAATATTTAGCATTTTGCCTTCAAAGTGCTTGACCAGTTCTTGCGTCATAATTCGCATATAACCGGCTAAAACTACCAGTTCTGGTTGATAGCTTTCTATTAATTCTGAAAGTTCATTATCGAATAACTCTCTGCTTTCGAAAGTTGTGTGGTCAAGTACTTTTGTATTTATATTGGCTTGTTGAGCCCGCTCCAAACCATAGACATCGGGCCGATTACTTATGACGCCAACAATTTCGATCGACAGCTCTGCTTGCCGATCGATAATCGCTTGGAGGTTACTGCCATTGCCCGAAATGAGCACAACAACACGGCAGGCATTAGACATAATAAATTTCCTGGTGTTGCTAGATTACTGCATAACAACTTGTTCAGAACCTGTTTGTTCCGATATTGAGCCGAGTAACCAGGCGTTTTCGCCTTGCTGACGTAAAAACTCGATCGCTGTGTCGCTTTGTTCAGCTGGAACAATCAGTACCATGCCAACGCCGCAATTGAAGGTGCGATACATTTCGGTAAGTTCAACATTGCCATTATCTTGCAACCATTGAAAGATAGGCGGCAATGTCCAACTGCTGGTATCGACATTCGCTTGAGCGTTTTCAGGCAGTACTCGTGGAATGTTTTCAAGGAATCCACCACCGGTGATATGCGCTAAAGCTCTTACGTCGAATTGTTTGAAAGCTTCAAGCAAAGACTTAACATAAATGCGAGTCGGTTCCAGTAAAGCTCTACCTAGCGTCGTACCCTCAAATTCTTGATCCAAATTAGCACCAGAGACTTCGATGATTTTTCTAATTAGAGAGTAACCATTTGAGTGAGGACCACTGGAGGCAAGACCAATGATATGGTTGCCATTTTCGACGCGAGAGCCGTCAATAATTTTACTTTTTTCAACGATCCCAACGCAAAATCCGGCTAAATCATAGTCAGAACCATCGTACATACCGGGCATTTCGGCTGTTTCACCGCCTACAAGTGCACACCCAGATTGTTCGCATCCTTTTCCAATTCCGTCTACGACAGAGGCCGCAATATCAACGTCTAACTTGCCAGTTGCATAGTAATCGAGGAAAAATAATGGTTCCGCTCCCCCAACAATTAGATCGTTCACACACATGGCCACCAGGTCAATACCAATGGTGTCGTGAATGTTAGCGTCCATCGCGAGCTTTAATTTAGTGCCGACACCGTCTGTTCCAGAGACGAGAACGGGCTCTTCGTATCCTTTTGGCAGTGCAAATAATGACCCAAATCCACCCAGTCCGCCCATTACTTCAGGTCGACTAGTACGTTTCGCGATACCTTTAATTCTGTCGACTAAAGCATTTCCTGCGTCAATATCAACACCGGCATCTTTATAGCTTAGAGAAGGTTTGTTAGAGGATTGGCTCACTGTTTTACTCTCGATTTGTCAAATTGCGCGCATTTTATCACTTTCAAATGGCGGATACGAGAAGGATAAAGGCTATTCGGTGGTCTATATTAATAGTGACCAGAATAATAAATAAAAAGGTTTATGCGCCTGATTTGTCTTACAACCTTATGGAGTCTAATAATTGCTTGCTTGAGTACCGCTCAGGCGCAGTCATTGGAGCCCTTGGTTCTTAAATCGGCAAAACAACAGCCACTTTGGCAACATTTATATCTAGCGTTTGATGAAGAACATCGCTGGTCTGCCCAACAGGCGATAGACAGTTTATACGCGCAAAATGCCAAAGGAGAGGTCGATCAGAGTAATCTTTCCAACTCAGTAGAGGAGAGCGAGCTAGTTGTAGATGAAAGTGTAGAGAGTGGCTCTAATCACGGCTCGAAGGCAAAAATATTCTGGGATAGACATAAGAGCACTTCATATCCGGCAATTGGTTACACCAATGCAACCGTTTGGGCAGCAGTAAAAGTACTGAACAACACTTCGCAAACTCAGATGCGTCTTATTAGTATCGATAATACCGCTCTTGATGATGTTGATATTTTTGTGCTTAGTTCCGATGGTGAATTAGAGTATTTTCGTGCAGGCAATTTGATAAAGCCGGAAGATAGATGGAATTTGAGTTTTGTTCCTTCCGGTGCTTTAGTGGTTCCTGCGAATGACAGTGCCATAATTCTGTTACGCGTTCAGTCGAAAACATCGATTCATTTGCCTCTTTATGCTTGGGAAGTTAAAGAATTCAGTGCCGATCAAAGGTCATTTATTGCTGCGGAAATGCTGTTTTACGGATTAATAATATCGTTAGTTATTTCTCAGATAATTCAGTTTGTTATTCAACGCCAACCACTTTCGTTTTGGTACGTATTCACAGGATTGAGCGTACTGTTATTTTTTAGTTCGGTGCAAGGTGTTGGTGCTTTATTTATATGGGGAGACTGGGGCACTTTTGCTCGCGATGTATTTGTCTACTCTCTGATTTTATTAGCCTTTTCATTAGTGGGGTTGGGACTCGAATTATTAAGGATTAAAGAGTGGCGTGATAAAGTGTTTTTAGCCACGAAAGTTTGCCAGTACTTCCTTCTGAGCTGGGTGCTCTGGCTATTTTTGTTCGACTATAGAATTGCCGTCATTAGCTTAATGTTATTTTCGACGACGTTAGTCTTTGCGATCTGTCTTTTTGGCGTTCGTCAATGGCATTTGCAAACACGGGCCGGACGTTATTTTATTGCATCGTGGGGATTATTCTTACTTGCGGGCTGCTTATTCATGTTAGCTAAATTAAATGTGATTGATTGGTCTGGCTGGTATATTCGAATGATGCAGTTTGCAATGGTGATCCAATTATTGGTTTTTTATTACTATCAGGCGACTTCGGTTGCAAAAAATCAAGAAGACTTGGTCATGCAAAAAGAAGAAGCTCTTGTGCTAGAAAAAAATTATACCTTGCGTCTAAAGCAAGAAGTTGAAGAAAGCCAAGCTGCATTGAAACTGGCTAACCGACAGTTAGAAGAGTTTCACATTATCGATGGTTTATCCGGCGCCTTTAATCGAGCTTATTTTAATCGAGAGTTTCCGATCGAATTAAAGCGAGCGACTCGTGAGCAATTTCATTTGTCATTGGTGATAATTGATATAATAGAACTGAATGTCATAAATGAGCGCTACGGCCACTTGGCAGGCGATAAGTGCATCCGCTTTTTATCCGAAACCATCGCTCGCGTTGCACAACGTGATACAGACTGGCATGCTCGATTTAGTGACGATAGTTTTGTTGTCGTATTGTCAACAACAAACGCCATTGATGCCCAAGCGTTAGTTCAAAAAATAATCGAGCATACACAACACGAGTTGCCTTTGAGGGATAATGAGCTCTCAATACACTTCGCAATAAAGGCGGCATTTGTTTCTGGAATTCCAAATCGCGAATTAAGCAGTTCAGATTGGATAGACTATTTGTATTCAGCATTAACTCGGGTTAAGCAAATGGATAATGAAGACTTTTGGAGTTACGAGTTTTAGTTGTTACCGAGAATTAATCTATTAGTGCGATTTTACTTTCTTTATCTCAAAATAAATTTTGTGCGACATATTACTGTCATAATTGAAAACTAAAGTGGACGTCGTAAAAATCCTTAGTTTTGAGAGTACAGTGGTATGAGTAATAAACTCAGTTGTTTTTCTATCAGTCTTTGCATTCTTTTAAATGTCATCTCTCTTTCGAATCTTCGAGCAGAAGAAGTAATTGACCAAAGTTCGCTCAATGCAAGTTCAAAGGTTAATTTGCAACAGAAAGATCTTGTGCATATTCATGGTTCAAATACGGTTGGTGAAGAATTCGCACCCTTACTGATTGAAACGTTTCTGAAATCGAGAAATTTCGATTTGGTTGATAAGGTTTCTCAAAGTAGTCCTGTCGAAAAGAAAATTATTGGAACTGATCTAGACTCAAAAACGAAACTCATTTTCGACTTACAGGCGCATGGCTCGAGTACTGGATTTGCTGACTTAATAAGTAAAAAAGCACACATCGCGATGGCTTCTAGAAAGATCAAGCCAGAAGAGAAGTTAGAACTGGGTAAAATTTATCCTTCTTTTCTTAATGACAATGCAGAGCACATTATTGCCTATGATGCATTGGCAATAGTTGTACACCCCAAGAATCCGATCAGTAACTTGAGTTTAACTCAAATTGCGCAATTGTTTTCGGGGCAGGTAAAAGATTGGTCGGAGATAAGCGAATACTCAGGAAGTGTTAACTTGTACTCGCGAGATGATAACTCGGGTACTTACGATACTTTCAATTCACTAGTATTAAAAGCAAATGGCATGAAACTGTCTTCTTTTGCTGGTCGGTATGAATCGTCTCACACGCTAGTACAAAACGTAACCTCAGATCCTTATGGTATTGGGTTTGTTGGCGTTTCCCATATTGGTAATGGAAAAGTTATTGCGGTAACTCGAAAAGAAGGTGTGACAGGAATTAAACCCAATAAATTTACAATAGGTACAGAGGATTATCCTCTTTCTCGTAAATTGTTCTTGTATTATCCGACTGAATTGGCGCATTCAGAAGCTTCTGCATTTGTGGCGTTTGTGAAGCAAGAGCGGGGTCAACGTCTGGCTGATGATGCGGGGTTAGTTTCATTCTTTCCTACAAGTGATCGCCCAGCTTTGGACTCAAATGAATTAGAGCGACAATACGCTAATCTTGCCATGTTTGGTCGCCGACTATCGGTGGTTCTGCGCCTTCCTGATAATCAATTAGACGCTAAAACCAAACGAGATATTCAGCGTATAGCGCAGTTTAAACAGCAATACCCTCACAATCGTTTAGTACTCGCTGGATTTTCAGACGATCCCGATCAAAAAACTTCCAGCAAACTGCAAGTTGAGACTTGGCTTGAGCACATCAAGCGAGAGCTAGAAAACCTTGATATCGAGCCCTGGTCGGTTGATGCTGGCTTTTTACCCTTGGAAAAAAGTGCAAATGCTCAAAAGGATGAGCTTAATCGTCGAGTTGAGGTTTGGGTTTTATAACAGCGAGTGACTGAATTTGTTAGGAATGGTTCCGGAATAGGGGGGTTTTCTGCGGATACATCCCTAAAAACGTGACCTGACCCTCATCCATTTGCCTCTTTTGAATAAAGTTGTTCAGTCCCTTGGTATTTTTCTAAACGTTGGATTATCATAACCCGTTATAATTTCACGATATTTTTATCATGGGAACTCAATGATTCCATCCATGCTACCCAGAGTTATCATCGCATTATGCCTCTTGTCAGCGAGTATTGTTGCTCATGCTGCCGAAACTAATGCTTTTCAAGCATTCCAGCCGGTTTCTGACCGATCAAAACCTGCTCAAGATAGAGCGATGCTACAGGCTTTTAAAGAAATATTGGTTAGAGCAAGCGGTACTCGTCGAGCTTTAGATGCTTTTTATGTTCAGGAAAGTTACAAGAAAGTATCGTCTTTTGTTCGTACATTTGAATACCGAGAAGTCGAAGTTAATGATAACGGGCAATCCAAAGACCAATTAATGTTAGTGGTTACCTTCGATCGAGTTGCTGTTCGCCGGCTACTTCAGGACTCTTCGGTTCCGATGTGGGGTGGCAGAATTCCCGTTACTTTAATATGGCTTGCTTACGAAGATAATTATGAGCGTAAGGTTGTCACCGCTGAAAAACCGGAAAGCTCAACTGCAGGCGAGTTACTGGTGCAACAGGTACAGCGAAGAGGATTGCCTTTAGTACTACCTTTGATGGACCTTGAAGATACCATGATTGTTCGTCCAAGTGACATTTGGGGGAGGTTCTCAAGTCCAATTGGCGAAGCGTCACAGCGTTACGGTAGCGAAGCTGTGATGGCGGGTCGATTGGTTGAAACGAGTGGCCAGTGGGAAGCGAAAGTAATGCTCGATATCAATGGACGACAAATTTTACAAGACTTCTCATCTTCGTCTCAACAGGGCACTGTCGATCAAATGATAGACTGGTTAGGAGAGTCGTTGTGCGATGTCTATTGTGTGACCGAAACTTATACCTCCAACAATCAATGGAAGTTGATTGTTAAAGACGTTGGTAGCTTTTATTCTTACCGAAGTTTACTGAATTACCTTGAAAAGCTACCGGCTATTCGAAAAGTGGAGATGTCATCTGTGAAGGCGAGAAATGCTATGGTAACCGTTGACTTGGTCGGCGATGTTCAAGCATTAAAGCAAGCCATAAATTTAGATCGAAAGTTGGTACTTGTTGATGATCCCCAAGAAGTCAGGTCGGTGATTGAGTTTATGGCTTCCGATAGTTTAAATGCTAATCAGTCATCTCTTCCGGGTAATAATCCAAACACTTCTGGTGTAGATTCCGGTTCGACCCAAACTGTCGTGCCTGAAATTGCTAACCAAGGAGCGCCAGTCGAAACTGCTCAGCCAATGGGGCAGCAGCTTCCTCAAAGTGTGGAAGTGACATCGGAAAAACGAGAGCAAAATATACTGGTTTACCGATGGCGGCCGTGATTCTAAAACAGATACCTAATCTGATAACCGTCATTCGTGTACTGTTAATAGCGCCACTGATTTATCTTCTCGAGCAGCAAAGTTATTATCAGGCGCTATGGATCTTTTTTATCGCTGGTATCTCTGACGGAATTGACGGCTTTTTAGCAAAACGTTTTAACTGGAAGACTCGTTTTGGTGCCATTCTTGATCCTTTAGCGGATAAACTTTTGCTTGTATCGACAATGCTACTGCTCAGTTTGAATAATGAAATGAGTTGGTGGTTATTCGGTTTAGTAACAGCAAGAGACCTGATTATTGTTGCTGGAGCTGTGTTTTATCATCGAGCACTTGGCCCATATGATATGCAGCCGAGCCGGCTCTCTAAAAGTAATACTTTTTTTCAAATTTTATTTGTTGTTTCATTGTTAATTTCTTTAGGCTTTTATGTGCTACCAAACTGGTATTTATTGACGGTCGAAGTGATCGTTTACGTTTCGACAATAAGTAGTGGTTTGCATTACATTATTTTATGGGGTGGACGTTATCGCCGAAATCGCATGCATTGATTTTGTTTACTGGTGAATGCGTGGACCGAGTATTTTTAAGGAAACATGATGGGTGATTTAAAAAAATGGTGGTGGCTTGGGGTTATTCTGACGTTTTCGTGGTTAGTGTATTTATTAAGCCCGATTCTTACTCCTTTTCTAATTGCTGCTACCTTCGCTTACCTTGGCGACCCAATGGCGGACTGGCTTGAGAGCAAGAAATTAAATCGTACTGGTTCTGTAATAATCGTTTTTATTCTATTCACTCTCATCGGTGCTCTGTTCATCTTGATGATGATCCCAATGTTGAAGCAACAGTTTGAATTGTTGTCAGAAAAAGTACCGGTCGCCATTAATTATTTTAAAACAACTGTCTATCCCTGGATTAAACAACATATTGGTGCGCAAGGGCAGTTTGATACGGCAGAAATACAACAAACTCTTAAGGAACAGCTAACGGGAAATACTGGATTAATTGCTAAGGTAATGTCATCAATTTCAAGTTCAGGAATGGCATTATTTGCCTGGCTAGGAAACCTTGTTTTAATTCCTGTCGTGACATTTTACTTATTGCGCGATTGGGACATAGTCACTGAAAAAGTGACAGGTCTTTTCCCTCGGCATGTTGAGCCTGTTGCAAAAAAATTAGCAAAAGATTGTGATGAAGTACTTAGCGCATTTGTTCGCGGCCAGCTCATGGTGATGGTTGCGCTTGGCGTTATTTATGCTGCCGGACTGTATTTTGTCGGCCTCGACTTAGCATTATTGGTCGGTATGATTGCAGGGTTGGCGAGTATAGTACCTTATCTTGGCTTTATCATTGGAATTGTGTTCGCCGTCATTGCCGGATTAATTCAATTTGGGGATCCGTCAATTCTAATATGGATTGCAATTGTATTCGCCATTGGTCAAATGCTTGAAGGAATGGTACTCACTCCTTTATTAGTTGGCGATAAAATAGGTTTACACCCAGTCGCGGTTATCTTTGCCATAATGGCAGGAGGGCAGCTGTTTGGCTTTACCGGTATTTTGATTGCACTGCCAGTTGCTGCTGTCATTATGGTGCTGCTACGTCACGCCCATGATCGATATATCAATAGTGTGCTGTACGGTGCCGTTAATCCTTCTGATGCCTTGTCGACCATAGAGGTAGAGAATGATGACGAAAAAGGTGCTAAGAGAAAAAATAAGAGCCAATCAAGTTTGCTTGAGCAAAATGTGGCGGATGAAGGTGATTCTATAGAAAGTTCCGTAAAAGAGTCCGCTAAAGCTGCAAATGCCTCATTAGAAAGTTCAGGTGAAAATGTCTCAAGTAATGACAAAGCAGACAAAGATTAGTTGAGTAAATGTAAATTTAAATTTAAATAAATTAATACTTTAGACAAGCCGCCAACATGCAGCAGATACCACTTAATATAGCTCTTGACCAAGACAATACTTTTGCCAGCTTTTTAATGGGCAAAAACCAATTTCTAATGGAGTTTTTACTCCAGGCTTCTCGCAGTGGAAACGAGTTTGTTTATCTTTGGGGAAATCAGGGAAGTGGAAAATCTCATCTGCTACAAGCTTTTGGCAATCAGTCTGAGTCAGTGATTTATATCCCGCTCAAAGAACCTGGACTTGCGCCAGAGATGCTAGAAGGATTAGAGAGCTTTCAAATAGTATGCATCGATGATATCGACGCTATAGCGGGTGATGCCAAGTGGGAAGAAGGTATCTTTCATTTATATAATCGAATAAAAGATATCGGTAATAGTTTAGTGATCAGTGGAAATCAGTCTCCTAATGATATTGGTATTTCTCTTAATGATCTAAAATCAAGACTAACAGCAATGACAGTATTTAAAATTCAAATGCTTTCTGACACAGATAAACAAGTGTTACTGCAACAAAAAGCTGCTGCAATGGGATTTACACTTGGATCAGAAGTGGCGCAATTTGTACTGTCGAGAAGTTCAAGGGATTTACATTACTTGATGAAAGCACTGGATCAGCTTGACAGCGCAAGTTTGATTGCACAACGTAAGATTACCGTGCCTTTCGTTAAAGATGTACTCGGCTTATAACTTATGTCTGATAGTAATGATTTAAATGAAACAAAAATACTGATTACCGCGACCACCTTTCCATTAGATAAAAACGACTCACAGCCTCGTTTTATATTAAATTTGGCTCAATCCTTACAAAAGTACTTTAATGTTCAAGTATTGGTGCCTAGAGGTGATGGAGCTGTTAAAAAAGAAGTTTTTGAAGGTGTTAAAGTTGAACGTTTCGCTTATTTTTTTAAGTCACTAGAGTCACTTGTTTATGGTGGTGGGATTTTAGAGAATTTAAAGAAATCGAAACTCAACTATTTGCAGGTTCCATTTCTCTTTCTGGCTCAATTTATTTCATTATGTAGGGTCATCAAAAGAGACAAAATTTCAATCGTTAATGCTCATTGGATTGTGCCACAAGGTGTAATCGCGATAATCACTAAAAAGCTCTTCTTTAAACAATTGAAGGTGGTCGTAACATCTCATGGTGCAGATTTGTTTTCATTGCGAAGTAACCTGTTAACTAAACTTAAAAAATGGGTTATTGAGTCGTCGGACTGTTTTATAGTTGTCAGTGAAGCAATGAAAGAATTTTGCTATGAAGAAGTTGGTGTATGCAAATCTAAGAACATATTGGTTCGTTCCATGGGAGTGGATTTATCCAGTAAGTTCACTATACAAAAGCCGCTAGAGCAAAGGGAAGGTATTATATTTGTTGGGAGGTTAGCAGAAAAAAAAGGGCTGCATGTTTTAATTGATGCTATTGCTTTACTAAAAACTAACTATCCGGACATATCTTTAACTGTCGTTGGTGATGGACCAGAAAAAGAAAGCTTAATAAAGCGAAGCCAAAAATTAAAAGTTGATACGAATATTAAATTTTTAGGCTCCAGACAAAATCAGGAGATTCCTGCATTACTAAATCAGCACAAGATATTTGTTATGCCATCGATTGTTGCTAAAAGTGGTGATCAAGAGGGATTGGGGCTGGTAGCTGTTGAAGCTTTAGGGTGCGGTTGTGCGGTTATTGCATCCGATCTACCTGCTGTGAGAGATGTTATTACTGACAATGAGAATGGGTATCTATTTGAAACTGGAAATGAAAAATCTCTTGTACAAAAGCTTGAGTTACTACTAACCGATGATAAAGAAGTAACAAGATTTGTTAAGACTGGTACTGCCACCGCAAAAATGAAATTTGATTGGCAAAACGTAGGTAAAGATTACAGCCATTATCTAAGTCGAATTGTTAATTGACACCTCAATAAAATAATACCAAGGTGTTCAATTAACAAAACGTTTAAACCAATTTGTTCGAAATATTTTATGTATGCAAGATCAGCATTGTTTTCGGTCTTAGAAGCTACTGGCAACTAATGAGGATAAAGACTTCATTTCACTCATATAGCCTCTAAGTCTTCTTCCTACGATTTCAACTGGATGTTGGCGAATTGCTTCGTTAACCTCAACAAGTTTTTTGTTGTCCACTTGATTATCTGAGACATCGAGTTTATTACCCATATACTGCTTGTCGAGTTTCGGCATTAATGTATTTCTCAATAAAGGTATTGCTGTATTCGCAAACAGGTAATTACCGTATTCCGCCGTATCTGAAATAACAACATTCATTTCATATAAACGTTTTCTAGCAATAGTATTCGCGATAAGCGGCGTTTCATGCAGTGATTCGTAGTAAGCTGATTCGGGTAAAATTCCCGATTCAACCATTACGTCGAATGCTAACTCGACACCAGCTTTTATCATAGCAACCAAAAAAATACCTTTGTCAAAGTAGTCTTGTTCGGGGATGAAGTCTGTGTATTCTGGAGCCTTTTCAAAATCATATTCAGAGGTTTGTTCTCGCCAATGTAATAATTTCTTATCTCCGCTTTTCCAGTCGCCCATCATTTCCTCTGAAAATTTACCCGATAAAATATGATCCATATGTTGGTAAAATAATGGGCGTAATTGTGATTTCAACTCTTCAGACAACTGGTGTGTATGTAATTTAGATGGATTGTTAAGGCGATCCATCATGTTAGTAATCCCGCCCTGTTTCAGAGCTTCGGTTACGGTTTCTAATCCCTGCTGAATGAGTTTGGCACTATAACCGGATGGTAACCCTTGCTGTTGCATC
This sequence comes from Gammaproteobacteria bacterium, assembly GCA_013373375.1. Classification (GTDB taxonomy): domain Bacteria; phylum Pseudomonadota; class Gammaproteobacteria; order Enterobacterales; family Kangiellaceae; genus Pleionea. Next base: position 42,525 of record JABXHY010000028.1, read on the forward strand.
GATTCAAATGCAAGCACTGATGCTGTTTGAAGCATCCCACACAGTATAGTTTGCTCTCCCATCAAGTCTGATTTAACTTCTGCGACGAAAGAAGACTCTAAAACACCTGCGCGATCACCTCCTGTAGCAACAGCAAGAGCTTTTGCAATTGATAAACCTGAGTTTAGTGGGTCATTGTCGGGATGGACTGCAATAAGAGTTGGTACTCCAAAGCCACGTTTATACTCCGCTCTTACTTCGGTTCCGGGGCACTTGGGTGCACACATGACTACTGTGATGTCATTTCGTATCTGTTGACCTTCCTCGACGATATTAAATCCATGAGAATAGGCGAGTATGCTACCGGTTCTCATTAGAGGCATTACAGTTTCTACTACAGAACTGTGTTGTTTATCTGGTGTTAAGTTATAAACTAAGTCTGCGCCTGGAATTAATTCTGAATAACTACCGACTTTGAAGTCGTGCTCGACAGCTCGTTGATAAGATGAGTTTTTATTTCTAATTGACGCCTCTCTGAGGGCGTAGCTAACATTAAGACCAGAGTCTCTCATGTTAAGTCCTTGATTCAGGCCCTGAGCACCACAACCAACGATCACAATGGACTTATGTTTTAACACTTCACAGCCAGCTTCAAATTCATGGCGTTGCATAAAACGACAATGTGCTAACTGCTGCTTTTGATTGCGAAAGCTCAATTGATTGAAATAATTGGTCATGTAAATACCTCGGCATACATTTAATCTGAAACGCTATCAAGTAGCTTAATAACTATTTTGTATTGCGTAAATTGACTTATATGCACTTTAGTATTGCGTAATGTGCAATAATAAAATTGAAGCTATGAACGTTAAGGTTATTTCTAAAGAAAGAACTGAAGCCGAGGAAAAGACAAGATGATAATCAGAGACATAAAGGCATTCATTCAACTGGCAGAAAAGCTTCACTATGCGAGTACTGCCGATATCCTGCATATCAGTACCTCGACTCTCACTCGCATCGTCCAACGGCTGGAGGAGTCGGTTGGAACTCCGTTGTTTCAGCGCGATACTCGTGATGTAAAACTTACCAGAGAGGGTAAACTTTTCTTAGATTTCGCCGTTACCACATTGGACAACTGGCAGAAAATGAAGGTGGAATGTACGGATCAACATCATATTAAAGGAGAGTTATCTCTGTTCTGCACGGTTACCGCAGCTCACTTATTTTTGAGTTCTCTCATTCATCAATTTCGACAAGATTTTCCTTTAGTAAAGCTCTCTCTTGAAACTGGAGATGTAGAAGACGCCTATAAGAAGGTTGCAAATCAGGAGGCCAATATTGCATTTGCCATTCGAGAAGATGGACTTAACAAGAAGTTTTATTTTCAAAGTATTACGAATATTCCTTTAGTACTAGTGGCACCAAAGCAACCTCAAAAATGGTCATCGAGAAGTCATTCATCGATGATAAAGTGGGAGGAAACACCGTTTATCATGCCTGAGTCAAAGCATGCCAGAAAAAACGTCCAACAATGGTTTGACTTTATCGGTGTAAAACCCAAAGTTTACGCCAAAGTGTCCGGACATGAAGCGATGGTGAGTTTAGTCGCATTAGGCTGTGGCATTTCAATTGTTCCGTTACCGGTATGGCAAAATAGTCCGGTGAAAGATCACGTTATTGAGTTACAAGTTCCAACTTTGCCTAAGCCGTTTGAGTTGGGGCTACTATGCTTAGACAAGCAAAAGCGCTTGCCAGCAATCAATGCTTTTTATCAATTAATGGTCGAAAGAGTTTGAGATCTTTTTGTGCTGCGGTACTTTTTATGCAGAGTTTAATAATTTCACGATTAATTGTTCTTTTTAATTAAACCTTTTTCATTTTCACCTCGTCAAACAATTGATAGCAACATTGCGATCTGCTTTGATAAATAAAAAAGTATTTGAAATACAGTATGTTAAATGATTTTTAACAGGTTGGCCTGGTTGTTGCTTACTCTGGTTACTGCGAACAAAGATACTGTTGATAAAGAATTGATTGTAATAGGTGAGTACGGATCGCTTTAGGGCGAATCCATACACTTATCGATTAAGGTTGTATCTGTATATAAAAAAAGAGGATGACAAAATGAATTCAAAGAAAGTAATTGCTTGTTTGGGGCTAACTAGCATTCTGATGGTAAGTAATCAATTGTCGGCAAGTGGTTTCGATATAGAAGAAGTGCGTGATCTAACTTTGGATGCCTCAGGTGCCTCTAAATTACGGATTGATGCTGGTGCAGGCTTTTTAAAAGTAAAAGGAGTTGAAGGGTTATCGGAAGTAAGAGTGACAGCAGAACTTATGGTCGATGAAGATAATTATAATTTAACGCTTAACAAAAGTGGCAACAAAATTGTTTTAGTCGCGGATGCAAATCCTGAAAATGAAAGCAGTTGGTGGAGCGATAGCCCTTTCATCAACCTGACTGTGGAGTTGCCTAAAGAAATGGCTCTAGATATCGATGATGGTTCGGGAGAAATTGTGATTGAGCAAGTAAATGGTGATATCGATCTTGAAGATGGCTCTGGTGCCATTTCGATTATTGATATTGTTGGTAACTTAAATGTAAAAGATGGCAGTGGTAGTTTTAGTTTAAAAAATCAAAAAGGCTCTTTAGTTTTAGATGATGGATCAGGCAGCATTAACATTGCTAATGTCGATGGCAATGTTGATATTGAAGATGGCTCTGGCTCAACTACGGTTGATCAAATCACTGGTAAGCTTAATGTAGAAGACGGTTCAGGGAGTCTTTCTATTAGTCATGTTGATGGGCATGTGACCATCGATGATGGCTCTGGTGGCATCAGTCTAAGTCATTTAGCAAACGGCGTTACCATACTTAACGAAGGAAGCGGTGGGCTATCGATGAGTGATGTAAGTGGAAAAGTTGATAAGCGTTAGTATTTGAATGACCAAATACAAATTAAAGAACTTAAAAAAGCCGCATTTAAGCGGCTTTTTTAAGTTTGTTTAATAATGAGCAATTTGTAAAAGAGTGCCGTCTAACTAACTTTGTTTTTCTTCAAATAAAAACTCCAAGCTTTCGGCTGCATGACGCATATGTGGAATCACAATTGAACCTCCAACGAGTAACGCTACCCCCATCGCTTCATCTATTTCAGCTTTAGAGTATCCCGCTTTGACGGCGCCCTCTAAATGATAGTCGATACAATCATTGCATCTGAGTACCATAGAGGCGACTAAACCGAGAAGCTCTTTGGTTTTTGAGTCTAGTGCGCCATCACCATAGGCTTGTTTATCAAGTGAAAAAAATCGTTTTGTTAATAAGTTTTCGGTATTCAGAGCTTTTTCATTACCCTCTAAACGTTTTTTGCGAAAATCTTCAAACGCATGTGTCATTCAAAAATTCCTTATCAGGCTGGCGGTTTAAAAGTTAAAAGATGCAATAAATCGAGTGCTATAGTTGCGGCAGCGAGAGATGTAAGTTCTGCATGGTCATAAGACGGAGCCACTTCTACTACGTCCATACCAACTAAGTTAATTCCTGCAAGTCCGCGTATAATTTCCAAAGCTTTGTGTGAGTTGATTCCGCCGCAAACCGGTGTACCAGTACCAGGGGCAAATGCAGGATCCAGGCAATCGATATCGAAGGTTAAGTAAACCGGAGAATCGCCAACTCGTTGCTTGATTGTGGAGATGATATCGGCGGTATCCATATTATTAAGATCGACAGCAGATAAGACTGCAAATGGATGATTCTTTTTCTCGTAGTCGGTACGAATACCCAGCTGAATGGATTTGTCGGGCATAATTAATCCCTCTTTGGGCGCATGATAAAACATGGTTCCGTGATCGAAACGAGAGCCTTGCGAATAAGTATCGGTGTGCGCGTCGAAATGAATCATTGCCATAGGCCCATGAACCTTATGATGAGCTCGCATTAAGGGAAGGGTAATAAAATGATCGCCTCCAAGGCTCAAAAGAGTCTTTTTCTGCTGAATTATGCTTAAAGCGAAATCGGTCAACGCTTGGGTAAACGCCTCTGCATCGCCGGGAGCGAAAATAAAATCACCTACGTCGACTAAACTCAGTTTTTCTGAGAGTTTAAAGTCCCAGGGCCAACGTTTTTCTTCCCAGGCGAGGTTTGTTGATGCATTACGTATTGCACCGGGTCCCATTCGGCTTCCGGATCGTCCGGTAGTCGCCATATCAAAAGGCACACCAAGGACCGCAACATCTGCCTTGCTAGAGGCAGGGTCGAAATTTAATGGCTGACGTAAAAAGCCGAACGCATTAGAGTACAGCGAGTGGTCTGGGCTGGAATGCAATGTTGCCATATCAAAGAGCTTCTTTTTGGATGAATGAATTGCTCGCATTATAGCTAAGCTGGCGAGAAAGAGAATAATGTTATGTAAATAGATTTTTGTTGGTTGGAGTGTCTATCTGGTACAAGTTATGTGCGCTAAGTCGCTGTATTTACTTGAAAATTATTATATCACCTATATTTCATTGACGTTCTGATTTACAATTCCACCAAATATACACGAACAGTTACGGAATAAACCTATGTCTGATAAATTTTTAGAGTTACTTTATCCTACCTATGGTCAGTATTTTAAGGTCGATGAGGTTCTATTTGAGAGTAAAACTGAGCACCAACACTTAGTTATTTTCAAGAATGAACAGTTTGGTAACGTGATGGCTCTCGATGGCATTATTCAAACCACTCAAAAAGATGAGTTTATTTATCACGAAATGCTGACTCATGTGCCATTGTTTGCACACCCTGAGCCAAAAAGTGTTTTGATTATCGGCGGTGGTGACGGTGGTATTTTAAGGGAAACAATGAGGCACAAATCTGTTGAGAGAGTTGTGCAAGTGGAAATTGATCAATCTGTGATCGATATGTGTAAAGAGTATTTTCCAAATCACTCCGCGGGTGCCTTTGATGATCCAAGAGCGAACATTGTGATAGCCGACGGTATGGATTACGTAAAAACGTCTGAAGAAAAGTTTGACGTGATCATCTCTGACTCAACCGATCCAATTGGGCCCGGAGAGGTTTTATTTACCAATGATTTTTACCGACTCGCAAAAGAACGATTAAATGAAGGTGGCATTATGGTCACTCAAAATGGCGTTTGTTTTATGCAGATTGACGAAGTATTGAATACTGCCAAAAGAATGGGGCCACTTTATCAAGATCAATCGTTTTACTGCGCGCCAGTACCAACCTACATCGGCGGCGTTATGACCATGGGCTGGGCGACAGACAACAAGACACTTCGTCAACAGTCTGTTGAAACGATTGCTGATAGGTACATAAATAGTGGAATTAAAACACGCTATTATAATCCACAAATTCACGCTGGTGCTTTTGCGCTACCACAGTATGTTGTGGAAGCATTAAAACAGTAGATATAGTTTAATAGAAGTTACGTGCTGGAGTAGTACTAATGAGCATGGAAGTTAATTTGTTGCTAGAGATGTTAGATGCAGGCCAAGAAGCCTGGAATAATTGGCGTGATGCTAACCCGACTATTTCGATTAATTTGTCCGGTCAAGACTTATCCAATAGAGATCTTTCGGGTTATGACTTTTCTGAAATTAATTTGTCCTACTGTAACTTTTCAAAGTCTGACTTATCTGGAGCTAACTTAATCTCAGCTCGCCTTGAACATGCGAAGTTAAACTATACAAATTTAGAACATGCGAATTTGATTGCGTCTGAAATGGCTCATGCGGATTTAACACTCGCGAAAGTGAAAGGTGCAAAGTTTTTGACAGCTCAATTGGCTCATACAAACTTTTCTCATGTAGATTTTAGTGGACACTCTTTACAGGGAATGGATTTTAGAAAAACTAAATTAAATGGTGCTATTTTAAGAAACCAAAACCTGAAAGGTATGAATTTTTCAGAGTCTGATTTATCACAAGCAGATTTAACAGAAGCAACACTCGAAGATGCAAACTTACAGGGTGCTAATCTTACAAGAGCAGTATTAAATGACACGTCTTTTCAAGATGCCTTTTTAAAAGAGGCAACTTTAGACGATACTGATTTGTCAGGAAAAGACTTAAGTGGCATTAATTTTGTCGCCGCTAAATTAAATAACTGTGATTTGCGAAATACGATATTGGAAAGAGCTGTTTTTGATAATGCTATTCTGACCGGTAGCAAGTTTTTTAATGTTCAGAATAAAGGTTGGTCCATTCGAAATGTAAGGTGTGAAGTTGCCTACTGGGATAAACAGGGCGTAGTTGCCTCTCGTTACAGAAAGCAAGAGTTTGAAAAACTTTATGCTGAATCAATTGTGATTGAGTTAAGGTACGATAAATATATTGCTTCACACGAGTTAAGTTCACTACCGATTTTCGTTGAACATCTTGAAGCTCTACACTGGGGAATAAAGTTACGGGTAAAAAGTATTCGTGAAGTCGCTGGAGGCACGATCGTTAATATTGTAGTTCAGGACACTGGTGGAATGAACTCAAAGCAATTGGAGCAAGACCTGAAAGAAGAGGCGAGCCACTTATTGGCTGCTCAAATCGCCATGCGAAACGATCGACATTTGCTAACAGACTTTAAAGAAAGTATTGCACAAGTGAAAAATCAGTTTTGGCCAAGGTTACTTGAGTTAGCGAGTGACTCTGAAACTGGCAAGATGCGAATGTTTACCGTAATGCTATTGGATCTAAAAGGGTTTTCGCGCTGGAAAGGGGACGAGTTAGACGAAAAGCTAGCGCTATTCAGAGGCCTGGTAAAACCTATTTTAAAACGATGGAAAGCTAGCTATCCAAACATGGAAGGTGATTCACTTAGAGCTACATTCCAAAATGCATCGGTCGGTGTTGCTTGTGCGAGCATGATTAAAAGTGTTTTAGATGCCGCTGGATTTCCCTGTCGTATCGGAATGGATCTCGGAGAGGTCGTGCTTCAATTTAACGAAGTAACGGAGCAAACAGATTTGTCTGGTGAAGCTGTAAACTTTGCAGCTCGTCTTGAAGCACTAGGGCAGGGTGGAGAACTTCTTATCTCTGAGCGTGTTTGGCATTACGTTAAACAACAAGAAGATTTTTTCCTTTTCGAGCCTAGATTTTTACGACTCGAAAAAGGGGTGGGGAATTTACAAGCAGGTGAACAGATACATTGTTACCGCGTAACTACTAAGAAAGCCCTTATCTAACTTTTAAATTGTTAAGTAACGGAGCGAGTTGTTAAGTGATTTTAAAATCGCTAACTAATTCGAAATATTGCGTACATGAAAAAGAATAATAATAAGCGAGTAAGTATGTCTATCGGCAATAGTAAATTAAATTTTTCTCGAATACTGTTTATTGGATGGTTGAGTTTAATATTATCAAGTTTAACCTTCGCAAACCAAAGCGATTCTAGTGAAGCAAGTCAAAATCAAATTAAAGAAGAGTCTCCTGCGATTCAAATGCCAGGAACGGACATTTCTTTATTTGAAGTTTCTTATTCAGACAATAAACCCGATGTTACTGGCGCATCAGAATCAGAGGCAGAGGGTAAAGTTTTTAGCAACTTTAACAAGCCATTGGTAACTTCGATTGGGTATGACAATCAACCTAAGTTTTACGATAATGATAAATTGTTCTATACCGCGCAACTAGGCAATCAAACCGATATTTTTCTATTAGATATTCACACTTTAAAGTCAAAGCAGCTTACTCAAACGCCAGTTTCAGAATATTCTCCAAGTACCTATCTTTCGATTGATAGTCAGTTTAAGTTTTCAGCTGTTGTTGCGGATGAAGCCAACCAAACATTAGTACTTTATAGTGAAAACGGTAAACAGGAAGAGCAACTTGATAAAGGGATTGTACCTGTCGGGTATTATTTATTTGTTGGTGATGATTATTTAGCGATGTTTCGAGTAGCGGAGCCTTCCGAACTTATTCTTGTTGACCTCAAAAAGGATAAACATTCAATTGTAGATAAGAATATTGGCCGCAGCTTTATGTTAAAAAATGAGTCTGAGTTTTATTACGCAAGAAAGCAAGGGGATGATTACTTAATTGTTTTGTACAACGTGAGATCTGGCGAGAGTAATGTCATTACACGTCTCCCTAAAGGAGTTGAAGACTTCAGTTATCATACGAAGTTAGGTCTTTTGAGTTCAAATGGAGCAAACCTTGTAAGGTACGACCCTAAAACTAAGGATTGGGCGCTATTTTCCTCTCAAAATGAAATAAAAAATATTTCTCGATTAAATGTTAGCCCTAATGGTCAATGGATAGCGGTTGTTCACGATGATAGATAGATTCAATTTTAGCTGCGCAAATCTTTGATCCTCTGCTATTTTTAATAGAGTAATCGTAAATCAGATCAAGGAGTCTGGATTGTCGGTAGACTATGCGCAACTGGTAAATAAAATACATAAAGCAGTTGATGATGGGCGTATCCGGTTACCCTCTTTTCCCGAGAACTTAATAAAAGTTCGTGATGCTTTGAATGATCCAGAAACTTCCATTCGGACTCTCGCTCAACTGGTGCATTCTGACTCTGTGTTAGCTGGACGCATATACGCTGTTGCAGGCTCGTCCGCTTATGCTCTCGATACAGAGAAATTATCGCTGGTGAGTATTATGAGTTATCTAGGACTGAATATGATTCGGTCCACTATCTATAACCATTGCCTGTCACAGCTTTTTAACGACCGTCGCTTTAAACGAGTTGAAGACGTCGTCAGTTTTGTTCGTAATCGCAGTCTCGAGCTCGCAGGTATTGCGTATGCAATTTCGAAACGATACCGAGCAGAAGAACCTTCTTTAGCGCTATTATCTGGCTTATTTCACAATGTGGGGGCTCTTGTCATTGTCAGTTGGATCGCACAAACAGGAGGGCAAGGTTTGGACGTAAAGGAACAAAAGACGTTGGTTATAAAAGGACAACATTCTTTTGCCGATAGAATTTTGGAGAACTGGAGTGTTCCGGAGCATTTAAAAAGAGTGATTCAAGCAGGTGAAAGTGAAGTTGATGCGGGCGATGAGAGAGACAAATATGTTCATTTAATTGCTGTCGCACGTTGGGTTAGTAGGATTCTTAGAAACCCTAAAACGATTGAAGATCCGCCAATGACTTCTCTTAAGTTATTTAATATAGATGTTGATCAGGTCTTATTGGATAAAGATGAGATTTTAGCGGATATGATTAAAATAATTCAGAGTATTCGATAATAGTTGAACGTTAAACAATAAAAAAGGGAGTAGATACTCCCTTTTTTATTGACAGGAAATGTCAAAACCTAAAGCGATGGACCCGCTTTTATGATTTGCTCAGAAACTTCAAACTTCTTGAAGTTTTCAATAAATAAATTAGCGAGTTCTTTAGCTGCCTCATCGTAATTGTCTGGGTTTTCCCAAGTAGATTTTGGTGTTAGCAGTTCTTGAGCGACACCTTCTACTGCAACCGGTGCTTCCAAGTTCAAGAATGGGATAGTTTGTGTTTCAACACCTTTCAATGCGCCAGATTGAATAGCATTTATAACGGCTCGAGTCGTTGGGATGTCAAAACGCTTGCCACCTTGACCATAAGGACCACCAGTCCAACCTGTGTTGACCAGGTAAACCTTTGCGTTGTTTGCTTCAATTCGCTTCATCAGCAATTCGGCGTAAACACCTGCTGGGCGTGGGAAGAAAGGTGCGCCAAAACAAGTTGAAAAAGTAGACTCGATTGCAGCAGTTGACCCTATTTCTGTAGAGCCTACTTTTGCTGTGTAACCGCTTAGAAAATGGTAAGCGGCAGCTTCTTTACTCAAGATGGAAACTGGTGGAAGAACACCCGTTAGATCGCAAGTTAGGAAAATAATGGCATTTGGTTCTCCCGCAGCATTTTCGTCAACTTTGCGCTCGATATGATCGCGTGGGTAACCTGCTCTAGAGTTTTGAGTAAGTGATACGTCGGTGTAATCAGGCGTACCATTGTCATCTAAAACCACGTTTTCAATGATAGTGCCGTGTTTGATTGCATTCCAGATAACGGGTTCGTTTTTCTCACTCAAGTCGATGCATTTTGCGTAGCAGCCACCTTCAATATTGAATACAGTACCGGTTCCCCAGCCATGCTCGTCATCACCAATTAAATAACGATCAGGGTCGGCTGATAATGTCGTTTTTCCAGTTCCTGAAAGACCGAAAAATAAGGTTACGTCGCCTTGTCCGTCGGTGTTAGCAGAGCAGTGCATTGGCAGTACATCGTTTGCGGGCAATAAAAAGTTTTGAACGGAGAACATCGCTTTTTTCATTTCACCAGCGTAGCGCATACCGGCAAGTAATACTTTGCGTTGTTTGAAGTTGATAATCACACAACCGTAACTGTTTGTTCCATCTCGCTCCGGGTCGCAGCGGAATCCAGCTGCGTTTAGAATTTGCCATTCTTCGCGATTGTCAGGGTTGTAGTTGCCAGTGCGAATAAATAAATTTCGAGCAAACAAGTTTTGCCAAGCAGTCTCAGTTCTTACATTGACCGGAATGAAGTACTCTGAACCAGCGCCAACGTGAAGAGTCGATTGGAAGTACTCTTCTTGTGTTGCCAAGTGAGTTTCTACTCTGTCCCATAAGGCATTAAATTTATCTTCATCGAAAGGGCGGTTTACATTGCCCCAGTCGATTTCATTTTCGGTAGTGGCTTCTTTTACAATGAACCTGTCATTAGGTGAACGTCCAGTTCGCTCTCCAGTTTCAACTGATAATGCTCCGTTACTTGCGATCTGACCTTCACCGCGTTCCACTGCTTTGCTCACTAACTCATCAGTGGATAAATTTAAATGCACCTTCGCTTCTGGCATGGGACTACTTCCTCGGGTGTGTGCTGATTGATTAACTTTAGGTTAAAAAGTGCGCGCGATTGTAGCAGATGAGGGTGGGCAAATCGAGAATTTAGTAATGGAAAACCAAACAAAATCAGACAGTTAATGCATTCTTTGTTGTAATTTATTTACAGCAAACTTAGTTTTCACAGCTAACTTTTCAATAAAAACTCGGCTTTTAGCATTTGAAAACAAAGGTTTAAAAGCAAATCAAAGATAGCTTTGGAGTTAATGAGCTGAATTATAGCCTTATTTCTAGTGTAAATTACGTAACTTTATTACATAAATGTTGCAAAGTATCGACTGGAGCTATATCGCAGTTGCACATTTTTAGATTAGGTCTTTCTTTGAAGTGTTATAGGGAAAAGCGGTACGATGAGGTGATAACTTCATCGTACCGTTGAAAAGTAAAAGCGAAATGAATGAAGGATAAAGTTTTACTTAAAACTCTCATTAATTGACTTAAGAGTGCCATTGCCTGGACACAGCTGCTCATAAGTTAGTTTATTGAGTGGAGTAGGGGTTGTGCCGAGCATTTCATGAGTATCTGGCGTTTGTGGATTTAAAAATAATAAGCCCGTCAGTATTTCACCTTTCTCTTTGAATCGTTCAATTTCATTCAGTGCAGAGCGACGGCTGGAGAAGTCTAAATTTTCTGTCGCTTTATGTAAGCGAACAGCACTGCCGTCGTGTAGCGTAATTTCTTCTGTTTCACCCGGAGAGTACTGAGTTGTAATCTCTTCTTTGAGAGGAACAAAATCAAAAGTACCAGTGGCATTCATATGTTCACGGACGTGATCATAGCTTTTGGTCGATTTTACTGTGTTATTAAACGTTACACAGGGAGATACTACATCGATTAACGCGAACCCTCGATGGGAGATGGCTGCTTTAATAAGAGGAATGAGTTGCTCTTTGTCACCAGAAAACGAACGAGCGACAAAGCCTGCACCGAGTTGAATTGCGGTCTCACATAAGTCGATACTGCTGAAAGGGTTTGGTACTCCTTTTTTACTTGCAGAACCTCGATCGGCTGTTGCTGAGTCCTGACCTTTAGTCAGGCCGTAACACCCGTTATTCATCACAATATAAACCATATTAAGGTTTCTTCGAACGACGTGAGCAAATTGCCCCATACCAATCGAAGCAGTATCACCATCTCCAGATACGCCTATGTACACCAAATCGCGATTGGCAAGGTTGGCGCCAGTCGCTACCGAAGGCATACGACCGTGAACCGAATTAAAACCGTGAGACTTACCGAGAAAGTAAGCGGGTGTTTTAGACGAGCAGCCAATACCTGACATTTTGGCTACTTTATGTGGCTCGATCGATAGCTCAAAACAAGACTGCAAAATCGAAGCTGAGATTGAGTCATGACCACATCCAGCACACAAAGTTGAAAGGGCACCTTCATAATCGGCTCTGGTGTAGCCAATTTCATTAACTTTTAATTGCGGGTGTCTAATATTAGGGCGAATAAAACTCATTTATTTAACCTCGATCCGCTTTTTGTATCGGAGTAACTTTGTCTTGATTCATAACATTGATGAACTGCTTACTGATAAAGTTCGCTGTGATTGGCATGCCATCGTAATTCAAAATTGAAATAAATTTTTTCGGATCAATTTCGAGCTCATTCACTAACATTGTTTTCATTTGTGCATCGCGATTTTGTTCGATTACGAATAAATAATCATGTTGTTCAATGAAGTCTTCGACTTCTTTTGTGAAAGGGAAGGCTTTTATTTGAAGACCATTGATATGCAGTTGCTTATCTTCTGCTTGATCAATGGCTTCTTTAGCGGCTTGAGTACTGGTGCCAAAATAAATGGCGCCAACTTTGGTTGATTTTGAACTGTTCGAAATAACAGGTTTAGGAACAAGCGTTTTTGCTGTATCCCATTTGTGCTCTAAGCGCTGCATAGAGCGAACATAAGCTTCCGAACTTTCGGTGTAGGCAGCGTATTCATCGTGTGATGAACCACGAGTAAAGTAGCTGCCTTTGGTTGGATGAGTGCCTGGAATGGTGCGATAGCCAATTCCTTCGCCATCCGTATCTAAATAACGACCCCAACGTTGTTCCAAAGAGTCGAGTTCTTCTTTCGATAACACTTTGCCTCTGTTATAAGCGGTTTGATCGTCCCACTCGAATTCATCACATAAATTATCGTTCATACCCAGATCGAGATCTGAAAGAATAATTACCGGTGTTTGCAGATACTCGGTCAATTCGAACGCATTAAAAGACATTTCAAAACATTCTTTTGGATCCGCAGGGTACAAACAAACATGTTTGGTATCGCCATGCGAGGCATAGGCAGCAGGTAATACATCAGACTGTTGAGTTCTTGTTGGCATTCCAGTTGAAGGTCCCGTGCGCTGAACATCAACGAGTACACCGGGGATTTCAGCGAAATAAGCTAATCCTAAAAATTCGGCCATTAACGAAACACCTGGGCCTGAGGTTGCTGTGAACGCTCTTGCTCCATTCCAACTGGCTCCTAATACCATACCCATCGCTGCTAATTCATCTTCGGCTTGAAGAATCGCAAAATTATTTTTACCACTTGCTGGATCAACACGAAGTCTTTTGCAGTATTTTTCAAATGCATCAACAACAGAAGTTGAAGGTGTAATGGGATACCAGCCGGCGACAGTCGCACCTGCGTATATGGCGCCGAGAGCTGTTCCTGTATTACCGTCGACCAATATTTTTCCTTGATTCAGGTCTCGTGCTTCAATTTTTAATCCGCAGGTATCGGTGTAATGTTCCTTTGCGTAACGATAACCGAGTTCCAAAGCATGTAGGTTAGGTGTAATTAATTTTTCTTTCCCTTTAAATTGGTCTTCCACCAACTTTTGAAACACTTCGAACTGAATATTCAGTAAGTAAGAAAGGGCGCCAACATAAATTATATTTTTGAACAATTGCCGTTGTCTTGGGTCGGCGTATTCTTGAATGCAGATTTCAGTGAGTGGAATTCCTATTAATTGAATATCGTCACGCTTATAATTTGGAGCAAGTGGCTTTGTATTGTCATAAAGGAAGTAACCACCGGGCAATACTTCTTGAAAATCTTGCATCATAGTTTGGCCATTTGTTGCGACCATAAAGTCGACACCGCCGCGTCGGCCTAAGTAACCTTTTTCGTTCACACGCACTTCATACCAAGTGGGCAAACCTTGAATATTGGATGGAAAAATATTCTTCGGTGTCACAGGAATACCAGAGCGAAAAATGGATTTCGCAAACATATTGTTGGCGCTGGCAGAACCTGTTCCATTTATATTGGCGAACTTTATAACAAAGTCGTTAGTTGCAGTTATTTTGTGCATGGAGCTACGGCCTCTTTATCTTTTCCTGCCTTGGTTACGGTATAGAGGAATTTTTGCATGTCCCATGCAGTTGTTGGGCAGCGTTCGGCGCATAAGCCACAGTGCAAGCAAACATTTTCGTCTTTTACCATTACACGACCTGTTTTTAAATCTGTTGAGACATAAAGGTCTTGGTCTTTGTTGTCGGCAGGCGCTTTTAGCCGGCTTCGTAAGTCATCTTCTTCGCCGTTTTGAATGAAGTTAATACAGTCGGTCGGGCAAATATCAATACAAGCGTCACACTCAATACATTTGTTCGCTGTAAAAACAGTTTGTACATCGCAGTTTAAACAACGTTGTGCTTCGTCGTAGGCTTGTTGCAAATCGAAGCCTAATTCGACTTCCATTTTTCGGTTAGATAAAGCTTGCTGCTTGTCGGCAAGTGGAACAATAAATCGGTCATCATCAGTAACCGGGTTATCGTAAGTCCACTCGTGGAAGCCCATTTTTTGAGTGACGAGATTGACGCCCGGATTGAGTCGTTCGTTGATGTCTTGACCGTTACAATGCAGATCAATAGAGACCGCTGCCTGATGACCGTGAGCCACAGCTGTAATTACATTTTCCGGGCCAAAGGCTGCATCACCGCCAAAAAACACTCTTGCATTGGTGGATTGAAAAGTTGTTGAATCCACCACTGGCATATCCCAGTCACCAAACTCTATACCTAGATCGCGTTCTATCCAGGGAAATGCATTTTCTTGTCCGATGGCCATGAGCACATCATCGCATTCCATAAAAACTATTTCGCCTGTTGGTTCTAACGATCGTTTTCCATTGTCGTCGTACTTGGCTTCGACTAACTCAAAGTTCATTCCGACCAACTTACCATCTTTAATGACAAATTCTTTAGGGGAATGATTTTCATAGATTGGAATGTCTTCGTGTTCCGCGTCTTCAATTTCCCACGGTGAAGCTTTCATGTCAGCTTTGGGACTTCTTACCACCACTCTGACGTCTTCACCGCCAATTCTTTTCGAGGTTCGGCAACAGTCCATCGCGGTATTACCTCCACCCAAAACCAAAACTTTTTTGCCAATCGATTTTGTGTGTTCAAAAGCAACATTTGCAAGCCACTCTATACCAACATGAATATTGGCGTCGCCTTCTTCTCGGCCGGGTAACTTTTTAAGGTCGCGACCTCGAGGAGCTCCAGTACCTATAAAAATGGCATCATAATCTTTATCTGTGATCGATTTTAAACTATCAACATAATGATCAAAGTGGGTGGTGATTCCCATGTCGAGTATGTAATTTACTTCTTCGTCGAGCACAGTTTCAGGAAGCCGGAATGACGGTATTTGGCTTCTCATAAACCCACCACCTTTCGGCTGTGCATCATAAAGGTCAATTTCATACCCGAGAGGTGCTAGGTCTCTTGCGACAGTTAAGCTAGCAGGACCACCACCAATGAGAGCAATTTTTTTGCCATTCTTTTGTTCTGGAATGGCTGGCATTCTAGCTTTTACATCTGCTTTATTATCAGCAGCGACTCGCTTTAATCGGCAAATGGCGACAGGTTCTTCATCGACGCGTCCACGTCGGCATGCTGGCTCACAAGGGCGGTCGCAAGTTCGACCTAAAACACCAGGAAAGACATTTGACTCCCAGTTAATCATGTAGGCATCGTCGTATCGACCTCGAGCAATTAACCTAATGTATTCGGGAACAGGGGTGTGCGCTGGACAAGCATATTGGCAGTCGACAACCTTGTGAAAATACTCTGGATTTTCGATATCTGTTGGTTTCACTCGTATCTGTATCCTTTGATTTTTTAATAATTGTTTTGTTTAACTTTATGAGAATAAAACTCATTTGCGTTAATCTAAAACGGGCCATTCGGACTAATTCATGACAGCACTTGTAACATATTTTTTATAATTTGAATATTCCGACCAGTACATCTTATTAGGTCTTCGAGTTATAAAACACAAATCCAATTCAGCTTGAAACATGGTGCTTTGAAACTTTTAAAAATATATCTATTTTTGGTAATGGATAAACACAGAGCACGATAAATTTAAGGCATCAATAAAAGTTAACTTACTGCGTTCGAGCTAATGCTAAATCGGCTAAGGTTTCAAGAGCTTCGCGATATTCATTTGATGGCAACACATCCAGAGCTTGCTTGGCTTTCTCTGAAAACTGTTTTGCTTGTTGAAGACAGAAATCGCGCGCGCCAGATCCCTCAATGATGGAAAGAACTTTGTCGAGTTGATCGATATTGCCGTTGGTAATCGCATTACGCAGTAACTCTGAGTCAGGCTTAGTCGCATTCTTTATGGCGAAAATAATGGGTAAAGTCGGTTTACCTTCAGCGAGGTCATCGCCAACATTTTTCCCCATCGTTTCAGCATCCGAAAAGTAATCAAGTAAATCGTCCACGACCTGAAAGGCAATGCCAAGATTCATGCCATAGTCTGAGAGTGCAATGCGTATGTTCAGAGGTGACTCAGTGATGATACCACTGAGCTCACAAGCAGCGGCAAACAAGATAGCTGTTTTACGGCGGATAACTTCGAAGTAATTTTCCTCTGATATATCTGGCTCGTTGATATTCATCAGCTGCATGACTTCACCTTCTGCAATTAAATTAGTTGTATTTGCGAGAAGGTTCATTACTGGCATTGAGTTCACTCGAACCATCATTTGGAAAGCTCTTGAGTAAAGAAAGTCACCGGTGAGGACACTGGCTTCATTTCCAAATAATGCATTTGCAGTTTGTTCACCACGGCGCAGTTCCGAGTCATCAACCACGTCGTCATGCAGTAAAGTTGCTGTGTGAATAAACTCTATAACAGCAGCTAGAACATGGTGGTTGTTTCCTGAGTAATTGAGTGAATTCGCAGTAAGAAGTGTTAAAAGAGGTCTCAGGCGTTTTCCGCCACTGTTTACGATGTAAAACCCAAGTTGGTTGATTAGCGCAACATCCGACTTTAATTCATTGTAAATGAGCTGATCGGTCGCATTAGTATCTTTTGAAATTAGAGCTTTTATATCGTTAAATGAAGGCTTGACCACTGACATTGGTGTATTCCAGTCGTGTCTGTTGTTAATTTAATTATGGGCAGGCATGCTATGGAACCACTGGAATTTGGTCAAGAGCTAATTTAATCTTTAAGTTGACGAAGCAACTACAGGCCGTTGTTAAAGAACAATTATTAGTCAAAATTTGCTTTTATTTCATTATTAAAGACCTTTAAGCCTTACCAGTACTTGCCTGTGGCTGGTAAAACACATATAATTCGCGCCCTTCAGATGTCCTGAAGCACTTTAATTAACGCCAACGTCGCTGGTTATCAAGCACTAAAATGCACCATTGTGGCGGGGTAAGACTGGAGAGGCACTCATGTACGCAGTTTTTCAAAGCGGTGGTAAGCAACACCGGGTCAAAGAAGGCCAAACAATTAAATTAGAGAAAATTGAAGCTGAAACTGGTTCAGTTATCGATTTTGATAAGATTTTACTCGTTGGTAACGGAGCTGACATTCAAGTTGGCGCGCCTTATGTTGATGGCGCAAAAGTTACTGCTGAGGTTGTGGCGCAAGGTCGTCATAAGAAAGTTCAGATCATTAAGTTCAGACGCCGTAAGCACCACATGAAGCGTATGGGCCACCGTCAGTGGTTCACCGAAGTGAAAATTACCGGCATTAAAGGTTAATTAAGTAGGAGAATTCTCATGGCACATAAGAAAGCTGGTGGTAGTACCCGTAACGGTCGCGATTCAGAATCCAAACGCCTCGGCGTGAAACGCTTCGGTGGAGAAGTTGTTTCAGCTGGAAGCATCATTGTTCGTCAACGCGGCACAGAATTTCACCCTGGTGAAAATGTTGGAATGGGCCGAGACCACACTCTTTTTGCGAAAATTGATGGCGAAATCAAATTCGCTGTTGCAGGTCGTAATAACCGTCGTACGGTTAATGTCGTTCCTGTTGCATAAGCATTAATTGCAGTGAAAAAAGCCCTGCTTATTAGCGGGGCTTTTTTTATGGGCTTTAGATTATTTTCAGCATTGATTTATAATTGCATACGCGCAAACTCACTTTAATAGAGAGATTAGAAGACAAATGAAATTCGTTGATGAAGTTACGATAAAGGTTGCAGCTGGTGATGGCGGTAATGGCTGCTGTAGCTTTCGTCGCGAAAAGTACATCCCAAAAGGTGGGCCTGATGGCGGCGATGGCGGTGATGGCGGCAGTGTTTATTTGCTAGCTGATAACGAACTCAATACATTAGTTGATTATCGTTATGAACGCTTTTATTCCGCTGAGCGGGGAGAAAATGGACGTGGCAGTAATTGTACTGGAGCGAAGGGAGCGGATCGTGTTTTAAAGGTTCCTGTTGGTACTATTGTTATTGACTCGACGACCAATGAAAAAATTGGTGATTTACTTGAAGATGGGCAAAAGTTATTAGTCGCCAAGGGAGGGTGGCATGGTTTGGGTAATACGCGCTTTAAAAGTAGCGTTAATCGAGCACCTAGACAAACCACTCATGGCAGTGAAGGTGAACGTCGAGAATTAAATTTAGAGCTAAAGGTTCTTGCTGATGTTGGTTTGCTTGGCTTGCCTAACGCAGGAAAATCGACCTTCATACGGCAAGTGTCTGCTGCTAAGCCGAAAGTGGCAGATTATCCATTTACAACTTTAATTCCAAACTTGGGGGTTGTTCGCCCTGAGGCTCATCGCAGTTTTGTGATAGCAGATATCCCGGGCGTTATTGAAGGCGCTTCGGAAGGAGCTGGATTGGGTGTTCGATTCCTTAAGCACTTGGCGAGAACAGAGCTATTGTTACATATCGTCGACTTAATGCCTTTTGATGATTCGGATCCTGTTGAGAACTTTTTTGCCATTGAAAAGGAAATCGAGAAGTTTGCGGAGTCGAGTGAGCCTGAACTCGCCGAAAAGCCTCGTTGGCTAGTGCTTAATAAACTCGATTTACTTGGTGAGCAGTTGCAAACAAAAGTTGATGAGTTTTTGAAAGCGATTAATTGGAGTGAGCGTCACTTTGTTATATCGGCCGCGTCTGGAGAAGGAACTAATGATTTAGTGTGGGCGATTATGGAACATGTCGAAAAAAGGAGAGCGAAAGAATTGGGACAAGACGAGAGTGCGGTAGATAATGTTGAGCCGATAGCGCCGCCGCCGTTTATGTCTGAAGATGAACTGGACTAAAGTCCTGTTGTAACACTTTAAATAGTAAGTAAATTATTTAAGTTTTGAGACACCTTTCACAACTTCGTTTTTTTGTCAGGCATAAAAAAACCGGCTAAAGCCGGTTTTTTTAATTTTTAAAGTCTTAAGCTAATGCTTTAACTTTAGCTGTTAGTCGACTTTTATGACGAGCAGCTTTGTTCTTGTGAA
>JABXHY010000076.1 GCA_013373375.1 Gammaproteobacteria bacterium
CCTGAGCCTGAGCCTGAGCCAGAGCCGGAACCTGAGCCTGAGCCTAAATCTCGGCCGAAAGCTGAGGTGCCAGCACAGCCGTCCAAAAAACAAGCTGCTTCTGATAAGGAGTCGTCTAAAGCTTATGTAAGAGTTCAGAAGCCTAAGAAAGAAGGCCCGACTGCGAGTGATCGATTTAAAGATTGGGTCATAAACACAAACCGGAGTCTCCGCTATCTCTTACTTTGTTTTAAAGAAGACAAAAAAGGTGCTTTTGCCTGGTGGTGGAAAACAAACAAACAACAACCACAACTACAAACAGCAATCGCTCAACTGACAAAAGAGTTGGAGAATGACGATTTCACGTTAGATAAAATTTGGGACGCGTTATCAGAATTCACGTTAAAAGCCGAAGATGTTAATCGACTCAAATGGTTTGAAGATGCACACGACAAAATTATGCAATTAACAACAGCTGTGAAAACAGGCAAAGATTTGGATCGCAGTCAGATGCAAAAATTGCAAAATCAACTGCGATTTATCGCTAACTCAGAAGAGTTCTGCCAAAAATTTGGGCTCGAGAAGGCACGTAAAGAGGTATTTCAAATGTATAAAGATCTCAGCGCCGTTTTAAACGATTTAAAAAAGATAGAGCGCGAAAAACTTGCATTAAAAGAGAATGAACAAAAGCTAGAAGCTCGAAGACTTGCCAAAGAAAAAGCTGAAGCAGAGTTACAAAAGGAAAAGGCCATATTAATTAAACAGAAAGAAGCTCGTTTAAAAGCAACCGAAGAGAAAAAACGCGCGATAGCATTTAGACAAGCTCAACAAGCTGAGCAGGTGAAAGAAGAAAAATTATCTGAGTTGCGAGCACAAGAAGCCGAAAAGCAGCGGCAAATTCAACTACAAAGTTCATATGTTGATATGCAAGTACAAGATAGGATTGCGTTGATGTCGCTAAAAGAAGTGACAGAAATTATGAAAGATCGACTTAATATTTCTGACATTACAGATGAAGACAAAAGTGTTCTAATAGAATTAAAAAATAAACTGACTCATCTTTAAAAGATCGTATAAAAATTTATAAACCTCTCAACAGTGCTTCAAGGGTACGACTTGATTGGAGCTCGCCTGAGCTGCATTGTCCAGTGCTTGTAATATTAAAAAAATTCGTACCATCGGAAATGTAAGAAGTACAGGTAACCGTCGCAGAACAATTACTAAGACCACTGGTTGAAAAATTCAGTGTGAAGTTGCTGCAAGTACCTGCTCCACCAGAAACTGGGAATGCCGACATAGCAGCTGTTTGCAATCCACTTTCTGCGGCATAAAATCCTCTAATTGATAGTATTTCTTGCGCTACCGCCACTTCAGAAGTTTGAGTCATACGAAACAAAGCGATCGCCAGCAGACCTAAAATAACAATAATAAATAGAGCGGCTGGAAGACTAAATCCGCTGGACGTTGTCCTAAGACTCGATTTTTGTTGGTAAATGGATTTAAGGAAAGTTGCGCACATGAACTTCATGCTCCAGTTTTACTGTCTCATCTCGGCCTTGCAGAAAAAACTCAATCAAAAGAATGCCACCTCGGTTCAAGGCGCCAGTATCGTAACTGAACAAATTTGTAGTAGTACCTGAGCCATCAGAGTTCGAAATATCGGTTAGTACTAAATCCGCCGTTCCCATTGATGAAGTATCTGGCTGTGAAACGTTAAACCCATAATCACTGTAACGATTAAGTCGATTTCCAACAATGCAATAGCTCACCGGCTGTCTTACGAAAAAAATACGTTGTTGAGGAGAAGTTCGGGAAAACCTTGTGCTATTAATAGTGACTTGTGTCAGATTTGAACCTAATTTAGTAAAACCACCGACCACTGCAAAATGACCAGTGCTGGTGTTATAAACTTCCGATGAGTTGAGAGGAATTATCATAGTATACAAATTACTTGTACTCAGTCCGCTTATATTTGTTGCAGCGTCTCGTTCTACTACTGTAATTTGCGTATCGGGAGAAGTTGTTGGGATTTCACTGTAACTGGTAGCCACTTCAATTGGCACAAACTCAACACAAGTATTTGCACTGTTGACGCGTACACTTCCAGGCATTGAAGTACGAACCTCTCTTGATATTTTTTCAATCGCAATTCGCGCAGACGATGACATTTTAATGCGATTTTCAGACTGTAAATAGCCAACGGTGGTATCGGTAAAAATAGTAGTAATAGCAACCGACAAAATTGCCAAGATAACAATAACAATAATGAATTCGATTAAACTAAAACCACCTGCTTGGATTGAAAACTTATAATTTGAAAAACGAGTAGGAGGTGAGCTTTTCATTTATTATCACCTCTAGAAATTAGTTTTATAAACAGAGAAATTATAGGCCGGGCTCCCTGCTCTTTGAACCGAAATATCCACGCGCTTTGCTTCATCGTTGTTAAGTCCAATCGATGCACCGTCGTAAGTAACGGTTACAGAAACGGTAAATCCTGAATAACGATCTTTTAAATTTCCTAACGGATCAGTGGGGGCTTCTGACAAGCCATTATAATCATCAACATCGTCAAAGTTTACTCGTGATTCGCCATCCGCACCGAGCGTTCCACTGCATGCCGGAGCGATGCCGTCACCACATCGCGTTTGAGCTCCGACAGGTGTATTTTCGTCAAAACGTTTGCCGAGTATTTCTTCTAGATACGCTTGCCCTAACTCTGCAGCCCGGACCTGAAGTACTGGATTTGAAGCTCCAGTAACTGAAGGATTAAACGCAACCACCAATGCGGTTAATGCCACTGAAAATACTGCCAAGGCGACGATAATTTCAACCAGAGTAAACCCCGATTGAAAACACCGTTTAGTCGTAAAGTTAAGTTTCAACACTGCCACGCAAACCCTGTGTTTTCGACGCAAACCCTTACGGCTGGGTTGGGCGTAATGGTGATAGTTGAAGCTGTTGTTGAACCGCTAGAATTGAAAGTAAAACTCGCATCGGACAAAGTGACAGAATAGGCACTTGCGAAATCAAATGGATACCCAGAGAGTGTTGTTCCATCTTGGGCAATAGTCAGTTGATTACTCGATATAGAAGCGGAAGTTGTTCTTTGCGTATTGTTCATGGATAGTTGTTGAGCAAAACGAAGTCGTACAATTAGTTCTGAGGCGGCCGCTCGAGTTTCAAAATCAGAACTGCCGGTGAACTTTGGAGCCGCAACTGCTGCTAATATTCCTACAATAACAATAACAACTATAAGCTCTATCAAAGAAAAAGCCGCCTGTTTTACGGGCGGCTTATATCTAAAAATATTGCTGTTAGAATATTTTGACAACATTCCTAGCAGTTTGAGGTACTCACAGCAACCGTTATAGCTCCGGCTGTATTGGTGTAAGTAACACTGCAGTTCGCATCTGGAGTAGTCGGAGTCGCATTAGTTCTGTCGTAACCGATAATACCACTGGCTGCTGTTGTTACCAACTCATCAGAAGAAAGATCGATAGCTGAAATAATTTGGCCAGTATCAGGATATCCACCAGTAGTCGTTACAGTAGTACCGTCGCTGGTAGTTACACTGCCGGAACCACTCTCAGTGCCTTGAATCAATGATTTTGCATAAATAAGACTTGCTGCCGAACGAACTGAAGCTTCTACACCTCGAATGACCGACTCACGAGCTTCTGATTGCACATTAATGAATTTTGGCGCCGCTACCGCAGCTAAAATACCGATAATGGTAATGACCACAACCAGTTCAATAAGGGTAAAACCTTTCGCTCCCGACTTCATGGGAATCCTCCGCTATGTAAAAACTAAAATTAAATATGAATAAAGCTTTTGGTAGTCCTTAACCTAGCTATTCCTCTAGAAATTAGCAAAGATTTTGGCATTTGGCAAAAATATAATCAATAAAAAATTTGAATTTCAATACCTTAGAAAAGTATCTTTAAGTAATTATTCAATCATAGACTTGCAACTGCACACTGCCACTTGCTGGCTTATACTCGATTGCCATGTTTCCGTAATCCAAAGATGTAAACACACACTTACCCTGTATCGCCTTCACTGACAGACTGGCTCTTGGCTCTGGGGTTATCATTGGACGCATTGGCTGCAATAAATCATCCCACAACTCTCGGCAATGGGCTGTCGTAATGCCCAGCTTAAGAGAATCTTCTGTATGACTATTGCCAATTGGAAATCCAAACTGGTTAAAGTCAACCAAACTATTTCCCATTTTTAGTAAATCCAACTTTGCACCTGTTCCATCACTCAGCGAATGATATTTCAAATGGGAATAGATTATGCCTTGTTGCAGCGCATTACTGCTAACACCTAGCATTTTTGCGTACTGAGTTTTTCTCGCTTTTTGATTCGGATAACTCCAAATAACAAAAAAAATAAAGCAGAAAATTATCAGTAAAAGTGCCCATCCTAGATGGCGAGAAAAATATAATTTCATCGCCATTAATTCGCCGACGACGCAAGTTCCCAAACGGGCATAAAGACTCCCAATGCCAAAATTAAAATGAGAGCGCCAACTACAACAATTAAGAATGGCTCTATGTAATCTCCTATTTTTTTAATATCGTAGTCAACTTCTCGCTCATAAAAATCAGCAACCTCTTCTAACATTTCGTCAACTTGGCCAGTATCTTCACCAACTTGTAACATCTGCATAACGAGAGACGAGAACATTTTACTCTTACTTGCGGCTTGAGTGATGCTTTCTCCTCTTTCAACACCGGCACGCATTTCGCTAACGAAACCACCAATATACTTATTATCGACTACAAGACTAACAACGCCCAAGGCGTGAGTTACCGAAACACCTGCTCGAGACATCATGGCAAACGCGCGCGCAAATCGCGCGAGCAAACTACGATAAATGATGCTACCAAAAACTGGAAACTTTAATTTCTTCGCATCCCATACCAAACGTCCAGAGTCGGTATTAACCCATTGATAAAATGCAAATCCTGACATTATTGCTCCGCCAACAATCAGGTACCAATAATCAACAAAAAAGTCGGAAGTTCCGATCAATATACGAGTGAAAATTGGCAGTTCATCGGTCGATAAACTTTTAAACAAGGCAGCAAGTCTGGGTATTACAAACCAATTGATTCCAGCAAAAGCGATCACTAAAATCGACAAAACAATTGTCGGGTATCTCATCGCAGATTTCACGCGATTGCGATTCTCTTCTTCCAACTCAAGGTAGCTAGCGAGCCGAGCAAACGCTTCTTCTAAATTTCCTGAGTTTTCACCTACATGAATTAGGCTTACGTAAAAAGAACTAAAAATATTTGGATGTTTGGCAAAACTTGTGGCTAAATCATTTCCCGAGGTTAAGCCATCAAGAATGTCCCGTAATGCTTCTTTTAAAACCACGCTATTAGACGTTTCAATCAAGCCCATAAAGCAGCGATTCAAAGGCACTCCCGCTTTGGTTAAGCTATACATTTGCCTGGAAAACATAACCAAGTCAGAAGTCGGTACTGTTTTCGGTTTTAACCATTTTTTTACAATCTCACCAATATCTTGTTCTTTTGCTTTTTGCTCAACTATTTTTATCGGTATCAATCCTTGTGATTGCAACCGATCGGCAATAGCTTCTTGAGTGTTGGCTTCTAAAGCTCCATCAACAGCAACACCATTACTGCGACGAGCTTTATATTCGTAAATGGGCATTTAATTAACTCTTTGTTTCTTCAACCGCGGGTAAAAGGTCAGTTTGCTCGACCGTTTCACCAATCCGATAAACTTCTTCCAGTGATGTAACACCTTTTAACGCGAGACTTAACACACTATCGAGTAAAGGCGTAAACAGAGGTGACTCTTTTGCAACTTTCGTAAACTCATCAACATTATGGCGCCGTAAAGCACTTAACATGGAGTCATCTAAGACTAACATTTCATGAATGGCGATTCGGCCTCTGTAGCCAGTGTTATTACATTGAGAACAACCTTCTCCCTGCTTAAAAGTTACTTCAGCAATTTTGTCACCCTTAATTGACTCTAACCAAGCATGCTCTTGTGGATTAGCTTTGTGATCTTTTGCACAATAAGTACAGTTACGTTTGACTAATCGCTGAGCCACTATGCCTCTTAAAGCACTGGCAACTAAATAAGGTTCAGCGCCCATATCCGCAAGGCGCAGTGCAGAAGAAATAGAATCATTGGTATGGAGAGTGGATAATACTAAATGGCCGGTCATCGCTGCGCGCAAACCTATTTCGGCAGTTTCCTGATCTCGCATTTCACCAACGAGAACTACATCGGGATCTTGACGTAAAACCGCTCTTAGTACTCGAGAAAAATCTAATCCGATCTTCGCATTAACTTGAACTTGATTGACTCGAGATAAATAGTACTCAACGGGATCTTCAATCGTAATTATCTTTTTATCGGATGAATTGAGTTCGCTTAGCGCTGAGTAGAGAGTAGTGGTTTTACCAGAGCCGGTTGGCCCGGTAACCAATATCATGCCGTGCTGTGATCGTAATAATTGTCGAAATTGATTTAACAAATTTTCAGACATTCCAAGTTCACTTAATCTTAAAATCCCGCTGGTTTGATCAAGCAAACGCATGACAACAGATTCACCATGTTGCACCGGCATTGTTGAAAGTCGCACATCAACATTATGTCCACGAACTTTGACGTTAAATCGCCCGTCTTGAGGTTTTCTTTTTTCAGAAATGTCCAAGCCACACATCAGCTTAAGACGTAGAACAAGCGCAGGCGCAATACGCTTTTCTTTCATGACTTGTTCTTGTAATGAACCGTCGACTCGCAATCGAATTCGTAGAACATCTTGGTCGGGCTCGATATGAACATCGGAAGCCTGAAGCTGCACAGCCTCTTCAAATACGCTTTGCAATAACTTAGCGACCGGAGCTTCGTCTGAGTCGGTAGTGTCTGCTAAGGTTGGAAGCTCGAATTCATCACTGCCCAGTTCGTCTTGCAACTCTTCAGCTAGCGAACTGATTTCATTCGTTTTCCGATAAAAAAGATCAATATTACGAATAATATCAGACTCTTTTGCAACAGTAACGGTTACTGGCTTTTGCAAAATAGATTGAATTTGGTCGTAGCGATTCAAGTCCGTTGGATCCGCCATCGCAATTAGATAACTGTTGTCCTTTTCATCAATAACCAGTGTTCGAAATCGCCGAGCTTGTATCTCACTGAGTTTCGTTACTGCATGCTGGCTAATTTTAAAATTAGGCAAATCGATATAATCAATTTCTAATTGCTGTGCGAGAAATCTTAACAACTGCTCTTCGCCAACATACCCTAAATTTACAAGAGTAGTACCCAACCTTTGGCCAGTTGACTTTTGTTGTTTCAATGCATCCATTAATTGAGCTTCGGTTATTACCGAACCTTCAACTAATAAGTCACCTAATCTTATTTTTTTTCGTAACATCCAAGGTTACCTTTTTAATTCAAGTTACGGAAATCATCCGCGTCGATTTAGTCGGCTATCGATGTATCGTCTTTGCTCAACGGTTAATCTAGGATCGTTTTTTGCGCGATTTAATGCTTGCAGTGATTGTTCATTTTGCCCCATAGCACTTAATGAAATACTCAGTCCAATCCACCAGTCGCCTCTTTTCGGCTGTTGTTTAAGCAATTCGCCATAAAGTTCGATAGCAGCGTTATGTTTTCCTGTTCTTTGTAAAGCCAATGTTCGAAAGACCAGCAGCATTTCATCCGTAATAAATGGACGATTTGTTAAAAGTATAACTCGTTGCCATTGATTATTTTCGGCATAATAGCGAGCAAGCAATACCTGATACTGTGTATACTCGGGAAACTTTTTAATTTTTCCTTCTAGAAAACTTTCTAACTTTGTGTGTTCATTTGATTGTAAGTAGATAAAGGCAATTTGTTCGGCAGCCCTATGTTCACTCGACTTGATCTTCAGAATATCAAAAAGTACCTTTTCTGCTGATTTTAATAAGCCACGTTTGATAAGAGACTCTGCTTCTATTAATTTATTGTCGACCTGCTGAGCATTTGAAACTTGCTTAACACTATCGTTTCGTTTCGAATCTTTTACTGAATCAAGTTTTGATTGTTGATTGGAAACTTTGATCGGTGAATCGCTTTTAACTGCTGATATTTTTGATGTATTTTTAACTGAATCTTTCGATTTAACATTCTCGTTCTTGACATTCTTGTTCTTGACATTCTTCTTTTCTGAATTAGCTGCTCGCATACTTATTTTATCTAAATTATTTTTTTCTGGTGTTGTTACATCCGTTTGAGCAGAAATATCCGTTTCGATGCTAAGCGAATTTTCAATTTTAGTTTTTTCATTAGATAGTGAAGATAACTGTGTTTGTTCCAAAGTGTCTAGATTTCCAAGTTTTTGTACTGGCTTTTCTTCAACACTATTTTCTGTTGAAATTGTGGTAACTTTATTTGAAATATAAGAATTTGAATAGACTGGTTCTGCAGACGTTTTTATACTGGGTACCATTTTCGCATTTGAAGTGTTAGTAGAAAAGAAATACCAACTTGTTAGAATAAGTAATAAAACGAATACCCATGATAGTGCCAGAAATATTTTTCTTGTACCTTTGTTTTGCAACTCACTTGGCGCATCACCAACATCTATTAATAGTTTTCTTCGACCAGAACTATTCTCTAGATCTTTTAGCATTCGATTAACGACACTCATGAAGATAACCACCAAGCTAAAGAACTTGAACTAACCACACTTAAACTCATGGCAATTGTGAACAGTTTCTTTCTACGCCAAGAGATTCTTGTTTCTTCTGTATCATTAATCGCTTTTACGATATCGAAAACTGAGACTTTCTTATTACCTCGACCAAAACAAAGCATCAATGCTTTATGACATAAAATATTCAGTAATCTGGGAACACCTCCAGATGACATATATAGAAATACAAAAGACGCCCATGTTATATCCACAGCTTGCTGGCAGTTAACTCGACCTTCTCTTTTATTTATTGCTTTCGCTAATCTATGTGAAACATAAGCTTTCGATTCGCTTAGGTTAAGCTTCTTTAGTTGGTGAGAAAATGCTATGCGTTGCCTGAGTTGACGTAAAGAGCGTTTCGACAATTTCTCATCGAGCTCAGGTTGACCGAATAAAACGATTTGCAGCAATTTTGTGGTTTCAGTTTCAAGATTAGTAAATAGCCGAAGTGTCTCAATAGACTCATCTGGTAGACATTGAGCTTCATCTATTATCAAAATGACGGGGCCCTGCTTTTTATTTAGCTCAATAAGTCTTTTTTGGATTCGAGGAATTATTTGCTCATTAGGTGTTTTGCTGCTTACTCGCAAACCTAGTTCGTGAGCTAATGAAAGTTTTAGTTCCTTGGGCGATAACACTGGATTTGGAATATAGGCAACTGTTCTTTGTTGTCCGATTTGATTCATCAGCCAACGACACAACATAGTTTTACCAGTACCAACTTCTCCGGTAATTTTGCAAAACGACTCGCCCGTAGAAAGCGCGAAGTGAATTGTATTTAGCGCCTCTTTATGACTGGGTAATGAGCAAAACAGGTCTGTATCCGGTGTTAACGAAAATGGTAATTTTCGAAATCCATAGTGATACAGGTACATGCAGACAACCTTTCTCTTTCAGTTACGCTCGAAAGTTATTGCATCTGACGAAAGCGTTGCTCAGACTCAATAACCGACTTATTCCATTGTTGATCATCCATAATCGTAGCTTTTAATAGCAAAACCAATTCGCTTTTAACCAATTTATCTCGCTGTTGTTTAAATAAATTACCAAGCACAGGAATACTGCTAATTATCGGCACACCTGACTCAGTTTTTGAAATCTGATTTTGCATGAGTCCACCAATAACGACCACTTGACCGCTTTTTAATTTAACAATTGAGTCTGACTCACGAATGCTGCTTAACGCTAGTGGAAGCGTTAAGTCCTGGTCCCCAATTTCAATTCGTTTAGTTTGATCTCTAACTTCACTTACCGATGGGTGTACGTGTAATATTATTTCGCCGTTTGCACTTATTTGTGGCATTACATCTAGCGCTATTCCCGAAAAGAAAGGAGTCAATGTAACATCCGGAGTTGTTGTTGAACTAATACCCGATGTTGTAGTTGTGCTAATATCGGTAACATAAAACTCGTCAGTTCCAACTTTGATGACTGCTTTTTGATTATTAATGGTGGATATTCTTGGACTAGATAAAACTTGTACATCGCCTTGATCTTGAAGCAGAGAAACCGTTGCGCTAAATGGATTAGGATCATTCGGGTCGCTTTCGTATAATAAATTAAATACTCCATTTATTGGATTTGCATCGGCAGGCGTATCTAAAACCTGACCAACTTGGTCTAGAGCGATAAGATTTCCTGCGCCATTCACTTTTACTTTTGACCAGTCAATCCCAGATTGGAAGCCTTCATTTAATTCTACTTCCAGTATTTTGGCTTCAAGCATAACTTGGCGACCTAAATTCGCTTGAGCAACTCCCAGGTATTCAGAAACTTGTCTCTGCACCATAGGCCTTGCTTTGACCAAAACAATTCCCGTTTGAGGACTTACCATCACCAAATTGCCCTGCTCATCAGAAACAATTGCATTGAGGGCATCCTGCACCTCTTGCCATAAATTAGTTTCAGATTCAGTTTCAATTTTAGAGGAGTTAATTGTGGTTACAGAGTTTTGGCCAGAGCCACCTGAATTATTAGATTGACCGCTATTATTTTGGTTTTGATTTTGCCCACCATTGTAAATTTGGCCTGAGCTTACTTGTGTTTGGGAGTTTCCTTTACGTTGCAAGTTCAAATAATCTAACGGGTAAACTGCGGTAATTAATTTAGCACCACCAACGTAATAAATATTTCCCTTTTGTTGTACATCGATATCATGGGACTGTTCAAGTACCGATAGCACTTCCTCAATGGTGACATTACGTAATTGTAAGGTTACTGGTTCAATTAAATTCGGATCGACTAAAACGTTAATATCGGTGCCATCTACCAATCCTAATAAAAATTGATTTAAAGGTAATTTATCTGCTTTAACATCAAACTTTGGCTGACTTTTCGTTTTATTATTGCCTAAAGTAATATCTGGCATTAATGAATTGAGAATATCGTCTTCTTTTGGAGCTGGCGCTGGCGCTTGATTGCTGGCACCAGAAAATGTTTGATCAACTAAACCTTTATTGGACGTTTGTGTCGTTGGCTTTGGCTCATCAAAACTTGCACACGATCCAAGCAGCATCGCTAATGGCA
Source organism: Gammaproteobacteria bacterium (assembly GCA_013373375.1). Taxonomy (GTDB): domain Bacteria; phylum Pseudomonadota; class Gammaproteobacteria; order Enterobacterales; family Kangiellaceae; genus Pleionea. Next base: position 11,246 of record JABXHY010000076.1, read on the forward strand.
GTAGTGTTATAAATTTAACTTTGTTCATAATCCGGAAAAACCCTTAATTACCTTGGCTTTTGATAGTGGGTGCAAGTTGTAGTTTTTTGGTTTTGCCACTTTGAGCAAGTACCACTGAATTTTCATAAATTGCACGCACCTGATAACCATTAATTCGATTGCCAATTTTCAACCGTTGTCCATCGATGATCGCTAGCTTACCTTGTGGTGTTTCGACAATACCCATTAAAACGTTTTTGGTCGCTGAATCGGGTTTCTTCGTTATTGATTCCTTTGGCTTATCGCTTAATTTCATTTTTGTATTAATTAATGGACGAGTCGGATCGTCAAGCTCAGCGCTCGACAGATCTGCCGAAAGACATAGAAGCCAAAAAAAACTAAACGCCAATCCAATTTTCATCATAACTATAAGTGTACACCGTTATATAGATATCAGCTCTAGGGTAGTAATCGACTTCGTAACGCAAACTATCCCAGTATATTTTCAAATTCATTTTTTCGAGATCACGTAAACTGGATAACAGTTCGAAGTAACTGCCCGAAAGATGAACGGTAAAATCATGTCGAAAAAATTTAAGTTGCCGAGGTGAGTCATCGCCGCCCATTATCTTATCAACGCCCTGACTCACTAAGTTTTTGTTTTGCTTTTCAGAAACGGCTTGAAAAGCAGGTTTAACAGGATCTTTCGAAAGACTTATTAATTTCAATTTTGCACTTTTTTCAAAAAAGGCTCTAAGAACTTGAGGCATTTGTCTCGGAGAAACAAGTTGCGCATATTCTGACAATTGTTCATCCAGTGCTGCTTCTTGCTTTTCAAGTGCTTTTAATTTTTCTCGTTTGCTGGTCATAGAGGCGCCAAGCAGCTCTTGATTCCTCTGTTCCAAAGTACTTACTAATTCTTTTCGTTTATTTTGTACAACCGACAATTCACGTTTCAAGGTCGCTTGATTATTCTCCTGAGGGATAAACCATGCAAAATTAAAAATTAATAAAATAAAAACAGCTATCACTAGCGCGACTAACACTCGTTGACGCGTTTCTAGACTTTCGTATCGAAGCTGAAATTTTTCAATAAATTCTGGCTTATTCATTAGCGCTCACCGCTTTACCGTTAGCCAGCTCAAAATCAAATACGCGATCATTATTTTCATTTTCTTCAATACTGATCGTAGAGAATTGTCTCATTAAGGTTTTTGATTCGCCAGATTGCTCAATCCATTTTGTTATCAACTCTGGCTCTAATGTTTGGCCTTTTAAACTCAGAATATCTTGATTGAGTGCAATTTCAGTAAACCAAATCCTGTTGTTTTTAGGTTTTGCTAACTCTCCGATTAAATTACTAAAGCCTGAACTAGCAGAAATGTCAGAATTTTTTAAGGTTTGTAGTGCCAGTGCTTTATTCGCTATATCAAGCTCTAATCTTGATAATCGTAAATCGACTCTTGATTCATCTGGCCGCTCTGCCAATAGCTTATCGAGCTCGGCTTTTTGACGTTCTAATGGTTCTATCATTGCTTTTTCTTGAACCAACTGTGCGCTATAGAAATCAGTTTGAGAACCGAGGAACCAACCGTAAGCAGAAAAAAGTAATGCCGACGCCAAGGCAGCCAAACCTAATTGAGAAAAATTAAGTACTTCTTTTTTCGGTTTGAACTCGGGTAAATATAAATTAATCTGCTGCATGCGCTACCTCAATATTTCGGAATGCAGCAGAACAAACCCCAAGCTGTTTCGATAAATGTGACTCGGAAAGTACATTGGTCCATCGACACACTTGTTCCAATTTTACTACTTCGACTTGGAGGCCCAATTCATTTTTTAAAAGATCGACTAGCCTTGTTGTTGGTTCACCAATATCCGGGACAATTATTTTTGTGACTGAACGTTTTGCAATTTGGCTTTCGTAATAATCAAGTGTACGTTGTATTTCTAGTAATAACTGGTCGTAGTTTGCTTGTGGCGCAGGCTGGTTATCTTTAGCTTGGGTATCACTCGGTTCTTCGAGGTCTAACGTTAACTCACTATCGGATTCAGGTTCTGCTACTTCATCTAGATCAAGGGTGAACTCTTGCTCTGGCAAACCTCTTGGCAAGAACACACCAGGCAAGGCTCGAGTAAAACAAAATTTATCACCAACGTAACAATGCATTGAGATCCCTTTCGACGACTCTCCCACAAAGGCTATGTTATGACCTTCTTGAAGCATTGGCGAAATCAGATGACCAATTGAAAGCTCTTCAATATCAATTGAATCGAGATTTAGATCTGCGGATTCGCTGAGCTTGATGATACGAGTAATTACGTCTCTTCTGGCGACGACGACATACAATCGGCTTGGACCAGGAATATCTTCGGGGTAGTCAAAATAGCTAATAACCGCCTCTTCAAGCGGCAAATCGATTAAATCACGTACCTGCCACTTAATGGCGTCCGCCATTTCTTCTTCAGGAACCATCGGACGCTCTACTGTCATCAGGCGATAATGGTCAGGAGATAGAATCCAATAGGCATCTCGACCTTTTGCATTGAGCTGAGACATCAGTTTTTTGAACTGATCGTCGAGCGTTTTGTGATCGAGCTGCTGTTTATCCGCACCAATAATCCTTAGTGCCGCTGGTTCTGGGTCGAACAGGCAATAGCTAACCTGATCACTTTCTAACTGTAATCCGATTCGATTATTATTTTTACTGAGTAACTTATTAAGCCAGTTCACTCAAATGTCTCTTTTCTCGAAGCTTAAGGTCATTTTAATAGATTTTTTAAAAAATCCCAGCAAATAGCTGAATTTAAAGCTAATTTTTGTATTTATGGCCCAATTTTTGAGTCTTTCACATCATTTTGACACTAATTCGAGTAAATCTGGCACTTCCTGTGCGCTTTTCTCCTTTTAATCCGTTACTTCTTACACGAAAAGTTTATGCAACATATCACCTCTGAAGTATCGCTAAAAGCACTATCTTGATGATTATTGTCCATGCATTATCGATAGTTAGAGCATTTATGCAAATAGAAGAAGCCATCACGAGTTGGCTAACACGAAGTTCATCGCTGTGATTCCCAAATCAGACCTTCATTTTTATGTTTCTGATGGGGCTGGATATTCGTGTTACGACACAGCCATATATTTAATCGATAAAGTTAGTCGACTTAGAAGAGCAGCTGACTTAATTAGCCTCATCTGAGTGCTATTAAGTCATATTGCAAGGCTCTCTATTGAAGACACCACAGAAATTAGCGGAGGCCCTTTTTTGTTCTATAGTTATAAGTATTCGATCGCAAATCTCAACGTTTTTATAAGGTTATGCAATGAAGCAGCTCTTTCTGCCTGCGATTTTGTTCATGAACCGCCTAAAGTATGGTGGCAAGTTCGTTATAGTATCTGGAATATTTCTGATACCTCTGGCGGTACTTGGCTATGGTTATCTGACACAAGTACTCAGTTCAATCGAAAAATCAAAACAAGAAATTGTCGCTCTCGAACTTTTTCCCACTATCCACAAGTTATATCAAGTCAACCAAGATTACATTATCGAAGCCATGATTGCGCAAAGAGATCTCAGCCAAGATCAACTTAAAAAGCGCAATAACAAGCTGAATAGTGCACTCGAATTATTAAAGCAATTACAAAATAGTGATAATCCTTTTTCAGCTAATCAAAACTTTCAACAACAGCTAGCGAGTACTGCTAAAGCACTTAACGAGAGTCAATCAATCAGTGCCGATATGCGAGCACCTGCTAATGAACGATATTTAGGTTTAGCTAATACTCGTGCTGAAATCTTACAACTCTTTCGAGTGATTTCTAACGAATCTGGCATCATAAACGACCCTGAACTCAAAACATTTTATCTCGGTCAATTACTCAACGAGAATCTGTATAAATTTCTAGAGCCTTTGCAGCGAGCTCAAGCAATTGGGTATTTTGGATTATCGTCTTCGCCAATCGATCCGGGCTTATTTGACGAAATGTCAGGAATACTCGATCGCACCATTAATCAAAATATTGTTCTCAAAAAAGATAATCAATATTTAATTTCAATCTCAAAAGACTTAGGGGCACTCAAGTCTTTATTAGATCAACAAAACCAAGCTTACGAGAGCATAATTAACTACATTGATGAACAGTTTTTTATTGCTGTCGATATTGAAGTTACCTCGCAAGATTTTTATGCTCGACTGGAAGAGGCAAAAAAGCCTTTTGAAACAACTTTTACCGACGGTCATCAACTGTTACTAAAGCTGTATAACGATAGAATCAGCCGCGAAGAAAATGCTTTTTGGTCGTTAGTATTGATCGTATTAGTGGCTTTACTATTTGCGGGGTATTTATTTATCGGCATGTCACTATCGATTGGAATGAGTGTCGGAACATTAATTAAAACCGCAGAAAAATTTGCATCTGGCGACTTAGAAGCTCGAGCAAGGTTTGAAACAAAAGATGAAATGAACTCTTTAAAACAATCTATTAATTGGATGATGAAGAAAGTAGGCGCTCTGTTAAAAACCATCGAAAACTCATCCGATCTAGTATCCTCGCAAGCAGAAAAAGTTGAAACCATTGCTAAACAAACAGGAGATGTGATTCACCAACAGTCTACTACAATAGAACAAATTGTATCGGCGACTAATCAACTCATCGAGTCTGTAAACGAAATTTCGATGAACACGAACAGTGTCCAATCTGCAGTGGACGAATCAAATAAGCAAATGATGACCAGCACCGAAATTATGGAGCGAGCAAAAAAGTCTAGCGACGAATTAACGCAGGAAATAAAAACATCCGTTTATGTCATCGACAAACTTGCAGAACAAAGTAATAGCATCAGTCAAGTTCTCGATGTAATTAAAAATATAGCCGAACAAACCAATCTACTGGCGCTAAACGCTGCAATTGAAGCCGCAAGAGCGGGGGAGCAAGGAAGAGGATTTGCAGTAGTTGCAGACGAAGTACGAACTCTTGCGTCACGTACACAACAATCCACCCAAGAAATTGAACAAACAATAGAAGCATTACACAAAGGGGTTGAAGAAGCGGTAAATTCTATGACGTCCAGCAGTGAAAAAACATCCAAGACTGCTGAAGAGTCTTCACAGATACAGCAAGCGATTGATCAAATACAATCCGCTGTTCAACAAATTGCCAACCGAAATCAAGATACCCAAAATAGCTCTGCTAGTCAGCAAGAGTATGCCAATCAAATTGAACGATTGTTGAATGAAATTAAAGACATTTCAACATCAACAGCTCGTTATTCTAAAGATACCATTGATGCGGGATTAGAGATGACTCAACTCGCTGCAAACATGCGAAAGATGGTTGATGAGTTTCATCATAGTGGATGATGAATTTTATATTCAAACAAAATTTAAATATTAAAAAAGCTCACCCTGGCAAAATTTATATTGACCGTGTTTGGGTATTTTTCGCCTGTGAAATAAAAACCACTTTCTAATTTCGAGTATTTTTCATTTGATATGAGAGAGCCAATGCGTTTAGCAATCGCGCTACCTGAGTCGATCCATTTGATGGACGGGCACAACTGTTCTAAGTCGGATTTAAACCAGGGGAAGTGCGTACACCCTAACACGACCACATCAACCTGCTTGTCAACAAAGGGACTTACAATAGTTAACAAATCTTGATGACTGACAGACTGATTCTTCATACGAGATTCCGCCAAACTGACCAGCTTTTGTGACGCTACTTTTATAACCGTACAGTCACTGGCAAAGTCAGAAATTAATTTGTCAGTATAAACACCATTAACCGTTCCTTCTGTTGCCAGTAATCCAATCTTTTTGCTTAATGTTAAAGAAGCTGCAGGCTTAATGGCTGGCACAACTCCAACTATCGGAATTTCAAACTTTGCACGCAAAAAATCAAGCACCACTGTGCTTGCTGAATTACAGGCAATGACAATCGCCGAATAATCAGCGCTAAACTCTTGCTGTAGCTTTTCAACAAAACGTTCAATTAAGATTTCAAGGCGCTGTTCGAGTTCAACATCGGACTTTGTTCCGTAAGGAAAATAAGCATTATCCGCGACATAATCACAACTTACTTTTGGCAAAAGCTTTTGAATTTCTTGCCAAACGGTAAGGCCTCCAATTCCCGAATCTAATATTAATATATGACTCAAAATATTTATCTTTTGCTGTTACGATGAAATATAGACATAAGAAGATTAACGCCGGGACCGGCTCTATCGCCTCTGGCGTTAATTAAAAACAAAGACAGCTCTCGACGTTGTCCCTGCTCCAATTTCAAGGGTAAAAACTCACCGCTGGCAAGCTCTTCTTGTATGTAACCTGTTGGAAGCCACGCAAATGCTAATTTACGCTTGATCACTTCAACGGAAGTTGAAAAGTGTGAGACCGTTATACGTTGTTCACTTCCAAGCCATCCTGCATCTTGCTCTCGCTTTATTCCTGAATCTCGAAGCACCACTTGCCGGCACTGCTCTAGATCCATCAGCGTAAGGGTTCTGTCCAGTTTATGCAGGTCGTGATCTTTATGAGCTACAGCCAAGAACTCAATGGTACTAAACTGCTCGCCTAGAAATCCAGGTGGTACCCGAGGCGCGATCACTATGTCCGCCAACCCACTCAGTAATGCTTCATCGGTGCCAGAAAGTGAGGTTTCAAGAAATCGAATTCGGGTCGCAGACTCTCCCTTTTTACCAAACTCCTCGATCGCATCAAGTACCTGCGATACAGGATATATGGCATCTACAGCGATTGCGATTTCTGACTCCCAGCCTCTCGACACACAGGCGGCCAGTTGCTCAATTCCATCGGCTTCGCTTAACAGCTTTTTTGCTTTACGCACCATTACCTTACCTAAGTCGGTGAGTTCCGCCTTGCGCCCATGCAGCTTTAACACCTGTCCACCCAGTTGATCTTCCAGCCTGGCAATTGCATAGCTCACAGTCGATTGGCTTTTATTTAATAAATCAGCCGCTTTAGCGTAGCTACCTTCATCCACAACCGCTACAAATGCAGCCCATTGCTCTAGCGTAATCTTTGGGGTACCCGACATTGTGAACCTTAGTATGTGATAGATACGACTTAATTATAGAATAATTCGATATCAACTATCGGTTTTCGGTGATTTAAAATCGATAATTTGGATATATTATAGACGCATCCGCTACAAAATAAACAGGTGCGTCATGAAAATTCTCCATATTGAATCCAGTATTTTTGCTCATAACGGGCAATCCAGTCAGTTAAGTCGAAGATTAATCGCGCAGTTAAAAAGTCAACAGCCCGCAGTTGAGGTAGTAGAAAAACATTTTGCGGCAGCTCCTGTCCCACATTTCGATGCTGACTTTTTAACGGCATTAAATACAAAGCAAGAACAACGAACTGAAAAGCAGCAACAAATGGTCGATTTTGCCGACCAACAAATTGAAGACTTAGAATCTGCCGATATCCTTTTAATAGGATTGCCTATGTACAACTTTGGCGTGCCTTCAATGCTTAAGTCATGGTTTGATTTTGTTGCTCGTGCTGGGGTCACTTTTCGATATACGGAAAATGGTCCGGAAGGATTGGTGAAGAATAAAAAAGCCATAATCGTTGCAACTAGAGGCGGACTCTATAAAGGAACACCCGCCGATAGCCAAACCACCTTTGTTTCAACCTTCTTAAACTTTATTGGTATAGAAGATATTGAGTGGGTTTATGCTGAAGGTTTAAATATGGGTGAAGAAACCAAACAGTTAGCCTTCTCAGGTGCTGAGCAAGAGTTGCTCAAGATAGCAGCTGCGGTTCAATAGAGCTGTCTTGTTTGAAATAAACTTTTAATTTAATTGGTGAAATTATGTCGCATCGTACCGTAAGTCAGCTCATAAATGGTCAACCTGCCTCTGATGGCGCCGGAGTAAAACTTAAAAGACTGATAGGCCAAGGTGGCATTCAAGGCTTTGACCCATTTTTAATGTTAGATGAATTTAACAGTGATAATGCCGACGACTACATCGCCGGATTTCCGTCTCATCCTCATCGTGGGTTCGAAACCGTTACCTATATGTTAAATGGCAACATGGAACATAAAGATCACATGGGTAATACAGGATTACTTCAAGCAGGCGATGTGCAATGGATGACGGCAGCCAGAGGCATTATTCACAGTGAAATGCCACAACAAGTCAACGGACTTATGCGAGGCTTTCAGTTATGGATAAATTTACCCGCGTCAGAAAAAATGAAAGACCCCCATTATGAAGACATTAAGTCTGACAATATTCCCGTGTTAGAAACGGACGATTTTTGGGTTAAAGGTGTTGCTGGTGAAACTGAAATTAACGGACAAAAACTCTCAGGCGCTGTGAAAGGTATTAGCACGGCACCGATATTTGTCGATCTTCGTGCTAAACCAAATAAAAAAATTGAAGTCCCAGTGCCTTCAGAGCATAAAGTACTGGTGTACGTTTACGAAGGGGAAGTTAACCTCGGCACAACGACAGTAACAGCCCAACAAATGGCCGTTACATCGGAAGGCGATCTACTCCAATTAACATCAGGTGACTCAGGTTTTTCAGTGCTCATACTCGCGGGTAAACCTTTGCGTGAACCCATCGCAAATTGGGGGCCTTTCGTAATGAATACTCGCGAAGAAATCGAACAAGCAATCGAAGATTACCGAAACGGTCAACTAACCCAATAAACTAAATTTTAGTTAGCGGCAACAAACAAGCGATTTAACCGATCATTGGAACTGTTAACCAATTGCATTTTTTTCTCAACTGGCTGTAGCTCTTTTCCATCAATGATAACGGTAGTTGTCACAGGGTAAACACCCTGTGGCATACCTTTCGGTAATGTAAAGGTAAATTCATTTTCAAATGCACCACATCGGGCTGTGTCTTGATTCACTGATTTAACCAGTGACTTAAGTTCTTTGGTTGGGTCTTCATTATCATAGATAGTAATTTTTTCTTTGATTTCAACTTGTTCTTTATCTTTGCCTCGCACAACTTCAAGAGAAGATTTTATTGAAACGGCACTTCCTGGATTGATAACGCTCCCGGGTAATAGATTCGACTCATACTTCACTAGTGTGGGCTCTTTGGGAAGTTCCTTAAAATTTTGCTTATATTTGTCAACTACCTGTTTGTCATTTCGGGTTTGCTCACTTCGATAGTCAACTACCATGTCATAAATTACCTTTGCCGCTATGCCTACCGCAAGAAGTGCTCCGATAGTTTTCAAATGCTTCTTTTTACATCCTGTACCAGTAACAAGAAAAGCTAGTAAAACTAATACAATAAATAATCGATTATTAAAAAACCTCATAAATAGCCTCTCTATTCAATGGTTATTGACTTTTTTGCCTTTGCCAAAGCCCTTTCAGCGTCGGCTTTTAATTTTTTCGCAGGTTGATAATTTTCAACAAACGCAAGCGCAGATTCAGCCTTTGCAATAGCACAACTGTAATCAAGCTTTTTATAACAGTCTTGCCCTTCTTTAGTAATGCTGTCTGCTTTACTTTTGGAAAGTTTAATTTGTTCAAGCGCATTTTTTACATCTTGTAAAATGGCTAACGCTCGTTCGTCTTTAGGAATTAGCAATAGAGCATCATTGGCCTTTTGATTAGCACATTCAAAGTCTTTAATAGAAAAGCATTTGTCAGATTCTTCAATCAACTGCTTATAACTCGATAAAATTTCCGCTTGCTTTTGTTCAATATCAAACTTTAATTTTGATGCTGTATTATTAGTTGAATCGATGGATAAAACTTCTTCCACTTTCTCTTTCGCACAGTCCAATTTCAAATCATCCAAACATGCGGTTGTTTCCGAGAGTAAGTTATTCACTTTAGTATTTAACTCTTCCTGCGTTAGCAGCTCTCTCGCCTGCTCTAGAAGTAAAGTTGCACTGTCATGTTCCGAGTCCAGATTTAAAACAGACATTGTATTGTCGATTGCACATTGATAATTTTTATCTTTGAAACATGACTCTGCTTTATTCATAGTTTGAGAGATTTTTTGATTCAGCTCATTTGACTTATAAATTGAATAACCAAAGGCTATTGCTGTTATACACGACAAGCCAATTATCGCTGCAATCGTGGGTTGTTTCTTACTGGGTGAAAATTGCTTTATAAACTCTAGAACTGATGAAGTGCGTTTAGCTCTATCTAACTCAAGCGCTTGTTCAATCGCACGCCATTCTCTTTTTGATAGACCTGCAATCGGCTCAGGCTTTAGTCCTAATGCTTTTGCTGATATTGCCGACTTATTTTGGAAAGGATGCTGTCCAGACATTAATTCGTAGGCAATAATTGCAGCAGCAAAAACATCGTCTCGCTGATCGGGTGCTTGCTTGTTGAACATTTCAATAGAAGCATAATCCGGAGTTAATGCACCGATTTTTCCGGCATCAAAATGATCGGCTGTTTCTCTCGCCAATCGAGCGATACCAAAATCCAAAACTTTCGCACCTTCTTTGGTTACAAATATATTGGCTGGTTTTAAATCACAATGGTAAATACCTTTCTGATGCGCAAAATGCAAAGCGCGACAATAATCGAGAATAATTCGCTTAGCATTTGGCAAGTTCGATTTTAGTTTTGAGTTCCGACGGATATAGGAATCGAGGTCCTCTCCTTGCAAAAGCTCCATCGTCATATAAACCGTATCGCCATCTCTATCAAAGTCGTAAACGGTAACAATGTTTGGATGTGACAATCTTGACGAGCGGCTCGCTTCTCTCTGTAAAGCTATGAAGGCGTCTGGGTGTTCTTTAAAGTCACCACTCAATACTTTAACTGCTACATAAGGATTAATATCGGTCGCTTCAACCTTTCGTAAGTCTTGCGCTAAATAAACGGTGCCCATTCCGCCAGCACCAAGTGTTTCCTGTAACACAAAACGATTATTTAATATGATTTTATTTTCTTCGAGTGCTTTGTTTGCGTGAAGTTTGGCTTTGGCAAAGCCATCGGTATTAGAAGCTTGATCTTGAAGATACTGATCTATTTTCGTGAGCTGGGCTTTACGACCTGTAACGCCCTTCGCTTTCGAAGTAATCGGTTGATTATCATTATTTTTATTTTCGGTCATAAAGTAAGGTCACAGGTAAAGTCACCAGTTGTGTTGGCTGCCCAGGTAAAAACTCGTAAAAAATCCATCACAAAGCTCATCAATTTGATTATTTCATTGAGCCTGTCGAATTCGATTACCCCATAAATCGTTGATTCTATTGTAGCTCTATCCAATTAATATTCGCAGATCATCGGATTTATCACAAGGATATGTATCGCACAATGGGGTTCCGATTCAGATTCTGTTAAGTATTCGCGATTTAATATTCCAACAACTTAATCGATAAATGAAGACAATCGTAATGAAAAAACTAGCATTAGCATTATTACTCGCATCCGTATTCGCTCCTTTCGCCTCTGCGGACTCAACTGTTGGTATGTCGGTCAGTAAAGAGTCCGGAGATATGGGTGAGATCAGCTCATTCAGTATTTACGCCCAGTTCACTGACATACATTCTAATTTCGGGTATCAAATTGGCACCAGTTTAAGTGATGCAGAGATCACCGATTACTCTGGCTTCACTGATACTTACACTGCGTGGGAGGGATTTGCTCGAGTCGGCTATTTTTCTAACATCCAACTGTACCTTGAAACAGGAATTGATATTGGTGAAATGTTAGTACTCGATGATCACGACAGTCATCATCATTACTACGACCACCGCGAACATAACGAAGTCGACTACTTCTTTGGTGGAGGATTCGGTTTATCTCAGGATAATGTGGATATAAAAGTGTTTAGTCGATATCGCTTTATTGATGGTGATTACCTGTGGGATACCGATGGCTGGTTTTCGGGTGTCGAGTTCTCATTGCATTTCTAGTCGGCTCATAGTCTCTCGATAGATTTATAGCCATAGCTTTTAGGCTAGTACGCTGAGATTAAAGGATATTCTGTTACAAACGGATTTGCACTATCGCTAGCGCATCACCAGAGTAAGCTTCTATAATAGTAGGTCTGTAGGTGGTTGATTTTTAACACTTATCCACATAAAGGACTCAACTTATTATAGTGTCAGATGAAAAACTCGAGCCACATTTGCTCCAAAAAACGTCGCTTAATGAGCTCACCAAAATCCATTGGCCAACCTGCTTGGTGGGACTCGCCATAGGATTGTTACTGAGCTTTGGTGTTTTAACCGGAGATAATCAGGGACGAGTAAACTTGCTTTTTCTGTTGGTCATTTTTGTCGCAATTCCAATATTGAGTTTGGTAATCGCATCTGCCAGTTTTGCAATGGATAAAAGTATTAATTTGGCGCAACTTATTACGCTATTTTCGGAGAAGCTTGGCAACAAAGTTAAGTCTAGAACGCCCATTACAATACCCAAATTCAATAGAGACTGGTTGTTTTTACAGAGTCAGTTTGCTGCGATCAGTTATTCAGCGGGAAGTATTTTTGGTCTGATTTTTTTATTGTTGTTCAGCGATATCAATTTCATTTGGCGCAGCACAATTTTGACGCCAGAAAATGTTTTGCCCATTCTTGAAGTCATTGCGCTACCCTGGTGGTTTTGGCCAGACGCGCAACCTGACTTTGCGATATTGCAAGCAACTCAAGATTCCCGCATTACAACCAGCATTGAAAATCCTGCAGTTTTCGCTTATTGGTGGCCTTTTGTGTTTGCCACTCAGATCGTTTACTCACTTGGGTTGAGGATTATTGCTTTATTAATCGCAAAACAAATAATTTTGCGTAAGGCTAAACGTCAATCGCAATTAATGTTTTCGTCACAATCGAGCCATTCCTCGCCAATCAATGAACCCAATTTTGTAAAAGCGAAGGTCAGTCATAACTTACCCGTTAATTCTATTACCATTAACTGGGCAGGATTCGACAATACCATTTTGGATCAGATAGAGCAGGTCGCAAAAACTGATGGTGTCATTTCCGCCGGTCCGCTCGCAAACGAAAATGATCACCTTGTTGCAGAATCCGATACTCGCCATCAATTAGTGGTAGTTAAAGCTTGGGAGCCGCCATTGGGAGAGCTCAGTGACTACCTGCAAACAACAAACGGGTTAATCATGCCGATCGATGTTAAAAATAATCAACTTACAACACCCGATGCAAATCACCTTGATGAATGGTGCCGTTTTGTAGCAGAGCACAAAAATTGGGGCGTATTCTTACCTAAGCAATTAATGGCCAACTAAGTATGCAAAGCTTTGATAAATCATTAGTTCCGTCTTTTGCGGTTGTAGGACATCCCAATAAAGGTAAGTCCTCTATTGTTGCAACTCTTGCGCATAATGATTCGGTTGCAATAAGCCATAGAAGTGGGACCACACAACAAGCAGACGGGTATGAAGTGTCGACTGTGTCTGGAAATTACCTATTAATCGACACACCTGGATTCCAACGTCCTCGTAAAGTTTTAAAGTGGTTAAACGAACATTGTAAAGATGCGAGTCAGCGCATAAATACGGTTAAAAATTTTGTAAACGACTCTGAATGCCAAAAAGTCTTTCCAGATGAAGTCGCTCTGTTGAGTCCCATTATAGAAGGTGCCGCTATTTTATATGTCGTTGATGGTTCAAGACCATACGGTCCAGAGTACGAAGCTGAAATGCAGATCCTACAATGGACTGGTCAACCGAGTATGGCCTTAATTAATCCGATTGAAAGTGAAGCACATGTAGACGAATGGAAGAATGCTCTCACACAGTTTTTCAAAAGCGTGAAAGTATTTAATCCGATCACAGCAGAGTTTACAAAACAGATTCAGCTGTTAAGCGTTTTTGCTCATCTCAATGAAGATTGGTTTGA
>JABXHY010000078.1 GCA_013373375.1 Gammaproteobacteria bacterium
CTGTTAGTTTCGCCTCCATGGCGAGTATATTTTTGCCAGCGACCAAAAATATACGAAAAAGTCGCTAGCGCTGCGCTTGGCATTTGTACAGCAGGTACTGAAATAATGGAGTAGTACAGTCAGTTACTTTCCGATTGAAAACTGCTGACGCGCGCAACATAAATAAGATTCAATTATATCTGACTAGATAATTTACTAACGAAAGAAGATTCAGAAGACCCAATTCTAATCTAAATAGCACAGATATGAGCTTTAAAAACTTTAATAAACGTACAGAAATACTCCTAACTTTATATCAATGGTGAACAAGTGCTTGCAGGAAAGCGATGCACGCGCGAACTACAGGACGTAGTAAGTGCAGTAAATGCTGGGAACAATTTACTGCCCAGAAACTTCTATTTTAAGTATATAAATTAAATCAGGGCAGCTTCGGTAATGCTGAACTCTTTATCTTCGCCGCTTCAGCATTGGCTCGCTGTTTCATCCGTTGAATAATTTCCTGAAACATCTCTTCATCCCGTAACAATTCAAACGCTACAGAATGTTGTAAATATAAATAATTGATGTAACCCAGTTGCTCGGCGTTATCCAAATAATCCAATGCAATCTCCGGTTTACTTTGCGCCATCGCATACACCGCTCCAGCCAGCCAAAGATTTGGCCAGTCGGCTTTATTAAGCTTTGGCACGTCTTTTTGAATATGTTGTTCTCCCTGCTCAATATAATCGACCCATTCTTTCCAGGCATTCACATACAAAGAATCTGTCGCCTGTTGTGAGGCTATTTCTAAATGTTGTTTCGCATTGGCGAGGTCGTGTTGCTGTAAATAAATTTCCGCCAGCAATGTCTGACTGTCAACACTACCTAAATTTGCCTCGTGCAAGGTATTGAGTAATTCGACTGCGGCATCGTATTGTTGTTGCGCTAAATAATGACGAGCAAATCCAACACTCACCAAACTATTATTAGGTGCTAACTCTAAAGCTCGTTGATACCATTGGAGAGCGTCATTGTTGAGTCCAGCCAGACTCAAGCTTTCTGCTATCTGCAATAATTGAAACTCTTGCTGCGATCCTAATGTATCGATATTTAAATGCATGGCTTCGTGCAGTCGACCTTTTTGTGCATACAAATAGGCGAGGGCACCTTTTATTTCATTCGATCGAAAATTTTTCGCCAGCGCTTGCTCATATAACTCAATGGCTTTATTAATATTGCCAACAACATCAAAGTAGAAACCCCGCAACCATAAGTTGTGGGCGTCTTGATCATTCATCAACAGTAACGTTTGGGTGTAGCGTTCAGCGAGATGAAGTTGAGATTCTGTACCGTCAAACTTCGATACTTTGTGCAACAAACTCAAACTTAACCCACGAATCGCTTCAACATTACTTTTGTCCATGCGTAAGGCTTTTAAATATAAGTCGATTGCCAGTTTGTTTGATTGCGCGTTAAATTCTCGAGCGTATTTGTTCGCGCGATCGAGTGTTAACCTCAACATATCAGCAGGATCCGCTTGCGTGACCTCTCCTGAGTTTGAAGGTGGTCGTTCTGGCGATTCTTTATTGAAAAAATTAAAAGCGATAAATAGCGCCGGCAAAAATAATAAAAAAGTAGGGACGGCTATGAGTTTTTTTCGATGCTGAAAGATTTTTTCTCGGTCAAACAGTGTTCGTTTACTGAGACGGTTGCTTTCATAGTCCAACGAATCACGGGTCTCAAATGAATATTGAATAGTATCACTATCTTCTATAGGTTTCGCTGGAGGATGTTGTAGCGGAATAACGTTTTCATCGTCTGTCACTTTTTTTACCGGAACTTCGTTTACCGGAACTTCGTTTACCGGGATTTCTTTTACCGTCACTTCTGTCACCGGCATAACCCAACGAAAACCAACACCACGTACCGTCTCGAAATACGTGATATCACTAGTATTGCTATCACTGGCAAGTGCTTTGCGCAGCAGGGAAGCTCGTTGCGCCAGGGTATCGTCGCTCACCACTTTACCTTGCCAAACTTGCACAATCAGTTCATCGAATTCGATGCATTCGCCAGCGCGTTCAATCAACGCCTTCAGAAACAGAAAACTTAATTTGGGTAATTCCAGGGGTTCTCCCGCCAATGTGACCTGTCGTGCTGACAGATCCACAGTGAGTTCACCGGATTGATAAATATGCTTGGCCAAAAACTGGATCCTTTTTCTTACGGCTGGCGTTGATTTGCGTTTCATCACATTAAGCTGCGCTTAGTATAAACAAGCCATTCGAAAATGTAATCCACGTTAAATCAAAGACAATTCAACGAAAATTAACCGAATATTCTTATTGCAGAGCCTATTTCAGTGTTTCTTCAGGCTTTCTTCAGGAAAGCTTCAAGTCTTCGTTTGCTGTATTCCGTATTCTTTTCATCAAGCTCTGGCGGTGAGCAATGGCTGCTTTTCGCTCGATCAATCTCAGTACCGACAATATTAGTAAACCCAAAAAGGAACAAACTCCATGCAGTATTTAAGGTTAATGGTTCTCAGGATCAGTGTGTGTTTCAGTGTAACGTTTTTCTCTTCATTTTCGGCTTATGCCAGTGACGCGACCGTGGACAAGTTGAGCATAAGCTCAAAAATCGAACAGCTCGAGTTAAAGCAAATGTCGTCAGTTTTAGTTCAGCACAAAAATAAATTAGTTTTTGAGCAGTATTACAATGGTACCAAGCGTCATGATCTGCACGACATTCGATCCGCCAGTAAATCCATCACCAGTTTAATGCTCGGAATCGCCATCGAACAGGGCAAGATTCCATCGCTCGATTCGAAAGTTCGACCTTACTTTAAAGATTATGAGCCAGTATTGTTCGACTCACCAGCCAAGCAAAACATGACCTTTTTCGAGTTGCTCAGTATGACCAATCCGCTCGAATGCGACGATTGGAATAACTTTTCTTCGGGACACGAAGAGCGCATGTATCTTCAGGCCGACTGGATTCAGTTTGTACTTAATTTACCGGAACGCGGTCCAGCGCCCTGGGAACCTCGAGACGCAGACCAAAAATACGGCCGTGATTTTAGTTACTGTACCGCTGGCATATCGTTAACGGCTGCTGCCATTGAACGAGCCGTCGATAAAGGCTTTGACGACTACGCTCATGAACATTTGTTTAATCCTTTAGGCATCAAACAAGTGCAGTGGGCGTATTCTCCGAAAGGCATTACTCAGGGTGGTGGTGGACTGCGCATAAAACCGATCGACTTTCTTAAACTGGGCCAATTAATGCTTAACAAGGGGCAATGGAACAATCAATCGATAGTACCTAAGCAATGGGTCGATAAAAGTTTGACGCGTTACTCGGTTTCAATGCCAGACATGAACGCCGAATACGGTTTAACTTGGTGGGTTTTTGATTTTGAGGTTGCTGACTTTGAAATTACTGATTTTGAAAAAGTTGGAAAAAATACCGAGCAAAAGCAAGCAACACCGCAAAAGGTTTCAGCATTTGCTGCTGCGGGCAATGGTGGCAACTATTTGTTTTTTGTGCCCGAACAAGAGTTAGCCGTGGTGATCACCAGTACTGCTTACAATACGCCCTATATGCATCAACAAGCGCACCAGATATTTTCACAAGTGGTTTTACCGAGTATTTTGTAAAGCTCTTCAAGGTATATCAATAGGTCCTCTTGAACACAAAAAGTCAGTCGCTCTGGCTTTTTGTAACCTATTTATGACATTAGATGGTGTTACATTTTCTAGCTCACGTCCTTTCAGTTACGCTAACAAAAACATCGACTTCTGCTATTCTTATAACAAGTAACGATTAATACAGAGGTCACTTTCTTATTAATCCTCAACAACTCCTACTCATTTGGTTGCTTAACCTGCGCCAGTTTGCCTTCGGTTTGCTGTTTATCGCTCTGTTATTGAGTCAGTCAATCTATGCGAGCGAGAGCTCAGCTTCTATTGATGATCAACTTGAAAAGGCTTATGAACTCTGGGAAGACAATCAAGTCGAGCAAGCATTACGGTTGCTCGAACAAGTCGAAAATGAATTAAATCAACAATCAAATCAAAAGCCGAATCAAGAAGCCCGGGCGATTTTGCACAATGTTCGCTGCCGAGTTTTATTTTCCAAGGGCAGTTACTCTCAGGCCATCACGAGTAATCAAACTGGTTTAGAGCTCCCGTTTATTAATCAGTTTCCGATTATCAAGGCCAATTTAATGCTGTGTCATGCGCAAACACTTGAACGTACAGGTGAGATGAATCAAGCCCTGTCGTTATTGGACGAGGTGTTTCTCTTTGCGGAAAACAGCAAACTGACTAAAGAGAAGGGAACCGCTCTATATTTCAAAGCGCAGTTTTTATCAGATTTGGGAAATAGCACAGACGCTCTTAAATTGTTAGAACAAGCCAACACTATTTTCCGCAGTATTGATGATGCTGAGAATATTGGTAACGTGCTCAACGCTATGGCGAACAATTTGTATTACGAGAAAAACTACGAAAAAGCGAGCGAGTATTATCGAGAGCTGATGGAGCTGGTGTCGAACGATCCGTTTCAGTTATCGATGATTACTTTTAATCTGGCGAACAGTTATCTTGAGCAAAAAAAATTAGACCTTGCAACGGAGTATTTTACTCAGTCTCGACAACAAAGTGAGTCGATCGATGACGGGCCAGGCGTTGCTTACGCAATATTTGGGCTGGCGAAAGTCGCGTTCGCTCAAGAGGACTTTAAAGTGAGTTTAGAGTATCTTGAGAAAGCTAAGTCTATTTTTCAATCTTTTGACATGCAGAATCAAGTGGCTCAAATTCACGCTTACTTTGGGCATAACTATCGCAGCGTGGAACAATATTCTGTCGCGCAAAATTATTACGATCTTGCTTTAACTCAGTATAAAAAAGCTAATATTAAACCCGGCATACAAGCCATGAATAAAGCATTGTCGGGCATTTACGCCAGTCAAAATAATTTTCGTCAAGCCTATGACTATTTATTTGAATACAATGCTCAGTTTGAACAACAGGTACTCAATAATAAAGAACAAGCACTTGCCAAAATGCAGGTGCTTTACGATACCGAAAAAAAAGAAGTGGAAAATCAATTTCTAGCGAAAGAACTGCAGTTTCAAACCGACATTAACGAAAAGGTAAAGCTGCAAGAAAGGTTAAAAACTGGGTTGTTGATTTCATTTGCGATCACCATTGTATTAATGGGATTTCTCATTCGAAAACACATTCGACATAAAGAAATGTTTCGTCGGCTGTCGCAAACCGACGAACTCACACAGTTGAATAATCGTCGGCAAATTTTAAATGTGGCACGCAATTGCTTTGAGTTAAACGAGCGTTACCAGTTACCGGCAACAGTTTTAATATTTGATATTGATTATTTTAAACATTACAACGACCAGCACGGTCATGACGCGGGTGATTTAGTTTTGCAAAAAGTGGCGAATACCGCTCTAACGGCACTGCGAAAAACGGATCAGATTGGTCGTATTGGCGGAGAAGAGTTTTTGGTGCTGCTCACTAACACCAGTCAAAAAGAAGCTGCCGAAGTCGCTGAACGTTTACGTGTGGCGATTGAATCGATGGATATGCAAAAAATTGACAGCACTAAGCCGGTGACCGTCAGCATAGGTGCTGTCGCGTTTGGCTCAGCGTATGAAACACTGGAGCAAGCATTAAAGGCAGCGGACGAAGCGCTTTATACTGCGAAAAACGCTGGTCGTAATTGCGTAAAATTTGCCTGAATCATTTTTAGCCCGGATATTTTCTACCTAGGTTTTCTCTCTAAATGTGTTGTCTCTCTAAGCGTTCTCTTTCTAGGTGGTCTTTGTTCAGCGATTCTTCATCAAGCGGTTCTTCATCAAGCGATTCTTCGTCCCAGTATTCTTGGTGTTACTAGGCTTTAATTCGATACTAGTCAGGTCTTAACACGATACTAGTCTAGGTCTTAACTCGTCGCTAGCTATAGCGCTTTATTAACTTATCAATCCGACGTTTATTTTGCTGCTGCAGTAAAGAAGGGTATAAGTTCATCAATATATTGACCAATAGCATAATCAACGCAAATAGAAACTTACCTTTCAACAGTAACACCAAAGAGAATACCGCCATAAATAGAAACGCCAGTAAATGCGACAGTTCTGCCTTCGTCATTTCTTTTCGTAAAATGTGTAAGTCGTCAATATCGGCCGTTGAATTTAAGTTCAGTTTCATATTAAAAAAGCGAAAAAACGTGTTTTTGACCGTCCATTTAAAATAATCCAGGCCCATCCATTTATTCAGCTTTCTACTTTCGATAAAGTTTAAGTTGTCAAGCGCTTGATAGAATTTTGCTTTTTGTAATAGGGCGTCGAATATCAGCCCGACCACCCATGAAATAAAGACAATGGAAAAGCTGAAGGTAAAATAATTAAACGTTGTCACGGTATTCTACGTCCGTATGAGCGTGTTGCGCTAAATCTGATATTTCAAACAAGTTTGCAATCCAGCACAAGTAAGTTAGTGAGCGAGAAAGTATCTTATTTAGCAATAAATGGCAAACCACATTTTTGCTTGGCAGAGCGAACCAGATTTTGGGTTTTGGGTTTGAGTTTAAATGGAATGATGCACACGCTTAAATAATACATCTATTTGAATGGTTGCCAGTAACCAGTAATCAATACCTAATAACGGTATATTTTTTAAACCATTATCTTGATTTGGCACAATATCTAACGTTTTTGTCACTATTTTAATAACCGATTTACACCAGCACGCATACTCTGTTTACACATGTTGAATGGCCGATGAGTGTCGTCGTGATCAGTGCTGGAGGACTGTGTTAGTGTCCTTTTATCTGTGGTTTTTCCTACGTGTTCATTATTCCGTATCTTTTCATCTGAATAATGATTGGCTAGTAATCAATTGGCTTATACGGCTTATCTCATTCGATTATTCAACATGATTGCAGCAATTGGATTGTTTCGGGTTGTTTGTTGCGACTGAAAGGTTGCGACTGACTGATTGCAACTTAATTGCTGCGAGCTAATTGCGCTTCGATATCGAAGCGAATAAAACCATAACAATCATGGAGAATAAAATGAACAAGATACTGTTAACCTTATTAGTCAGCTTTAGCATGAGTGCAATGGCCGGGTCGACGTTGTTACGAAATACGACCAACTATTATCTCAATCACTATGCTTTTCAAGCGGTGTACACCAATCCGATACAAGCCAATCAGCCTGTTTATAGCTGGCGAACTCATACGCGATTCGATGGAACACCCGGTATTCACTCGCAAAATGGTGAGCTCATTGGCTACACCGATTCGCAGGGCGTTTTTATCTCGGTAGTACCAAGACTTCCTTTTGATCCGGTTCATTGTGGTTGGATTAATCAGGAGCGGGTTGCGGTTGGTTCACCTTATGCGCGAAAATCTAATGCCATCAGTTATACCATTAAAGCCGGTCGGGTTGGACCACTTCCACCTTGGTATAACGAATGTGTACCTCAAAGCATCAACAACGAAAAGTAATCGATCCTTAGTTTTATCGTAAAATGCAAATACTCGGCGGCAGGCTTGTCCGTAAAGCAAGACCTGTCCGCCGAAACGGTTTTTCAACTGAGCAAGGTTTGCCCACTGAGAAAGGCTTGTCCGCCGAGATAGTTTTGTCTACTGAGAAAGGCTAGTCCGCCGAGATAGTTTTGTCTACTGAGAAAGACTTGTTCGCAGAGATAGGTTTGTCCGCAAAAATTCTTATGCTCCTAATTGAGTTTTCTATTTGGTCTGACAATTTTATTTGATAAACCGGTTTGAAAGGACGGTCTTACTGAAAGGTGAAACTGTCTCGTAGACCAACCTTTGATGTCCTGGCTGCAATGTATCAAGTTATAAAAAGTCAGGTCTTTCTTAATGAGCCGAAGTTCAAAGCCAGGCTTGGCTGATTTGAATGATTTTGATGAATGAAAAATGACCCTTTGTCTTGGATACTTTCGTTTTAACGTCTAATGACTTTTTCGATCTCACGGCTCATTACTCTTGCAATCACAAGTTGATATAGCCTTGTTACGTTTAACTCATATTGATTTTACCGACCATTGGAGAGCATCTATGAGGTTACCTATGAAGCTTTCAATCAAATCATTAGTGACAAGAAGTTTAACCTTAACGTTATTGCTATTTGGGTGTATTAAAGCCATGGCCTGTTCATGTGCACCTCAACCGGATGATATTAATAAAGCCGTGACAGATGCTTATCAGCGCGCCGATGCGGTTGTATTGGCTGAAGCCATCGAAGTTACCGAACTTACCGGGAGTGATTTATACGGCGATTCGTTAATGGCTGACATGTCCGGTGAGGTTGTAAAAGAAAGAACCTTGTTTTCGGAAATAAAATCCTGGAAGGGGATTCATGGTCGACAGTTTTATACTGAGATTACGGTTGCTTGTTGTATGTGCGGTATTTCGTTTACCAAAGGACAGCAATATTTACTGTACCTCTATCGAAATGAAGATGGCACTTTTGCTGCGTCTTCTTGTGGTAGAAGTAAGCCTGTCGTAGTGGCAGGAGCAAATACGGTTGCAGAGAATACGGGCGAAGAAAATTTAGCCGAACAAGAGTTGGCCATTCTCGACAAGCTTATTTTTGAATAGGTCTTACAATGTGTATTAATAAATGGTTGTAATTAATAAATCGTCTCTATCGGTAAATCAAACGTAGACGTAATAAACGTAGCGTCTTCTTTGAGGTCATTATCGATATTGATGTTTTTTTGATAACCCACCAAGTGATTTTCCAAATCATTCACTCATGAACTTTTTTAGATTAAACCCGTCTATCAAACTCTCTCGTTTATAACAACGATTGCTGCCATTATAATTGGCAGCAATTAAAATCTTCGCAAATATCTTGTTAGCATCATTAGAAGGCTTGTTATGAAATTAAAAGCTCTGTTTTGTTTTTCTTTATTCCTCGCTTGGCAATCGGCATACGCGTGCACCTGTCAGCCAAAACATACCACGTTAGAAGGAAAGTTTAATAATAGCCGTCATGTTACGTTAGTTCAGGTAATCGACGGACAGGTTACCGAGGGAGAAAACGAAAGAGAGTTTCAGTATCAATTAAAACCGCTCGAGTCTTTTAAAGGCGATTGGAATCAAATGCTGCAAACAAAACCAGTAACTGGAATGGACAGTTGCAGTACATTACTGGTAGTTGGCGAAATATGGCTGGTGTTTCATGATGGATCGGAACTGATCAGTTTTGGTTCCTGTCGACCGCACGTTAGCCTGAATACTCTGGAGCGTTTTCAGCCTTTATGGCGCTGGAAACTCAACAACATGGACGATTTAGACGCCAAATTAAAAGCTGAAAACAAAAAGAAAGCGAAGCTTATTGATGACATTATGGCATTAAAAAAAGTTCAGTATTTAATCGCTGAGTATAATCGAGGCTTGATTTCGAAAATTATTAATTCAGTGGGTACCGTCGCTCAAAAAGATTTGGAATCCGATGTCTCTTATAAAAGTTTACGAAAAATTACTGAGATGTACTTGAGTAAAATACCTGGCGACAGGTTGCTGGGCGAACATGTCGCCACACGATATCTTAAACAGCGTTACACCTCCGATGACTTAGCTCAACTGCTTGAACTGGCGAATACGCCAATAGGTGAAAAGATTTTATTGGATCTTGCCGTCATTGTTGCTGAAAATGACCAATCGCTCGATCCACACTTGTTGTACGCTAATGTTTTTCGGCCCAAACTAGCGGATACCGAACAGCCGTGAGCAACTTTACACACTCATACAAATAAAAAGAAAAGCCAGCATTTGCTGGCTTTTTCTGTTGCAGGTATTTCTAATTCTTAAATTAATAAATCGTCGCTATGGGGAGATCAAAAGCAAACGCGATGAAAGCGGCGTCTTCTTTGAGCCCATTTTCAATTATAATATCTTTTTGATAACTCTCTAATATTGAAAACGGACGACTTGAGGTCGACCAACTGATAAAAACACCAGGCACTTTAATGCTCAAACCAACTCATGAAACTGGTCGTGAAAAAATCTCGTCTAACATGCTATGGCCTCGGGGACAGGCACTGATTTTCTAGCCTTTCGCAACTCAATAATTTTACCCTGCGTTACTCTAAAAATTCGATCTGCGCTTAATATGGTTTCTTTTCTATGAGCAATAATAACTCGGGTCATATTAAGGTTTTTAACACACGTGTTGACTTTGTTTTCTAGCTTAATATCCAAGTGCGATGTGGCTTCGTCCAGAAATAATATTTTGGGTTTTTTATAAAGTGCTCGTGCTAATATAATTCTTTGTTTCTGCCCGCCAGATAATGTGCTGCCCATATCACCTATTAATGTGTTGTAGTTCATTGGCATCGCCATAATATCGTCGTGCACTGACGCCATTCTAGCGCATCGTTCGATTTCTTTTTGATCATACTCTGGCGCGAAAAAGCAAATATTATCGGCAATTGATCCTGACAAGAGTTGATCGTTCTGCATTACTGCGGCAATTTGACCTCGATAATTTTGAGAGCCCAATTTATTGATGTTGATGCCGTCAATCATCACTTGTCCATTGTCGGCCTCGATAAGTCCTAGCATTATTTTCATCAATGTACTTTTTCCGCAACCTGATGCACCCACGATGGCTACCGATTCGCCAGCATTGATTCGAATTGACGCATTGTTAAACAGCAATGGTTCATCCGCAGCGTATCGAAAGCTAATATTGTCCAGTCTCAGAGAACCTTTTAAGTTCCCAGTATGAATAAAAGGATTGCTTTCTTGGTCAAAATCTTTTTCGGTCGGGGTTAACGCAATATCCCCAATGCGCGTCAAGTGTAAACTTAACATTCGAAATTGAATGAACTTGTCGATTAGCGAAATAGCTTTCATTGTGAACTGTTGCTTATAGGCAATAAAAGCGAACAACATACCAACAGTCATAATTCCTGCGATAATATTGGTAGCTGCCAGGTAAATCACAATGATATTTTCAATGCCAAATAATAGTTTATTAGCGGATGTAAAACCAATATTAAGTTTCTCAAGTTTAATGCCGGTATTCATTGTGTCGGCGTATAAATTTTGCCATACAGTTTGCCGTTCAACTTCTTTTCGATATAGCTTAATGGTTTGACTCGCACGTACCGTTTCCATAAAGTTGGAATCTTCTTTTGCATTGGCGACAATGTTTTCTTCATTAAAGTTTTTAAACGGCTTAAAAAGAATCATCCTTATTAGACAGTAGATTAACGCGGTTGCAACAACTAGCCAGGCGAGTGTAGGGCTGTAAATATACATCATGACCAATGTACCAATAATCATAACGCCATCGACAAGAGCCTCGATTGTACCAGTGGTTAAAAGCTCTTTTACACTGTCAAGCGATCCAAAACGGGACACTATGTCACCAATGTGCCGTTTTTCAAACCAGCCTTGTGGTAGTCTTAGCAAATGTCGAAATAAGTTGTTGGCAATTTGAAAGTTCATCTGTGTACCCATAATAAGGATCACTAACGAACGCAACGCGGTAACGCAAACCTGGAAAAGCATAATGAGCAAAAATCCAATCGCAAGAATGAGCATTAGGTCTACGTCTTGGCTAACCACTACGTCGTCTATGGCAAGTTGCACATAAAAAGGGGTTACAATAATGAACACTTGCATTAGCAATGATAATACAAGCACCTGCAGCAAACTGCGCTTCAATCCGGTTATTTTATTCCAAAGCTCTGATAGTTTAAGTTTATTCACTTCATCTTTTTTGATGAATTTCTTTGTTGCCGTTAGTTCGAGTGCGATTCCCGTGAAGTGCTTAGAAAATTCTTGCACACTAAAAACCCTTTCGCCAACCGCTGGGTCAATAATCGTGACTTTGTTGCGAGATACTTTTTTTAACACAACAAAGTGATTCATATCCCAATGAAGTACGCACGGAGTCTTGAGATCTTTCAGATGATCCAGGTCGACTTTTAAAGGCCGTGACGCCATATGCAGTTTGTCGGCGGTTGCGATCAAGCATTGCAAAGTTGCGCCTTTTAACGAAATAGGGTACTGGCGTCGTAAAGTATTAAGATCAATTTTGTGTCCATAGTAATTGGCAATCATGGCAATGCAGGCAAGCCCGCACTCCGCTGCTTCAGTTTGCAAAATCGGTTTTACCGAATTAAAACCAGCAAATTCGAGTAAATGAACGGGATTATTCATTGGGTAATTCCTTTTAAGCGGTACAGTGGTTCAAATAGCCACTGACTAAGTGAGCGTTCTTCTAGTACGATGTCGGCTTTTAGCAGCATTCCGGCTTGTAACGAAAATTCTTTTCCAAGTGCGTTAATAAATTGACTTTTTAAATCGACCGTAACTCGATACACCGGTTCATCCAATGGTATGGGAACCGGAAGTTCGGTGGGCGAAAGTATGACCTGGGTAATGTCGGCAATGCGACCTTCGTGCACGCCGTAGTGTTGGTATGGAAATGCATCGTAGCGCAACAACACTTTTTGTCCTTTTGCAACAAATCCAATCGCTCGTGTTGGCAGGAACAGATCCGCTCTTAACACCGAGTCTTCGGGTAATATAGCGGCTAATGGTGTTCGTGTATCTAGCGTTTGACCTCGAAAAGCTTGTAATGCTGTCAACTGACCGTCTAATGGTGCTTTGATAGTGTATTCACGTCGACCAGAGACCTCGACCAATCGTTGATCGATTTCTGAAATAGTACGCGACAGATCCAATTTTCGGTTGAGCCATTCGTGCGGAATCTTTTTTATTTGCTCTGAAAGTTCGGCTAACTGATTTCTGAGTTGAATTTCTCGTTGTAAAGTACTCTCCAAGGTCACTTGTAATGCTAGCTTAGCTCGCTTCCCCTCGGTTAATTTTACATCCGATATATAACCTTTTTTGCGTAACGTTTGTAAGTTCTTGAGCTCGTCATTGGCCAGCTTCAGTTGGCTCTGCTGCAGCTCGATTCCTTTGGCTAATTGTTTGATTTCAGTATTTAGCCGAATGATTTGATTGTTTAAATGAGACTCTTTCAATTGAGTCAGCTGTTCCTCATTGTTGAGTTTTAAGGTTAAGCTTTCCTTTTGCTGCTTTAGTTCATCAATCAGCAAGGCGTCACTATCGTTACCATCCTTATTACTTTTAAGGGTTTTAACCGAAAATAGCACATCGTCTTTTTTAACCAGTTTTCCTTCTGCGACATAGTCTTCGTAAAGTTCACCTTGGGTTGGTGCGTATAATTTCACTAATCCTTTGTCGGGTACAATATAGCCATTCACCGACACTCTGCGAGCATAAGAGCCATATATTAGAAGAATGATCGCAATCAGAGTAATTAAGAAAATAGAAAAAGTGAGGACATAAAATGACAGCGGCTGAGACAATATAACCTCACCAAAGCTTTTTTCTTGATTGTGTTCTATTGCTTCTTTGCGAAACAAACCAGTGGTCATTTCTATTTTCCTTTGTCTTTATGTCCTAAAGTGAAAAGAGCAGGTTAGCAGTCGCCCAATAAAATTAACGGGCAGCAACCAATGTTTGATTGCGGTAAAGTGCAACTATTAGCTGCTGGCTTAACACCATTCCTTTCTCAATTTTAATCCGATTGCAGACGTCTTCGTTTGAGGATTTTCCGTCAAAAAACTGAATAACATCATGTAAAGTGTTACTGAATTCGTAGGTGCCTTGTTGGGTGTAAGCCTTGCATTTGTTGTCTGCTAACTGAATAAGCTGCATATCAGGGTTTGGCTGTAACACTTGAGGTACTTTTGGCATTGAAAGTAGCGTGAAGTTGTTAAGCATGGTATTAAATTTTTCATGGAGTTTGTCACTGCGCAGCCTGGTAAAGTCTTCTGCGGTTAATTGCCGAACTAACTCATAACACTTTATATAAAACGCTTCTTCGTTACCCTCAAAGTCACCCCATAACGACTGATAAATATCCGTTGGATGAGGTTTGTTATCTAGGTCTAGGCCAGTCAACTGTTTCATCTGAGTGTCATTTTTGTACTGCTGGTTAATGAAGCTTTTATTCATGTTCAATTGATGAAGCGCATATTGCGAAAGAGTGGTTTCTACTGTGTTCAAATGTTCTTTAAATGACTTCCAAAAGTTACTACCGTCAATGCCAGCCTCATTGACACAAAAATAGCTAATGCAAGTGGCTTCATTATAGCGCCAACGGCTGCATTCTTGAGTTTCAGGGTTCAGGTAAGGGCATATCATCGACTCAGAACGGCCAAAAAAACTGTCCGTATGATCGTATAAAAATTTATATTTTCTCGGTGGCATTAAACCGACAGGACTAACACCAAGGCGACTTTTTATGGAGTCGCGAATAACTTGTCGGGCAAAGTCAAGTTCTTGTCGTGAGTCTGTTAAGATTGCCCCAACCAAATAATTGGGTGTGGTTGGATAATAGGTACAGCATTTACTTTTTGTCGAATAGCGCACTTCTTCGGTCGGTTTGGTTTTAATGCAGTCATGGCAATTGGCCACTTTTTCTGACGGTGCGGGTGTCTCAAAAAAGTCCGGTAAAAAATTTTGATATAAGTCGGGAATTAGATTAAATAATGTGCGTTTCATGATTGTTCCGTTTTTATATTTTGCAAGCCAAATAACGATTGCTTATGGTTAAACGTTGTCAGTGCGTAAGCTGCGACGACTGTGGTGAGTATCGCGCATGCACTATTGATGAATGTAATTATTAAGTCGTGAGTGGTTTGTGTTGAAACGACCAGGGTTTCCAGTACAACACCAGGCGTAAGCAATACAAATAAATTAATAAATGCGTGCAAACCAATGCATAACCAAATATTTCGAAACTTAATGTAAACGTAAGAGAGGAAAATGCCTCCAACAAACGACATGAAAAATCCGTCGATGCCGTGGAAAATGCCGAATATTAGAGCGCTAATAATAATGGCGACGTTCGCTCGATAACGTGTAACCATATAGCCGAGCAGTACCACTCGATAAACAACCTCTTCCACCAATGGTGCGATGGTTACTTTGGTGATAAACAACACGTCAAGTTGCTCATTTAAATTTTTTGATGCCAATTGCTTTAATTCATCTATGGCAGGCTGGTTCGATTGATTCAATAAGTCGTTATAAGCAAAGTAGATAACCGCCGAGCCGTACTTGTACAAGGCGATCAATATCATTAATCCGATAACGGTATTCAGTCTAACCGGATCGTTATTGCGAATTAGCAGGTTTTTTAGCGGAACAGTATTGGGGTAGCACAGTAAATTTACTAAGCCCAAAAACAGTACCAGAACACCCAAAAGTGAAACGGGGTAGAGCAGGGGGGTATCGTAAACTTCAAACAACAATGACTGCGCCAATTTAGCAATAAGATAAGCAACCATTATTCGTGTGAGTGTTAGTTTTCCATCAAACATGTTGGTTTACTCTCCAATCACTCGGTTGCAATATTAAGAATTAGGGAAAACAGCATTCTAATTTTTGCTGGTCCATACATTAGTGGAGCTAAGCTGGAATAGCTGTTCTTATTGAATATCAGACCAAAAGGCATGCCTTGAGCGTTGATATTTTTAAAAAGTGTTTTGTTCTCGTCGTGTATAACAATGGCGGATTTTGACGGCGGTATTGCTTTATTTGAAACGATGGCGACCGTCAATTTGTCTTGAAACGCATCGGCGAAATTCAGTAAATCGGGAACTAAGGCAGCGCAGTGTTTACAATCGGATGATACGTTGACCAATAACAATGGCTTATCACTTTTTATGACGTTTGCCATGGTCAAGGTTTCATCTTTTGCTTGCCCTAGGTAAGTTGTTTCTTCTAATGTCGTTAAAGTTTGTGCTGAATTATTCTGGCTCGACGGGTTAGTTTTTGAAGTGTTTGTCGATGCAGAATGCGTCGAGACTTGTGATCCTGCAGTTGACGCTTCAGTTAAATTCTGTGTTGATTTTGCTTCCGTACGAAGATTTATAAATCGAAAACTAAAGGCGATTGAAATAATAAACGCCAAAGATAAAACCGTTTTATTCAAAGGCACGCTAGAATTGTTTAATAGCGCAATGAGCATAAATATTGCGCAGAATAGGGTGATGCTCTTTAGTATATTCGATGAGTGATGTTCCTCGACACCGGCAAATTCAAAGCAGTCACAACGAGTTTTTAAGGCAAACTCTAAGTACAATCCGTACAGTGCTACGACTATCATTGTACCGACGACAATGACTTTAGTGGGTATCGTTTCCGTAGTAATTAAAAGTATGGCGCCGAGAATTTCAATAATGGCGTAAGGTAAACTTTTCGCGAACCTCATCAGCCACTTATTCAGCAGGTTTGAGTTAGAAGTATCAATACCTTCAGGTTGACGGATGATCTTATAAGCCCCCGACAGTAAAAAAGTGCAAAATAAAAACAGTGCGCTTAGGTTGTACAAAAACTCAGTCATCATGTCTCTCCCCTGAAAATTTTTTCCTTGTTTGAAAAGCCAGAAAGTCAGGCGATCGTTGGTGAGTTGCCCGAGCTTCTGTGCAGCGTTTTAGCAATTACCCGTTGCCGCACACGCAGCATCGACAATCGCCCCAACGATTTCCTCGTGAAGCTCTCTTATATCTTTTTCACTAGGCATTTCCCAAATGCTGCCAGCGCCGCTAACGGATGAGATTTCTTCTAAAGCAAGATCTCTAAAGCCGTTTTGATTTAGTTCGTTATTCATAACCAATATTCCTTATTCAATAAAAAGCAGAAATCAGGCGGTGGTATGCCCGCCTGAGTTTCTGAGTTGGGTCTTAGCAGTCGCCAGTTGCGTTACATGCAGCGTCAACAACAGCTTCAACGATCTCGCCGTGGATTTTCTTGATATCAACCCATGCGTCCCAGATTACGCCAGCGCCGCTTACAGATGAGATTTCTTCTACAGAAAGTTCTTGAAGGCCGTTTTGATTTAGTTCGTTATTCATAACAAATATTCCTTTTAAAAAAGTTTAAAATTTAAGTTTAAGTTTGCTTTCGTCTGAAAGCGGAGTGAATGTTATCGACACAATTTTTTTTCGTCAAACCACCTCAAAAACGCCAAATATAGGCGGTTCTTTAGACTTTTTTGTCGCAAATTTACAATTCGTTTGCCACCCAAAATAGCCGTTTTGCTTTAGTCTCCGGCAACACTCAATAAAAAAGATGTTTTTTTCTTTTCGGCAAATTCGATATTAATTTTGTTAATTTGAACAACTTTTTTCTCAAGTTTTGCTTCAAATTGGTAATTATTTATATTGAAAATAATTGGGCGCTGTGGTGGAGAAAGCATAGTTTTTAGATTGAGTTGTCCCTGTCTCAACACCATTTTTTGCATCATAGAAGACAAAGGTCGATACAGCGACAGATGTCGTTAAATTACAATTCAAATGGATAAATCTGCTGAAAAATGTCGAGTTTTTGATATTCAATGTCGCAGTAGTGCAATTCAAACCGGCTTTTATTTAAGAAAATAGTTGAGTTGGACGACATTTTGTCTTGATCGGCTGGTGTCAGGGCTTCTTTTGTCGATTGATTGCTTCTGGTTTTGGGGTAATAGTAGCTTAAACAGATGTCTAGATGGCTTTATTAGGTATTAAGTGAGGAGGATAACAAGTGGTTCGCTGTGTTTTCGATGGTCTAAACAAGAGAAAACACCGTTTTTGGGATAATTATGTTCAATTCAACGTGTTGGTTTTTCTTAATGAGCCGAAACTCAAAGGCAGGCTTGGCTGTTTTGAATGATTTTGATGAACGAAAAATAAGCCGTTTGGCGAAAAGAGACCTTCGGGATCAAAAAAGCCAGCATTTACTGGCTTTTGTGGATTGATAAATTGTATAAATATTGTACTAATTGTTCGTGCCATGCAATTTAACTATTCGATCATTCAAATAAACCGATTTAATAAATCGTGGCGATAGGCAAATCAAACGCGACAGAAATAAAGTATGCATCTTCTGTTAAGCCATTTTCGATTCGAATATCTTCTTGATATCCAGCCATAAGCGACAGAGGCTTACTGGCAAATGACCATGAAATAAACACACTCGGTGACAATATGTCTTCAATCTTTGGATCATAGGCATCACCTTTCAGCTCAGCCGTTATATAGTTACCTAAATCGATAGGTGCATAACCAAGTGTCAATGAACTTCCTCGGTAATTGAGCAATTTAAACTCAACGCCCACAGGTCCGTAGGCGCGCGTCATAACATCTTTATTATCACCGCCTGTTTCATCAATCTTCATAAATGAAAGGCCATAATAAGAGGTTAAGAAAAGCGTATCTTGGCAAGGCAACACGTCATACGCGGTACACATGGTGAAGTAAAACTTGTCTTCGCTCGACTTTGTGTAACTTTCTTTTTTACGAACCCAACCGAAATAAGAGGTATTCAATCGCTTACTGTTGTAGGTATCGTTTTCATTCACGTACTGATCGAGTATGGCGACAACGGCATCGGCGCTGCCGCGTTCTTTATCGGAGGCATCGGCAAGTTCTGCCAAAAATAACGAAATACTTTTAAGGCGATTAAGTGCGGATATGTTGTACCCTTCAAAATCGAATAAATCCGCTGAAGCACTGCCTATCAAATCAATTATCTGCAGCATTTCGTAGGCTTTAAAAACGTAACTCTCATCGGACTCAACTACGAGGCTCATGCTCAATTCGACTTGTTTAATAAGACTCAATAATTCTTTGATTAATTGTATGTTCTTAGCAAATTGGTCTTTGGTTTCCTGGCTAAGTGAATCAAGTATGCTTTTGTTATTGTTAATATCGATTGCGCTGACTTTATTTATGCTTTTAACCATTCTGTCGGTCATTGCTTTACGAGTGGTCAACGAACGGTTGTTGTCACCATTTGAATTAGTTGTGGAGCCAGCGCTTGAAGACCCAGAGCCGGTAGAACCGGATTTATTATCCCCACCTGAATAATCATCACATTTACGATCTTCCAAAAATGCAACAGTGGTCATACTTTCATTGTTATCATCAACCAACTCCTTAACATCTTTTATAAGTGTATCTAATTGGTCAACACGGCTTTGAGTTAGATCGTCAATGGTTTCAATTCTTATTATTTCTTCGAGCTGAGTTTTTAAACAGAGTGTCACTTTGTCGAATAACAAAATGTCGGTTTTAAATTGCGACTGTATTAGCGGGATTAAACGTTGACCAGACACCGAGTCGTAAAAATCGATAGAGCGAACGGTTTGAGTGAAAAACTTTTGAATATAGGCTTGGCGAGCAATATCGTCTATGGCTTGGTCGACAATCACTCGTTCAATTCGGTTGGCCTGCCATTGGGTGAAGCCCCGAATTAAATTTGTCGCCGATGTTGGAATACTTTCAATTGCGTCTTGCGAGTGTGCAGAAACAGAAATAAACGAAAGGGTGAACATTAAAAGGCTGGTCAATACGGCTCCAAGCAATGATTTCATAATAAGTTCCTTTATTTGGTATTGATTTAACTTTTCATTTTGAAGTTATTCGAATTCAGTTTGACGAAGTGGTTGGTAAAGTCCTCAATCTGGTTAATTGAATTAGGCGGGAGAATAGCCAATAAACCGAGAGAGAGGACCGTACCATTCATTTATCTCCTAATGGTTTTATTATTTAAAAACACTAACTTAAGAGTACTGCGATTCTTTACGTTTTTATTTAACTTAGCTTCATTAAATTTATGTTTATTGATGGTTTTATCGTTCATTTATCGTCGTTAATTATGGTTTTTGTCGATTTTTGGTATTAGTTGTCAACTTTTAACGATTGTTCGCGATTTTTGTTTTCGAGTTATTGGCCTAGATTATTAATTACCGGTTAAAAAACAATACGTAAGCAGGCGTAATACTGCTGATAAAGGATGGAGTTCATTATTTGTATTTAAAATATCTCAAATAAAACGAGGTTGAGATGTGAGCGGTTATGACTTTGGCGTTTGGGCATTGCTTATTGCGTTTCTTTATTTAAAGGTTATCTCAAATGCTTGCTTGGGTTATTTTTGTACAAACCAAAATTTAAAGCGCTTTATTTTGGCTATTTGCAGGGTTTTGGTTTAGGTTTATCAAGTGATATTTAGATAATTCGAAAAATAATAACGTTATTAGCAATACACCGCTGTAGGGAGAACGGATTAAGGCGGTGAATGCGGTTGTAGCAAAACGGAGCAGGGTAGAGTGACAGTCATATCTTTAACAGATAGTTTTGTGCCTTTAGCACCTTGTTTTAGGTGTTTATCTCTCCGTACTTCCTTTAGAATCTTTCCTGAAGCAAATCAATTATTTAACGCAGTATCAGGTTGATAAAAAATGGCGAAAAAAACAGCAAACAAAAATGCCTCCTCAGTTAATGAGTCTCAAACACCTCAAGAGAATGGTCAAGCGATTAGCGAATCGGTCAAACAAGATGTAATTAACAAAGCCTTATGGAATGCCTGCGATACCTTTCGCGGGACGATTAGTGCCGATACTTATCGCGATTACATTTTGACCATGTTGTTTGTTAAGTACATTTCAGATGTTTGGCAAGATCATTACGACGAGTACAAAAAAGAACATGGCGACGAGCCGGAGTTGATTACCGAGTTAATGAAAAGCGAGCGGTTTGTGTTGCCGCCCAAGTCGAGTTTTTATTATTTGTATGAACGGCGGCATGAGCCGGGTAATGGCGAGCGGATCGATCAAGCACTGCACGCGATAGAAGAGGCCAATGGCACCAAGTTAAAAGAAGCCGGTAAAAGTGTGTTCCAGGACATCAGTTTTAATACCGACAAACTCGGTGAAGAAAAACAAAAGAATGTCATCTTGCGTCATTTATTGGAAGACTTTGCCAAACCGGAACTGAATTTAAAACCCAGCCGTGTTGGCACTCAAGATGTTATCGGTAACTCTTACGAATTCTTAATTGGTATGTTTGCCGCGCAAGGTGGTAAAAAAGCCGGTGAGTTTTATACGCCGCCGGAAGTGTCTGATTTAATCGCTGAACTGCTCGACCCGCAACCGGGCGAAAGCATTTGCGACCCAGCCTGTGGTTCTGCGTCGTTATTAATGAAGTGTGGCGCCAAAGTCCGTAAAAATCATAACAGCAAAGAGTACGCGCTCTACGGGCAAGAGGCGATTGGTTCCACCTGGTCGTTTGCCAAAATGAATATGTTTTTGCACGGCGAAGACAATCATAAAATCGAGTGGGGCGATACCATTCGTAATCCTAAGTTGTTGGATAAAAACGGTAACTTACAACATTTCGATATTGTAACGGCGAATCCACCATTCTCGCTCGACAAATGGGGCCACGACGAAGCCGAGCACGATCCCTTCGGTCGCTTTAAGCGCGGTGTACCGCCGAAAACCAAAGGCGATTATGCGTTTATATTGCATATGATCGAAACGCTCAAAAACAAAACCGGGCGAATGGGT
This sequence comes from Gammaproteobacteria bacterium, assembly GCA_013373375.1. Taxonomy (GTDB): domain Bacteria; phylum Pseudomonadota; class Gammaproteobacteria; order Enterobacterales; family Kangiellaceae; genus Pleionea. The sequence continues at coordinate 21,419 of JABXHY010000078.1, forward strand.
GTGGTGGTACCGCACGGTGTGTTATTTCGTGGTTCATCTGAGGGTAAAATTCGCCAGCAGTTAATTGATGAAAATTTATTAGATGCCGTTATCGGTCTGCCAGAAAAACTGTTTTACGGCACCGGTATTCCTGCGGCGATTTTATTGTTTAATAAAGCCAAAAAAGACGACACAGTATTATTCATTGATGCCTCGCGCGAATTTAAATCGGGTAAAAATCAAAATTATTTATTAGCCGATAACATTGCCAAAATTTATTCGACTTATCGGCGAGTGCGTTATAAAGCCGAACTAGAAGTCGAAATGACTTCGCCAGTGTGTTACGCGCCAGAGTTTGAAGAGCAGGGTACAGGCGTGGTGGTTGATAAATACGCTTATTTGGCCGAGCTTAAAGAAATTAAAGAGAACGACTATAACCTCAATATTCCGCGTTATGTTGATACTTTCGAAGAGGAAGAAGAAATCGATTTAATGGCCGTGCGTGCCGAGCGGATGAAGTTGAAGGCAGAGTTGGATGAATTAGAAGGAGAAATGGCGAAGTATTTGGAGGAGTTGGGTTATGGAGAACAGTAAGACCTACTCTGACTTAGATTTAATGCAGGCAAGGGTTAAATTTGTGCCGGATGGCTGGAATTTTTCAACAGTAGAAAATACATTTAATATAAAAAATAATTTAAGAAAGCCAATCAGTGAGACAGAAAGAAGTAAAATTCCGGGAAAATACCCTTATTACGGCCCAACAAAAGTACAAGGTTATATTGGAACTTATGAGCAAGATGGAGATTATGTTCTTATAGGTGAAGATGGAGACCATTTTTTAAAATATAAAAATATGCCCATGACGCAGTTAATTAGTGGTAAATGTACAGTTAACAATCATGCGCATATCATCGAGGAAACAAAAGAAGCTACGAAAGAATGGTTTTACTACTATTTCATGCACAGGGATATTTTTAGTTTTTTAACGCGGCAAGGAGCAGGAAGGTTTAAATTAAATAAAGCAGCACTGGAAAAAATTCCTCTGCTAGTTCCCCCTCTCCCCGAGCAAAAGAAAATCGCCAAAATCCTTTCCACCTGGGATAAAGCCATAGCGACCACCGAAAAACTACTCGCCAATAGCCACCAGCAAAAAAAAGCCCTGATGCAACAACTGCTCACCGGTAAAAAACGATTGTTGGATGAGAATGGGGAAAGGTTTAGTGGGGAGTGGGAAGAGGTGAAGCTCTCAACTCTATTCGAAAGGATAACCAACAAGAATAAAGGGCAAAGTACAAATGTCGTGACCATTTCTGGACAGCGTGGCTTAATTCGACAAGAAGAGTTTTTTAAAAAATCAGTGGCATCTGAGACACTCGATGGCTACTTTCTATTAAAGAAAGGTCAGTTTGCTTACAATAAAAGTTATTCAAATGGATATCCAATGGGCGCGATCAAGAGATTGAATAGATATGATGATGCAGTGGTAACTACATTATATATTTGTTTTGAAAATTCCAATGAAAATAAAGCCGACAGCGACTTTTGGGAGCACTATTTCGAATCAGGCCTTCTAAATAAAGGTTTGTCTCAAATTGCGCATGAGGGTGGACGAGCGCATGGTTTATTGAATGTAAAGCCTTTAGATTTCTTTTCATTGAAAGTACCAGTCCCTAGCTTTGAAGAACAACAAAAAATTGCTGCTGTGCTTTCCACCGCAGATCATGAAATCAGAGAGATTCAACAAAAAGTTGATTCATTAAAGCAAGAAAAGAAAGCTCTTATGCAACAATTGTTAACAGGCAAGCGAAGGGTTCAAATTAATTAGGGAGAATTCAATAGTGGATTTGGCACTGCTTAAAGACCTAAAAGAATTGAAAGATCTAGTAGCGATAGTTGCTACGGTAACAGGTCTAGTAGTGAGCTTTGTTACTGTATCGAGGTACTTTTTTGATAAAAAAAAGTACAAGATGGAACTGCAAGAAAAGTATTTCTCTAAATTATATAATTTATACCAAAAGCATCTTGAGTTTGGTCAACTGGCACTGGCAGAACCTTTATCGAGAGAGCAGTTGTCTGAATTGTTTCGACTTCATCAAGAAGCTTCTTTCGTGATGCCGCAAGAGTTAGAAGACTACAGTTATCAACTAATCTCTTGGTTTATGCAACAGCGACAGTTTCAAAATATCATTAATTCGCGTCAGAAAGCCAATCAAGACCCTGCGGACTTTCCTGAGAAGCTAAATGAAGTTTTGAGGTCTCTCGGAGTACATTTAGTGGCAAGGGCCGAAGATGGAGATATGCTTGTAACAAGTTATTTTAGAAAATACATGAAGCCAACTTTTCCTATTTTCGAATTATCTCGACGGCAAAAGATTAAAAACTGGATTAGTGCTAAAGCTCATAGTGTAAAGTTGATGCATTTTAAACGGCAAATAAACAAAAAGAAAAAGTCTTGAAAAGGTGATGATATTGGATAGTTCTGTAACTGAAAAGATTATAGCTGAGTGCAAGAGAATCGAAGAAGATACGGAGTACTCTTTCAAAGCCCATTATAATGCGTCTGTTTTTTGGTCTCGCGTCAATTTAGCTCTCGGTCTTCCTGCAGCTTTGCTAGCTGCATTTGCTGGCGGATCATCTGCGGCTGATGGCGCTCAAGCTGCAATCACTGGTACTGCATTTCTGTCAACTGCATTTGTCACTTGTATGACTTTTCTTAAGCCGTCTCAAAAATCGGATTCACATAAAAATGCTGGTAACTTATACCAAGCTTTAAGGAATCAAGCTCGCATATTTAGAGAAATTGAAATTAGCGATAACATGTCTGAGATAGAGGCAAAGAAAACTTTCAAAGAATTAGCAAAGCGTCGAGATGAGCTAAACTCAATAATGCCGACTATACCAAGAAAAGCTTATGAAAAAGCAAAGAACGATATTGATTCTGGAAGGTCTGTATACCTGATCGATAAGGGAAAATGATGAACGTAAATGGATATTTAACTCGACTAGCAAATAATGCGATTATTCGTGATGCTGAGAAAGATAGTATTACACGATCGATCAACACTATAAGCAGCCGCTTAAACTCATACTTTGATAAAGAAATTGGTAGTCATTTTATTTTCGGTTCATATACTCGCGGAACTATTTTACCAAGAAGTATGGATCAAAAATCTGATGTCGATTACTTGATACAATTTAGCGACTCTACTTTTAAACCGCAGACATATTTAGATCGGCTAAGAAGATTTGTTAATGCTAATTATCCAAGCTCACAGATTAAGCAATCAAACCCAACTCTTGTGCTCGAGTTGAATCACATTAAATTCGAACTTGTACCAGCTATAGAGACATTTTTCGATGGGCTCAAAATTCCCGCATCTCAGTCGAGCTTTAACGACTGGATGTCAACTAGTCCAAATGATATTAATCAGTCATTAATTAGAGTAAATAAAAACAATAACAATTTGATTAAACCATTGATTAGGTTGATGAAGTACTGGAATGCGAAAAATGGTTATCCGTTCGCATCATTTGAATTGGAAAAAAACGTTATTTCTCAATTCGATTATGTATTACCAGGTTTACTTGGTTATCAATCCTTGGAGAATAAATTATATACGGCAGTGGAAGGGCTTGAATATAGTTTTCTAGATCCAAATTACAAAGTAAATGCCGTTCAAAGATTGCAAAATAATATTAGAAGTATAAAGGATGAGCGTGCTGCTGGGCTAGATGACCTTGCTCTGATGAAAATCAAAAGGATATTTCCAGAGAATAACTCTTTAATCAGCTCATTATTAAGTAGGGGATTATGATGCGCAGCGCTCTAGAATTCGATAGCATTTTAAATCCTAAGAGAACACTCTTATGAGTATAAATCCGAGTGTGAAATTCCAAGAAGAATACAGTGCTAAACTCCCGGCGTTAGCCTTGCTGTCGAACCTTGGCTGGTCATTTATTTCTCCCGAAGAAGCCATGGCTGCTCGAAGCCAAAAGAAAGATCAAGTGGTGTTAGAAGCGGAGCTTCGACTTCAGTTAGAAAAACGTACTTTTGAACACGCTGGTAAAGAATATCCTCTATCGAAAAAGTCCATCGATAACTTGGTCAGCGAGCTATGTTCACCCGCTTTGAATGAAGGCTTATTAAACGCCAATGAAAAGCTTTATAACCATATAACACTGGGTATATCGGTTACTGAATTTATCGATGGTAAAAAAGCAAGCCCAACCATCCCGATTATCGACTGGCAAAATATCAAGAACAATTCCTTTTTATTTACCGAAGAGTTTACCGTTACTCGCTCTGGTGGTTTTGAAAACCGTCGGCCGGATATTGTTTGTTTTGTTAATGGATTGCCATTAGTCGTTATTGAAGCCAAGCGACCGGACAGCAGCAGTAAAAAAGGCCCAACGGTGGAAGAGGGCATTTCACAAAGTATTCGCAATCAACGCGTTGACGAAATTCCGCAATTATTCGCATACAGCCAACTATTACTGTCCATCAGTGGCACCGATGGCCGATACGGCACTTGCAAAACACCCAGTAAATTTTGGGCAGCATGGCGAGAAGAAGATATTTCCGATGCTGAGATGTATGCCATTAAAAACAAAAAGCTCTCTGAAGAACAAGTTAATACAATATTCCACTATCGTAATCCAAGGGATTTAACCTGGTATAAAAACTTAATTGCGGGGGGCGAACTGGCCGTGACCGGGCAAGATAAGCTATTAATCAGTTTATTATCGCCAGCGCGGCTAATGGAGATGATGCGCTATTTTATTCTGTTCGATAAAAAAATCGGCAAAATTGTAGCACGCTATCAACAGGCGTTTGGTATTAAACGGTTAATCGAACGTATTACGCATAAAGACAAAGCCGGTAAGCGCAGTGGCGGTGTGGTTTGGCATACCACCGGTTCGGGTAAATCATTAACAATGGTGTTACTGAGTAAAGCGCTTATTTTGCACCCCGATTTAAAGCAATGTCGTATTGTTGTGGTAACTGATCGAGTGGATTTAGAAGATCAGCTGAGTAAAACCTTTGTGTCCACTGGTGAAGTGCAAGGCAAAAAAGACAAAGCCAAGGCCATGGCAACTTCCGGTAAACGACTGGCAGAGCAGATCGGTAAAGGTACCGAGCGGATAATCTTCTCGCTGGTGCAAAAGTTTAATTCTGCAGTTAAATTTGATGAATGCAAAAACGACAGTTCCGATATTATTGTATTGGTCGACGAAGGCCATCGCAGCCAAAGCGGCGAAAACAGTATTCGCATGGAACAAGCCTTACCCAAAGCGGCTTTTGTTGCTTTTACCGGTACACCATTGTTAAAAGACGATAAAACCACCAATAAATTCGGCTCGATCATTCACGCTTACACCATGCAACGAGCAGTGGAAGATAAAACCGTTACGCCATTACTCTATGAAGAACGTATTCCTGATTTAGATGTAAACGATCGCGCGATCGACAGTTGGTTTGACCGAATTACTGAAGGATTGTCGGATGATCAAAAAGCCGATTTAAAAAAGAAATTCTCGAAAAAAGGGCAGGTGTACCAAGCGGAAGATCGCATTCGGTTGATAGCACTGGATGTCGCCAATCACTTTAATAAGAACATCGTCGAGGGGTTAAAAGGGCAGTTGGCGTGTGACAGTAAAACTTCGGCCATTAAATACAAAGAATACCTCGATGAAGCCGGATTATTTGAAAGCGCGGTGGTGATGAGCGCGCCCGATACTCGTGAAGGCAATACCGATGTTGATGAAAGCACTCTGCCAGAAGTGGCTAAATGGTGGAAGGAGAACGTTAAAGGCAACGATGAGAAAGCTTATACCAAATCGATTATCGAACGGTTTGATAAAGACGATAAGCTTAAAATGCTGATTGTGGTTGATAAGCTTTTAACAGGCTTTGATGAACCTAAAAATACCGTGCTCTATATCGACAAGCCCTTAAAAGAGCATAACTTGATTCAGGCCATTGCTCGGGTGAATCGACTGCACGAGAAGAAAGAGTTTGGTTACTTAATCGACTATCGCGGGATATTATCGGAACTCGACACAACCATTCAAAAATATCAAGACTTAGCTTCACGTACTCAAGGTGGTTACGATATTGACGATATCGCAGGTTTGTACAATCAAATGAACACCGAGTATAAGAAACTGCCGCAGCTGTATAAATATCTCTGGGCGATCTTTGACGGTGTTAAAAACAAGAATGATCCTGATCAGCTTAGGCAAGTGTTGGTGCCACATATCAAAGAAATCGATGGTGAGCTGGTCGATACCCATTTGAAAATACGAGAAGACTTTTACGAGGCTCTTACCGCATTTTCCAGTTGTTTAAAGGTGGCATTACAATCGGCTACTTTTTACGAAGACACGGCCTTTACCGACGCTGATCGACGACACTACAAAGAAACCGTTAAACAACTCTCAAGTTTACGGCAAGTGGTTAAGCAAGATGCTGGCGAAACCATCGAATACGACGAATACACCGAACAAGTTAAAAAGCTAATGGATAAGCATGTAGTCGGCGTGGACGTTAAAGAACCCGAAGGCGTGTATGAAGTCGGTAAAATGGGCCAACAGAAAAAGCCTGAAGACTGGAGCGAAGAGAAAACTCGCAACGAAACCGATATAATCAAAACCCGTGTGACGAAAATGATCGAACAAGAGTTACGCGATGATCCTTACGCACAAGAGCGGTTTTCAAAGTTACTTCGACAAGCTATCGAAGAAGCAGAACACTTGTTTGATCACCCATTAAAACAATACATGTTATTCCATGACTTTGAGCAGCAAGTAAAAGAACGAAAGCTGGATGATATTCCTGATAAATTCGAAGGTAATCAACATGCTCAGGCGTATTTTGGTCTGTTTAAAAAAGAACTGCCCGAAACTTTCAATATTATGGACGAAGATGCCATCGACAGCTGGGTTAAACGCGCCTTCGAGATAGATGAGATCGTCGATAAAGCCATTGCTGAAAATTCTATTAATCCCGAGAACATAGAAGCTGAAATCCGTAAACAGCTGCTACCGTTCCTTTTTAAAGCTTGTAAATCTGTTGGTAGCGGAATGGACCAAGCAAAAAGAATTGTCGAGCATGTGGTTCAGATCACTCGCAAAGGATTGAGCGGGAGCCACTAACAGATGGGATTAGATATTGAACACTTAAACACCAGTAAAACGGAACAAATTCCGTTCCGCTATGGTGATGAGAAATTTGTCGCCACTCGACGACATCGAAAGTCCGACGTTAATCGAGTATTAATTAAAGTGCACCCGGACTGCCGAATTGTCGCCAGTGCACCGGAGTCTGCTTCGAATAAAGATGTTACTGATGCATTAAAAAAACGATCTCGCTGGATCTACCAGCAAGTGCGAGAATTTCGAAAGCAAAGTGAATACGCATTACCCAGACAATATATCAGCGGCGAGTCTCACTTTTATCTAGGTAAACGTTATGTGCTAAAGGTAGATAAAGACAACACAGAGACAAGTGTTAAACTGCTACGTGGCAAACTACAAGTTAATATCCGTAAAGGTAGAAGTAAGTCTGTTAAAGAGCTACTAAATGATTGGTACAAATTGAAAGCGAAAGAAGTATTTCACCAACGCCTCGACCAACTTATCGATCAAGCACTATGGGTAGAGTCAAAACCCAACATTCGAGTGCTGAGCATGAAAACCCAATGGGGCAGTTGCTCACCTAATGGACTGATTACTTTGAATCCTCATTTGGTAAAAGCTCCCAGACAATGCATAGATTACGTTATATTTCATGAACTTTGCCACATCGCAGAGCATAACCATAGCGAAAGGTTTTATCGACTACTTGGACAAGTAATGCCAGGCTGGGAGAAGGTAAAGGATAAGTTAGATAGTATGGCGAATTTTTATTTGTGAAGAGAGTTAAATGTTGAGACAGTGTTATGAGGTATAAAAGGATAACTTCAGTTTATTTCCTTAGTCTATAATTAATAATAAATGCACCCGTTGGTATTAGATTAAAGAAACAAAGATTAAATCAAACGTCTATTTTATTTTGCTTTTGGGAAAACTTAGCGATCCAACAGTGAGTCTCTGCGAGTTATATAAAAAGACTTTTGACCAAGCAGAGAATTTTAAAAAGAATAAATACAGGGATTCCTAGTAATTCTGGCGTCAATAAAATTTCGTAAGTACCTGGGAGAATTTCTCAAGATGAAAAAAATGATATTGTCCATATGCACAACCTTCAGCATTATTCATTATGCTGAGGTAAATGGAAATGAAACTACGGAATGGGAAAGCTACAAATACAATACTGAGTTTTCATTGCGATGCTCTAAAGGTCCGGTGAAAATGAGTTATGGTAATTTGGAGGCTAGCATTTTTGACCAGTTGTACTTGAAGTGGGATGGTAAAAGTTTACAAAGAATTAGCTACTCAACACCTGTAAATAATCCTCATGACTGGGGAGCTGGTGATAGTGGTTATGTCTTCAAAACAAAGGAATCCGGAGGTCATAGCGTTATTAAAGTTGAGAGTTTAGTAAGGAAGTTGAATGGAAATAGATTAAGATTAATTAAAATAGAGTTGGATGCATCTGCAGAATCTGAGGAATCAGAACTAGTTTTACTTAATGTTAATTTTTTTACCAATGGTTCGTGGAAAATATCAATTGAGAACTCAACCATTAATAGTATTTCAGAATCTGTGGTAACTTTACTTGATGGGAAGGTCTCTGGAGCTCAGTCAAGCAGCTGGAGTAAATGTCGTTTAATGGACATCAATGGCAATGATTCATTTCTTTGATTTTTTTTGCGATCGAATATCAATAGGGCAAGTCTTGCATTATATAGTTTCTTCTCCAATGCTAGGTCAAATATCGGTTAAAACTTCTATAATTATAGTGGTTTTTAATAGTTACTGATGAACGTATGACGATTGTTTCAGGAAAAATTGAGCCGCTTAAAGCCCTTAGAAAGATATTTTCTGAGAATGGAGTTTCCAGATTTGACTCAATCGGTGATATCAATAAATTTTTGTCAAGCTACCAATCTGAGTTTGACGACTTACCTCGAATAGGTATGAATCAGTTAGACTCTAGAATAGCTGTCCTAGAAAGAGCGCTCAAAGAAACGGAAGAAAAGAGAGCCAAAAGTTTTCTAAGCAGAGTTATTTACTATTTTCGATCGAGAAGTTTCTCAAAACAACTTTCCGACTATCAACTTAATTATCAGACAAAATTAGAGCAAACAATCTCAAGGCTAAAAAAAGAACTAGATGCCACAAAATCCCTAGTTGATAGCTTATACAGTACAATAGCAGGAGCTATAGGTGAAACCAAAGTTGTCAAAGAAATTGAAAAGCTACCCGATACATTCTATTTGATTAACGATTTTTATATTCATTTTAACCCTCCTATTTACAATAAATTACAAGAGCAGCGTATTTATTCCATTCAGGTGGACCACGTTGTAGTTTCTAGAGCGGGTGTTTTTCTGCTAGAAACTAAAAACTGGAGTCAGAAATCAATTGCAGATTACGATCTTAGGTCTCCAGTCGAGCAAGTAAAGCGAACAAGCTTTGGATTGTTTGTGTTATTAAACGGCGATTCAAATGTTGAGCTTGCTGATCATCATTGGGGTGATAAAAAAGTGCCATTACGGAATATTATAGTAATGACTAATGCCAAACCTAAAGAAGAATTCAAGTATGTAAAAGTTTCATCGCTCAGTGACTTAATTGGCTATATTACTTATTTTGATGAAATATTCAGTGATGAAGAGGTAAAAAGCATCTTTAATTACTTAAACACAATTAATGAGGCCGCCTGAAATGAACTCAAAGAGATTAGATAGGATACTCAACCCGGTCGTTATTACATTCCTTACTTTATATGTAATATGTATTAGCATTGGCTTTTTTATATTTAATGAAAAGTATTGGAACAAACAATGGATAATTTACTGGTTGCCAATGGATTATACGGATCTTTTTACTTTTAAACTTAATGGCAATTTTTTCGATGGTCTTTTTGTTTTAACATGTCAAGCTTCAATAATAGCTTGTGCAATTATTAGTTCTAGCAGTTTATCGGACAGAAAGGTCAAGATCGCTAATCGCGTAGGCATCACCTTAGTCGTATTATGGTTTGTTCTATCAACTCTAGCTCTTGTTCTCAGCGGATTTCGTTAAGGGTCACGTGCGGTTGAGGGGGCAGGTCACGTGATAAATAATTAAGTGCTCCAGGATGACTAGTTTCGAATCAACACTTTCTAAACACATCGAATAGCAGGCTTCGATAACGGTTAATATTTCTCTTACTTTTAAGCCATTAGCCTCTTAAATACGCGCCGTTAAGGCTCAGACAAAGCATGATGAAATCAGGTAGTTGAACGCAATTGGTCAAAACTACCCAATTTTCTTAAAAGAAAAATTCCATTTTTCCTAAAGACGATAACTATAAGCAAGAAGAGCCAAAAACTGTTAACCGTGCCGCCTGAACCATTGGAGGTAGAAGGACCATTGTTATCATTATCCGAATCACCACCAGAACCATCGTCGTCTGAGCCACCTCCATCAGATCCATCATCGTCTGAACCATTGTCCTGGCTAACGAATAGCGGTGTCTGGTGAGTTAGCGCAATATCCGGATTATTTGTGATAATCGAACTCGCAGAAGTCATTTCTATTCCATCAAATACTGTTAGGTCGAATTCTAGCTCTCCAGTAAAGTCTGATGGAACCACACCAGTCAATGTGCCAGTTGATGTATCGATATTTAACCATGATGGTAGAAAATCACTGCTGAACGACCACTCTTGATAGTCTAAGTCGTACAGTTGAGGTTGAATGGACAAGTACATTTCGGGCACAACCTCATACTTTTCATTCAAAGTTAACTCAGGTGAAAAATTCTCTAGAGGGACATCGCAATGGATTGAAACAGTTTTATTGTCACCTAAGCAGTCCAGTTTTATCGCAAAAGCTTCAGCGCCAAGATGCATGTTTGGATGAACCGCAATTAGATATTCATCATTAATGTAATAGCTACTTACGTACGGGTTTTGTTGTTTTCCAGGGTGGGTATCAATCTCATAGAAACTGTTAGATGTCGGATTGTAATAAACGATATTTATTTCTTGGCCGTGTACACTCTGAGCTTCATAAATGTTGCCATTAGGGTCCTGTTTTGAATAATGATTCGGAAGAAACCGCCCGGAATACTCAGTAAGGTATTCAAGTTGCCCGTTGGTAAGAGAGTACACTCGAGTTTTAGGTCCTGTTTCATCGTGATAAAGAGCGTCAAAAATGAATGTACCAAATTGATTTGTAATATATCGTCTAGTTAACTGAGAATCTTGTTCAACCAAGAAACCCGTTATTTCATTACTTTCACCCGTTGGTAAGTGAAAATAAATTAATTTACTTTCTGTAGAGTCTTCATACTCAAAAATAACTTCCTCATTGTCATTCGCATATTGAATCGCGCTTATGCCATTTAAGTCTGTAAAAAGTAGCTCTAACTCAAAGCTATTGCAGTTAAAAATATAATAGTCTTGTTTAAAATCCTGCTCGCTATCTTTGCTGAAAATAGCTTTAGTATCTGCAACAATCATTATTTCGCCGATATGAGCTCTTCTTTCACTCACTTCGTTTACCGTGTTATCACTATCAATATAGACAAAGTGGTCTCCACTTTGGCCGACCAGACCAGTCCCGCAAGCTTTCATTTCTCCAAGATTTAATGGGTGTAATGATTTTGTTTCTTTATTTACCAAATGATATTCGGCAGCAGAATCTTCTGAGTCAGCATATATAACTAAGATTTCCGAAGTTTCCAATACTATATCCCTGATATAGGTTAATTCGGTATTCGTTGTCGATAGAAATTCTGATTCTAAGTCTTGATTTAAACTGTAATAATCAACTGCGGTTGCTTCAGAATCCCCTGAAATATAATAAACGCCATTATCAATATCGGAAGCAAAATAATTTCTACCTTCCGTGCTCATAGATATATTATGAATATTTAGTCGTTCATCGGTTCTAAACCACTGTTTATTTTGAGCTGGGAATCCTTCATATTTATTAAAAAGAAACAAGTCATCAAAAGCTAAAACATCGGAGACTCCATAGTTAGCATAAAGTCCTGTTTCAATATTTAATACTTGTTGAACTGTTTTGAGTGAAGGATCGAATACAACTAGTTTATTATCAAAATGCGATTCACCTTTTTTAATATCAAAAAATAATCGATCTCGATGAAAAAAGCTTTCTCTAAAGATCATCTCTGGGGTTCTAGAATATGCATCAACGGCGAGACTGGTTTTGTCGACAAACATGAGGTAATCACCTGCTAATGCAACTTTTTCAACAGAGCTGTCCAATAAAAATAAAGATCCTTGTATTAAGTTAGAATTGGCTTCAGTTTTAAGAATCTCAGCGACATTACTAGCAGGGCGTAAAGCAAATAATGTCTTGTCAGAACTTATGGAGCTGATATTGGCCCCAATCAATAATACCTCATCAGACGCGTATAAAATATCCATGTAGTGATAGGCGAACAAAAACTCTCGGTCGTCACCTACAACGGCATTAGAGAACAACTCTCCACTTTGTCTATTTAATATTGAGAATCTTACTGTAATGTTATTGATATGAAATTCAGAAAAGAAAACCTTTTGTGAGGTTACAAAAATATTATTTAAATCAGGAATATAACTGTTGTTATTTATAACAGTCGTAAGTAGAAGTTCAGCTTCAGCTGTCGTGGGGTTTATATAATGGGTGATAAGATCCGAGGACGAACTAATTGTTTGAAAAAACAAAGTGTTTTTGGCATTGAATTTCTGACTACTTTCAGAAGAGGTGTTTTTGTAAACATAAGCCCTTTCTGGAACAAGATGTCGAGTAAGAATGCTATTATTTTCTATATCAGTTTTTAATATTTCTGTAGTGTCAAAGTTTTCTCGGATTAGATAAATACTGCTTCCGATTTCATAGGCGAAGTCGATATCGTAAAAATCAGTGCTGGTTATTTCTTTTGTTAATTCGTCGTATATAAGAACTTGATTAGATTCAAGAATAAGTAATTTATTATTGGGTAGAGTTAAGATGTCGTTTATAACCGGACGATTAGTGCCTGTATTAGAGTTATTTCTGAAGTCTGCAATATCGTTGACGAGTTCAGAAATAACTATTTGATTGTTGCCAAGCGAAAACTCCATCCAAGGGATATTTCTGTCTAATGGCTCAAATAAAATCCCATTTTTGTAAGATATACTCGTTAGTACGGTGCCGCCTTTGCCAAGTCCAGGTACTATATCACCAATCAGCGTGGGTGTTTGTTGGTCACCAAGTAGAAATAACATATCACCCGATGCATCATCGTTTATAAGGATATATTTCTTTGTGCCGTAGTCATAAAGTTCAAAGGTCTCGTTGTGGGTGTAAGATTTTACTTGGTTTAAGTCAAGATGCTTAAAATACTCAACACGTAAATCACTTGCGTAAGCGACGTTGATAAAAGCTAGCAATGCGAGAAATCTATTCATAGTGGAACCTTTTGAGAGCCATTCTACAGTTCAATAAACAGTGAGAGTGTCAGTTGGCGGTGTAAATTAATATCCATATTTTTAATTACTCTAAACCTCAAAATTTCATCCTTAGATACATTTCAAATGTTCACTGACAGGTTGCGAACAAGAGTGAAATTCTTAAGTTAAGTGTAGAGTTCTTTATCTTTGAGGATTGAGATAATACCTTAATCGCGAAGAAATTTCAGCGCCGAATTAACAAATAATGCTTAATATATCTACAGTTGCGTCGAAACAGAGGAAGATCTCAATTAAGAAGAGTAGCCCAAGTAAGTCTTTTTCATGTTTTTGCTGCCGTTAATATTTCCCTTATTTTCAAGTAATTAGCCACTAAAATGCGCGCCATTAAGGAATTTATCATTAATATTTGATTTGGAATCCAGAATGCGCTGTATAGAAAGCAGCCAATTCACCACAAAGTGGATGTTTTTAAGTCTTATTCTGCTTTTAAGCTCTTCACTCAGCTACGCTGTAAAAGAAACTATCACCTTTATTCATACCGATCATTTAGGCTCGCCGGTACTGGCAACTAAAGAAGACGGCAGTGTTAAATGGCGCGAAGATTACCAACCCTTCGGTAAAAAGCTTACCAATGAAGCGACAGACAATAATATCGGTTTTACCGGACACCGAGACGATAAAGACCTTGGCCTGACCTACATGCAAGCCCGCTGGTATCACCCAGAGGCTGGCCGTTTTATGGGCTTAGATCCCATCCTGTTCCGTGATGTGCATTCGTTTAATCGCTATGTTTATGGAAATAATAATCCTTATAAATATGTGGATCCAGATGGAAAACTCGCTGTTCCTATGGGAATTGGGGGATGTACACTTACAGGGCCAGCTTGTCCTATTGGTGGAGCTGTTGGAGCGATAATTGGAAAAGGTTTGACAATTTTAGGGATTGCAGTTGTATTGAGCAGTGATTCCTCAGATGTTGATGAACCAGATTATGGAGCAGCTGGGGAATTACCTGATTTGACTGATAAAACGCCCGAAGAAGCAGAGGAAATTTTGAAAGAACTAGGGTTTGAAGATAAAGGTAAAACGGAGGGTGGTAATTCAAAGTTTTATCATCCAGACGGAAGTAGGGTGCAAATCGAACCTGATGGCAGCGTGAAGGTAACTGGTAAAAAACAGGACAAGCAAGACGGTACAGGAAAATATCGCCCAAGGCTTGATAAAGAAAGAAATAAGCTCCCACATGGAGAAGGACTAGACAATCACAGTACAGGCGAGATTTTAAATTTAGGAGATAATTAATCGTGTTTTACTATGAGGTAGACTTTGATTTAAAAGAATTTCAAATTACTCTTATTGAGGTTAGTCATGAGACATCAACAACTTCAGTAACGCTTGTGCATGAGTCAGGAGATGATACAAAAAAAATCCAATTTGATGGCGTTCGACGAGTGGTAATTGAGTATCCTCCATTTTCAGTAGATTCACCTTATTTAATAGCTCATTTTTTATCAGAAAAACTAAGTGGAGATGGAAAAGAGTTTCTTGAGGAGGTTCGTTATGGGCATAAAGATCGTTTTGGTAACGTGGCTTCTTTCGATAAAGACAGGGGAGAGCTTTATAGGCTAAGGCTAAGTGGAGATATAAATCTGGATATAGTTTATGAGCACTTTAGGTATAGATAAACCGAAATGCCTCACGAAACTGGTGGTTAAACTAAGAAGTAATGGGGTGAACTATACCAGAGAATAAGCTCGCATATTTTAAAGACAGCCTATTGGAGAGTGTGGACCTAGATATAGATTCAAATTCTTCAAGTCTTATATTTTATTTTCCAAAATCGAAAACGGTTGAAGTTAAATTAAAAGGTATACTAT
Organism: Gammaproteobacteria bacterium; assembly: GCA_013373375.1. Taxonomy (GTDB): domain Bacteria; phylum Pseudomonadota; class Gammaproteobacteria; order Enterobacterales; family Kangiellaceae; genus Pleionea. Next base: position 36,831 of record JABXHY010000078.1, read on the forward strand.
CTTTTAATTACAAACCAGACTTTAATGACGAGCCCCCTTGGATTGTTCTCGATATTGATATGGAAGAGATAAGTTCAGTGGATGGAATTTTAGAAGAAGAAACTCTATTTACAAAAACATCTGCCTCAATTAAAGATTTAAAATATCCACTTTATCGGGTAACGGCTGGGTCAGGAGACCTTTCTCTAAAAGTCGTATGTCAAGAAGTTGATGTGGGCAAAGAGAGTAACTTTGCTTAGGTTGATATAAGTTTAAATATAATGGGATGGTGCAGCAACTTTAGATGAAACGATTCTGGATAAAGCTTGATTATAGTGACTATGAAAGTATCCCAATTGGAACCAGGATGGGAATTGGTGTAACTGCTACGAATTTAGATGATGCTAAAAATCAGCTTTTGGAAAAAATATTTAAAAGAAAACAACTGCCAGAAATTAAAAATGTTGTCGAAGATATCGATATAAACGAACTTGATAATAATCATGTTAGGCCTAATATGGGAAACCCAGCTGTTTATGGCATTTGGTTTCCGCTAGGATATAACTAAAGTATAAAGAGGAGCCGGGACAAGCTGAACCTCCCCCCAATTCTTTCTCATGATTGCTTCTTGTTTCAACCGTTACTAACGGGTGACTCTTGCACCTTCTTTTGGAGGCAAAGAGTAGCGTATCAATCGTTTCACCACGGTCGCGTATTGCCTAAAAAACGAACCAGTATTGTAGGGGATATTATACTTTTCTAGAACCTTTTGAACTTTAGGCGACATTTCGACGTATCGATGCGCTGGAATATCAGGAAATAGATGATGCTCTATTTGACAGCTTAAATGGCCCGTTAGAATATGAAACCAACGCCTACCGGTTAAATTTGAAGATCCCAGTATTTGTCGATAATACCAATGACCTTTAGTCTCATTCTCACACTCTTTTTCTGAAAAAGTATGCACGCCTTCAGTAAAGTGCCCACAAAATATAATGGTTGATGTCCAAAGATTTCTTAACAAATTAGCCGTAATATTCGCTAAAAGTACCGGTAAAAAAACAGGCCAACATACTAAAGGAAAAAAGATGTAGTCTTTGAAGACTTGCCTTGCAGCTTTACTAAAAAACATCTTTTTTAATTGATCATCAGACAGTGGCGAAACACGATTTTTTTTCTTCTTTCCAACAAAAACGCGTTCTGCGGCTAATTCGTGATAGGCGATACCCCATTCAAATAAGAAACTCAAATTAAGGTAGGTTAAAAATTGCCATAAATTCTTTCTCTTCCAAGGTAAATCATCACTTAATCGTAAAAGACCATAACCAAAATCACGATCTTTTCCAATGATATTGGTATAGGTATGATGCTCATGATTATGGATGCGTTTCCACGATTTTGCATCGCCTGCCAAGTCCCATTCGTATGTACGAGAATTAATCGTAGGGTCATTCATCCAATCGTATTGTCCATGTAATACATTGTGACCAATTTCCATATTATCGAGTATTTTTGATAAGGTTAGACTTAGAACGCCAAAGATGAAGAAAATTGGATGGAGGAGAATCATCACCAGTAAAACTCTGCCTAATACTTCGGCGGTTCTTTGTATAAAAATGATTCTACGTATGTAATCAGCGTCGGTCTTGCCAACTTTACTCAGCGCCTCATCACGTATTCGATTGAGATCGGCTTCTAAATTTAGCAATTGTTGATCGTTTAGTTTATTTTTCATAGTGTCGTACTTTATTTCTTACAGTCCGAGTTATTTCTTAAAGGTCGAGTTATCTTTTAAAGATCGAGAATAACATCACCTACTGGAATGGATACGCATAATTGAATATCTTGAGCCCCGGTATCAGAGAACATCTTAGTTAATGTGTTATAAATGACACCTTGCTTTTTCTTGCAAACACATTGGTGACAGACTCCCATTCGACAGCCGCTATTTGGACTCATACCGTTAGATTCTGCAACCTCAAGTAGCGACATGTTTTTTATATTGGCCGTGTCAACTTTAATTAATGATTGTTGGAAGGTAACGGCACCGTGTCTTTTATTATCCAGGCCTTCAACATCCAGATTCTCAATATCCAGGTTTTCAATATCGAATCCCTCAAACGGAGCAGAACCAAAGTATTCAAAGTGAACTTTCTCTGGGTTAACGCCTTCATCGAGCAATAGATTTTCAGTTTCTTTTATCATTGCGGATGGGCCACAAATAAAAGTCTCTGATGATGTTAAGTCGGGACAAAAGGATTTGATTTGCTTCCGATTTATTCTGCTCTCTGTACTCGTGTTAACGAATTTGATTGTTAAGTTTGAATGCTTACTTTCTAAACTGGATAAGTACTCTTTAAATAGATGTCTGTTGTTTCTTGAGTAGTACATAAGTTTGATTTTATTTTCAGAATTACCTACCAGCTCTGTAATAAGACTTTTAATGGGTGTTATGCCTGAGCCACCGGCGATAAAAAGAGTGGTGTTCATATTCTCGGTGTTTACAAAATCACCTTTGGCCCGCGATATGGCAATGTATTGATTCTTCTTTAATAGATTTTGAATGACCGGTGTGACTCTACCTTTAGGCTGTTTTTGTATCGTGACTTCTATCAATCCTTTTTGTTGGTAGAAAGAGGGTGCAGATGAAATGCTAAAGGTTCTTGTGAGTAAACTTCCCTCTATCTCAACGGTTAACTGAATAAATTGCCCCGCTTTGAAACCTCCCCATGTAAATGAGGGTTTGAGTACAATCGTAAAGGTATCTTCCGTTTCATTTTTGATGGCTTTTATTTTTGCGGAGAAATTATCAACACTCCAACTTGAGTTAATTATTCGGATAAAAGGTTGGAAATAGGCTTTTAAACTCACTGTGTTAGTAAGTGAACTGACAAGCCAACGATAGACTTTACTAAACATACTGCCACTACATCTCTGTTGCTGTTATATATTTCTGTTGCTGCTATCTGTTGCTGCTAAAGGAACTAGTTGACCGTCCTATATTTGAGCGAACAAGCGTACTCTGAAAGAGCGCACGAGTGTACACTGAAAATTAGATTCAAACAAGTGTTTTAAAACGCATATAGAGATAAAAAGAATATTCGCAATAAATACAATGAGTTAGAGTTTATATTTTCCTCAAACGCTCACCATATATTCGCTGTCAGGTAGGTGGAAGAGGTGATTTCTGACGGTTTTAAGTCGACCATACGGTGAGGTTGGAGGCTTTTCTTAACTCGAGAAATCCATAGGATTCATATATGTGATTCGTATGATTTTCGTATAGGTCAGGCCTATTTAAAGAAGGATTGAAGGGGTCAAGCTGGTTGTTTCCAAAATGAGTGGATTTTGTGGTGTGACGTCTTTATTGATACCGTTATATATTTCTATTAATTAGTAGAAAGGTGGTTACGGCGCTAGCTGAGTTTGTGTGATATCTATGATTCCGTAATATCTAAGCTTACTGGAACCTAAGGGCGTCTGAATAAATTCATGATAAATTACATGTTAAAATAAAATATAAAAAGCCATCTAGGCGAACTATGAACAAAAACTACGAGCAAAGCGAATGAGCAAAACGAAAATTTCAGAAAA
>JABXHY010000071.1 GCA_013373375.1 Gammaproteobacteria bacterium
CTTTTGTATTGCGTTGCTCACTACTTAATTGGGCGTTAAGCAGATAAGGAAGTTTCGGTGTATAAATTTAACTGATCCCGTTGATGTTGCAATGTTAGGATCTTGGGAAAAACACCTTTGGCATTATGACAAAGTTATTGGTTATTCGTTTACTGGGACATTGTTCTTATATTCAACGGAGACCGATGAATACCTTGTTTTTTATCCATCTAAAGATGGAAGTAATTGTAAAGGTTATGGTGTGTTTGAGAGTGTATCGGAATTTGAAGATACAATTTTAAAAGATAAGAATTTTATTCAATATGCGCTTTTTCCTATAGATGAACAATTTATTGAAACACTCGTAGAAAAACTTGGAGTTCTTGGTGCTGAAGAGATCTATTTTCCTGTTTTGGAGCCAGCCTTGGGTGGAAGTTTAGAGTTGGATAACTTTGATAAAGGTAATGTTTGGATACGAACCGAGATCCTTGGTCTGAATAGAGGGTTATAGGGAATTAAATCTGCTTAACAAAGCGTTTAAGGCGGATTCACAACGCTTGGCGATTTCAGTTCCAGTTAGGTTAAGTGTTTAAGGTACAATGGCTTAGGTTCGGTGGTAGGCGTTGTTCACCACTTAACGCGGCGTTAGGTGTTTTTATGCATATCTGATGCTCATCAAAGTATTAAATCTTGCACCGATATATCATTCCATAAATTCCTTTGGAGGCTTTATGGAACCAGTATTCTCAGAAGTGACAATAAAAAATGAGCCCGGGAGCAATGTACTTACTAACCGTTATATTGACGGTAAATGTACTTGGTTCCGTGAAGACGGCTCTATTTGCGAAGTAGCCAGCTATTTGATGGGAATGTTGCATGGCGAAAATGTCGTGTATAACCTTGATGGCACTATTAAATCGTATGTGTACTATTCATTTGGAAAACTACTAAAGTCTTAAATATAGCGAATAAAAATATGTCTCTATTCAATAAATACAATCAACGTGATATTCAAGATAGACAAATAGATACTCTTATAGGTTTGAGCAAGGGGTTAATTGCAGATGGTAAAGTTGTACAAGCTGAGGTGGAGTTTTTACTTAGTTGGTTAGTTCAAAATCAACACTCAGAACACCCAATAATCATAAATTTGCTGAACCGCGTAGCAGAAGTTTTAGAAGACGGTGTGGTTGATCCCGATGAAGCTCAGGAACTGCTGTGTTTACTTAAAAGTTTAAGTGGCGAGTCTGGTGAAGTAGGGGAAATGGCAAAAACCACTTCGTTACCAATTGATCAACCAGCTCCCAAAATTAATTTTCAAGATAGTGTCTTTTTATGTACAGGTACGTTTGCATTCGGCAAGCGTAAGGATTGTGACACAGCAATAGAAAATCTTGGCGGTAAAATTGCCAAAAGTGTCAATAAATCTCTTAACTATTTAGTGTTAGGTACTTACGTATCAGAGAGTTGGGCTCATGAATCATATGGTCGTAAAATTGAGAAGGCTATGGCTTACAAAGCTGATGGGCAAAATCTTGTAATAATCTCAGAAGAACACTGGCTTAGAGAGTCCGGTTTGTAGCACAACACCTAACAAAGCATTTAAGAGTGATTCCCAACGCTTGGCATTTTTCATTCTATCGTTGGGTTTTGTGTTTACGGTGGTGTGGTTGGGTTTCGTGGGAGCGTTGCTCACACCTTAATGCGGCGTTAGCCGTCAAAGCACATAATATAGGAAAGGAGTCCTAAATTGAAAATTGCATTAGTCACTGGTGGCTCAAAAGGTATCGGTTTGTATTCAGTTCTTCGGCTCGTGAAGCAAGGATATAAAGTTATTACGTGCTCGCGTTCGAAGAAGATTTGGCTTGATGTAATGCAAAAATATCCAGAATTAAAATCTGTTGATTACCAGTCGGTTGATATTGCGAATGAGCAACAATTAGACGGTTTATTTGCTCACATTGAAGCTCAATATGGAAAATTGGGTGTAGCGGTAAATAACGCTTCTCCGGCTCTTGCTTCTAGAGGTTACCTGCCCCAAGTCGATGTACCACTTCTAAAAGAAACACTTCATGTGGATTTTTTGTGCCAAGCCTTGTGTTTGAGGTCTGAACTGAAACTAATGGAAGCAGGGGCATCCATAGTAAATGTAAGTTCCGTTAATGGTCTTAGACCAACACCCAATGCATCAATGTATAGTGCTGCTAAACACGCGCTTGAGGGGCTGACTAGATCTGTTGCCCTAGAAAGCATCAAGTCTGGAGTTCGAATCAATGCGGTTGCTCCCGGTGTAACGTGGACTCCCCGATGGGAAGAAAAGCAACTTGAAAACTCTAATATTCGCGCTGATGTTTCTGACGTAGTACCAATCAATCGTTTTGGGGAAGCCGACGAAATCGTCAATGCAATTGAGTTTTTATTATCAGATAAAGCCAGCTATATCGTCGGTCATACGTTGGTAGTTGATGGTGGGCTATCGTTGGCATGATCGGCTAACAAACAATTTAAGAGTGATTCGGCACGCGTGGCACTTTTACTATGCGTCGGTTTAAGTGATTAGGATGGTATGCGGTAGCATAGGTATTGCGTGCCTCACACCTTAATTGGGCGTTATACGCAGAGCGAGTTTTGCTGATTATTCCTTGTATCAACGTTACCTTTCTTGTGGTTCATCGCTTTGTATTTTCTTGTATTTTCTTGTGTTTTCGTTAAATCATCAGGTAATCTTCCCGAAGCCTTCAGGCTCAAATTCGACGCGGTAGTGTTTGTTGAAACTCAGCCCAATCAAGTAGTCTGCCCAAAAGCTTATGTGCTTGCTGAAGTTCTGTTTTCTTTGGTGTTGTGTGTTTCAAGTGCGCTTCAATCAAAAATCGCTGAATGTCTTAGTCTCACAAAAGCGCATCAATACACATAAAAATTCGTGCTTACAAAGTGGGGC
>JABXHY010000094.1 GCA_013373375.1 Gammaproteobacteria bacterium
CCCGCACGACCTTCGTCTAGAAGCTTACGGAACATTTCAACACCAGTCACAGTCGTTTTAGTCGTTTCTTTGATACCAACGATTTCAACTTCTTCACCAACTTTTACGATACCTGATTCAACACGGCCTGTTACAACAGTACCACGACCTGAAATCGAGAATACGTCTTCGATTGGTAATAGGAATGCTTGGTCTATCGCACGCTCTGGCTCTGGGATGTAATCGTCTAACGCTTGCGCTAGTTCTACGATTTTCTCTTCGTACGCTGCATCACCTTCTAGGGCTTTAAGCGCTGAACCTTGGATTACTGGCGTGTCATCACCTGGGAATTCGTAAGCGTCTAATAACTCACGTACTTCCATTTCTACCAATTCTAATAATTCTTCGTCGTCTACCATGTCGCATTTGTTTAGGAATACAACAATCTTAGGTACACCAACCTGACGTGATAACAAGATGTGCTCACGTGTTTGTGGCATTGGGCCATCCGCTGCTGATACAACTAGGATTGCGCCGTCCATTTGCGCAGCACCGGTGATCATGTTTTTAACATAGTCAGCATGTCCTGGGCAGTCTACGTGGGCGTAGTGACGACCTTCTGTTTCGTATTCAACGTGAGACGTTGAAATGGTGATACCACGCTCTTTCTCTTCTGGTGCATTATCAATCTCTGCGAAGTTTTTAGCCGCTCCACCGTATTTCTTTGACAATACAGTACACATCGCTGCCGTCAAAGTCGTTTTACCGTGGTCAACGTGGCCTATGGTTCCCACGTTTACGTGGGGTTTCGTACGTTCAAATTTTTCTTTAGACATTAAAAGTACCTCTACTAGTAGTTTTTTTTAAATTAAAAAAATTAAAAATTAATAATCGAATCGGCGACATTAGATGGCGCTTCAGCGTATTTTGTGAACTCCATGGAATAACTTGCACGGCCTTGAGTCGCACTACGTAAATCGGTTGCGTAGCCGAACATTTCCGATAGTGGAACTTCAGCACGAATGATTTTCACCCCACCGGCACCTTCATCCATACCTTGCACCATTCCGCGACGACGATTTAAGTCGCCCATAACATCACCCATATAATCTTCAGGCGAAACTACTTCAACTTTCATGATGGGCTCAAGCAACGCAGGCTTGGCTTTCAAAGCTCCCTCACGGAAAGCCATCGAGCCAGCAATTTTAAATGCCATTTCGTTTGAGTCGACATCATGATAAGAACCATCGAATAAAGTTACTTTCACATCCAAAACGGGATAGCCAGCTAGCACACCGTTTTGCATTTGTTCTTGAATACCTTTATCAACAGCCGGAATATAATCTTTTGGTACAACACCACCCACAACTTCGTTCACAAATTGATAACCAAAACCAGATTCTTGCGGCTCAATCTTCAGCCAGACATGTCCGTATTGTCCACGTCCGCCTGACTGACGGACAAACTTACCTTCTTGCTCTACTGCTTGACGCAAACATTCTCGGTAAGCGACCTGAGGTTTTCCAATATTGGCCTCGACTTGAAATTCTCTTTTCATTCGGTCAACGATAATGTCCAGATGGAGTTCTCCCATTCCGGAAATTATGGTTTGACCAGACTCTTCATTTGTTTCAACTCTAAATGAAGGATCTTCTTGCGCGAGCTTTGATAAAGCCAACGACATTTTATCTTGATCAGCGATCGTTTTAGGCTCCACTGCAACCGAAATAACCGGCTCAGGAAACTCCATTCGCTCTAAAATAATTTGATGATTGATATCGCAAAGTGTCTCACCGGTTGTCACATCTTTTAAACCAATTCCGGCGGCGATATCGCCCGCTAAAACTTCAGTGACTTCTTTACGACTATTTGAATGCATTTGAACGATTCGCCCAATGCGCTCTTTTTTTCCTTTAATCGGATTGTAAACTTGATCGCCTGATTTTAATGTTCCGGAGTAAACGCGGAAAAAGGTTAAAGTGCCAACGTAGGGATCAGTTGCTATTTTAAATGCTAAAGCTGCAAAAGGTGCTTTATCGTCTGCGGGTCGTTCTTCATGAGTTTCACCGTCCTCAAGAACACCCGTAATCGCTTTAACATCAACAGGCGCGGGCATGTAATCGATAACACCATCGAGTACTGCCTGAACACCTTTATTTTTAAATGCACTGCCACACATCGCAACAACCAGTTCGTTAGCGAGTGTTTGAATTCGCAGTCCATTTTTAATTTCTTCTTCGGATAAATCACCGCCTTCAAGGTATTTATCCATTAACTCTTCCGAAGCTTCTGCCGCAGCTTCAATCATTACGCTACGAGCTTCTTCTGCATCTTCTTTTAAACTTTCGGGAATATCACGGTATTCAAAAGTTAAGCCTTTATCTTCTTCATTCCAATAAATGGCTTTCATTTTGACTAGGTCAATAACACCTTCGAAATTCTCTTCAGCACCAATCGGCAATTGGACAGGTACCGGACGCGCACCTAAACGATCTTTTATTTGTTTAATAACGCGAGTGAAATCAGCTCCAGCTCGGTCCATCTTATTAACGAACACCATTCGTGGAACATGATACTTATCAGCTTGACGCCAGACAGTTTCAGACTGTGGCTCAACGCCAGAGGAACCGCAAAAAACGACGACCGCGCCGTCTAAAACACGCAACGAACGTTCGACTTCAATTGTGAAGTCAACATGCCCGGGGGTATCAATAATATTAATGCGATGCTCTTCAAATTGAGCATCCATACCACGCCAAAAGGTGGTAGTAGCAGCAGAGGTAATCGTGATGCCACGCTCTTGTTCTTGTTCCATCCAGTCCATGGTGGCAGCGCCATCATGAACCTCGCCAATCTTATGACTAACACCGGTGTAATAGAGAATACGCTCAGTCGTCGTCGTCTTACCCGCATCAATGTGAGCCATGATGCCAATATTACGATAACGATTAATGGAGGTTTCTCTAGCCACGGGCGATAATCCAATTACCAGCGATAGTGTGCGAAAGCTTTATTCGCTTCGGCCATACGATGAGTATCTTCGCGCTTCTTAACCGCAGCACCGCGACCCTCAACGGCGTCCATCATTTCGCCCGCCAATTTTTGCATCATTGACTTTTCACCACGCTTGCGCGCAGCATCGATAGCCCAACGCATTGCGAGTGAGTTGCGGCGAGCTGGACGAACTTCAACAGGCACTTGATAGGTCGCGCCACCCACACGGCGAGATTTAACCTC
>JABXHY010000096.1 GCA_013373375.1 Gammaproteobacteria bacterium
AGCCTCCTTCGGGAGGCTTTTTTATTGGACTGAAAATTTTTTACTCCACTGAAATTTTTTTTGGACCTAAAATCAAGTGCCTTTGGATCTTGAAAAAAAATAAATATCCTCCATATCTGGGAATTATTTATTAAAGAGATTGGCGATGTTAAGAATAGGACTATTTTTATTAACCAACTTAGCGGTAATAGCTCTCGCTGCGATTACCATGAGCTTGTTGGGTTTCGAAGGCTATATGTCGCGTAACGGTGTCGATTTGAACCTTACAGCGTTATTAGTTTTTTGTTTTATCATCGGTATGGCAGGCTCGTTTGTTTCGCTTTTGATGTCTAAGTGGATGGCAAAACGGTTCACCGGAACACAAATAATTAATCAACCTAGTAATGCAACTGAGCTATGGTTACTGGACACTGTTACTGAGCTTTCACAAAAAGCAGGCATCAAAACACCTGAAGTGGGTATTTTTCCAGCACAACAGTCGAATGCATTTGCCACTGGATGGAACAAAAATGATGCTCTCGTTGCTGTTAGTGCTGGACTGTTAAGTCGGTTTTCAAAAGACGAAGTGAAAGCTGTAATGGCGCATGAGATTGGTCATGTTGCTAACGGTGACATGGTGACACTGGCGTTAATTCAAGGTGTGGTGAATACTTTTGTCATGTTTTTTGCTCGAGTGATTGGCCATACGGTTGACCGTGTAGTCTTTAAAACAGAACGCGGACATGGCATCGGCTTTTACGTCGTAACATTTGTCGCTGAAATTCTTTTAGGGTTTTTCGCCGCAATGATAGTCGCTTGGTTTAGCCGACGGCGTGAATACAGAGCCGATGATTACGGTGCCAAATTGGCGGGCACAAGTGCCATGATTGGAGCTTTGAGTCGGCTAAAGGCTGAAGTGGAGCTACCAAATCAAATGCCTGACACTATGACTGCTTTTGGTATCACAGAAGGAAAAGTATCTCTAGCTTCTCTACTTGCGTCTCATCCTCCTCTTGAACAACGAATAAGTGAGCTCCAAAAGAGCAGCTAATTCAAAAATTAAGTGATTTTTCAATAATTTCTTAACTACTTCCCTTAACTGCTTGATTTCACTGCCGATATATCTATCGACAGTGAATTAAGCAGAATCTCAAATTTGATCTAAGCTAATAGGATGACGTCCGTTATTTGTTAGTTGATGAGCTCGCGTTTTGAGTCAGTATCACTATTAAGCAATGAGTATATCCAATTGAAGGTAGAACTATGAATTTAACAGTGTCCACTCGAATTGCCGGTGGGTTTGGAATAGTTGTTATTTTATTACTCGTCATTGGTATTGTCAGTTTGTCTGGTGTTGGAAGTATTAATCAGAATCTTACTCATGTTGTGGACCAAGCGACTCCAATGTTGGAAACCAGTGGCGATCTAAGGTCGACGTTGCTGGAAGCGAATGACAGAGTAAATCGTCATAGAAAAATAGAACAAGTTGATGAACTTGAGGCGATGGAAGGCCAGTATCAAAGTCTTTATCAAGACTATCAAAAACAGGAAGCTTTGATGTTAAGCCTAGCGGCTGGTTACCCTGAAATAGCTTCGGCTTTTAAGAAAAGCCAGCAAAGCATAACAGCTTATTTTTCAAAGATACCGAGAGTATTCGATGAGCACCGAAAAGAGCTCGAGTTGGCCGCAACAATTGCAAAGCAAAGAACTGACTTCGAAGATACCGCCGATGAGCTCGATAGCCTTATTTACGACTTAAGCGAAGATGCACCAGATGCAGCAAGTGATATACGTTCCATTGGTAACTTAATTCGAGAAGGAACTATAAGTGCTACGGACGCTTTGAATTTAGCGGATACCTCAACCATTAATATTGTCCAAAAAGATCTAAGAGCGATTGTAAGTTCGGCAAAAAAACGATTCGCAGATCTGGCCTCTACTGCGGCGAGTGAATCGGACTATTACAGCGAAACAGGAGCAGCATTAAATAAATATGAGTCGCTTTCAATTGGAAGTGACGGTTTATTAAACCAATACGTTGATCAAATTACAGCCGCAGAAGCATCCGTTAATACTCTATTAGATGCCGAGACTAATTTAACGGCGGCCATGAAGCAGTTGTCTATAGCCGTTGATGAAGTCAAAGGTTTAGCTGAGGAGTTAAAAAATAAGGCTGTATCACAAGTCTCAAGCAGTCAAATGTTGATCGTAGTAATTGCTGTTATTGCTGTGGTCGCAGCAGTTTTCATAACGTTTTTAGTGATCAATACAATTCGTAAGCCATTAAATGAAGTGGTCGATGTGTTATCCATAGTGGCAGACGGCGATTTGCGTCGAACAATTGACAGTGAGCGTCAAGATGAATTTGGTGCACTTTCTAATAGTGTGAACAATCTAGTATTTAAGCTGCGTGATATTCTGGGCGGCATAGCAAGTGGATCTCATCAGCTTGCATCAAGTGCTGAGCAAACGGAAACTATTGCTCGGCAAAGTCATGAATCGATTAACCGGCAACGTGAGCAAACGGAATTAGTGGCAACTGCCATGGCGGAAATGACGGCAACTGTTAACGAGGTTGCTAACAGCGCTAACAATACTTTACAGGAAGTGCAGGGTGCAAATAGTGAAACAAAAACAGGGCAAGAAATAGTTCGTCGTAATATCGAAACCATCAATAAGCTGGCCAGTGAAATTGAAAGTGCTTCGCATGTGATTAATAAATTAAATGAGTACAGTGAAAATATTGGATCTGTCTTGGATGTAATTAGAGGAATAGCAGACCAAACTAATTTGTTAGCTTTAAATGCAGCAATTGAGGCTGCAAGGGCTGGCGAACAAGGAAGAGGCTTTGCTGTGGTTGCTGACGAAGTTCGCACATTAGCGAGTAAAACGCAGGACTCCACATCGGAAATACAAGGAATGATAGAACGTTTGCAAAGTGGAACTAAAGACGCTGTAAGTGTTATGGAGAAAAGTCAGGAGGAAGCGCGAGTCAGTGTCGATCAAACAGCAAAAGCGGGTGAAGCTCTTGAGCTTATAACTCGTGCCGTTGGTGTAATAAATGATATGAGTACCCATATTGCGAGCTCAGCCGAAGAGCAAAGTGCTGTGACGAATGAAATGCATGAAAACATTACAACGATTTCTTCTTTAGCAGAACAAAATGCTCGTGGGTCTACTGAAAGCTTGTCTGCAAGTCAGCAACTCGCCAAGCTTGCCGAGGAGTTACAAGGAATGGTAAAACAATTTAAACTTTAGTTGTTTTACTATTGGCTTCTATCAGGTGGTCAGCATTTATCAATAATTCTTTGAGTTTCGGTATTGTTTAACTTCATAGTTTAGATTTATACAGGTCTAAAAACTGCTGTTTAGAAGCGTCTCCTCCTGCTATTAACTCTTCGGTAAATTGAATTAATGTTTTACCGTCTGCTCCCGGCGTTGTCAGTGAGTCAACGCCTGCTTTTGAGACCAAAAATTTAGCTGCATCAAAAGCGTTATTCAAAGTTGCAACACGTAATAAGCTCCCATCGCTACCACATTGAATCGCTGGGTATATGGCCCTTAATCTCATGCCTGCTGCCTTTAATTTTCGTCTCATTTGCGAACGGTCATCCGTTTTTGCAAAATCACACAAGCTAATAGCTAGCCTTAAAAGATCTTCGTCAGCTTTTGCTGGAGTAATTGAAAGGCAAAAAATAAAACTCGAACTGAACAATCCGATGATAAATTTCTTCATGCGTTGGCTCCTATGCTTTATCAAGACTTATAATAAACAGTCAAACGACTGTGACCCATGCAAGTTATATCTCAATAATAAGTGTAGCTGATTTTGAGCGTGTTACTCAAACATTCTGGTGTCATTCAAAATGATGAAGCTATTACTTAACCTTTTGACTTTAAACGCTTTACTGGTACTTTTTGTGTAACCACTTCGAGGCCCATCGCTTTTAAAACTTCATTAAACAACCGCGGTGGTTGATAAGGTTTAACAATATAACCTTTTATTTGAAATTGACTGAGTGAAACCAAGGTTTTCTTATTGACCGCTTCAGCCAAAACCACGATGGCTACTTTAGTCCACCTCTGGTTTTTTCTTACTTTATCAATGATATCCAGTCCATTTTCTTTCCCCATCTCTAAGTCACAAAGAAAGCAGTGAGGGGGTGGTTGTATTCGCATATATTGAATAAAAGAGCGTGCATCTGCGAATGTTCGTATTTCGAATTCGTCTCGATTGAATATTTGTTCGATTAATTGGCAATCTGCAGGTGTGTTTTGTAAGGCAATTATACGGTAGGGATCGGCAACCATGGACTCGGATTTCTATGAAGCTATCTATTAAATCTAGTACAATTTGGGCGTTGTTCAATTGCAAATATTGCTCTACTTAAAAAAGAGGTATGAATGGAGCGTTTAAATCGCAGGCTATCAGTTGCTCCTATGATGGATTGGACCGATCGGCATGACCGGTTTTTTCTGAGGTTGTTGAGTCCAAATGCGCTGCTTTATACCGAAATGGTGACCACTGGTGCTGTAATTCATGGTGATCGGAAAAAATTACTGGCTTTCAATTCAGAGGAGCATCCTGTTGCCGTTCAGCTTGGAGGAGGAGATCCCCGAGAGTTGGCTGAATCAGCCAAAATTTGCGAGCAGGAAGGGTACGATGAAGTTAACCTTAATGTTGGTTGTCCTAGTGACAGAGTTCAGCGCGGAAAAATAGGCGCTTGCTTAATGGCAGAGCCAGAGCTGGTTGCCGAGTCTATATCGGCAATGAAAAACGCTGTGAACCTGCCGGTAACCGTAAAGTGTAGAACAGGTATAGATGACTTAGATTCTTACGACCACCTGCATCGGTTTATCGAGCTTGTTGCTTCGGCCGGCTGTGAGACATTTATTATTCATGCAAGAAAAGCTTGGTTAAGTGGATTGAGCCCGAAGCAGAACCGGGAAGTTCCTCCTTTGGAGTACGAAAAGGTCTATCGTGTTAAAAGCGAGTTTCCAAATTTAGAGATTATTATTAATGGTGGAATAACCGAAAAGGAACAAGCGCTGTTTCATCTTGAACACGTTGATGGCGTTATGATCGGCCGAGAAGCCTATCAAAATCCTTATTTTTTGGTCGAATTGGAGCCACTTTTATTCGACAACTCTGAGTTATTGTCGCGGGATCAAGTCGTAGAGCAGATGCTTCCTTATATCCAAAGCCACTTAATTGAAGGTGGAAAACTAAACCATGTAACTCGACATATGTTGGGGTTATATCATAAACAGCCTAGAGGCAGGCTGTGGAGACGTCATTTGAGCGAAAAGGCGCATCTTAGTGATGCTTCTTCTAGAGTGCTTCTTGAAGCCCTTGCGCAAGTAAGAGGCGAACTGAGCTAAAAGTTAGTGTTTCTGACGATAATGGATTGGTAATGGCTCTTAAATATTCCTTTCTTATATTTTATTTTTAGCGTAATGCCTTGAAAAATATAAAATAAATATAATTGGCATACTTTCTGATAATAATTCTTTGAACGAGGACGTTTGAGTCGGAGAACGTTCATTGAGTGAATTAATGGGAGTAAAAACATGGGAATTTTTAGCCGATTTTCAGACATTATTAACAGCAACATAAACGCTCTCTTGGATAAAGCAGAAGATCCGGAAAAACTGGTGAAGCTGATTATTTCTGAAATGGAGCAGACGCTTATTGAAGTCAGAAGTACTTCGGTTCAAGCGCTCACAGATAAAAAAGAATTGCGACGTCAACTGAGTCAGTTAGAAGCTGAAAGTCAACAGTGGGCCAATAAAGCAGAGCTCGCGGTGAGTAAAGGGCGTGAAGATTTAGCAAAGTCCGCTTTGCAGGAGAAGCATCGTTTAGAACAAGCGGCGGAAAATCTTGCAAAGGAACTTGAATTAGTCGAATCATCGGTTGAGCGATTAGAAACGGATATTTCTCGATTGCAAGCAAAGTTGGATGAGGCGTTAAGCCGTCGAGATGCAATGATTTTACGCCAGAAAACAGTCGCTAAGAGAAAAGAAGTGAATCGAACTTTTTATGCTCCAAACTTTGATCAAGCTTTTGAAAAGTTTGAAGCATATGAAAAGCGACTGGATCAAATGGAGGCTGAGGTCGAAGCAATGGAGCTTGGCAGAAACAAGCCTTTAAAAGATGAAATTGATGAGCTTGTGATTAATGAGAGAGTTGACCAAGAGCTTAATAATATTAAACAAAAAGTTGCGAGCCAATAAATCTATCTGACCTAGTGCGCAACACTCTGGGTTGAGTTTGAGTTCTTAACTTGTATGCTCAACCTGGAGTTCAAGACTGATAGCCTGGTTAATTGGAGGTTTTAGAATGAAACAAAAATACTCAAGTTATCGAGAAGAATATTTGAGCTCAAAAGGGCGTTTTTATCGACGAAGTCAAAACGCTAAATTGCTGGGTGTTTGTTCTGGGTTAAGTTATCGATTTAACTTAAATTTAACTCATTTGAGAATAGTCGTTGCTGTTGCAGCAATATTTTTTACAGCGCCGGTCATTGTAGGTTATTGTGTAACGGCATTGTTGACCGACAGAATTTAAGTCAAACAGTTCATTTTAATTACCGCTAAACAAGCATCAGAACTATCGACTGGGTGATGATTTTTTGCGTAATTCACGATATCCTAATCTTACAAAATGTTCGTATTAAAGTTGAAGGGTTATGCGTCAATTATTCGTATTAGCGTTAGTATTGTGTAGTTTGTCAGTCAGTTCGAAACAGACCGATTTAATAGAGATCTCTGATGTATGGGTTAGAGGCGTTTTGCCGGTTCAAAAGACATCTGCCGCCTACTTCAAAATAAAAAATCATACATCCAGAGAGTTGAAGCTTGAGAGTGTCGATTCAGCTTTTGCTAATCACTCCATGATGCACAAAACAGTCGAAAGTAATGGAATGGCATCGATGGAGCATGTGGAAAGTTTAACTTTAGCCCCTAATCAAGAAATAATATTTAAGCCGGGAGGTTTACACGTTATGATTATGGGACTAAAGAGTGAGTTTTCAGAGCAACAACAACTAAAGCTAACGTTTAAGTTTGATGATGGAACAGTAAAACAAGTTAACGCTCAAGTTAAACATCCTTAATACCGGAGATTAAATGGACACTGTAAAATCTGAGTCAAAATTTTTTAATCCAATTAAATTGGTGATTTATTCTGGGCTTTTTTTACTGATTTTGATGTATTTCATAGCAGTTTATTGGAGCTCAGAGCCTGAGTTATTTGATGTTCGTGAAGACGCTGCGTATCGACAGGCTGGTTCAACTCAAGAGTTAATTGTTGGTTATACCACTGTTACTACGACAATGAAGGTAGCTGAAACTTTGCTCGATAAATCAGGTGGATTTTTGAGTAACGATATTTTGCCCCCTAGTGTATTTATGGACAATATGCCAGCTTGGGAATACGGAGCATTGGTTCAGGTTCGAGATATGTCAGCAGCCCTCAGAAATCATATGAGTCGAAGTCAATCTCAATCACTGGAAAATGAAAACCTGAAAGAAGCTGAACCGCTTTTCAATATCGATCGACTTTCTTGGATTTGGCCTGAAGCAGAAAGCCAATACCGAAGCGCAGTTGAGCAGCTTGACAATTATCGTTCGACTTTAGTTGATCAATCAAATCCTGATGCGCAGTTTTACGCTCGTGCTGATAATTTAAGAAAGTGGCTGGAAGTGGTTGAAAAGCGTCTGGGAAGTTTATCGCAAAGATTAACGGCAAGCGTAGGGCAGGAGAGACTCAATACGGATTTAGCTGGTGACGCTGCCGCCGAACAGTCAACTCGGGCTCAAGAGCAGCTTATGGTGAAAACTCCTTGGCTTGAAATTGATGACAACTTTTATGAAGCCCGTGGTACTTGCTGGGCGCTGATTCATTTGCTCAAGGCTATCGAAGTTGACTTTGCCAGCGTACTGGAGAAGAAAAATGCGACGGTTAGCTTACAGCAAATTATTCGTGAACTAGAGAGCACTCAGGCAACAGTATGGAGCCCAATGATATTAAATGGCAGTGGATTTGGATTTATGGCAAACCATTCGTTAGTTATGGCTTCCTATGTTTCTCGTGCAAATGCCGCGATAATTGATTTAAGAGAACTGCTGTCCCAAGGCTAGGACATTTTAGGTTTAAAAAGGCCGCAGATTGCGGCCTTTTTTGTGCCCGCTCTACTTAGAAGCTCTAGAATTGCCTTTAGGTCTATAATACTCATTGCGAGCTCTTCGCTAAGGGAAAATATTTTTTTCGGCTAGTTTTAAACCATTTTCAGAATGATAGCGTCGAATTTAGTACAGTCGCGAGGGAGACTAGGTAATGTTAAAAGTGTTTTGGAGAAAAAGACTTGGTTAGTGAGTTAATTGATTTAAATCAGGCCAAGCAACAACGAACCGAAGTCGATCAGTGGGTTCACGCTGCTCAATCGGGTGATATTAAAGCGTTTGAGCAACTTTATCGCCACTTTGAGAGACGGATTTATGCGCTTTGCTTGCGCATGGTAGCAAATGAATCAATTGCTCAAGAGTTAATGCAAGAAGCGTTTGTGTTAGCTTGGCGAAAGCTTCAAATGTTTCATGGTGAGAGTCAGTTTGGAACTTGGTTACATAGATTGACGACAAACTTAGTGATTAGCTTTTTCCGAAGCAACAAAAATAAAGAGTTTGATGGCATAGATTCTGATTTGGTTTCAGGGTCTCACGAGAGTAAAAAGTTAGACTTAAATCGTGATTTAGATACCGCAATTTCTGAACTGCCAGATAAAGCGAGAATGGTTCTTGTACTGCATGATATTGAAGGGTATAAGCACAATGAAATTGCAGAAAAGATGTCAATATCCGAAGGAACGAGTAAGGCACAGTTGCATCGTGCGCGAAAGTTGTTAAAAGCGAGGTTAGAATGAGCACTGATAATTCGGATGATAAAAAATGGTCAGCGATAGAGCAAGCTATCAAGAAGCTACCAAGAGAAATTTCTCCTCCCGAATCTGGTTGGAAAAATGTGGAGCAGCAAATTTTAAGTCAACCTGTTGCGATTGCTAGGCAGTCCAAATGGATGCCGTTTGCAGTAGCCGCAAGCTTGTTAGTAGCGGTTTTCTCCACGGCAATATCGATTAAAACCTTGAACGACTATGAAAGCTTTAGAGATGAGCAACTTGCTTTTCAGCGCACTCAAGAGCAAATTATGCTTCAAGATCAGCAAAGGCAAATCATTCGAACCAATTTTATTGGTCGATTGCAAAATGCTTCGAGTTCTCTTGATCCCGCAACTGTAGCGGATATTAACAATAATTTAGCCATTATTGAGCAAGCATTAATTGATATCAAGCAGGCATTGATAAAGCAGCCTGGTAACTCAAGGCTCACTGAATTACTTCAGGATACTTATGCGCAAGAAAAAGGGCTAATTGAGAATTTAGAATCAACATACCCGCAGATAAGAGGAGACATCTAATGGTTCGGTTATTGTGCATGATTGCTCTTATCGTTGTTACAAATGTTGCTAACGCAATCGAAGATAGAGCTATTCAGCGTTCAATGGCAGTAAATAACGCTGAAAAAATTGTTATTCAAGTGGAACGCGGAAACATATCAATCAAGGGAGTGGATACTTCTGATGTAATCGTATCGGGAGAGTTAGATGAGTCAACCGAAGAGGTCATTTTTGAACGAAAAGGTGACACGATAGTATTTAAGCTTAAAATTGAGCAAGACCACTGGGGTAGTGGAAAAGGAGCTAATTTGGACTTCAAAGTCCCTAAGTCTTTTGCTGCAAATGTTATGACTGTTTCTGCTGAAGTGCTTGCTGAGAACTTAATGTCCAATGTCTTCGTTAAGTCTGTTAGTGGCGATATTACCGTGAACGAAATTGGTAAAGCAGAAGTGACAGAAAGCGAACTCATAACGGTCAGTGGTGATATCGACTTTAAAAGGGCATATGGTCGACTCGATTTAAATTCTGTGAGTGGTGATATAGAAGGTTCTGCTGATAGCCACCAAATTCGGGCAAAAACAGTGTCTGGCGAACTGCGGGTTAAGCTTAACCGTGTTCAACAAGCTTTTATCTCTTCAGTGTCAGGAGATGTTTCATTATCTGGTGTATGTGAGGAAAATCTCGATGTTAAAATGTCGACAGTTAACGGCGAAGCTAAATTATTAAGTGACGGCACTTATGTTGGAAAGTTGAAAATGCAAACGGGTCCAGGTGGTGATATTGTTAATCGCTTATCGAAACATAAACCTGAGAGTTCACTAATTGGCGACGCATTTCTTCAAGTCAACGTCGGTGAGAAGTCTTCTAGAGGCAGTAATCGCGTCGATATGACAACAGTTTCGGGTACTTTAATTATTGACTAATACCCATTCAAATAAGAGCTGATAGTTAATCAAGTCTTTCGTCTTCTTAATATAGAAAAGGCCGCAATAGCGGCCTTTTCTTTTAACTACCAAAATCTAATTAAAAAGCAGGTTTTTCATCCGAGTTTTCGTAACGCTCAACCGACTCAAGAATTTCTTTTTTAGCCGCTTCAGAATCCGCCCAGCCTTCAATTTTAACCCACTTGCCTGGCTCTAAATCTTTGTAATGCTCGAAGAAATGTTCGATTTGATTTAACAATAACTCTGACAATTCTTTCGCTTCATTTATACCGCGATAAACCGGAGATAACTTATCGACTGGAACTGCAATTAGTTTTGCGTCCGTTCCAGACTCGTCAGTCATATTTAAAACACCGATAGGTCGGCAGCGAATCACTGAGCCACCCATAAGAGGAAATGGTGTTGGAACCAACACATCGACAGGGTCACCATCTTCTGAAAGGGTATGCGGAACATAACCGTAGTTACAGGGGTAATGCATACAAGTCGACATGAATCGGTCAACAAACATTGCGCCTGACTCTTTATCGACTTCGTACTTTACAGGATCTGCGTGTGCAGGAATTTCGATAATAACATTAATTTCGTTTGGTAAATCTCTACCAGAAGCTACCTTGTTTAAACTCATTGCTGTGCTCGATGGTTGATAGTTGAATACTAAAGGCGGCGTATTATACAGATATTGCATTGCAAAAGAAATTGGTCAGTTTAGGATTAAAAAGAACTTTTAAATCAAAAGGTTAACAAAAATAATTGTTTGATGTTGTTTCTAAGTTCGGATAGGTTATAAAGGAAGTTGAGAATATAACCGGTCTTTAGATTAAAGCTGGTAAAAAAATCACTTACAGCCAGAAGTGGCGAACCCCGGGTTCTAGCTGTGTCACTTGCCAGTCGGTGCATAGGTGCTTTGTGTGCGCTTAAGTAAAAATTTGCTTGAGCATTCATTAAGTTTACATTGGGGGTTGTATGTCGAATATGCTCATTATCCCGCCCATTCTGGGAGCTATCGGGATTGTTATCGCATTTATTATTTTCTTTTGGATTAAGCGAAAGCCAGCAGGCGAGGGAAAAATTAAAGAAATCGCAGATGCGATTCACCTCGGCGCTATGGTGTTCATGCGTCGTGAATATTCTGTTCTTGCAGTTTTTGCACTCATTCTTACCGGATTGCTTTTTTATGGATTTGGATCCTGGCATACCCCAACGGCTTTCATAGTTGGTGCTTTATGCTCGGCTGTTGCGGGCTATATTGGAATGTACACCGCTACTTTCGCCAATGTTCGAACTACGGTTGCCGCTAATCAATTCGGTCAATCTGAAGCGTTATCTGTAGCATTCTTCGGTGGTTCCATTATGGGGCTTACAGTTGCTGCGATGGGGCTGCTGGGTTTAGGTGGGCTATACCTCGTGTTCGGAGGTAACCCAGAACATGCGGAAGCAATCCATGGTTTTGGAATGGGAGCTTCGACGGTAGCTTTGTTCTCTCGCGTGGGTGGAGGTATTTTTACTAAGTCCGCTGATGTTGGTGCTGATTTAGTCGGCAAAATTGAAGCTGGAATCCCTGAGGATGATCCAAGAAACCCCGGAGTAATTGCTGACAATGTGGGGGATAATGTTGGTGATGTCGCTGGCATGGGATCGGATATTTTTGAATCTTATTGCGGCTCAATGATCGCTTCAATAGCAATTGCATCGACAATGGGAGTTGCAGCGCTTACTGCTCTAACAGGAACGGAGAGCGCAGAACTATTAATGTTTTTACCTCTCGCTCTCGCTTCTGCAGGCATTATTTGCTCTCTTATCGGCATTTTTATGGTGAAAATTTTCGCTGGAAAAGATGCGGCCAAAGCTCTCAGAATAGGGACGATTGGCGCAACTGTATTACTAATAATTGCAGCTTATTTTGTGATACAAAAACTGAGTATCGATATATCGGTTTGGTACTGTGTTATTTGCGGCGCAGTTGGGGGTATTATTATTGGTTTAGTCACTGAGTATTATACTGGAGCGAAACCTGTTCGAGACATCGCAAAAGGGGGAGAAACTGGTCCTGCGACAGTAATGATTGCAGGTCTGGCGGTTGGTATGGAGTCCGTCGTAATTCCTGTATTAACCATTGCAGGAATTATTTTCGCGAGTAGTGCTTTATTACCTGAAGGGGCTGGCGTGTATGGCGTTGGTATAGGTGCGGTTGGCATGTTGGCGACTGTTGGTATCACCATGGCTATTGACGCTTATGGACCCGTTGCCGACAACGCAGGAGGTATAGCTGAAATGTCCGAGTTAGGACCTGAGACTCGTGCAATCACTGATGGATTAGATGAAGTCGGAAATACTACTGCGGCAATTGGAAAAGGTTTCGCGATTGGAGCAGCAGGCTTGGCGGCTTTAGCAATTATTGCGGCTTATATTGAAACTATTAGCCGTCACAACGAAAGTTTTGCTTTGAATATCAGTAACCCTGAAGTACTGACTGGAATGTTTCTTGGCGGCATTTTTCCATTTTTAGTAAGCGCTATCACAATGCGTGCAGTTGGTGATGCAGCATTCGATATGATTAAAGAAATTCGGCGGCAGTTCAAAGAAATTCCCGGATTATTAGAGGGAACTGGAAAACCGGATAATGCTCGATGCGTTGATATAGCCACGAGGGCGGCCTTACGTAAAATGATTCTACCGGGAGCGCTTGCTGTTTTCGCGCCAGTAGTTGTTGGTTTCGGTATTGGTCCTGAGGCACTTGGCGGCATGTTAGGTGGCGCTTTAGTGAGTTGTGTTTTATTGGCTCTCACTATGGCAAATGCAGGAGGAGCTTGGGATAACGCGAAGAAATACGTTGAAAAAGGTAACTTGGGTGGAAAGGGGAGTGATGTTCACAAAGCAGCTGTAGTTGGTGACACCGTGGGTGATCCTTTCAAAGATACTTCAGGCCCGGCTATGAATATCCTGATAAATGTAATGGCAATAGTGAGTTTGGTTATTGCTCCATTATTGTAAAAAATGTTCAGTGAGTTGTAGAAAAGTTTACTGTGATAAATTTTTTGCTACCAGTTAAAAGTTAACGGTAGCCTGACTGAAAAATTGAAGCCTGTACCTTGGGTACAGGCTTTTTTATATCTCCAAATTTTATTTATAACCCCAAATCTAAGCTTCCAAACGTTGATACTAATCGAGCTTTTTAATTATTAAGGAGAAGTTATGCGTTTGTTAGTATCGTTGTTATTTAGTGGCTTGATAACGGCCATTCTGTTTATGCTGATGAGCAATTTAGTCTCTGCTAGCAATAATGATGCATTGGTTGTTCCTTCGGTTGATATTGAAAAGCCATTAGAGTTTGATCCTTTGCAGGAAAAAATTCGCAATAAGCCTAAAAAAATAAAAGAGCCTGAAAAACCCGAACCAATGAAACAACCCCAAAAAGTGAGTCAGCCTACTAAGGTAGAAGTTCCTTCATCTGATCAATTATTTAATGGGTTTGAAACTTCGTTTGAAAGTGATGCGTTTAAAATGCCGGCATTTACTCAAGGCGAAGGTAATTTAAATGACTCCTTTGGTCCAAAAGTGATGGTTGAGCCGAGTTATCCTCCTGAAGCTGCGATGAAAGGGCTCGAAGGAGAGGTTACGCTGGAGTTTGATGTAAATAGCTTTGGTCAGGTTGAGAATGTTCGGGTAATCGCTGCGAAACCTAAACGAGTATTTTCTCAAGCAGCTATGAGAGCTGTATCTCGCTGGACGTTTTCACCTGAAAAAGTTGATGGAAAGGCGATCGCACGAAAAGGCGAAAGAGTGACTTTAACGTTTAACTTGGACGATGCGTAATCTTAAAAGCAAATAAAAAAGGAGGGCGAAGCCCTCCTTTTTTATTTAAATGTGCAGAAATATATCTATTCAGCCATTTCTTTTAATTTTTTCAATGGGCGAACTTTTACCATTGTTCGAGCAGGTTTTGCTTTGAAAACAGTTTCTTCACCAGTGAAAGGGTTAATGCCTTTACGAGCTTTAGTAGCAGGTTTGCGAACTGTTTGCACTTTGAACAATCCTGGCATTACAAACTCACCAACTGCACGCTTTTTAATATGACGCTCAATTAAGTCCGATAGCTCATCGATTACAGAAGAGACTTGTTTACGTGAAAGCTCTGTATTTTCTGCAATTTCGTTTAGCATTTGAGACTTATTGTAACGCTCTTTAACGGCAGCTCCTTTTTTAGCAGGCGCTGCTTTTTTGGCCGGAGCCTTTTTTGCCGCTGCTTTTTTTGCAGGTGCTTTCTTTGCCGCTACTTTCTTTTTTGCTGGAGATTTTTTAGCGGTAGTTTTTTTCTTCGCTGGTGCTTTTTTCTTTTTAACAGCCATAATTCAGAGCCCCTTGTCATGGTTGATTATTAAATTGAAAATTTTTGTTTTGCTACCCGTTGGTATCAATTGAACTTTTATACCAAATTACTCTGTAAATAAAGGGTTTCTGAAGAAAAACCCGCTTTTTCCGGAAGTTTTTTTATATTATTGGTGTTTCTCGAAGCAAATACCGAAAAATAGAGTGCTTTTGAGTCCAGAGTGGCGTTATTTTTTAATTGTCTCTTTAACCGCTACATTTTATTTTCGCGATGAATTTAAGCTTGTTTTTCTGTCATATCTTAACGAGTCAGCATCAAGGTCGTCGGTTTGCTCAGTGGGCGAAAAGCTGTTTCCCATCGATAAAACTGTCCGCAGAAAAGATTTCAAATGACATGGGAGCGTAATTCTGAGAGTTCTTGCAATTCAGAGAGTCCTTGGTAGGTTCAATCGGGCGGGCCCAAGAAATAGAGCTGAGCACAAAAAAGATGGGCTATGATCACTGAACAATAACAAGGTTGATTTATGTGTTACGCTTGACTCGCTTGGGCTTTACTCATAATTTTGCTCCCAGAATCATGGTATGAAATACACAAGAAAAGCCTTCACTGACTCTTCAAAGAGCAAATTGACTGGCAAGTAAGGTTTCAATATCCCATATATGAGTAAAAAAGCTTGTATATAAGATGTGCATTCTGTAAAATTCGCGCTCTTTTTTAGAAGCCCATGTAGTAGACCCCGTTACCCTACGTCTACATATAAACACAGCAAAGCCCGTATGGGAGCTAAGAGATAATGAAAACATTTACTGCTAAACCTGAAACTGTAAAGCGCGACTGGTACATCGTCGACGCTGAAGGCAAGACGTTAGGTCGTCTGGCCACTGAAATCGCGCGTCGCTTGCGTGGTAAACACAAAGCGGAATACACGCCTCACGTTGACACAGGTGATTACATCATCGTTGTTAATGCCGAGAAAGTAGCGGTTACAGGCAACAAAGAAAACGCTAAAACTTACTATCGCCATAGTGAATATCCTGGTGGCTTACGCTCAATGACTCTTGGTAAGTTAAGAGAGCGTGCTCCAGAACGCATCATCCAAAACGCGGTTAAAGGCATGTTGCCACGTAGCCCTTTGGGTCGAGCGATGTTTAAGAAACTCCGTGTCTTTATTGGTCCTGAGCACACACATGCCGCTCAGCAACCTAAAGAACTGAACATTTAATAAGGTATATCAAGATGGCAGAACAGTATTACGGTACCGGTCGTCGAAAAAGCTCTACAGCTCGAGTGTTCTTGCGCTCAGGCTCTGGGGTTATCACCATTAATGGTCGACCAATCACTGAGTATTTTGGACGTGAAACCTCTCGTATGGTTGTACGTCAGCCCCTAGAACTTACTAACACTTTAGAGCAGTTTGATGTAGCAATCACTGTAACGGGTGGTGGTAACACAGGGCAAGCGGGTGCAATTCGTCATGGAATTACTCGCGCATTAATGAACTATAACGAGGAACTTCGAGGTGACTTACGTCGCGCTGGATTTGTTACTCGTGATGCTCGTGCAGTTGAGAGGAAGAAAGTTGGTCTTCACAAAGCACGTAAGCGTCCGCAATTCTCGAAACGTTAATCGTCAATTGCAAGGCTTTGCTTCAAACGCCCGATTTATTCGGGCGTTTTTTTATTCCCGTAATTTAAGATTTTAAAAATATCAACAAAATACACTGTTAAAACAGCAAGTTAAGTAACGAAATTGGTATTTTCCTTGTAAAAACTAGGCATTTTCTATATGATTTCGCCGGTTATAATACTCTTAAACTTTTGAATAGCGTTGAGATTTAGGCGTATTTCAAGAGTTCAAATTCATACTATTAAAAATAATAAGTCCGATGGGGAGACGTTCCGCATGAGTAAAGACGGAGTCGATAACGGCCGCCGCAGATTTTTATTATGGTCAACATCAGCGATAGGCGCTGTTGGGGCTGTAGGTGTAGCGGTTCCTTTTGTAAAGTCCTGGTTACCGAGCGCTAAAGCTCAAGCAGCTGGTGCACCTGTTGAGGTTGATGTCAGTAAATTAAATCCAGGTCAAAGCTTAAAGACAGAGTGGCGTGGCAAACCCATTTTTGTCATTCGACGGACCCCTGAGGCAGTTGAAAAGTTAAGCGAAATTAAAGATCTGCTAAAAGATCCCGAGTCTACCAACGAGACAACAAAACAGCCGGTTTATATCAAACCAACAACACGCTCTGTGAAAGACGATGTCTTGGTAGTTGTTGGCATATGCACTCACTTAGGTTGTGTACCACAAGAGCAAAAGCAGTTATCTCCTGAAGAAGGTGGTGGCTTTTTCTGTCCTTGCCATGGTTCGAAATTTGATTTAGCAGGCCGAGTATTTAAAGGCGTTCCTGCTTCA
Source organism: Gammaproteobacteria bacterium (assembly GCA_013373375.1). GTDB lineage: Bacteria > Pseudomonadota > Gammaproteobacteria > Enterobacterales > Kangiellaceae > Pleionea. The sequence continues at coordinate 17,114 of JABXHY010000096.1, forward strand.
GATAATTTAGAAGTCCCTCCTTATAGTTATAAAGATGAAAACACCCTATTGATTGGTGTAGACCAAGGAGCAGCCTAATGACTCGCGCACAACGATTTATGCAGTGGGTTGACGAAAGATTCCCTGCGACAAAAGTTTGGAATGAACATTTAGCTGAGTACTACGCGCCAAAAAACTTCAATTTTTGGTATTACTTCGGCTCTCTTGCACTTCTTGTTTTAGTTAATCAGCTACTTACCGGTATTTGGTTAACCATGCACTACAACCCATCCGCTGAAGGCGCTTATGCCTCTGTTGAGTACATTATGCGAGATGTGCCTTACGGTTGGTTATTACGGTATATGCATTCGACAGGCGCTTCGGCGTTTTTCTTAGTCGTTTATTTACACATGTTTAGAGGAATGATGTACGGTTCATATCGTAAACCTCGCGAACTTGTGTGGATTTTCGGTATGGTTATTTTTGTGCTGTTGATGGCCGAAGCATTTATGGGTTATTTATTGCCTTGGGGCAACATGTCCTATTGGGGCGCTCAGGTAATCATTAATCTGTTCTCAGCAGTACCCGTTTATGGTGAAGAGCTGGTAACTTGGATTCGAGGTGATTACTTAATTTCTGGTGCAACTCTAAACAGATTTTTTGCTTTGCACGTAGTTGCTTTACCTATCGCTTTATTGTTGATGGTATTCCTGCATATCGTTGCATTACACCAAGTTGGCTCTAATAACCCTGATGGGATAGACATTAAAAAGAATAAAAATGAACAGGGTATCCCTGTTGACGGTATTCCATTCCATCCTTACTACACAGTGAAGGATATAGTTGGTGTCGCTGGATTCTTGTTCTTGTTCTGTTTGATTATTTTTTACTTCCCTACTGGTGGTGGCTTTTTCCTTGAACCGCCTAACTTTACACCAGCTAATAATCTGAAAACTCCAGAGCATATTGCTCCAGTGTGGTACTTTACGCCGTTTTACTCGGTTCTTCGTGCAGTACCTGATAAAGCGCTAGGTGTTGTAGCGATGGGTGCGTCAATTGTTGTTCTATTCCTATTGCCTTGGCTAGATAGAAGTCCAGTTCGATCTATCCGCTATAAGGGTTGGATTTACAAGCTTGGCCTAGCGTTGTTTGTTGTCAGCTTCTTTATACTTGGCTACCTAGGAATGAAAGCTCCATCGCCTGGCAGAACTTTGCTAGCGCAAATTTGTACGGTTTACTATTTCTTCTTTTTCTTTCCGTTCTTGTTCTTCTATCACAAGTTCGATAAGACGAAGCCAGTACCAGAGAGGGTAACGCACTAATGAAAACTATAATTGCGATTTTACTTAGCTCTTTTTCGGTAGTTACCATGGCTGCTGGTGGGGGCGATTATTTCCCGAAAGATCCTGCTAATACTCGTTTGGAAGACAAAGTCTCTCTTCAAAATGGCGCCAAGCTTTATATGAACTATTGTTTTGGTTGTCATGGACTTGAGTTCCAACGTTACAAGCGTATGGCTGAGGATTTAGAGATTCCTGAGGACGTACTGAAAGACAATCTTATTTTTGATGGCTCAAAAGTTGGTGACTTGATGAAGTCAGCAATGCCAATCAAAAATGCTGAAGTTTGGTTCGGTGCTGCACCTCCTGACTTGAGTTTGATTGCTCGCTATCGAAATGTTGATTGGCTTTACAATTACTTGCGTGCATTCTACAAGGATGAATCGCGTCCTTATGGGGTCAATAATTCAGTTTTCCCTGATGTTGGAATGCCACATGTACTTGAGCCCCTTCAAGGTGTGCAATTCTTAAATGAAGAAGGCGAATTATCGATTATCAAAGAAGGTCAGCTATCTCCTAAAGAATACGATGCTGCTATTCGTGATTTGGTGAATTTCCTCGATTATGTGGGCGAGCCAGCCAAGATGAAACGTCATGCTATGGGCGTTTATGTTTTATTATTCATTGTTATCTTTTTCGTTTTTGCGTATTTCCTTAAAAAGGAATACTGGAAAGATATTCATTAATTAAGAAAAGCCGCTTAAGCGGCTTTTTTTGATAACTTAGTTTTACTGGAGAAAAGTTCAATGGCAGTTGTAGCCAAACGTTCTGTAATGACAATGTACTCAGGAGCTGATGATATTTACAGTCATCAAGTTCGAATCGTTTTAGCTGAAAAAGGCGTTAACTTTGAAACTATCGAAGTCACCGATGAGAATAAGCCTGAAGACCTAATGGATTTAAACCCTTACAACACTGTTCCAACTTTAGTTGATCGAGAGTTAGTATTATTCGAAGCTAGAATTATTATGGAATACTTGGACGAGCGTTTTCCTCACCCACCGCTTATGCCTGTTTACCCGGTAGCAAGAGCTCGCTCACGTTTGATGATGCATCGAGTTGAAAAAGACTGGTATAGCTTGATCAATGTGATTAATCGAGGCAAAGATAAAGAAGTTGAGCGTGCTCGTAAAGAGTTGAAAGAAAGCCTCATCACTTTGGCTCCAGTGTTTCATGAAACTCCATATTTCCTAAGCGAAGAATTTTCATTAGTTGACTGCTGCTTAGCCCCTCTACTGTGGCGATTAAAGTCGATGGATATCGAGTTATCTGGCAGAGGCGCAAAAGAAGTTGAAGGTTACATGGAAAGATTATTCGAAAGAGATTCTTTTCAGGCGAGCCTCACATCAACTGAGCGCGAACTGAACGATCAATAAAATGTCAGACTTTAGCAGTAATAAGCCTTATCTAGTTCGTGCTCTGTATGACTGGATTTTAGATAACCAAGGTACGCCCCATTTAATAGTGAATGCTGAATGGCCTGGAGTTCAAGTACCGAGAGAGCATGTCAAAAATGGAGAGATTGTTCTAAACATTTCTCCTACAGCTGTTCAAGCTCTGAGTCTTGAAAACGAAGAGGTGAGTTTTAACGCTCGTTTTTCAGGTGTGGCAAGAGTTGTCCGAGTTCCAATAGGAGCTATTTTAGCGATTATCGCCAGAGAAAATGCTCAAGGGATGGCATTTCCAATTGAAGAGTACGATGACTCATCGGTTGGTGATGATTTGAATGGTTCCGAAAGCGTTAAGTCGGAAAAAGAGCCGTCTATTGAAATTGTTGACACTGGTGAGCAGCAACCAGCAGTCGCTAAAAACAGAAAGCCTAATAAAACTAATCATCTTAAAGTTGTGAAGTAATATCTTTTTGCTTTGAATGGAGTTGAGTTATCCTCTCAATTGCCCATCGTTGCATAGTTTTGAGATGACTTTTTAGTTGTAACAACAACCAATGATAGCAAGCTTTCATTGGTTGTTGTGTTTTCAAAGGCTTACTTTAGTAAAGTTAAGGTCTCTTCTAAGAGTCTATCGTTTCATTATTCAATTATTTCAAATGCTTGAATGACGCGTTTTACACCTGAAATATTTCGAGCGACTTCAATAGCTCTAGTAGCTTGTTGGCTTGTCACTAATCCCATAAGAAAAACTTCACCGTCTTCAGTTAAAACTTTAATGTTCGATGAGTTGAAGTCGTCTTCTAGGAAAAGAGACGTTTTAACTTTCGACGTTAAGCTCAGGTCACTAACATATGTTAATGAGCTTGCTGGAGCCGCAACCCTGATTTCATTGTAAACTTTTTTTACGTCCTCTAACTTCTGTACCAATTCACCCGCTTTTTGTTTCAATGTATTCGTTGGCGTTTGACCGACAAGTAAAATGGTTCGGTTAAAGCTAACGATATCAATATCACTTTTATTCCATAGATCATCGCTTTTAAACATACTTTTTACTGCTGCTAATTCTAACTCTTCATCAGCAATGATGGTGCTGATTGAACGATCCCTCGGGTTGTCCGACATCAAGCTCGCACACCCACTGGTAATAAGCAAAATGCCAGTTGCTAAGCCGAGTTTTGCGAGTTTCAAATTTAACTTGCTCATACTTGTTCACCAAATAAACTGTTATCAATGTAATCGCACAAGACATGGGTTATTAACATATGGACTTCACAAATTCTTGCAGTAGAATTTGCTGGAACTCTAATTTCAACATCATGACCGCTTACTAGTCCTGCGACTGATCCTCCGTCGGCACCAGTCATGGCAATGATCAACATATCACGACTGAGTGCAGACTCGATTGCTTTAATAATACTTTTCGATTGACCTTTGCTGCTGTAAACCAAAAGGATATCTTTAGCAGTACCCAATGCTCTTACTTGTCGAGCAAAAACATCTTCAAAGCGCCCGTTGTTTGCCATTGAGGACAAAATAATGGGATCTGCCACCAAATTTATTGCCGGCAAGCTTGGTCTTTCTCGAGCGAGTCGATCTAACAAAATACTGCTAAATTGTGATGCGGTAGCTGCACAACTACCGTTTCCACAAGTCAATATTTTCCCACCATCAATTAAACACTGAACCATAAGTTCACCTGCTCGCTCGATGTACTCAGGAAGTGTATCGGCCGCTTCAATTTTAATTTGAATGCTTTCTGTAATTGCATTTTTGACTTGGCTAGTCATTAGGAGAGCTCCGTTTAACTAAATGCATTTTTTATGTAATTCAGCTTTCCGTTATCGTAAGACACAACATCAAACCGACAGTTCAATTTACTGAATTCTTTTTTACTTAATATGAAGTGTTCAGCTGTATTCAGGAGCTTTGATTGTTTAGCTTTACCAATGGTTTCTGCAGCAGTGCCGTAAGCATTATTTTTTCTTGAACGAACTTCTATAAAAACCAAGGTTTCGTCATCAAGCATGATTAAATCGATCTCACCGCCTGCTTGGCTATAGTTACTTTTAATCCAAACAAAGCCTTTATCTTCTAAGTATTTCCTTGCTGCAATTTCAAAAGATAGCCCAACTTTTTGAGTTGGACTTTTGAGCATTGATTGACTTGAACTTTTGCTATTCCTCAGTAGTTTCTGGAGGAATTTCATTGGCTTTGCCTTTTGAGAACTTCGCTAGAGAAAGCTTCCGTTGAACGCGACCTGTTGCGTCAACACTGAGTTCTCCTGTTAAGCCTGAAGCGCTGTACTGATTAAACGCTTTCATAACATTTAGATTTGGAATGAGGCTGTAAGCGTCGTATCCCAGTGCAAAAAGTCGTCCCAGTGGAGACTCTATATTTGGAATAATTTGAATAAGTTGTTTACGTAAGTTGGCGTATTGCCGCTCATTTGAAATCAATAATGGAGCATCTGTAAAGATAATACCATTCAAGTCTTTATTCAAAGACGGATCTTGTTGGCCAGAGTTGATTTTTGAAATTGAGTAAACCGGCAAGTCTTGTGCAAAATAGTAGTTTAGAAAAGGCTTTATACGACGAGCCTCGTCTGGCGATGCTGCCAAAAACACCATGTCGGTATCTTGTCGTCGTCGTTGGACGTATTCTAAAGGCTCGCCTAAAACTTGTTGTAAGCGTGCAGCGCGCTTTTCGCTAAGATCAATATTGAGAACTTGTTGCACAGACTGCTTGATGTCTTCTGGTGTGTTATACCATTGAACTTCAGCTATCTGTCCTTCCAATTCCTCAAAAATTTTTCTAAACGACTCGATAGTTCTTTGTCCTTGCTCACTGTTGGGTGCAAGAACTATCGCTTTTGTTCTTTGCTCTGCTATTGCTCTTTGAGCGATTTGTTTAGCTTCATCTTCAATTGGCAATCCAAATTGATAAATTTCAGATGTAGACGGAATAGGCATATCGGTTTGATTTAAGCTGAGCTGTGGCGTTGAATGTTCTTCCTGACCCACAATCTCCTCAAGGGACTCTTTTGTTAGTGGCCCTATGATGAAGTCTGCGCCGTCTTTAATTGCTTGCTCATAAGGCGCTAAAGGTGAAAGCGCATTTGCGGTGTCGTAAACTTTAATTAGGGTCGATGAAGCTTGATCTGAATTATAGTGAGCCGCAAATATACCGTCTCGAATCATTCGGCCGCCGGCTGCAAGCTTTCCTGATAGAGGTAACAGAAGCGCTATTTGTTTTGGTCGATATATTTTGGCATTAGCAACAGCCTGTAACTCTTCAGGTAAATTTAAACTTGCTGGGTGAGTTGGATAACGGTTGCGCCAAGAAGAGAGTGCATTGAGTAATTGTTCTGGCTGATCAACTTTGCTGCGTGATAAATAAGCAAGTTCGAGCCATCCATTGACAATCGGAGATGAATAATTGGTTTGATACACTTTTAAAAATTCTAAAGAAATCTCTCCTAGTGCCTGCCAAATAAAAGCGTGATTTGCTTTTATTGCAGTTTCATCCATTAATAAGTCTTCTAACTCGATTCTAATTTTTGCGGCTTCGTAGTAATTACCGTCTGATAAATAAGCTTCTGATAGCACCGTACGATATGTGATTTGCCAGTCAATGCCATGAGACTCTGGAGATTTGATTCGTCGAAAAAAACCGAGGGCTGCGCTAGTTTGCCCAAGATTTTGCAATGCTAAACCGTAATATAAAAAATAATCTTCTTTAGCATCGAACGACAAAGCGTCTGGCGTTACAAAAGAAAAAGTTTCTTGAGCTTTTAAGTATTGGCCCTTCTGTGCCAAAATAGCGCCAGCTTTAACGAGATAAAGACTTTTTTCCGGTTGTTGACTGGCTTTTGCGAGCGCTAACCATTTATTTGCATCGGCAAAATCGTTTGCTCCGTCATTGATTGATTTTTGGCCGCAGCCAAGCATAAGCGATAGCATTATGAATAATGTAATTTTGCGCATCGAGATTCCAAACCTACGAAATGTTTTTGAGTATCTTATCAGACTTAACCCTGTGAGTAGCCTATGACATCACACTATGGGACATTGTATGTGGTTGCTACACCAATTGGCAATCTTGATGACATTACCAAGCGAGCTATTGATGTATTAAAAGAAGCTGACCGAGTATTAGCTGAAGATACACGTCGTACGCAGCAACTGTTTAACCACCTTGGTATAAAAAATAAATTGGTTTCACTTCATGACCACAACGAGCGTAACCGGGTCTCTCAAGTTGTGGACTGGATAGAGAAGGGCGAGAAAGTTGCTTTAGTTTCTGATGCGGGAACCCCTCTCATTAGTGATCCTGGCTACCATTTGGTTAAGGAGCTTCGACAAAAGAACTTGTCGGTAGTGCCTATTCCCGGTGTAAGCGCCATAATTACAGCGCTTTCTGTTTGTGGTCTACCTACGGATAGATTTAGTTTTGAGGGATTTTTACCGGCAAAGCAATCCAATCGACTACAAGTTTTTGAGTCACTCGAGAATGAAACGAGAACTTGGGTATTTTATGAGTCTTCTCATCGAATCGTCGCATCACTAAATGATTTGGCCCAAGTTTTTGAAAGTCACCGTCAAGTATGTGTCGCGCGGGAACTTACCAAGCGTTTCGAAACGATTTATACCGGAACAATTGAGCAAGCCATAGAAAAGCTGACCAGCGACCCTGTGCAGCAAAAAGGGGAGTTTGTGGTTATGGTTGAAGGAGCTGCAAACAAACAAGACGTTGCCAATGAGGAGTTGCAGAAAACGCTTAAGGTGTTATTAACTAAATTATCAACCAAAGATGCTGCGCAAATTGCTGCTGATCTAACTGGTGTATCTAAAAAAGCGCTATATCAAATGGCGCTTGCCCTTAAAGAATAAGTTGAGTCTTTGATAAATAGCGGTACAATCACGTCTGGCTGGCCAGACAGTCGCTGCCCGCAAGGGGAGAGGAAAGTCCGGACTTCAAAGGGTAAGGTGCCAGGTAACGCCTGGGAGGCGAAAGCCTACGGCTAGTGCAGCAGAAAATATACCGCCGATGGCTGCTTGCAGCACAGGTAAGGTTGAAATGGTGCGGTAAGAGCGCACCGCGC
>JABXHY010000054.1 GCA_013373375.1 Gammaproteobacteria bacterium
CGTCACGGATGAACATTGGTCAGATCCTTGAGACTCACTTAGGTTGGGCTGCAAAAGGTCTTGGCCATAAAATTGGTCGAATGCTTGAAGAGAAGCAAGAGGTTGCTAAAGTCCGTGGATTCTTAGGTGAAGTTTACAATCATCGTAAAGATCCAACGGTCGACTTAGAGTCATTAAATGATGATGAAGTTATGAAGTTGGCAGAGAACCTTAAAGGTGGTGTGCCAATGGCAACGCCTGTGTTCGATGGAGCGCAAGAAGAAGAAATCAAGCACATGCTTGAGCTTGCAGACTTACCAACTTCTGGTCAGTCAATTTTGTTTGACGGTCGTACCGGTGACCAGTTTGATCGACCTGTAACTGTTGGTTACATGTACATGCTCAAACTTAATCACTTAGTTGATGACAAGATGCATGCGCGTTCTACTGGTTCGTACAGTTTGGTAACCCAGCAACCGCTAGGTGGTAAAGCTCAGTTTGGTGGTCAGCGATTCGGTGAGATGGAAGTGTGGGCACTTGAAGCATACGGTGCTGCTTACACCTTGCAAGAAATGTTGACGGTTAAATCCGATGACGTTAACGGCCGTACTCGAATGTACAAAAACATTGTTGATGGTGACCATCGTATGGAGCCTGGCATGCCAGAGTCGTTTAACGTATTAGTAAAAGAAATACGTTCTCTAGGCATCGACATCGAGCTAGAAGTGGAATAGGGAGTTAGTGGCCTGAGCCGCAAAAAGGCGGCTCGCTCTGACTCTTAAGTAACATTAACTCCCTAAAGGAGAATTGCTTTGAAAGACTTACTGAATTTCATTAAACAGCAAAATCAAACACAAGAATTTGACCGAATTCGAATCGGTCTTGCTTCTCCAGAAATGATCCGAAGCTGGTCGTTTGGTGAAGTTAAAAAGCCGGAAACAATTAATTACCGAACGTTCAAACCAGAGCGTGACGGTTTATTTTGCGCCAAAATTTTTGGACCGGTAAAAGACTACGAGTGTCTTTGTGGAAAATACAAGCGCATGAAGCATCGTGGTGTTATCTGTGAAAAATGTGGCGTTGAAGTTACTCTGGCGAAAGTTCGACGTGATCGCATGGGTCACATTGAATTAGCTTGTCCAGTTGCTCACATTTGGTTCCTAAAATCATTGCCGTCACGTATTGGTTTGTTGATGGACATGACCCTACGTGACATTGAGCGTGTTCTTTACTTTGAAGCGTTTGTAGTTATTGAGCCAGGAATGACAACGCTTGAGCGTGGCCAATTATTAACTGAAGAAGCTTATCTTGATGCTCTTGAAGAGTTTGGAGATGAGTTTGAAGCTAAAATGGGTGCTGAAGCAGTACAAGAACTTCTTTCAGGTATTAATTTAGAAGAAGAAGCTGCTTCATTACGCGAAGAAATCCCTAATACAAATTCAGAAACTAAACTGAAAAAGCTTGGTAAGCGTTTGAAGCTTTTGGAAGCCTTTTTAGATTCGGGTAATAACCCACAGTGGATGATCATGACAGTACTTCCTGTATTGCCACCTGATTTACGTCCATTAGTACCACTTGAAGGCGGACGTTTTGCAACTTCTGACTTAAACGACTTATATCGTCGAGTAATCAATCGTAATAATCGTTTGAAACGTTTACTCGATTTGAATGCACCAGACATTATCGTACGCAACGAAAAGCGTATGCTGCAAGAAGCGGTTGACGCACTTCTCGATAATGGTCGTCGTGGTCGAGCGATCACTGGTTCAAACAAGCGTCCTCTTAAGTCGCTTGCTGATATGATCAAAGGTAAGCAAGGTCGATTCCGTCAAAACCTACTTGGTAAACGTGTTGATTACTCTGGTCGTTCGGTTATCGTTGTTGGTCCAACATTGAAACTTCATCAATGTGGTCTGCCAAAGAAAATGGCTCTTGAGTTGTTCAAACCGTTTATTTTTGGAAAGTTAGAATTACGCGGATTAGCAACAACCATTAAAGCAGCAAAGAAAATGGTTGAGCGAGAAGAGGCGATTGTTTGGGATATTCTTGAAGAAGTTATCCGTGAACATCCTGTTATGTTAAACCGTGCGCCAACTCTGCATAGACTTGGGATCCAGGCATTTGAACCGGTACTAATCGAAGGTAAAGCGATTCAGCTTCATCCACTAGTGTGTGTGGCTTACAACGCTGACTTTGACGGTGACCAAATGGCGGTTCACGTTCCATTAACTATTGAAGCGCAGCTTGAAGCGCGCGCTTTAATGATGTCGACCAACAATGTATTGTCACCTGCGAACGGTGAACCAATTATTGTTCCGACACAGGACGTTGTACTTGGTCTTTACTTCATGACCCGCGACAAAGTTAATGCGGAAGGTGAAGGCATGGTATTTGCCGATACGGCGGAAGTACTTCGTGCTTACTCAAATGGCAAAGCTGAACTTCATGCAAAAGTAAAAGTTCGCTTAACGCAAACGGATATCGATAAAAAAGGCAACCGTACTGTGTCGACTTCTATTGTTGATACAACAGTAGGGCGTGCTTTGTTATGGGAAATCGTGCCAGAAGGTCTTCCATTTGAATTAATTAATCAAACCATGACGAAGAAAACTATCTCTCGTTTGGTTAACGCTTGTTACCGTCGACTTGGTTTGAAAACGTCGGTTATTTTTGCTGACCATTTAATGTATACCGGTTACAAATACGCGACGCGCTCAGGAGCTTCTGTTGGTATTAACGATATGGAAGTACCACAAGTTAAAGCTGAGATTATTGCGCGCGCTGAAGCTGAAGTTCGTGAAATTGAAGACCAATACGCTTCAGGTTTGGTAACACAAGGTGAGCGATACAATAAAGTTGTTGATATTTGGTCGCACACCAATGAGCAAGTTGCTAAAGCTATGATGGACAACTTGGCGATCGATAAAGTTGAAGACGCTGAAGGCAATATTGTTGAACAGCCTTCATTCAACTCTATCTTTATGATGGCCGATTCAGGTGCTCGTGGTAGTGCTGC
>JABXHY010000048.1 GCA_013373375.1 Gammaproteobacteria bacterium
AACAAACGGTTCAAGAGGGACTACCAACGCTTGGCGCTTTTAGTTCAAACTGGTTTTAGTGGTTAAGGCGGTTATTTTGGGTTTAGCGCAATGCGTTGTTAGCCCCTTAACCGGGCGTTAGCTGTCATGGAGATAGTATGAATCAAGAAGCATTTTTGCTTAAAGTATCGAAAGCTTTGTCTGGGTGCCAAATGGTAGAGATGGAGTTAAAAATATATCTAGGAATGTCATGTGATTTAGTCCGGAAAAGGTTAGGTGAGCGTCTTCCATTTAATTTAGATGCTAGTAACTTTGAAAATATGGCTCTGGAGCGACTAATACATACATTTAAGCAATTTAACAACAATGCTGAGCTACAGAAAAAACTGGTGGCTTTCAAAAATGAACGTAATTTTTTAGCTCATAATGCTATTTCAAACTGTACTGATAGGCACAATGGATTCCAAGAGTGGGATGCTTTGAAACTAGATGACCGACTTCAACAACTCGAGCAAGTATCAGCAGAGTTGTTTCGGGAAATTCACGCTGAGTCGGGTAAATTCATGGGTTACTTGTATTTTGAAGATGCGATAAACAACAGCTAACAAAGCGTTTAAGACGGATTCCCAACGCTTGGCATTTTCGGTTTGATTCAGCTTTAGTGTTTACGGCACAATGGTTTACCTAAGGTGGTAGCGTTGCTCACCACTTAACGCGGCGTTAGGTTTCTTTCTACTACTTTGGTTTATGATTTCAATCATGTTTTTATAACTATGAAATATGTATAGTTGATGGGTGTTTGATTGAGTATGCAACTAGTTGGTTTAAATTGGCTGTCTTTGAATTATCTAAAATTACCCCATTCTTCCAAGTAAAAGTTAGAGGGAAGAAAAAATACAATCGTAAAAAATTTGGCAAGCTATTGTATAAATATTGTAACCAAGATGGAATAAAACGAATAATAAAAATCGTACAAAACTATGAGAGACCGAGATCAAATATTTACGTCTTGGCGGTATATACATTACCAACTTGGTACAAAGAAAAAGGTAAGAATCTATCCGATATTCCTGAAAATATATTTAATAGAACTAATGAAATTATCATCATTAATGATGATAGTGAATATATATTTAGCTATTCTAGTGATAAGAAACTTCAAGATCTAATCGATCATATAATGAAAATACACTTCTGCAAGTTAGATATTGATATCAAGAAAATATATAATCTAATTAATGGCGATGAGTTGAAAATTAGAACTATGGGCTTGGTTAATACTTTCGGTGCGGGTGGTACAGCTGTAGAATCCAAGTCATATTCTGGTAAAGATACGAGGTATTCACTGACACCTTCATTTGATGCAGGTTATAGCTTTAACTTTTGTATCGCATCTTCAGAGAGCTCTGAACTTGGCTCCAGTGTTGGTTGCTCCGCCAAGAAAAGAAAGGTTTGGAGTGGTTGGTGCAAAGGGATATCGCAGTTCAACAAGAAGTGTGAGGTTTTAACTGAAATTCTAAATGATGACCTTGATTTTAGTTTACCCATACTTGTCTGTCCTGTAGAGCCTCCATCTGACCCACTAAATATTCTTTCACTTTATATTGACTATGTTGTTAGAGATAAAGGTAATTTATATTTCAATATAAATGGTGTAAACGTAATAGACTGGTTTATTGAAAGAGTTAATAGTAATAAGTTTAAGATAGGAAATAGCCATAGTAATTTCATTTTGAATATAGATCTTAACGATAATGTCCCAGAATTTTCGCTCGACAATACATCTGATGAAGTAAAGGTTTTTTTCAGTGATAAACCAGATAACACCACTAGAAAGCGTAAGACAGATTTCATTGAATATTTGAGTGATACAGCCAACTATACTTTATTGTTTGATAATGCTTATGCATATAGAGACGGAAGCCATTGGTTTGATAATCGATTAAGGTGCCCATTTACTGAAGGTATAGATAGTGCAATATCGTGGAACTCTGTCGATATAAAAAGTGAAGCACAGACTCCAAGGTCCCCTTACACAAAGAATATTTCAGATGCTACTTTAGATTATATGTATAGCTTAATAACTCAAGAGGATGTGTTAGCTATCATCGAAGACAATGGAGCAAATGAGATTGCTGACCATATAGTGATTTGCACTAATAAAATAATTCTCAGTCATGAAAAATACTCTTCAAATCGACAGCAAGGTTTGCGCGTGGATGACTTACAAGTCGTTGTGGCACAAGCTATAAAGAATATGAAGTATTTCTTTCCGTTGTCCTATTCAGATAAAAAAGAACGACTATTTTCTAATGCTAAATATTTAGATCTTTCAATTAAGGATGCAGATCAACTTTACGAGAAAATATTATTTTCTCTGGAAAGCCCGAGTGCAATGAATGAAGTCTGGATTGTTCAGCCGGGCATCTCAAACTCAAGGTTAAGAGCAAGCCCAAACAATAAAATCAATATACTATTGAGCTATGTTAATAGTATTTCTAAAACGAATAATTCGATGTTTAAGCTATTCTGCAACACATAAACCTAACAATCTGTTTAAGAGTGATTCGCAACGCTTGGC
>JABXHY010000039.1 GCA_013373375.1 Gammaproteobacteria bacterium
TTAAAACACAGCTCAAAGAAGTAAAACTCGTTAGGAAAAGTAAAACTCGTTAGAAAGAAACTTCACCTCAAAAGAAACACTTCACCTCAAAAAACACATGACGGTAAAAGACGACACTGAACAACAGGTGTTATAAAGAAAATCTTACTCACTCTATAGTTTTCAGTTATCTACCTTTAGTAGTCCTTGAGCTAATAAAATTCTTACAGATAATGATTTAGTGGTACTCCGAAAAAGTAAAACGATTCCCTGCTAATTGATTGGCAACTTCAAATGTCTTCTAATGCCCAACGCACCTTTCCCTGTTTTGTTTTGACACTCTCTTCATCACGCTCCATCGATAACCAATCCGAGGACTTAAAACCAGCAATATTTAAGGTAATATATTTAGATGAACAAAAACGTTTAATAAATGAAAAGCTTTCCTGGAAAGAATTGGTGCGTATTTGATAATTAAAAACTTCTTTCACATCATCTTTAATCGATATCGACATATAACAATGAGGGTCGTAACGATAATTAATCGTCGCAACCACAGCATTATTAAAACTACTCCCTTTCGTATCTACGTAAGTATCGGTTGATATCACGTTGTCCAATTCATTTAGCTTTGGTTTATGAAAAGCTCTATATAGGCCAAATAATATTGATTGAAAAAGCAGTTTTATTTTTTGAATTAAAGAAAATGATATTGCTCCTTTGTCGACATTCCTTTTTTGTACTTTTGATAGAGAATGATGGGTTAAACTTTCTTCATCGGATTTGAGTTTTAGGTTTCCATTCGTATTAAACTCGACAAGAAAATCTAATGCGTTACCCTTATTATCGGGAGACAGTTCTAACCGAGTTATGATTTGCAGTAAATTTCTCTTTGCTTGATCGGAGTTTAATCCTTCAACTTTAATCAGAGGTAAGTCATCGATGAGTTTTCGATACACCATCGCTCTTTGTTTTGCGTAAGCACCGGAATGCTCATCCAGTGCTGTCAATACATAGTCGTAAAGGCTTTTAATTTTATCCAATGATTAAATTTCTTCCTGCAATTAATTATTAAACTCTCGCAGATAATTAAGTCCACCGGTGACGGCAGCGACCTGAGCATCCACACAAATTGCATCAGTAATCTTAGGACTGTCAGGGTAAACCTCTGTAGTCGTTGCAAATTCACTGCCGGTAAAACCTGCGCATAGGCCAGCTTTTACCATATCGTAGTTGATGACACCTTCCTGCTCTATTGCTACGTCGATCAAATTTCCATTTTCATCGGCAGGTGCAATGTGAGTCACACGTTTTACCGAGTCAATAATGGACTTTTGAAATTCTTTTGCTGGCTTTGCTGTATCACCCACCGTGTAAAATCCGTCTGGAATATTCCAGTTTGAATTTGGGATCCCATCACGCGCTGCTTTTGCAGGACGGAACTCAGTATTATCGGTATCGGTTGTTTCGTGCAGGTCAAAATGCGCTAAAACTTTAACACCTAGTTCTTTCACGAGTTGAATACAATTCGACGCTTCTTCTGTACTACCCTCTCTCTTGAATGATCGGTTCGGGTCATCTGTATTTGGATTCCAACGATTGATTGTTTCGTATCCCCATGGACTGATGCAGGGGGCTATGATGAAATTAAATTCTGATTCATATTCTGCCGCTTTTCTTTCTGCAAACGCTAAAGCACCATGCACACCGCTGGTTTCATATCCGTGAACACCACCCGTCACTAAAATGGTGGGTAAAGATTCATTCCAATTCTTACTCAACAAAACAAATAACGGATATAAAGTCGGATCATAACTTAATGCGCCATAACGCTTTATCTCAAATCTATCGGCCAACATATGAATTTTACTGACCACTTCTTCTTGATAAGAGCGTTTAATGGTTTGATTTTTTAGCCACTGTTGTTTTTCTTCTGGTCCCCAAGGTTGTCCCTCGATAACTGAGTAATCTGACATTCGATAATCCTGATTAAAATTAGTTATAAAATAATACGTTTAATGGTTTTAAAAAGCAAAAAGCCCGGCATTGCCGGGCTTTAAATATTACTAAACTTACTAGTGACGCCAATGATGCATTTCTTGTTTAGTCTCAATGGCTTTTGCAGTCGCTTCTGGCATACCACTTAAATTAAGACGCTCAAAGAAAAACGGTGAACGCTTATGACCTTCTCGACCAATTTCGTTCATCGTTTTTGCATCAAATAAACGACCGTTAATCATCGTATGCGATACATATTCTGAACGTCTAATATCGGCAAGAACATCACCTTCTATAATTGCCAGGTCGGCTAGTTTACCTTTTTCAATGGAACCAATGTCACTGTCCATACCAAGATATTTCGCACCATCATAAGTGGCGCCTCGAAGCGCTTCCCAAGGAGTAAAGCCACCTTGCGCCATCATCCAGAACTCCCAGTGCGCAGCTAAACCTTCACGCTGACCGTGCGCACCAATGACTACCCGAACACCTTTGTCGCGAAGTTCTTTTGCGAAACTCGCCACTTTAAAATGATTGTAATGATCATCAGGTGCTGTTGAGCGACGAATAGAACTTGGCTCTACTATATATTTAGGCGTCCAACGTAGAAGACGTTCATTTTCCCAAACATTCGTTCGGTCGTACCAATAAGTTTCGCCACTTAAACCACCATAAGCCACAACAAAAGTCGGCGAATAACCGCTTTCGGTTTGCGACCAAAGTTGTTTAACATCGTTGTAACCACGCTCTAATGGAATCGCGTGTTCAATGCCCGTGTGACCATCAATGATTTGATTCATATTCGAATAAAACTTCGCACCACCTTCTGGAACCACCATAATGCCAAGTTCACGACCTGCAGCGATAACTTGCTGTCTTTGATCACGACGAGGTTGGTTGTAACTTTTTACCGAAACAGCACCAATATCTTTCAAACGTTGAACATGAAACTTCGCATCGTCATAACTGTTTATTTTTGCGGTATAACCAGGCGCTTTTGCGCCGTATAAAATAGTTCCGGTGGAATAAATTCTTGGTCCAACAACTTCACCCGCTCGTTGCATTTCGCTTGCAGCAAAAATTTCCGAGCTGTCATTAGATGGATCATGAATCGTTGTTACACCAAAGCCAAGAGAAGAATAATTCGCCCAATTTTGCTGCGGAACAATTTCATCTCTCGCTTGCGAACCGTGAGCATGGACATCGATAATACCAGGAATAATGGTTTTACCCTTAACGTCGATAACTTTGGTTCCTTTAGGAATTGACACACTGTCTTTAGTACCTACAGCTTCAATACGATTTCCGTTAACCAGAACAACACCGTTTTCAATGACTTCTTGAGTTAAATCGGCATCTCGCATAGTGACAACTTTTGCACCCACTAATGCGATCCGGCCTTTTGGTTTGTCCGCTTTAACTTTGAAAGATAAATCGATACCCTCTGAAACAGGTTCCGGTAACTCGTCTGGTGAACCCGGTAAATACTCATAAGCATCCGCTAGGTCACGCGTATATAAGGTTGCACCATGCGCCCAATTTAATGTTTTACTGTCTTTCGACCAGTGTAAAAACTCACCCGATCGCTTTGAAACTTTTTTAACTTTTACCGTTTGCGCTGAAGAACCAAGTGTTTCACTTTTGCCAGTAAATTTAAATGGAGCAACATACGCATTGAACTGCTCTAAGAAAGCGACCCAATTGCCATCAGGTGAAATACGATACTCAACAATGTCATTACTGGAGTAATGATCGCGTACTTCTTTACCTTCAAGGTCGACACTGTGCAAGCTTGCGCCTTTACCCCAGCCAAACGAAGTAAAAAAAACTCTGCTGGAATCAGCACCGAAATGAGGTTTAAATCCAGTATTATGAACTCGCTTCATGCCATCACCATCGGCATCCGCAATGTAAATGCCAGGCTCCATCGAGTATTCTGGTGACGTTAAATAACCACCCGTAAATCGTCGAAACACTACCTTTTCCCCGTTAGGTGAAAAGTCGGGTTCAACATAATGACCAGGCTCAGTTGTGATCACATCACCGCTACCACCGCTCGAACGAACCACACGAACGCTGCCGAGCTTTTTATCGTCCCAAGTGACATAAGCAATGTAACGCCCGTCACGAGAATACGTTGGATAAAATTCAAAGTGTTCATCCTGACGAGTCAATCGCTTGCGCTTACCAGAATCAATATCACGAATATAAATTTTACCCATCGACTCATAAGCGATCTGTTCACCGTTTGGCGACTTTTGTGCCCAACGGATCATTTTCGCATCAAATTCATCTGGCGCTACATCAACTTTAAATCGCAATGCCTCAGTCACTTTTTTATCGACTTTAATTTGCATTGGTAAGGTTGTTACTTTACGTGACTTAACCTCTATACGATGAATTTTTCCGCCGGCCCAGAAAACCAACTTTTTATTATCGGGAGTCCAGTCAAACTGAGTAAAGTTCCCCATAGAGCCATTGGTTTCTTGTAAGTCTCGATCAAGACCATCAAAAACAGGTGTCTCTAAACCGGTTTTCAAATCTTTAACAAACAATACGGTTTTGGTATCCACACGACGCACGAACGCTAAATACTTACCATCACTCGATGGCGTTGGCGCGATAGCTCCACCGGGCCCACCTGCAACTTGTTCATCTTTTCCAGTTTCGGTGTCGTAACGCCGAATCGCAAAAATTTGCGTGGTAGGATTTTTGTTGTATTCCCATTGTGTACCTGGCGTTGAATCTTTTGAGTAATAGATGTATCGACCATCAGGAGTGAAAGCAGGCTCCGCAATCGTTTTTTGCGCATTTTCTCCGCCAATACGCTTAATAATTTGATAGCCGTTGCCACCCGCTTTATGGAATAACCAGATTTCTCCAGCAGCAATGCTTCGAGCTGACACAAAACCTTTTTTAACGGCAATGTACTCGCCATCTGGCGCCCAGTTTGGAGTGTGAACTAAATTCGTCTTCTCATCACTGACTTGTTTAGGTTCAGAACCGTCTGAATTCATTACCCATAAATTATCGGCACCAGACTCATCTGAAATATAAGCGATTTGTTTTCCGTTTGGACTAAAGCGAGGTTGCATGCTCCAGCTCATTCCTGAAGTAATGGCTTTTGCTTTACCACCAGAAATCGGCATCGAATAAATGTCACCCAGCATGTCAAAAATTATGGTTTTACCATCGGGACTTACATCAACATTCGACCAGGTGATTTCATCGGTATCGATAGTTATGGAGCGCTCTTCACCCGGAGGGTTATTCACGTCCCATTTTTCTGACTTTTTCTCTTCGGTTACAGTTTCTTCCGATTTAGTTTCTTTTGATTCTTCTGGACTTGACTGATCCGACCACACAGGAATGTTCAATAATGCTGCGGTTAAAGCCGCTGCAATGAACGAAGTGTTGAACTTCATTGCTATCTCCAACAGTAATATCTATTATTTTCGGCACGAAGATTACCCAGTTCAACGCTCAAGGTAAAGTCGGCAAATGTTTCAAAGCTTGTAGCCGTGTGGAGTATTGCTTTTTTGTCGAGAAAATGTGCAGATTAAAACCACAAGAAGAGAATTATTAAAAACGACTTTCAAAAAGCCAAACAGTAGGCTCCCTAAAAGTCGTTTAGTGTTATGTTGATAGAAGCTTATCTAAGATCTTCGCAGTAACTCACTTTGACAAGTTTGTTCACAAAGCGACAATTTTCTTCTATTTCACGCTCGCCGGTATGCGTAACCACTTGACGACTCGAGTTAAAAAGATGGCCATTGTAGTAAGCGGTCGCCCAGCGAGTATAGCCATCAGAGCTAGTATAACTGTACGATTGGGAATCTGTGCTCCAAATCATTGTCGGACACTGAACATTTCCACTCAAAACTTCAGTTGATTGTGAAAAAATACTACTAGGAGGATTCCCTTGATGTCCTGCTCCAGATAAATACAAGTGACCATTGTAACCGCAGTATGTCATATCATACTCGTATGTCTCTACACGCGTATCACAGGTCCATACATCTCGATACTCCCATTTAAACACCAGTTGCGTTGGTGGCTTACATTGATTTACGGCAAACACAGAAGAACTTGCCAACATTAATACCAAGATTCCAAGTAATTTATTCATAGGGATTCCTTATTATTGTTAAAGTTAACTTTTCAGGAATACTCATTTGTGAAGTAGACTATTCCTATGAACAAATTAAATATTTAATGTCATTTGCTAAAGACAATGGAATTGAGAAAACGCGACTTTTTATTGTAATTATCAGACAACATCAAGGTTTCAGAGCAATTACCTCAACAGTCGTGTTGTTATATGAATTTTTTAAAAAAGTTAGATAGTAGACATCTAACATAATCGGCAGGTTTAAAAACTTTATGCGAATATTGAATAATCGCGATGCATCAATGCAGGCACAACGTCAAAGAGCTCACAAATTTTGCCGTGCTTATCAAATTGAACCCAACAAGCAGAATATTAATCAATTGAAAACATTGTTTAAGCAATGTGGTGAACAAGTGTATATCGATCCCGGATTTCAATGCGATTATGGTGAATTCATTTCGATTGGTGACCGAAGTTATTTTAATCTCAATGTCACGATATTAGATGGGGGCGAAGTCAATATTGGGAGTGACTGTTTAGTTGGACCAAATGTTCAAATTATCACGGTTGGTCACTCAACGGATGCAGTACAAAGACTGGTAAAAGAAAACTATGTTGCCGATATAACTATTGGCAATAATGTCTGGATCGGTGCAAGCGCTATTATCTTACCTGGCGTTTCAATTGGCGATGACGCCGTGATTGGCGCCGGCGCAGTGGTCACTAAAAAAGTTACTGCAGGTAGCAAGGTTGCGGGTAATCCCGCAAAAACTATTTAGACGGGATAACCCTCTTTTACGGGATAACCCTCTTTTACGGGATAAGCCTCTTTTGCGGGATACCCCACTTTGACGCGATATTCCAAGTAAACACTATTTTGAATCTTAAATTATTAATTTAAAAGAGTCGATTCAACCCATTTAAAGCAGCAACGCGATAGGCTTCTGCCATGGTTGGGTAATTGAAAGTGGTATTCACAAAATATTCTATAGTGTTTCCTTCACCTTTTTGCTGCATGATCGCTTGGCCGATATGAATGATCTCGGATGAACGTTCACCAAAACAATGAATGCCCAGAATTTTTTTATTTTCTCTGTGAAATAAGATTTTCAAACTGCCCACTTTGGTATCGGCGATTTGTCCACGAGCCAAATCTTTAAATTGCGCTCTTCCAATTTCATAAGGTATTTTTTCAGCGGTCAATTGCTGCTCTGTTTTACCAACCGAGCTGATTTCAGGGATCGTATATATTCCCGTTGGAATATCCTCTACCAACCTTAAATTACACGCTTCTTGCAACATATTGGCGGCAGCAATTCGACCTTGATCCAACGCTGCACTTGCCAAACTAGGATAACCAATTACGTCACCCACCGCGTAAATATTGTTGATTTTGGTTTGATAACAGGCATTAACTTCAAGCTGTCCTCGGCTATTGGCTTCTAAACCAACGGCTTTCAAATTGAGTTTATCGGTATTGCCGGTTCGACCATTTGCAAACAATAAACAATCCGCTTTTATTTGTTTACCTGATTTTAAATGAACAATCACGCCGTCATTAGAACCTTCGACTCTATCGTATTCTTCATTGTTGCGAATATTTACACCACTGTTCCAAAGATGGTAACTGAGAGAGTCGGTAATTTCTTTATCCAGAAAAGACAGCAGTTGATCGCGCATATTCACTAAATCAACTTTTACTCCAAGGCCACGAAAGATTGATGCGTATTCACAACCAATTACACCAGCGCCATAAATAATGACATGCCGAGGATTACGCTCCAACGAGAGAATGGTATCTGAATCGTAAACTCTTGGATGATCAAAATCGATATCGTCTGGTCGATAAGGACGAGAACCCGTAGCAATAACAATATTTTCTGCGCTTAGTTTTAGTAAATCGTCATCGCTTTGGGACACTTGCACTGTATGTTTGTCGACGAATGAAGCTTCACCGTAATAGACATCGACTCGATTACGATCATAAAAGCTGCTACGCAAGCCAACCTGCTCTCGAACAACCGATTGCGCCTGTTTTAAAATGTCGGAAAAGGTTAGTGAAGCCGAACGAATGATATCGCCATACAATGGACTACCATTAAATTCAATTAGACGAGCAACACTATGACGCAATGCTTTAGAGGGAATCGTGCCCCAGTGAGTACAACCACCGCCGACTTTGTTATAACGTTCTATTAATGCGACTTTCTTTTTATGCTTCGCTAAATTTATTGCAGCAGCTTCACCACCAGGTCCGCTACCTATCACTATCGCATCGTAATCGTACTGTGTCATAAGTGTCTTCTATTCAACTAACGTCTACTTCTCAAAGCGTTACCCAAGATAAAAATAAAGGCATTGCTCGCAATGCCTTTATTGTAGACCATTTGTACCGCTGGCTTAAAAATAACTTTCGAAAAGATATGGAACAATTTTCTAAATTAAGTTTTTGGTAATGTAACGCCAGTCTGACCTTGATACTTACCACCTCTGTCTTTATAAGAGGTTTCGCATACTTCGTCTGACTCATAAAATAACATCTGAGCAACACCTTCATTCGCATATATTTTTGCGGGTAATGGTGTTGTATTTGAAAACTCAAGAGTAACGTGACCTTCCCACTCAGGTTCTAATGGCGTGACGTTGACAATAATTCCGCACCGCGCGTAAGTTGATTTACCCAAACATACCGTTAAAACATTACGAGGTATGCGAAAGTATTCAACTGTTCTGGCCAATGCAAACGAGTTTGGAGGAATGATACAAACATCCGATTTCACATCCACAAAGCTTTGTTGATCGAAGTTCTTCGGATCAACAATCGCAGAGTTAATGTTAGTAAAAATTTTAAACTCATCAGAACAACGTACATCGTAACCATAACTCGACGTACCATAAGAAACGATTCGCTGCTCATTTATATAACGCACTTGTCCTGGCTCGAAAGGCTCAATCATGCCTTCATTTTCTGCCATTCGGCGAATCCATTTATCAGCTTTAATAGTCATGCGTTACCTCGTTTAACCCCAAAATAAATAAATGTTTAATCATTGGTGATGGTGATATTTGGAAAGCTCTGCCCGTAATCTTTTGCTTTAAGCGATAAACTCGCAGCCATTTTACGTGCAATGCCTTTATAGATAATTGCAATTGCCCCGTCCGGATCTGCGACCACGCTCGGTTTACCGTTATCGGCATCGTCACGAATACTTTTGGCGAGTGGTAGGCTACCCAGAAAGTCTATATTGGCATCATTCGCTAAAGACTGACCACCGCCTTCGCCAAAAATATGTTCAGCATGACCGCAATTTGAACACACATGAACGCCCATATTTTCAACTACGCCCAATACCGGAACGGACACTTTATCGAACATGTTCATCGCCTTAACCGCATCCGCCAGTGCAATATCCTGTGGTGTTGTGACAATAAGTGCTGCAGTAACAGGAACTTTTTGCGAAAGCGTGAGCTGAATGTCACCTGTGCCGGGCGGTAAGTCGACGATCAAATAATCCAGATCTTGCCACTGGGTATCGTTAATCAACTGCTGTAACGCGCCACTTGCCATAGGACCTCGCCAAACCATAGCTTGCTCGGGGTCGACCAGGTATCCAATCGACATCGACTGTACCCCATAGTGTTCAACCGGCATAATTCTTTTCTGATCCAAGGTTTCGGGTCTTGAACCCTTTTTGCCCAGCATTATCGGCTGACTTGGCCCGTAAATGTCGCCATCGAGCAAACCAACTTTTGCACCTTCTGCAACTAATGCCAATGCCAAATTGACCGAGGTTGTTGATTTTCCAACGCCACCTTTACCTGATGCAACAGCGATAATATTTTTAACCCCTTGCAAGGCGCTGACGCCAGCTTTGTGCTGATGAGCGGAAATCATGGTGCCCCACTCAAAGTTAACAGAAAGGTCGGTAACCGCCCTAATCTGTTGATTGACTTGTTGTTCATATGTTGAATGTTGTGACGAACAAGGAAAACTCGACAAAATACGCAGGTTGACCTTAGAGTCGGTAATCTCACACTGTTTCACCCAGCCAGCATCCACCAGTCCTTTCCCCAGTTCTGGGATAATTACTTGATTTAAATGCTGTTTAATTGCTTGTTCAGACACACTCATTATTGGCTCAACGGCTCTATTACACGGAAAGTGCCGGATTATAACCAAAAGATCCTTTGTTTTATACGGCCAAAGCCAATCGATTCATATATTTTAATGACGGCTTTTGGTATAGTTCGCCCCCTAAAGATGGCAGCATGCCACCTGCACAACCAATTGCGTAACTTTTTGATAAAACAGTAGTATTTCGAATAGATTAGGTTAAAAGATGACCCGTAAAATCCTGGTGACTAGCGCTTTACCTTATGCCAATGGCTCAATCCACATTGGGCACATGCTCGAGCATATTCAAACCGACATTTGGACTCGTTTTCAAAAAATGCGTGGCCATCAGTGTATCAGCGTTTGCGCCGACGATACTCATGGCACACCAATAATGCTCAGAGCGCAAAAAGAAGGCATTACACCAGAAGAGTTAATCACGGCCACTCGTGAAGAGCATTTACAAGATTTCCAAGACTTTTTAGTGGCATATGACAACTACCACTCCACGCATTCAGAAGAAAACCGCGAATTAAGTGAGTTAATTTACACTCGATTAGATAAAGCTGGCCACATAGCGAAGAGAACGATTTCGCAGCTTTTCGATCCAGAAAAGGAAATGTTTCTGCCCGATCGATTTGTAAAAGGCAATTGTCCGAAATGCGATTCACCCGACCAATACGGGGACAATTGCGACAACTGTGGTGCGACTTACTCACCGACCGAACTGAAAAATCCCAAGTCTGCTGTCTCTGGCGCAACTCCGATTTCAAAAGAGTCTGAGCACTATTTTTTCAAACTCACTGACTTTGAGGCCATGTTAAAAACCTGGACACGCGGCGACCATGTTCAAGAGCAGATCGCCAACAAACTCGATGAGTGGTTTGATGCCGGCCTTGCTGAGTGGGATATTTCACGTGATGCACCTTACTTTGGTTTTAAAATTCCCGGCACAGAAAATAAATATTTTTACGTTTGGGTGGACGCACCTATCGGCTACATGGCCAGCTTTAAAAACCTCTGCGATAAAACCGATGGTCTTGAATTTGACGATTACTGGAAAATCGACAGTGACGCCGAAGTCCATCACTTTATCGGCAAAGACATCGTATACTTCCACACTTTGTTTTGGCCTGCCATGTTAGACGGAGCCAACTTTAGAAAGCCCACCAAAGTTCACGCGCACGGTTTTTTAATGGTCAATGGCACCAAAATGTCGAAGTCAAA
>JABXHY010000045.1 GCA_013373375.1 Gammaproteobacteria bacterium
AATAATGGTCATGTTATCAAGGCAAATGAATATGATAATACGGTTGATTCTCGTACCCATAATCGTATTACGTGGGAAAAGTTTACCATTGAAAAACTGGACTACAATTCTCAAGGTTGTTTAGAACATGGTTCTAAAATTAAATTAAAAACTTATTGGGGAACGTATTTAAAAGCAGTAGATGGCGACTTGATTCATACTCATGGCAATGATGACGAAACGAGTACTTTTACTCTTCGTTTACATAATGGTTTAGTGAGAAATTAGTCTTTAAAATAATAACGCCAATACCTTCGGGTATTGGCGTTATTATTTAGAGCATATCTTTCCTTTCAAAGCGGTTAAGTAATTGCTTGCTTTATTTTAACCGCGTATTTTTTTGTCGCGCTAAGCAGCATACCAAGTTGAGACGTTTCTCTTGTCACTGTGATAATGCTTAATTTTGAATTGATATGAATAATGACCGCAATGCCCAATTCATTTTCTATCACCAAATTAACGCACTTACCCATTTTAAGCTCTGCAGTCATGGTGTCAGCGAGAGAAATCATTGAACTTCCCATAGTGCCAACACGTTCCATAGAGCTCACTTTTGACTCATATTTGCAAACCAGATAGCCATCGGAGGATACGATAGCTGCCTCTTCAATAATATTGAAGTTAGAAACCAAATTTTGTAGATGCTCATTGGCAACTCGTTTTAAAACTTTATCTTCAGTAATCATAAATTTTGCTCGATGGAAACGGTTAAGGCCTGAAGTAATGTTGTAACGCTACTGGCATCTCTTGGATCAATTGGTAATACCGGAGCGCTAATGTTCTTGTGTTTTAAATATTCATAATATTTGGATAATTCGTTTGTCATTAAATTGATATCATCGGTATGAGTGACGCCAACGGCTAAATTACTTTCGGTTAAGTATTCAGCGAAATTTTCTACGTACATGTCAAGATCTTCAACGGGTGATGGTCGTTTGTGATTGACCAATATAATAAATCCACTGGCACCTTCGGATAAAATTTTCCACATATAAGCGAAACGACTTTGTCCCGGTGTTCCATAAAGCTCCAGCTTACTACCTTGAGCGAGATGCAGTTCACCATAATCAAGCGCTACAGTTGTTGTCTGCTTCTCTAAATCATCAGACGGCTTTTCTTCAGTGGAAATGACCGGAATATCACTGACTGTTTTGATGGCTTCTGTTTTTCCAGAGCCCACACATCCTGTAAATACGAACTTCATTAACTTCCCTTTTTAATTTGTTGAAGCTTTTGAAAGAGCTTCCCAAGTAGAGACACCTTTTTGTCATCAGGTTGATTTTTATTTAATGCTTCTGATGCAGGCGAAGTACACAGCTCCAGAAAGTTTATTGATAAACAGGATAATATATACCTATAGACATCTTCGAGTTGGCATCTGGCTTTGCCTGAAATTGTGTAGATATCAAAACTACCTTTCATTAACAATGCTGATATAGCTAGGTCATGCTCTTTATGTGGCACCATAGTGAGCGGCGGCCAATGCATTTGTTTGTAAACCGTTTTATTGTGTTCGTCGGAAGCAGCACCGATCGAAATAAACTGAAATAGCTTCCAGAAGAAGCTAAAGCTATCAAATTGTACGGTTTCATTATGATTAACACTAACTGGTTCAGAAAATTTGGCGACACTAAAGTCTGCGGAGCTTAACAGAGTCGCATAAGCTTCCATGGATAGATTTTTTGGTGTAATAAATTCGACTTTGTATTCTTTAGAGTCATAGATGAGTTGGATATCATTTCCGAAGCTTATTAAGGTGTTTTTCTTATTTTTCAATTGGTTAAAAAACGACATTAGCTTATCAAACGAATTGAATGAGGCGACAGCTTGGCTCGGCTTCTGATTGTTCAGAGATGCGTAAATATCGCTGAAAACACTCATAAACTCATCGGCACCACCTCCAGGTGACATATGCCAAGGGTGGTCAGTCTTTTCTTTGCCATATACAACTGTAATTTTATCAGAGTTATTTTTGGCGTCCAAAGCATCTTGAGTGCTGTTTTCATCGAGAGAAATAACCACTATGTCCGCCTCTTCGAAAGTAGTGAACAACCAATGGTCTCCGTTTAATTTGTTGAACATTTTTAAAGACAGTTCAACCCGTCTTTTCTCGATAGAATCTGAGAGATGAACACAAACGTTGTAGGCCTTTGGTGATGACAGGTTGGTCGAACTACTTTGCACTAATTATCACTTGATCGAGTTGTAAGTAAGTAAATAAATAGATTTAAATCAAGCCAATGTAAAATCTTGTTTAATTAAATATTATTTAATATCTCAATCGCGCTATTTATTTGTTGGTTTTTGAGGCCTTAATTGTTTTGTCAATAGCGAAAAGCTTAAGCGAATGCAGTCTTTGTAGTCGGAATAAATATTCGTGAGCTACAACTCAAAATTCACATTAAATTAAATTGATCTTAATAATTTACTTCATTCTTTTGCTTAATCTAAATTTCTGAACTATTTGTTTAACACTCGTATAAATAAGGAGAAAGAAAATGGCAGATATTTCCCAACTGAAAGATTTAGATGGGTTTGTCGGTGGTTGCCTAGTGGATTCAGATACAGGGCTAATACTGGGAAAAGAAGGGGAAGATAACTTCGATTTGAACACTGCTGCTGCAGGAAACACCGAAGTAGTAAAAGCAAAAAGAAAAACAATGAAAGCTTTGGGTATCCCAGGCGGTATCGAAGATATTTTAATAACTCTCGATTCTCAATATCACCTAATTCGATTATTGAAAAGTAACTCTGCAATATTTTTGTATGTTGTGATCGATAAGGCTAAAGGCAGTCTTGGCATGGCAAGAGCGATAGCGAAAAAGGTTGAAGAGTCTTTGGATTTATCAAAACTAAAATAATTGATTTGCGATATCTTTCACTTTTGTGAATTAAGCGAATCGAAATAGCACAAACCGTTTGTAATGAAAAGCATTCAGCCGTTAAGTTGAATGCTTTTTTGTCTCTCTTAAAACTATAGAGAGAATAAAAATGTTAGCATTTTTTAATTATTACTAAATGGTTATTACTCTATTACGCCCGGATTCTTTTGCCTGGTAAAGTGCTTTGTCTGCTCGACTGATTGCATCTGTGATTTTTTGATCGGACTCTGTTAGTATAGTTATTCCCATACTAAATGTTGGTGTCTTTTCTATAGGTAATTGTGGTTGCACCCTGTTATCGGAGAGAAAGGGACCAGGTTGGGGTTCGAACATTCTTGGAATAATCGAACTAATCAAGGCAATAGTATTAGACTTTGGAATCCTGATGACGACCAATTGGGTTCTTAAGGCACAACCAATTCTTATCTACGCTCAGTTAATGTAATTGATGAACTTCCTGTATGGCAGGGGCTTGTTACTGTTCCGGTGCCCACTCAAGTGCGCTTTTATTTTAGCGATGCAGAAGGTGAACAAAACTACAAAACTGAGCTAGCGGTAACCAGTTTGCAAGCGCACGATGGGCGTCACGTGTTGGCGGTGAGTGAAGGCGGCGACAATGTTGGCGCTTTTGGTCAAATACAGCAAACCTGGGAGTCGTTAACTTTTGAGTCAGCGAATCGGTTAAAAGGTGACAGCTTCAGAAATAACGATGAAATCTACATTCGTACTAATAATGGTCATGTTATCAAGGCAAATGAATATGATAATACGGTTGATTCTCGTACCCATAATCGTATTACCTGGGAAAAGTTTACCATTGAAAAACTGGACTACAATTCTCAAGGTTGTTTAGAACATGGTTCTAAAAT
>JABXHY010000091.1 GCA_013373375.1 Gammaproteobacteria bacterium
CGTAGCTCAGCTGGATAGAGTACCTGGCTACGAACCAGGCGGTCGGAGGTTCGAATCCTTCCGTGCGCGCCATATTCAAAAAAGCTGCTTAGTAATAAGCAGCTTTTTTTTTGCCTGTCGTTTGAACAATTAATTTGCACTACCGTAGATGATTCGAGTGTCAGATAAATTGATAAATTAACAGGTCACTTCTTGATTCCAGCAATTACTGATAAATTATTGTTACAATCAAAACAAATTGCTGTTTAACAATCAGTTGTTTAACAATCAGTTGTTTAACAATTAGTCAGTTTAATAAAGGTTTAACTGAATGACGGAATTTTTACTGCAAAACTTTAACTGGATTGTGTTAACCGCTTTAACTCTTTTAGCAGTAGTTACTGTTGTTATGCTGTTGAAGTTACGTCAACTTGCAGCATCGGTTGCATCCAACCAAAGTGGTGAGCAAAAGTTATTAGAAGCTATTGCTGCACTAAGAGAGTTTCAAATTGACCGTTTTGCTGAGGCAAGTCAGAAAGCCGATAAAGCAGCTAGTCAGACTCAAGCAACGTTAGTCGATAGTATTGGCCAATTAAAAGAAAGTTTATTAATTCAGCAAAATAAGTTTGAACTGGTTGTTTCTCAAAAGTTTGAGGTTAATCAAAGGGAAGTTAGTGAGAGGCTGGCAGACGCAAAACTCAATCAGCAACGTTCTCTCACCGAGTTTAAAGAGGTTTTGTTAAATCAACTGGCTGAGTTGCAAGAGCGTAATCAGAAAAGTGATATGGAGCTCAGAGACAAGTTAGTTAACGAGTTGCGTGAGTCGATAAAAAGTATGCGCTCTGAATTAACCCAAACATTAAATAATAGTTCGGATAATTTACTCAAGGGTATTACTCAACTCACCAAGACCACCGACGATCGATTAAAAGATATCAGCGGACAGGTTGAAAAGCGTTTATCTGAAGGTTTTGAAAAAACTACACAAACCTTTAATGACGTTCTCAAGCGGTTAGCTTTAATCGATGATGCGCAAAAGAAGATCACAGAACTATCGTCTAATGTGGTCAGCTTACAGCAAGTTCTAGCCGACAAACGCTCGCGTGGCGCATTTGGTGAAGTTCAACTGAATTCGTTGGTTAGAAATGTATTACCAGAAGCTAACTTCTCGCTACAGCATCGGTTATCGAACGATAAAATTGCTGACTGTATTTTATTTTTGCCTGAGCCGACTGGCCATGTAGTAATCGACGCTAAATTTCCTTTAGAAGCGTTTCAAAAAATGACGGATTTTGAACTTGGTGACGCTGATCGTCAGCAAGCTGCAAGACAATTTAGACAAGACATAAAAAAACATATCAAAGACATTAAAGAAAAATACATTATTGAAGGTGAGACGGCGTCGGGTGCGATGATGTTTATTCCAGCTGAAGCTGTTTTTGCAGAAATACACGGTCATTTTCCCGATTTAGTTGAACTGGCTCATAAGGAAAAAGTTTGGATGGTGTCTCCCACCACTATGATGGCGATTTTAACCACTGCCAGTGCGGTCATTAAGGATGAAGCAACTCGCAAACAAGTTCACATCATTCAAGAACATTTAGGCTATTTGGCAGAAGACTTCAGTCGGTTTAAAACTCGAATGGATAATTTGTCCAAACATATAGGTCAGGTAAGTAAGGATGTCGATCAAATTAATACCTCGGCACAGAAAATAACCAGTCGTTTTCAAAAAATTGAGAAAGTAGAACTGCCTGATTCAGACGATCAAGACCTAATAGAATAAATCTCAGTTTAGGGTTAATTGAAGCAAAAGTGCCAACCAGTCGCAAACCTGTTGCAAGGTTGTGGGGGCTTGTGTCATCTCGCTGAATATTGGCTATAGTTATACAGAGTCACGTTACAGGAGAGTGTTGTGTCGCTGTCAAAAACTATCGCTGATATTCTGAGTTCAATGGAAATTTCCTACGAAATTAAAGACATTGATGAAGCGCCTTACGGCACTATCGCGGAGCGAGCCGGTATTCCAGAATCTTCTTTACTGCGCGCTGTTTTATTGCAAGCAGAGGGCAGCCGTTATCTGGCCGTGTTGCCAGCAGACCACTTGCTAGATTTTGAAGTGGCAAAGCGCGTGAAAGGACTGGATTTTTCCGTTGCTTCTACCGAGCTGCTTCAGCACACTTTCCGCTACCTCGATACTAATGCTATTCCGGCTTTACCTGAGGGCTTTGGCGTTACTGGTTTGATCGACGAATCAGTTTTCTCATTGTCGCAGGCGTATATTATGTCGGGTGACAACAAACAATTAATTAAGCTGGAAAATAGTGAAATTCGCAAATTATATAATGATTGTGAGCGGCTTTCTTTTGCCTGTGGCCCCAGTAAGCTTTACTCGAGAAAAAATGCTCAGCAAGATGTTTCTGAGGCAGTGAGTCAATTCACGCCATTGAGAATTAAGCAACGTATCGATGAAACATTCGACTTACCTGCCATGCCAGATATCGCTCAGGACATTATGCGTTTGCGAGTGGATCCGAGCGCTGACGCTAAAAAGCTAGGTGAAATAGTCGAAAAAGACCCATCCCTTGCCGCACAGATTATCAGTTGGGCAAGTTCTCCTTACTACGGGTACAAAGGAGCCATTGATTCTGTTGAGACGGCTATTTCTCGTGTATTGGGTTTCGATCTGGTGATGAATCTAGCACTTGGAATATCCATAGGTAAATCGCTTAATGTACCTGACGAGGGGCCACTGGGATTGAGTGCGTTTTGGCGTCAGGCAGTTTATTCGGCGAGTTTGGTGGAGAAGCTATGTTTAATGATTCCACCGAAACAGCGACCAGAGAGAGGCCTGGCGTATTTATCCGGGTTGTTACATAACTTTGGGCATTTATTACTGGGTCACTTATTTTTGCCACAGTTTAAATTGATCAACCAATATATTTCGGCGAATCCAGCGATTCGAATTGAAGATATCGAGCACTTTGTGATGGGGGTGACTCATCAGGAAATTGGTGCCTGGTTAATGAAAAATTGGCACATGCCAGAAGAGTTGATCATTGCGGTTCGCTGGCATCACCAGGAAGAGTTCTGGAGTCAGCATGCGGTTTATTCTAATTTAGTATTACTGTCGAACCGATTATTAAAGCGAATTGAAATGGGCGATGAAACCGTAGCAGGCCTGCCTAAATCTACTTTGGATTTATTAGGATTGGATGAGGATAAAATCAACGCCAGCTTTGAGCAGTTGCTGGAAGAGCGCAAGTCCCTCGATATAATGTCGAAGCAACTGGTCGCATGAACACAGGACGGATAGACCGCAAACCATAAGTCACAAATTATCGAGCGCATTCAGACGCGCAAGAGCTGCCAACTTGAAGGACTGATAGCTAGAGGGCAGTTTATCTAAACGGTAATTTTTCCGTAAGAGCAGCTCGATAATGCTCGAGTTGCTCAGTCTCTTCTTTAAAGTAATTGTGTATTTGTCCTCTAAGTATCGGATCGAAATAGAAGTAGCTTGAGTAAGTCCAGTAAGGGGCGAAGCCGCGTCGCACTTTATGCTCACCTTGAACACCTGGGTTGAAGAACTTCAATTTATTTTCAATACAAATCTCAATGCCTCGATAGTAGCAAAGCTCAAAATGGAGCAATCGTTCAGATAATCGACTGCCCCAATATCGACCATATAAGGTGTCTTTGTCCGCTACAAACAGAGCCGAAGCAACGTCTTGACCGTTATCTTGAGCAAACACCAAATAGGTTTGATTAGAAATCTCCATCAGCCATTGGTCAAAAGCCATTAAATTAATATAACCATTGGTGCCAGACCGTTTTTGATAGGTAAGTCGATAAAACGGGTAAAAACGCTCAATAACTTCGGACGTAATTGACGTGTCGTGGTAAACCTTCACATTTAGATTTTGGTTGGCAACTTTACGTCGTTCTTGTCGAATATTTTTGGCAGACTTAGGTTTCAGGCAGACTAAAAAGTCATCAAAGCATTGGTATCCAGTATTTTCCCATTTAAATCCAATATTTTTGCGTGTAAGTCCACCGAGTTGCTCGAGTTGGTGGACTAGCTTTTCCGGCTGGTAAAGTAACTGAGCTGTGAGAAATCGAGGCTCAAAATAGTCGGCTAAGGCAGATTTAAAGGCTTGTTGTGCGCTTGTAGAGTCTAATAACTGTGTATTGGGCGCTTCAACTGGACTGAACGGAAATTGTGATACCCATTTTGGATAGTATTGAATTCCTGCCCTTGTTACCGCATCGGCAATATTCCAGTCGAAAATATATTCGCCATAAGAATGAGACTTGGCGTAGCCGGGTATTAAAGTTGAGCTGCTATCATTGAAAAGTTTTAGATGCTGGGGATGCCAGCCGGTTTGTGCACTCACTGAGCCACTGGTTTCCAAAGCACGAAAGAACTTTGAGTGGTAAAATGGAGAGCATGATACCTTATCGAGAGTGATAGACTCTTGCTGAAAATAACTTGGTGAAATTTCAAACTGTTCAGATTGCATTCAGTTTATTCTGGTTAGCATTCATACTGTGAGTCTATTATACGTAATCCGCTGGCAACAAGCTCAGTGAAGAGCGTCCAGATTGACAAGCAGGTCACGGCGCGGCAAGATTTATGTAGTGAGACGGTTGTGGCTTTAATTGAGATTAAAGGGTAGCAATGTTTTATAAATTTCTGATTAGCGTATTTTTGGTGGTTGGCTTCAGCTTGGCTGATGCCAAGTCGTCTCAGCGATCCTGCGAGCCAGTGTCCAAGGCAAGTGCTATTTCGGCAGCGCAGAGTGCGATTAAAGGTAAGGCTTTGTCAGCTTCACTGTCACGCAAAAGTAATCCTCCGGTATACCGTGTAAAGGTGTTGCTGGATAACGGACGGGTGAAAACGATTTTGGTTAATGCCTGTAATGGAAAAGTTTTAAAAGTTGGATAAAAAAAGTAGGTCAACCAAATGAAAGTATTAATTGTTGAAGACGAAGTTAGTTTACAAGAGCAATTAAAGGCAACATTAAATCAGCATGGCTATGCGGTAGACCAAGCGTTTGATGGAGCTGATGGACTCTATTACGCTACCGAATATCCAATCGATATGGCGATAATTGATCTCGGACTTCCTAAACTGAATGGACTTGATTTAATCGCTAAAATTCGTGAGACAGGTAAAGCTTTTCCAATTCTAATTCTTACTGCTAGAAGTCGCTGGCAAGAAAAAGTGGAGGGGCTATCACGCGGAGCAGACGATTATCTTGTAAAGCCATTTCAACCAGAAGAATTGTTGGCGCGGGTGAATGCACTATTGCGTCGCTCTTCGGGTTTTGCATCGCCTATCATTAATAAAGGACCAATCGAATTAAACTCGAGCACCAAGCAAATTAAATTAAACGATATAGAGCTGGATTTAACCGCTTATGAATACAAGGTTCTTGAGTATTTAATGATGAACCCAGATAAGGTGATTTCAAAAACCGAGTTGACAGAGCACATTTACGAGCAAGATCACGATAAAGACAGTAATGTGTTAGAAGTGTTTGTTCGTCGGTTAAGAAAAAAACTTGATCCAGAAGGAACACTCAATCCCATTGAAACCTTGCGTGGTCGAGGATATCGCATCAATCCAACATTATAAACATGCGCTATTCGCTTAAGTTTCGTTTAAGCCTCGTATCGATACTTGCGCTGGTAGTTTTAGCCAGCGGAGTTGCCTATTACCTCGAAAAAGCATTCGACAGCAGTTTATCAGCGCAACTAAAAGAGCGAATGAAAACTCAGTTACTGGTATTACTAACGGCCGCTGAAGAAGAAGAGCCGGGTCGACTGTATATTCCAGAAGTCGTACGAGAAGACAGGTTCAATCAAATCGATAGTGGCTATTACGCATTTGTTTACTCTGGTGATGAAGAAGAATTGTGGCGATCGTTTAGTGCCGTTGATTTAGATTTGTTCCTTTCAGAAAAATTGATACCAGGCGAATATTTATTTGATTCGGTCAACCTTAAAGGTATTGATTACTACCGACTCAGATATGCGGTTATCTGGGAGTCATTTGATGAAACCGAGCATTATTATCTTTTTACTTTGTTACAAGAAGCTCACTTACTGAACTCCATCATTGATGATTTTCGGCTAACACTGTGGAGTGGTCTCGCTTTTGTTCTAGTGGTTATGACGGTCATAACTTTAATTGCATTACAATGGGGTTTGGCACCGCTTAGATTGATTGCAAAAGATCTGAAAAATATTGAGCTCGGTAAACAAAAATCGCTCGAGTCGAATTACCCTCAAGAGCTTATGCCACTAACTGAGAACCTCAATTTACTGATTGCCGCCGAACAACAGCAGCGGGAAAAATATCGGAATACGCTATCTAATTTAGCGCATTCATTAAAAACGCCGCTGGCTGTGATCAAAGGTTTGGTTCCGAGTTTAGGTCATGATAAAAATGCGCCTGTGTTGAATGAGCAAGTTTCTCGAATGGATGAAATAATTCAATATCAACTTACTCGAGCTGCTACCGGTACCAAAGGCAGTATTTTGTCATCGATAAATGTCAAAATATCCGTCGATAAAATTATGTCTGCGCTAGAAAAAGTGTATCACCATAAACAAGTTAAGGTAAAAGTTACTGTCCCGGAGACTGCTCGCTTTTTCGGTGATGAGGGTGACTTTATGGAAATGCTGGGTAATTTACTCGACAACGCTTTTAAATGGACTCACTCAAAAGTAGACGTTGACGTGAAAGAGCAAAAAGGTGAGCAATATAAACTTATTATTAATATCTTAGATGATGGTCCTGGCGTTCCTGAAGAGAAGCGAAAACTGATTTTACAGCGAGGCCAACGTCTGGATGAACAAACTGAAGGGCAGGGCATTGGACTTTCTGTAGTAGCAGAGATTGTTCATCATTATGGCGGCAGTATCGATATTGTCAGTCACGACAATCAAGGTGCACAGTTTGAATTAGTGTTTCCATTCAAGCGGATATAAGCGGTTGCGAAAAATTATTCATGTTGACATGGATTGCTTTTATGCCGCAGTGGAAGTAAGAGACAATCCTGGTTTAAGCAAGCAACCTGTAGCTGTTGGTGGTCGAGCAGAGCGGCGAGGCGTCATTGCCACTTGTAATTATATTGCGAGAGAATTTGGGGTTCACTCTGCATTGAGCTCTGCTGTTGCGAAAAAAAGATGTCCCGATCTTATTATTATCCCTCCCAATTTAAATAAATACAGAGACGTCTCAAGAGTCATTCAAAATATTTTTCATCGTTACACCGATGTCATTGAGCCTTTGTCTTTGGATGAAGCCTATTTAGATGTCTCATCATCTGAACATCATAGTGGGAGTGCGACATGGATTGCACAGCAAATAAAATCGGATATTTTTCATGAAGTGGGGTTAACGGCATCTGCAGGTGTCGCACCGAATAAGTTTTTAGCGAAAATAGCCAGCGATTGGAATAAGCCTGATGGACTAAAGGTGATTACGCCAGAACAAGTCGACGATTTCGTTTTTCAATTACCGGTTGAAAAAATACACGGTGTCGGAAAGGTCACCGCAAGAAAACTGCATAATTTAAACTTTCGTTCATGTGGTGATTTGCAAGGTGCGACAGAAACCGAACTTATAGAACGTTTTGGGAAATTTGGTAAGTCTTTATTCCGGTATGCTAGAGGAATAGATGAACGGCAAGTTGCATCACATCGCGAGAGAAAATCTGTTAGTGTTGAAACGACTTTTAGAGATGATAAACACTCTCTTGAAGAATTATATCGAGAATTGCCGGGACTTATTGAATCATTAGAAAGACGTCTTAATAATTTGAGTAGTCGGTCTTTTAAGTCTTTATTTGTCAAAATTAAATTTTCGGATTTTACTAGCACAACCAAAGAGCGACGTGCAGAGTTCATTCTAGATGATGTTTTTCAATCGCTGATAGATGAAGCTTTCGGTCGCAAAGAGCAATCGGCTCGATTGTTGGGGATTGGTGTGCGACTCAGTGAAACCGAAATAGTTGAGCATTTTCAGTTAGAGTTACCATTTCATTAATTGTTTTTTGATACATGTTTTAATCCCTTCTTCTCACTTTATAGTTCATTGTTTAAGGAAATCTGAACACTAATTATTGTGTTGATTAAAATCTCAATTAGGAAACCTTTAAGTTAGACCTTTAAGTTAGAAGTCCTTTAAGTTAGAAGTCCTTTAAGTTAGAAGTCCTTTAAGTTAGAAAACCTCCAAATGCCATGTGGCCATATTTATATGATTTTTCATACTTACTCTTGAGTGGTGTAAGCTGTTAGGATTCGACTTTACTTTCACCGTGAGATAAATTGAGTTAAAGTGCTGTTAGTGCGACTGGTGATGTTATTATTATTACCAGTGTATGCTATCTGACATAAAATTTTTATTAGAGGCTATAAGTTTCGATGACTTTATTTTATGAAGGCTTCTCTTTAATGCTCATAGGCATGGGAACCGTATTCGCTTTTCTCAGTTTATTAGTTGTTGTTATTTCGCTTGTCTCTAAATTTATATTACGTTATTTCCCAGAAAATGAACCTTCGGTTGCTCCTGTCTCATCAAGTCATGATGAAAGGTTAGTGGCTGTCATATCAGCTGCAGTTAATCGTTATAGAAAATCAAAAAAGTAATATTGATAAATTCTGTTTATAAGAAGAGCTCTGTTAACAAGAAGAGCTCTGTTTGTGAGAAGTGCTCCACTAAGTAAGAAGTATTCCGCTGTTTGCTACAAGGTTGAAATCGGTCGAAGATTGAGGAGTTTGAATGAACAACCATAAACTGCATATTACCGATGTCGTATTACGCGATGCTCATCAGTCGTTGTTTGCAACTCGATTACGCATCGATGATATGTTGCCAATTGCAGAAAAACTGGACCAGGTGGGTTATTGGTCGGCCGAGACATGGGGCGGTGCAACCTTCGATGCTTGTATTCGTTATTTGGGTGAGGATCCATGGGAGCGACTTCGTCGATTAAAAGCGGCCATGCCTAACACGCCGATGCAAATGTTGTTTCGAGCGCAAAACATTTTAGGTTATCGCCATTACGCTGATGATGTGGTGTGTAAATTTGTTGAGCGATGTGCTGCGAATGGCATGGATGTTTTTCGTGTGTTTGATGCGATGAATGACACTCGAAATTTAGAAACCGCGATAAAAGCGGTTATTGAAAATGAAAAACACGCTCAAGGCACTATGTCCTATACCGTGAGTCCGGTTCACACCATTCAAAGTTGGCTGGACATGGCCAAGCGTCTGGAAGATATGGGATCTCATTCTATCTGCATAAAAGATATGGCAGGATTATTAAAACCTTATGTTGCTGAAGAGCTAGTGTCGAGATTAAAAGAAACCGTTAGTGTGCCTATCGCGCTTCATTGTCATGCAACGACCGGATTTAGTACCTCAACTATCCTAAAAGCAGTTGAAGCCAATATTGATATGGTCGACACCAGTATTTCTTCTATGAGTTTAACTTATGGTCATTCGCCGACAGAAACCATAGTGTCGATTTTTGAAGGTACGAAACGAGACACTCAATTAAATTTAGAATTGCTAGAAGATATTGCCGCTTATTTTAGAGACGTTAGAAAGAAATACGCTAAGTGGGAAGGCAGTTTAAAGGGGGTTGATGCTCGCATTATTCGTTCACAAGTTCCTGGCGGCATGCTAACCAATATGGAAAGTCAGCTTAAAGAGCAGGGAGCTGAAGATAAGTTTGATCAAGTATTAAATGAAATCCCCGAGGTTCGAAAAGATCTCGGATATATTCCGCTTGTTACTCCCACATCACAAATTGTTGGGACTCAGGCCGTATTAAATGTGTTAACAGGCGAACGATACAAAACCATTAGCAAAGAAACGGCTGGTGTTTTAAAAGGAGAGTATGGAGAGACTCCGGCTGATGTAAATAAAGAGTTACAGCAAAAAGTGTTGGACGGTAGTGACCCAATTACTTGCCGGCCAGCGGATTTGCTTGAAGCAGAATTACAAAGCTTAACAAACGAGCTATTGGCGTTATCCGATAAAGATAATTTTGAAATTGAAGGTGAAACAGTCGACTCAGTTTTAATCTACGCATTATTTCCACAAATCGGATTAAAGTTTCTTAAGAACCGAAACAATCCAGATGCATTTGAGCCGGCGCCAGAGAAATCTTCAACATCAAGTAATGAAATAATTCCAGTTGAGCAAAAGCACTCGGCAAGTTCCGATAAAATTGAGCAGTATGCCGTTACAGTAGACGGAAAAACTTATTCAGTTTCGGTTGCGCCAGAAGGAACGATTACGGATATTTCTACTGCTAAATCCGCGACCAATACCGGTGGTAACCACCAAGCGAATCAAGTTTCTGTTGAGCCGGTTACTGGAGGGAGCATCAATGCGCCATTAGCGGGTAATATTTTTAAGGTTTTGGTTAAGCCCGGAGATACAGTTACCGAAGGGCAAACGGTTATTGTTTTAGAGGCAATGAAAATGGAAACTGAAATTAAAGCTCAGTCCAATGGACAGGTGGCTGAAGTGTTAGTTGCAGAAGGGGATGCGGTTAAGGTTGGAATGCCTTTGATCTCACTTTGATTATCGTGATGCTTAATTTTATTTATTCAACGAAACTAACTTTAGAGAATAGTAAATGGATGGTTTGATCAAACTCTGGAACGATACGGGAATCGCCAATTTTACTTTTGGTCAAGCTATTATGATTTTCATTGGGCTAGGGCTTTTATATTTGGCGATTGCAAAAAAGTTTGAACCCTTGTTATTAGTCACCATTGGCTTCGGTGGCATTTTAGCCAATATCCCCAACGCAGGTTTACCGCTTGATGCGGTCGAAAATGCAGTAGCGAGTGGCCAGTACGAAATCATGCAGCAACTTGCCGAAGTATTTAAGGTTTCGTTGACGACGCCTACTGAACTTTTAAAGCACTATAATAATGCTGATCAAGCGCAACATCTAATGGCTTTGCAGCTAGCGCGTGATGCAGGCTTCGAAAA
>JABXHY010000062.1 GCA_013373375.1 Gammaproteobacteria bacterium
ATGAAGTACCAGTTAACTTCAGGACCAACCACATAATCGGGATCCAGCAAGTGCGCTGCAGCTTCGGTTATACCAGACAATAGAGGATCCACCGTGCCTAACAATAAGTTCGCACTGTAACCACCAGAAACCCCGGCAAAAGCAGCCGCCAATCCAGCAAGTGGGTGCCGACCAAGAGAATGAAAAATCATCGCAGCGAGAGGAATTAAAACCACATAGCCCAATTCACTAGCAGTGTTGGATACGATACCGGCGAATACGACAGTTACCGTTACCATACGTTTCGAAGCGTTCATTACAAGCGCTCGCATCGCAGCTGACAGCATTCCCGAATGTTCTGCAACGGCCACACCCAACATAGCTACTAAAACGGTGCCCAAAGGTGCAAACCCGGTAAAATTAGTAACAAGTCCAGTAACAATTCGCTGTAGGCCTTCAGCGTTCATTAAAGATACGACTGTGATCATTCCATCGGCAGCCCGGCCCGCACTGCCCTCTGGGCGAGGGTCGGCCACACTGACGTCAAAATAGCCAAGTATCCCGCTTAAAAATACAATGCCCATGGCAAACATGGCGAACAAAGTAACGGGATGTGGTAACAGATTGCCTAACCATTCAACAGTGGCTAAAAAACGATTGAACCATCCAGTACTGGCCGTTGTGGCCATTGAGTTTGATGAATTATTAGACAAAGCAGCGCCTCACAGATACATAATTGCGAGACAGTGTATAAAAAAAACGAGATGGGCTCAAAGTGAATTGAAAATACTTCTATCAATTCACTATTGTTTTTGTCCTAAATTTGATGATACGTGTCGAAAATTTATGCAAAGTACAAGCTGACTAACACAACCAAAGCAAAACCAATGGAATAAGCGATTAACAAGTGAATAAAATATTTTAGATAACTCACAAAGGTCAGTTCTGCAATTTTACTCATGGCAACGACGCCAGCTGCAGATCCAATAATGAGTATGGCACCACCAACTCCTACGGCATAGGTTAAACTTAACCACTCACCTAAATTCATGTTAACACCAGACTTTAATAAAGCAGCCGTTAATGGAACATTGTCAAACAGCGCAGAAAACAGTCCAATAATGTAGTTTGACGCGAGCGTCGGTAACACTTCATACAGTTTTGGAAAGTAATTAAGAATATTGAGTTCTTTAAGCATTCCAACCAGTAACAGAACACCCAGAAAAAACAGTAAAGTGTCGAATTCAATTCGTCGAATATAATCCAGTATTGGTTCGTCCTTGTTTAAAAATTGCACCACCATAAACATTAAAGACAAACCAAACAAAAAAGAAAGTACCGGCGGAATAGAGAAAAACACACTGAACAATAGAGTGCCTGTTATGGTGGCTAAAAACAGTAAAGCAATCAATTTATCAGTTCTTGATACAGAGGTTGTTTCTCGCTGAAAATTGAGTGTCCCTTTCATATTAATGGATAACATAAAGGCCAGACTAATAACGGCAAAAAGAGCTGGCAAAACCAACAAGAAAAGATTCACAACGTCGACTTTACCCGCCAGGAAAATCATAAGCGTTGTAACATCACCCGTTATTAAACTTGCGCCGCCGGCATTTACCGCAAACACAACCAGTACTAAATAACGAATCAATTTTTCTTTTGGTAAATTCAAACTCAACAGGACACTAATGCACACGAGAGTCGAAGTAATATTGTCGGCAAACGAAGAAAATAAAAATGCGAATATACCAGTTAAAAACATGAGCTGACGTTCAGTTAATTGTTTTGGCACTAACCGGCTCACCAAACTATCGATAACCCCTTTTGAGGATATATAGGCAACAAAAGTCATCGCCGCCATTAAGAACAGCCAGAGCGTCGCAATATCCAGTAAGTTTTCATTCAATGCATGCTGCAACTCATCAGTTGTTATTTGATGAGGCGGGTTTATGTAGTACAACACCCAAACTAGAGAGCCAAAAAATAAGGTGGTTTTTGCCTTGTCGATGTGAACAATGTCTTCGACTACTATAGAAAGGAAGCCTAGAGAAACCAGGATTAGAAGAAGCTCTGTCATTTGAAGCGCAATGTAACTTTACTGGACTTTTGATGCGGCGCACTATAACGAATAACCCAACAAAAATCGAGGTTTTTTTAATCTGTGACCAGTGTGACAGTTGGATAGTCTATTCAGCTAAGGTTGAATAGCCTTAATTATCGGGAGTCTGTATAGAAAAGCGCCCCTGCAGATAGCAGAGGCACTGAATCAATAACAACAGTAGATCGTTATCGCTTGATAATGTCGATGATTTCTCGAGTATTTTTGTAAAGTTTTAGAATTGTTCCATCCACTTCGATTGATATGATGCCATCGTTACCTAACGGTACTACAACACGGCCTCTGTCGTAGATGTCTCGGTCAAGAATATCCCCTCTTGCAAGCTTTTTCTGCCAGCCTGGTGGGAGCGGCTTCCCTCTTTCGACATTCTTTTGTAATCCAGGTGGTAACTGCTTATTTTTGCCCTTTTCTTTATCGTTTTTTGCCGATACTGGAGCCGAAACCAATACAAGTGACGCCGCAGCAAAAATCATAGGTGCTGTAATTAACGTTTTAAAACTCATAAATCACTCCCATCGCTTAGTTTAAATAATTTATAATTTTTTAATTTAAAGCACGATGAAGCTTACCTAATATGGAATATAAGAGTAAATCGACGAGTTCAAAGTTTGAGAAAGTTTATTGAAGTTTTGGAAAGTCCGATTTTAGAAAATAATCACAAGCATTGTACTCAATGGCATTAAAACCCAATCCATCCGTTTATGTTTCTAATGTCAGGTAACCTTTTATCTCTAGTCTATTAACGGATACACATAGATATAAATTTACAAAAATATTCATACCAAAATGAATAATAGTTATTAACTTTATTTAAATGTCTACTCACTCTTTAAATAAAACCGTTAACTTTGAAAAGGACTCTTCAGCTTGCTCAACAAAATTTGGCAAGATGGTAAGCGGACCTGAATCCGTTGGAAGTCG
The DNA here is from genome assembly GCA_013373375.1 of Gammaproteobacteria bacterium. Classification (GTDB taxonomy): domain Bacteria; phylum Pseudomonadota; class Gammaproteobacteria; order Enterobacterales; family Kangiellaceae; genus Pleionea. The sequence goes on from JABXHY010000062.1 coordinate 3,020, forward strand.
AGGTACAACTTCGCGATAATACCGAAGCAACTCATTAAACCGCCAGGTTCCCTCACTGAGCATCATCCCATATCGTTCGACTTCAATTAAAGAGTCGTCTTTTAAATCACCAGCATTGAGATCTTCAATCCAGGAAGAAATCGACTCATGCGAAATGCCAGACGAAATGATCAAATTGTTTAATGTTCTCAAACTAATCTCACTCGGGCGGTAAATATTTTCGGCCGTATTTTCTTTAAGTAATGCATGTGTTTCATTCAGCTGTTCTACTAATGAGTTAAATAGCGGCCGAGCAGACTTAAGCTTTTTGATATAAGGACCAATAGTTTCATTACTATGGTTGGGTTTAAACTCGCTACCAAAATGCTTAATAATCCGAAGTGCGGCTTCTCCGTTTTCAAGTCCATGAATACTCGCATTCACCTGAAGAACCGGAACTAAAGCTAAAACAGCATTAGCATTATTTAAAGCAAACTTATAGAAAATTGCTAAAAACATATCAGAGAAAGCCAAGATTTGACTCTCTACGCCGAGCTTGTCTTCTGTAAGTCCTCGAGGGTAACCAAAACCATCAACTCGCTCATGATGCTCCAAAATTGCTCTCACCGCAGGTTTTGGTATACCAGGAATCATTTTCGAAATATGATAACTCACTAATACATGCCCTTGTAATAACTTCCACTCTTCTGGCTCAAGCTTTCCCTTTTTGTTAACGACTTCCGGGTTGATATAAAGTAAACCTAAATCTCTCGAAATCGCACTAAGGATTACACTTTTTCTAGTGTCAGGATTGAGGTTTCGCTCAATACACATTAACCAAGAAAAATGGCATCCCAGTATTGTCTTGGTGTAAATTTCAAAATAGCGCGACTTTAAAACAGTAAGCCTTTGCTCTATTACAGGAAAGTCATCCAAAACCAAAAGCTCGCGTGCAAACTTTTCTTTTGACAGTGCACTCGATATCGCCTTCTTAACATCTTGATGGGTCGGAATCTTCAGCAAGTCTTCAAATACTGTTTTTCCAGTCACAACATTTTCAATACCAACGACTTGATCTAAGGTTTTGGCAAGTTTATGGGTTGCGAGTCTGGCCGATATTTCGGGCGTTATTTGCTTTCCTTTGGGAACAATAATCGCGCCTTTATCATTGCGAATATCTTCTTGAGAAATAACTTTGTTAGTTTTATTAACTTCAGATAAGTGCTGGGAATAAATATTGTCGTCGAGAGACGTTTCTTTTTCTACAGTCATACAAAAGGTTCTACCGCTCAATATCCGATGAAAATAAGTAAAAGAATTTCAAAAATCAGACTAGCTTGTATCTCATAATTACGATTTACTTACTAAAATTTTAATATACGTCATTGAATAATATACTTCGCGCTTGTATTCAGGCCGCTAAACCAGTTCGATCATCTAAAAAGCTGTAAACACTCTGCAAACTACGCTGGACAGCTTCACTTAATAATAGCCAATACAGAAGTGAATACAACTTGTATATTCAATTAATTGATGTGCTTACTAAATCAATAACAATGAGTAAAAGATTGACTGCACAGGCTGAAAAGCGACTTTGAAAATAGGCAAGCCTCATTTTCTAATAAATTGGGAATTACAGCTGAGACTCTATAGGAAGCAAGCTTAAAAACCAGGCGCTGAATCTCTGCCAAACACTTGTGTAAGGATCAGTGTTAAAGATTACTTTTTCGTCTTGTTCGTAACCGTGCCATATTATTTCCCCGTCCGACGTCAACTCAAGTTTAAACACATCACGTTCAAATATTTGTTTAAGCTTGTCGGACATAGTTTGAGCCATTTCCTTTGATTCGATAACCATACCTATTTCTGAGTTCTCATAAAAAGACCGTGGATCAAGGTTTAAAGACCCAACAAATATTTTTTCATCATCCAACACAAATGTTTTTGCGTGCAAGCTTGCTTTTGATGAGTCTCCAATTCTACCTTTTCTGGCACTCACATTCGGCACACGCATTTTGTTCATTTCGTATAACTCTACACCAATGCGTAACAGTTCTTCTCGGTAGTCAGAGTAACCTGCATGAACAAAGCTCACATCACTGGATGCTAAAGAGTTTGTCAAAATTTTAACCGACACACCTTTATCTATCATTTTTTGAAAGAACTCAACACCTTCCTCTCCAGGCACAAAATACGGAGAAACCATAATCAATTGATTTTTAACACTTTGAAAATGAGGCGCCAGCTGAGTCATTAAGTGAAGATCATTCGCATCACGAGAACTAACAATTTTATTGGGATGATCGGCAACCACATCGGCTTTACCCCAAAAGTATTGAACCCTTCCATCTTTCAACTGTTGAGACAGTTTAGAGTTTTTTAGGGCTTTAACATAAGGAGAATCACTGTAAACATCCAGAAATGTTTTGAACTTGGATTGTATCGACTTAATGGCCTGTTTATCTAGCTTATCTCTAAGCAATAAATCGACGGTATAGGCCGATGAACTGTTCCAGTATTCATCGAAAGAACGAGATACTTCTTTGGCAACTTTACCAGCCGCAATCACATCCAGATCAGAAAATGCTAGCGAAGGATTAGCGTTAAAATATTCGTTGCCAATATTTCTTCCACCTACAATTGAAACTAAATTATCAACATTAAAAGATTTATTGTGCATCCTTCGAGTTATTGAACCAAACCCTGTCACGTACTGTGGAAGACGAGCCATCGAACGATTAAACGGATTAAATACTCTAACTTCAATATTTGGATGATTGTTTAACGCAACCAAAGCGTTGTCACGTCCCTTTAAGTCCATATCATCGATAAGCAAACGAACGCGCACACCTCGATCCGCTGCTTTCCATAAAACGCCACTAAACAGTTTACCCACATCATCGGAATGAAAAAGATAATACTGCACATCAATACTTATGTCGGCAGACTCTGCCAACTGCGCACGAGCTACAAACGCGTCGAGTCCATCGCCCAGTAAAACAAAACCATTTTTTCCATTATTATACTGGGGAGACTTAGCCAATAAATGTGCAATCCGAGTATGAGACGTATCTTCAATAGCATAGGATGGCTTAAGATTTGAATTATCGGGTAACGCCGCACAACCTGCGCATGATAGAAGTATCAGAATCGACAAATAGCGACTAAAAGAATAAGTTTGCATTAGAGACGTTATTAAAAACAATATTTAAACTTAAATAGTAGGTTAGACACTCTCGTAATACCTAATCAGTTCGCGAAATAATTTCAAAAAGAAATATTTCCAATGACAGCATACCTTCTATACTAAAAACCACATAGAAAAGCTAATTCATATATTATCGAAAAGTTGAAAAGTAACTATAACCACAACTCAAACGCTTGATCACATCGTGTAGCTAAATGAGGCGCCTTATATTCTTTAAATCCATATCGCTTATAAAGACCAATTGCCTCGACTAAAACTGTTGCTGTTTCCAGAGTCATACGTTTAAATCCTAGATTGCGAGCTTTACCTAGTGCGAATTCCAGCAGCCGCTTTCCTAACCCTCTTCCTCGTTGTCTGGCAGAGATATACATTTTCCTTAATTCACAAGTAGTTTCGTCGACTTTGTAAAGCGCGACAGTTGCAACAATGATATCGTTCTCTTTTATTACTCCAAAGTACCCACCTCTATCAAAGTAATGCGACTTTATGTCGTCTAAATCACTATCAGTGGTATTCGAGTCGGGTCTTAAACCATACTCTCTCAGACTACTAAAGATCAGCTGCTTTATTTCTGGCTGATCTTCAGCAGATGCTTGTTTGATATCCATTGTAATAAACTCTTTACATTACTCGAAAACCTGTCATCAGTTATGTTTCTTGCTAAAGGTTAATGCGATATGAAGTCGCATATTAGGTTTCAAATTTAATGAGCGTGCTTTCGACCAAACGTTTAATTTCTCTCTTTACTCTCAGTTCAAATGTATTCATTTACATATTGTTTTGTACTCACTTAATTTGAAATTACTAACCTTGCCTTCTATTCAGAATTTCTTATAGTTAATGACCATATCCCATAAGGATTATAGAAAAACTCATCTTCCTCATAGCGTTGACATTTTTTGCTTTTGATAAAATAAATTATAGACTCTTGATTTTTGCTGAAGCTTTGTCCGTCTTTAATATTCGGCTCAGCCTGATCTACGACTAGATAAAGCAAAAAGCTATCCAAATCGTAAACCGCATCTTCAGATACTTCAATTTCTGTATCTTTCAAGCCAATCAAGTGCATTCCCACTGAATATAATTTATCCTCTTCCGAAATTGGTAATCTGACCCAGGCTCTATAAAGCACCGAGTGCAGCTTGTCGGGAGAATTAGTCTGTTCGTGCAGCTCTAACCAGCGCTCTTTGCCGTGAGCAATCCCAGAACTCTCTCCTTTTACTGCTAATGCGCCAAATGAAAATGAGTCGGCAACAAAGGCCAATGCATTTTTTGACACTTCAACTTCCTCTCCTTTTCTCATGGGAGGAGACAGAATGTAATTAACAGCAGAATGGGACTCAATAGCTTGAATATCTGAATCTGTAAAGGAGGGAAAAAGACGATCCTTCGATGCTTCAAATGACTCGACCATTCCCTCTTCATAATGGTTGTGAGAATATTCTTCATCATAAATAAAACCCGGATACTTTGCACATAAAGCTCTTATTTCAAATTGGTTTGAACTTAAAACACAGATAACATGTCGTGGCTGGATGTCCATTGAACTGTTTGCTCCTGAAAAAATGATGAAACATAAATCTGCCCCATTCTATATTAAGTGAGATTCAAGTTTATAGTCGTCTTAACTTACCAATAAATTGGTAAAATTAACGTCAAAACGAAGCCAGTATGTGAAACAGAGCTAATCCCGCGAATATACTATTTGATGCCCTTCACAACTTGGTTCTTTACCGATATACAATGCGCTGATATTGGGGTGATAATAGGCGAATCGAGGCTATAATTGTAAATAGCGTTACCCACACCCTAACCTTCGAAGACAACTCTAAGCACATAAGTAATAGCGATAGGCAAAACAAAGACCATCATCGTTTTTATTTTTGAGTATTCTCCGAATGTCGATGTGTACAAGTCGCTCATATATCTAGATGTAACTAAGCTCAGCAGGCTGTATCAAATGGACCAGACAGACAAAGAGATCGTAAACGTGGAAAATGAAACTCAGCAAATCAAACCCGTCGCATTTTCGGCTGAGTTAGACCGTGATCAGTTACTCGCAGGGCAAAAAAAGTCGGATGTAAGTTGCCATATAAAACTGCTTCCAAAAAATTTGGCGCTAGACCCAACGCACGTTAGTACTCGAATCAATATTTGCCTAGTATTCGACTGCAGTACGTCCATGACAGGAAAAATGTTTGAGTCTGCTATCGAAACTGCAAAAAATATTGTTGACTCTATCAATGATCGTTATCGACTGTCTCTCGTCGCGTTCAATACCAACAGCCATGTGGTGTTTCAAGATGAAATTCCTTACGAATTTCAAAAGCCCCAAATAAAAAATAAAATTGAAGATATCAGAACCTATCTCAATGGCACCACCAATATGGCCGCCGGAATTAAAAGCGCTATGGACATTTTTGCGCTTAACATTAGTGATGCGAAAGTCATTATCATGTTATCCGATGGTACCCCAAACAATCCACAAGAAGCGCTAGACGCAGCTAAAGAGGCCAGTGTTCACGGCGTGCAAATTTACGCCGTTGGTATGGGTTCCATGTATCAGGCGGATCAATTGTTACGTATGGTTACCCCTTCTAACGGAGCTGTATTTGGTGATACTGATGAAAGAAAGATCAGTAATATCTTTCAGGAAATCATTAAACGGGTTAACCGGATATTTATAACCGACGCAAAGCTGAGCGTTGGTATAAACCAGAATGTGCGCATTAAACAGTTGATAAAAACGAGTCCAGAACGAGCCATCTACGATGTTAATCATACCAGCAGCGACGGCTTACTCGATATTCCCATAGGCAATATCGAAGACAATAAGCGTTACGAATTCCTACTTCACCTTGAGGTAAACAGCCAAGATGAAGGCAATATCGATGTATTATCAGCGCTGATACAATACCACTTTGGTTCAAAATTCTTAGAGAACATTAATCTTTCCGTAGAAGTCACTAAAAACACTTTTGTTGAAAAAGAAAGAAATCGTGACCTCGACAATGCTATGCGCAGCGCGTCTCTAGCACAGCTAACCGATATGTTGGTTAAAGCCTGTTCCAATTCAGAATTCGAAAACGCGCTGGAGATTATTGAGAAAATACAGCAACAGTCTTCTGAACAAGAACTTGAAGATCTGTCAGACCATCTCGATCGAATTAAAAAGCAGCTCGAAAATAAAAACAATATCAGTGGTAAACTGTTAAATGACTTTTTACTCGCTAGCAGTCGAACCCCAGAAAATTTGGCTGAAGAGATTATTCCTGAAACTACTCAAAATGAAATTACTTCTGATGAAACTGATGAATTAGATGAATCAATTCTTGATGACAGCTCACTAGACGATATTTCATTAGATGATACCTTTAACGATGAAAGCGAATTCGAAGATGAAGAAGCTTTGTACGAAGATAATACTGAAGAAGAGTCCACCGAAGAAGAAACCGACTCCGAAGATACTGATAAAGAAGAGTATGACCTAGAAGAGCCAGAAGAGCTCGACGACGACGATGATGAATACGAAGAGGAAAGTGAAGACGACGAAATCGAGTTACTTGACGACTTAAGCGAACTCGACTCTGCTGAAGAAGGCGCAATATTTGATATTGTCCTCAAAGAACCAGGCGATCAATTAATTCTATTAGCTCGCATAATCCGCGGTACAACCCAAATGGGTATGCGAGAGATTGTAGACTCCATTCAAACGAAAAATTCTTTAATAAAGACCAACTTCAAAAATAAAGATGAAGCAGTAGAGTTTTATCATAAACTGAGAAAAATTGGTGCTAAATGCAGTATTAGAGTAAGAAAGCGAAGAAGAAAAAAGCCATCAGTTTAGCTATTAGATATGACGAATATTTGAAATCCAGACTAAATTATTAGTCTAACCTGATACGTAAGGTTTTGTATAACAGCACATATCTATTCCTATTAACTCCCACTGAATATAATCCCTACTCTTTCTAGGCTGAATTCAGCATCCGGCCATTTCCGGACTTAACCAGATTAGCGGATACCGTCCTTCCCGATCCAATTCACTTTCGTCCGCTGTTTGATAAATAACAGACATTTTACTGATTGCAGTAGTTCATACCTGATCTGCCAATTTAGCAATAAGCAAAACCGCAAAACCACTTCAATTAAATGCGTTGAGAATATTAACTAAAAAACCTTTGTATACGACGATTAATTTTAGGAACCTCCATCAAGCCATCTTTCCTGCCTTCCTTTTGATACTCCTCAAGCCCTTCGAATAATACCTGCTTTGCTTTTTCTTTTTTACCAGCAATCATCAAGCAGTCAGCAGCCAGGTAGAAACCTAACCGGCTTGAAATATATTGTTTGGAAGCTCCAGTCCAGTTTGAAACCGAATCTAAATATGGAATTCCAGCTTTTTGAATATTTTGTAGTAAGAGTCCTATTTCTAAAATATCACTCTTAGTATTTCGTAAATTAAAGTGGTCTGGTATACCTTTCGTCCAGTTTGGAATATTCCAATCCAATGAGCTTGCAATTGTATTTCCCAATGGTTTTTCATCAAATTTTTCTATAAACCATTTTGTGTAGGTTTTAGAGTATACGCGCCAAATGGTGTAAAACGTGCAGTCATCCTCGCAATTGTATCTATTCAACTTAAAACTAATCTCTTGCTCAAACTCTCCAATTATTCTTTTGAACTTTGGCTGACTGCAATAAAACTTAAAACCAAGGTCTTCTATATCATTTGAGATAAGTGACAGCCGAGCCAGCAATAAATCTTTTGGTTTCATTCATTAATCCAATCTATAATATTTTTCTATATTTATCTGTTGATCTACATAGCCTGTTCCGGCCAATAGCGGATATTACGCCGCGAGTATGCGTGAGCGAAACGAATCGCATGCCTTGCCTTGTTATACGTTGGTTCTATAATATTCATACTAAGTGCTTAAATCAGTTTCTTCCCAATCAATACCGGGTGAAAGCGACCACGTTAAAGAATGCCTCCGCTCATGAATGCAACCACCGTCATGTATTGGATGAAAATCACTTGGAACTGTGTTTGATCCTAATTGTGCGCTTCTAACGGCGTTGTGAGCACAATAAAACAAATCTTCTAGCTGATGTACTTCGTTTGGATCTCTGAGCTTAATTTTATTTTTCAGTTCCTGGCATTCAGAGAGATTGTCCGGTAGCCAACCAAGCATAAGGTTTCTTGCCAAGTCACCAGAGAGTTGTCCATGATCGACAGCAGGAGCGTCCGGGAATCCAAGTATCCATGCGAGTGGCCAACAGTTTTCATTTTTCCAACCCATTAAATGTCCATGTTCTTGGCAGGCTTCTTCTCTTGATAAATTGAGAATTTCATTTTCGCCTTTTGTCAGAAAAGATCTAAGATCATAAGTATCAATCATTTCTTCAATTACATCTAAAGGTTCGGCTTCGGGATGATCGTCGACGTACAGCCAAAGCGCTTTTAAAGCAATTAGTCGACCGAATATTTCTTCTTTAGAGCGAAGCTGCGTCGTCTCACCAATGTCAATTCTGTTTACAGGTAAACTATCTGCCGCTATAAACCCTTTTTGAGATAGGTTTGCTAAATTTTCCTTTCTCATGGTTTCCATTTTTTCTCCGGTAAATATTTCGTATAACGCCCTTATAAGGGGCCCGCGGTAGCCGGTCCCTTTGATATACTGGTTATGTGTATATTTTTAGGCATAAATATTTTATTACTTCAGCAGATGGTTTACGTCTATATAACACTCTTCCGGGGCATCCGGCGCGACTGCCACCTTGATAAATATCTTTCCTCTGCTGCTATCTAGCTTCCATTCAGCCCATTGATCCATATCGGTCTCTGCATGTCTTTTCAATGCTTTTAACATTGCCACAAATTCTTCTTTACTAAGTTTTTCTTGTTCTGACATATCGATTCCTTTCTGCGATCACCTTTCTAATTACACATAACTCTAAAAAGTTGGTGCTTTTAAGCGCGACTAGCGATTAAAAGTCCCAAATCTTGCCTTGTTGTGTGGCTATTAGAGCTGGATATTTCATATGAAATTCGCCAGTTTTTATTAATGATAAATTCACACTTGTTTTCTTCAGACCAATAAAACGACATTATTGAACACTCATCATCGGTATCACTATTGGCTATAAAAGCAATTTGATATGTTTTACCAAAGCGGCTTAAGGAGCCAACGAAATAAACCCGGCGGCCATTCTTAGCTTTAAATATTGGATACACATTCAACCGCTCGCTTCTCAGTGATGTCTCGCTGCTTTCAGATAGTTTAGTATCAAACTCTTTAAATTCATCTTTGTTTAATTGCCAATATACATACGACTCAACCAAATGAGGAGGTAAGATCATATAAATTATTAAACCAAGAAAGCTTGCAGCTAAAGTTGATAATAAAAACCGTTTCAAAATACTTCTTCCACACAACGCCCGGCTCACCGAGCAAATTTTGTTGGCGGCTTTTTTGGTACAAAAAAGGTGACAATAAAATTTGTCCGGTGAAGCCGCTTGTTAACTGATTTTATGCAGGTCATCTCTATGTTCCTCAGGCCTCGGTTTACCAATATTCTTAGCTAAACCTAGACGCGACAAGATTTCAATAAAACGCCACGCAGGATCGCATTGACCTGGTTCAATACCAATTTGTGCAGACTCTGGAAACGCATGGTGATTGTTGTGCCAACACTCTCCATACGTCAGTACGCCCAAACCCGGTATATTTGATGCCTGAACTGATGCGTTTTTAACACGCCAAACACCGGGTCCGGGATTATGGCAAAAGTAAGTAATTGACCAATGACCAACGACACTAACAGATACTCTTACAAAAATACCCCAGACTACAAAAGCCCAACCGCCTAGGTAATAAAGCGCAATTGCAAGAAGCAACTGATGGTATCGCCAAGTTGCCTCAAGCCACCGATAAAAATTATCGGAGCTATATTTAGCTTCAATTTTTAGCGCAGGCGGATCTTTGAATATAAACTTGGATGTGAGCTGCCACCATAAATCATTGAGGTAGCCACGTTTATGTGAAAAGAAGTCATGACACTTTTCATGTCTTTGTGCCCAGTCTCTTGTGTCATGAATTTGAATAATTCCGTAAGGCCCGGACATTCCGACTAAAACGCCAATATAAATCAGTATTTTTTCTATAACAGGATGACATTCATAGGTTCTATGAATCATAAGACGGTGCATACCGGCGCTATGCCCGATAAGTAGCGAAAAATAGGTTAATACTAAAAACATACTGAATGAACCGAGACTAAAAGTAAGCGGAGCAAAAATAACCGCTGATAGAATCATTCCTAAATTCCATAGAAGCTTAGGCAGGTCATAAACCACCTTGCCTTCAACAGGGTTAGCCCCATCTCCATCTATTCTATGGACTGGCTCCATCATTGCAGGGTACTCACCTCAGTTAACGCCTCAAACAGTAGTTCATCTACTGCTTTGACTGGTTATCTTTTTTATTGTTGAATAAGCCTCTCGCTTTTAGAACCGTTTGGCTCTTGATTTTAAAAAGCTCATCCACATAAACCCCTTTACC
>JABXHY010000060.1 GCA_013373375.1 Gammaproteobacteria bacterium
GGATGGATCTAGCAAGGACAAAGTCAGAGGAAGTGGTGCCGGCACCAAGAGTCGAACTCGGGCCCTACTGATTACAAGTCAGTTGCTCTACCAACTGAGCTAAGTCGGCTTCACTTATATTAGGTTAAGCTTTGTTGATGCTCCCCCCAAAAGTGAGGCGCAATTTTAGCGGCATGATTTCAAAATGGCAATGCTTTGATCAGTTTTTTTTTAAATCTTCTTGCTGCATGATAAATAAGCCATAAAACACTAATTCATCAATATATTCACAGTTCGATTTTAACGCACTGAAATACTTTGTAAGCTGGTTAAATAACACCCTGCCAGCGCCTCCAGTTAAGAGTAGTTTCGTTGGCATAGAAGCATTTAAAGCTCGGTGTGTGCTCTCTATTACAGAGAGTGTTTGTGCTAATACGCCGTTTACGACGCACTCTTGAGTCGATTGGCCTAATTTATTACTCATAATATTGTCATCGAACACTGCCTTAACTTGATCTGTAGACTGTAGTAGAGAACTTATCTGTGTATTTAGGCCAGGGATAATATAGCCACCTGTGTGTAACCCCTTTTCATTTACGTGATCAAGAGTAGTAGCTGTGCCACTGTCAACTACAAGAAAGCTCTGACCTTGAGTTAGTTGCCGAGCCCCCACCATTGCTAACCATCTATCGATGCCCATTAACATAGGCTCTGAATAGCTATTTGTTAACCCATTAAACTCTTTTAGTGTTTTAGCTTCATAAAAGTGGTGATCAGGAAAAGAGTGTAGTAATTGCACGGCTACATCTCTACGAACACTACTTAAGGCAATAGATGTATCTTCTGTAGATATTTGATGTAAACCCGTTGTTATTTGTTCCAAAGTAACTTTCGATACCAACTTCCTTAAAACCTTTCCAGTTTCATCACATGCTTCTGGTATTAAAGGCGCATGGTAGCGTCTTAAAATACTTCCTTCTTGGGATGCGAAAGCCCACTTTATATTCGAATTACCGACATCAATCAAAAGTATCATTTAAACTTTCTCACTTTACAGCTCTTACACTAACTTCCCCACCAGAATAAGCTTCTATATTTCCATCAGCTTCAACAAGTATAAAGCCTTGTTCATTAATTCCTTTATAGTTCCCATTGATTGATCGATTACCTAGTTTAATCGAAATTTTTTTATCCCGTAAAAAGTCAAATTTACTCCAATTTTGTAGCTGTGAATATTTACGTCCTTTTTCAAACTCATTGAGTCCGAGAATAAACTTATCGATTAGAGCTAAAACCATTTGATTCCTGCTTATTCCATTAAGCATCGGCCCCAAATTACCCCACGCTTGCTCTACATCAACTTCATCAGGCATAGCCCAGTTCAGCCCTAATCCAATCACAACCTCTCGACTACCAACTTCTGCACTCGATAGTTCTGTCAGAATGCCACCCACTTTCCTGTCGTTAATCAGTATGTCATTGGGCCATTTTACTTTTACCTCACTACAGCCCATTCCCTCAATTAGCTCAGCGACCCAGATACCTACTGCCAAGCTTAATCCTGATACATCCAGTAAAAGTGGAAATTTATATTTAACAGACAAATAAATATTTCGGGCAAATGGAGAATGCCATTGCCTCCCCAAGCGACCACGGCCAGCATACTGGTACTCAGATAAGCAAAAGTGAAATTTAACTGGCTCGCTCTGGTCTATTAAGAATTGATTTGTCGATGCAATACTATTAAAAACTTCTAGCTTAACTTTAGAATCAAACTTAGATCCAATACTCTCCACTAGCCACTGTTTATTTAGTAAATCAACTCCACCGGGAATTTTGTACCCTTTGCCAGAAACAGAAAAAACATTGAGACCCATTTGCTTAAGTTTGATTATGTGCTTCCACACTGCAGCTCTTGTTACACCTAACTCCTTAGCCATAACTGAGCCAGAGTGAAAGTGCCCATCGGCTAATATCTCAATTAATTTACCACTGATATTCAATTGTAAATTCTCATCCTATAACTCTAACTTCACGCTCAAGTTTAACTTTAAACTCATTGAACACAGCTTCCTCGATTTCTTTAGCCAATGCCAACACATCTTTCCCAGTTGCGTTATTTTGATTAACTATTACTAGCGCTTGCTGTGTATGAATACTCGCGCCTCCATTTGAATGTCCTTTCAAACCGAGTTTGTCAATTAACCAGCCAGCAGGGAGTTTAGAGTTAGAATCATCGACCTTATAAAAGGGAAGGTCTGGGTATTTATATTTAAGCTTTGTAAACAGCTCGTTTTTTACCACTGGGTTTTTAAAGAAGCTGCCAGCATTACCTAATAGCTGAGGATCTGGCAACTTTGCTCGGCGAATTTCCACAACTTTATCAAATACTTCCTTTGCCGTAATTTTTCGATCCAAGTTCGAATATAAGCTCGATAAAGGCTCATAACTAATAACAGGTTTATATTTTTTATCTAATTTAAAAGCGACATGAGTTACGCACCATCGGTCAATTTGTTGCTTAAAATAACTGTCTCTGTATGCAAAATTGCAGTCTTTTGTATTGAATTTAACTTCTTCACCGCTTTTAAGATTTATTGCGTTAACCCAAATGATTCGTTCTTTAACTTCAGCTCCATAAGCACCTATATTTTGTATTGGTGCAGCACCCACCGTTCCAGGTATTAATGCAAGGTTTTCTAGTCCGAAGTAATTTTTTCCCAGACAGGCCGAAACAAATTGATGCCAATCTTCTCCAGCTGCTACAGACATCGTGACGTGTTCGTCGTTTTCTTCAAGAATTTCGATTCCACTCGTTCTAATTAAAAAAACGGTTCCATTAAATTGATCTGTAAATAAGACATTTGAGCCTCCCCCTAGAATTAGAAACTTTGTTTGATTATTTGAAGCTTCAGTAATCTTGTTAAAATCGTCATGTACCTCAATAACTTCAAGATTATTGCATGACGCGGAAATACCAAATGTATTAAAGGGTTTTAAATCCATTTCTCGAAAAGCTCAGGCATTAGAAAACTTATGAGCGATAATATTAACACATAGATCGCCAGTGTATTTATTTCCGGGTGCTAGATTTAATTCGTTTACTGTTTGCGCAATTCAATTTTTTCTTTTGAATTAAATCAAAATAAATTTTTTGGGAAAAAGTTTTGGTGCTCACGAAATTATTTAAGGAGGATGATAGGTAGTACTATTATGCATTAAAAATAGTTTTTGAAAGCATTCAGTTTGAAGATTATTTTAGGCATAAAAAAAAGGCCTATCCGGTTGGATAGGCCTTTCTTCTAATTAAATGCCTGGCGATGACCTACTCTCACATGGGGAGACC
>JABXHY010000080.1 GCA_013373375.1 Gammaproteobacteria bacterium
CGAGCCTTACCTCGGTTGATAACGTGGTAAAAGGCATTTTCAATTTAGATGCGTTGAGGTCTGGGCATAAGCTAAAGATTAAAACACAGTTAAACTATATTCAACCGGCTTGACCCCTTTTCATTTTTCTTCTTTGTCTAAATGTTGATAATGTTTCATGGCAATTCTTGGAGTTGTGGTTGATTGATTCGCAAACCAATTGTAGCCACTATTAAATTACTCTGGGAATTGCACTATTATATGAATTCGCGGCCTAGGCATTCCTAAAGATTGCATCTTCACTTACTTATCCAGTGGCCTGCCTCTACTTCTGCTTGGATCTTAATTATCATTCTCTTTTGGTTCGAGAGTCGTTGAAATTATATCACCAGGCTCATTAGGGTCCACGTCATCTAGCAAACCTTCCTTTGCTTTATTAGAGAAAATCAATATGTGATTTCTATCGCCAATCAAATTTGGATTTTCCATGTTTCTCATGTCATAGGCAAAACTGCCAGACTCTGTATTAGGAAATAGCCTCTGATCAGGTTGAGACTCTTTTGAGTGCCAACTGATAAATTGAGATGTAATTTGTATACCTTGTCCATCATTACGAATAACATTTCTTTTAGCAGGTGTATTAGGATGAACATCCAAAGTTCCAACTTCTGAATTTTCATCAGTTCTGTGCTCCCAATGCTTATCCTTATCACGAGCTACGACAATTAATCTGAACGTTCCACCTTTTTTAATAGAGTCATAGTTTTCCCAAAAATTGGCTGGAAAAGTAAGCTTCCAAATTCTCTCAATATCTTCCACGTGAAGTTGGATGTCGTCAGCATTCTTTGTTTGCATTTCTATTTCAATATTTTCTAAATTATCAAACCAAATATCTTCGCCAAGTCCATCTTCGAAAACTTGCTGTAAACCAATCTTAAACCCACTGTCTGGATCATATTGATTATTGTTTGACTTAGTTAATTTTATAGGTTCATTGAATTCTAATATTATCTCTATAGGCTCGTTGCTATTTATAAAACTTCTATGAACATCTTCATTTTGCTTCAACTTTCGCTCACTAACAAACTGAAAAGGTAATTCATTCCATAACCCTTGACTATTTCCACCATTCAGCCAATTCTCTTCGTTATACTGTCCCTGCTGGGATATGCTGTGCCAAAAAGCATCGTAAATTTTCACTTGTTTCTCTTCTACAATTGATGAGTTTTGCTTCACTAATACACGTTTCAAGAAAGGTGGCGTATTTGCTATTTCGTACCACCACTTTTTAAATCCTGCAGCGTACGATATTCCTAAAGGAAATATTTCTTCGGCAAATTTTTCGACAAAGCTTTTCAGTTGACATTCTCTCCCTACTTCTTTTACTAGAGGATTCTCTGCCGGATTATAAGGGATGAATAAATTGCGCCGAATACCGTTTGGTGGAGTGAGTAGAAATTTACAAGGAATAATCTCATCCGTTTCACCAATTCCTTTAGGAATTAGTTCTTCTATGTAATAATAACCTTTTGGCCCTCCTGTCTTTTCCACAGCCCAAATATCACCAAGGACACCTTCTACATCCAACTCTAATCCGGTAGTAGGCTGATCAATGTGGTAACCATTAATTCCGACCGTGCTATAAGTTAAAATATACTCTGGCGAGCTGCCTGGAAAGTTATAACTCTTGAACCACAACGACTCGCCATTTTCTAAAGGCTGAGACGCAAACCCAAACATATCTATTAATTCTCCTGATGGTCCTCCGTCTGGAGTCCAATAGAGATTCCAAGAATTTGTTGGACTTGGAAATTCTGCTTGGAAAATTGCCGCGTTATAAACCTTTCTAGCTAAACCTTTTGTGGACTGGTCAAAAAACGATGGCTCACCAGTAGAAATTGGCAGTGGCCATATATCATCAATTGAATTAATTGAAACACAGTCTGAACACGCTGAAAACACATTTCTCCATTTTGCTTGAAGGACCATATCTGTTTGAGTTCGCCAAATTATATTTGGAATATATACACCTTCGAAGTCATCTAATGAATGATCTTGACCATCAAAGTGCTTATCATTGATAACATGCCCAATTGACATCATATCCTCAAGATGGTGAAGCGAAAATCCGAAAATATAATAAGCAAGATGTTTATCATAGGTTAGCTCTACTGTCTGTTCTGGCAACTCTTCTCGCCACTCTCTCCCGCCTGTATTTTGGCTTAAATCATCTATATATCCATAGAGTGCTAACGACTCTGCGAAAAACTTCATAGATCTAGTGCGACTGTCAGTCCCTAGCCAATAAACAAACCCCATATCATCTCCGGTGTAACCGTGATAAAAGTGAGAGTAAACTCTTTGAGCTATCATATTGCCAGCAATATCCTCTGCTACTACTCCTCCAGTAATATCTCTTGGGATTCCAGTAAAAAGTGGATATGAATTATCACTATCTTCGTTCGCTTCCCGCCTTGTTAAAGGCGGAAAGTTGATGTGGCTACCATTAAAATATGGATAGTTTCTTCGCCTATTTTTAAATGGCCTATCAAAATTCCACCAATAAAGCTCTCGATATCCTGCTTTACTATCAGAATTTTTCACAGAATCGTTAGCTAACTTTGTAATAAGTGGATGAGTAACATTCGTATTATGTGAAGAAGCAAAAGAAAAATACGTCAATAAAACAACTACTAAACTAAATCTAAAAAACTTCATATTCCCGCTCTCTATTTGCTTGCACCTTATTTAATTCTAACGTGGTATTCGATACTAAGCTTTTACATATTTTCATACTGAGCTGCAAAGATTTACATTCGATTTCAAGCAATGAAATAATTTCAGATTCATCGGATATTACTCTACTATCTCTTATAAAAAACAAATAGTCTTTCATTAGCTCTAAGTGCCACTCAAAATATATTAACTCCCTTATTGACTCGACGCTCATTGGGAAATAATAGCTTTGATATTGTTGCAAAATACTGTGTTCAATTGGAACGTTGCTATTTTTTACATATTCATTGATGGGTATTGGCACTAAATCAAATCTTATCGGGCCTCTAATATCTAAACATTTCACTTGATGTTCTTTAAAATTTTGAAAGGTCAATACTTTTATTGCCAAGTTTCGCTCACAACTATTATCAGCATATATTTCGAAGAATGTTTTTAAAAATTTAGGGTGATAAATTGTTCCTGAGAAAACCCTTTCTCCTAAAAAAAAACTCGAGTAAATCCAATCCCGTGGAGCCATTATTTCTTTATTTGATGCCGCTTTTGTAATTTTATAATAGCCGCCTTCTCCATAAACGCCTAACCAGTTTGAACTAAACCGGTTGTCAATAGTTATAATGAAATCTTGTTCTGCTTCTTTTGTTTGTATAAAAAGCTTGAATGGCCCCGCTCGAAGTAAGCCGATACCTTCACTGTATATCCAATTCTCAACAATCAGAAACAGAAAAAGAGAAACAAAAGGGATTAATAAAAACTTCCATTTTTTCAAATTGTTTATTTTCATAGAAACACTTTAATACTGATCTAGAGAAAGTCTATTTATAGAGAGGTCAGTTGCCTCACCCGTCAGTTCATAGCCAAGTTTTCGAATCTTCGCCTGCCATCTTTTCGAAGCTGGTAAGACTTTGTTGTTAACAAATAGCGCCGCATTGCCTTTCTCTAGCATATACATTAAGGCCTGCTCTTCGAGCATAGGGTGTCTCGTTTGTAACCATTTACTTAACACAGATTCTTTTGTTGCTTCAGAGGCGCCTCTAAAATCAGCGTAACTCATAGCGTTATAAATTTCTCGTTCACCCAACTGCTTGCCGGCTGCGAGAGCTTTAACTTCTTCTGGTGTTTTTATTTCTGCTAACGCATACAATGCCATTACTCTCCAAATTCCGATAGCAGTATCGTTCATTACAGCTTCGGCGGTACTTTGTGCATTTGCTACATTTAATTTAGTCGCTAAAAAAGAAGCAACCGCTCTCAATTTGGCTGGTTTATCAGACAACAAATATTTTTCAGCATACGGAATCATCCAAGGCTCAGGTTTAGCAGCCAGATAGCCTAGGGCTCCATATTTCATCATTTCAGGCGCAGTCTCGGAATCTAGTACCTCTTTCGCGAATTCGTTCGCTAAAGCCGATGGACCTGTACTGTTCAATGCTGAAAAGACCTCATTTTGTAAAAGTGGTAATTCGGGTCCATCTTTGCCTATAGCAATTATTTGTTCGATGTTGGCTCGGCTTCTTTCTTTCTTTAACTCCTGCAGCCTTATGCCAGCTTCCTCATCCGTCCATGTGCGAGTCATACCAGGAACAGCGAAAATTAAAATTGAAAGCAATAGGAAAAAGTGTCTCATTTGATTACCTTATCTAATCTCAAGATTAGCTCTTATTATTAAGTCTGAAGGCTCTTTACTTAAACCAACAGCTTCGATGTACAAAGTAATTTTACTGGTACTTCCATCATAGCCCAAATCATTTAAAGAGATATACTCGGAGGATGGTATAAAATCACCACTTTGTGAAACTTTAGTTATGTTTCGATTCTCATCACCATTTTTTGTCCATAATCTAAATAACCCTTTCTCTGGAAGAACAAAGGCGTCCAAATTCTTTTCATCTTCGTAATCTATATTAGATCTAGGAATTCGGAATATTTCGTTCGGGTCACTCGCATCATATAAGAACTTAACATATAAACGATCCTTTACTGCATCCTCTGCTCCATTGACCGTAATAATCATAGGAGTAAAACGTAAACTGGGCTTTTTCCCGTTATTACCTTGAAAGTCAACAAAGTCAGGAATTGTATCCTCATCGGTATCGCCTGTATGAGCTTCAATTCTTTTTCCAGGCAGCTCTTTATTACCAGGTATATTAAACTCAACTTTTTCTTCATCTCGACTTATATCAGGGTCATTAAGCTCATTATTATTATCTGAATCGACTGCAAGATTTAAAGAAACCGTGGAATATTCCCAAAGAATATTTGAAGTATCATTATTACTGTATATTCGCATAGCCAGTAGATCGATTTCATCTAATTGATTTAAATAGAACAAGTCGTCAAACAACACTTGTGAGCCTTCTCCAATACTGGCAGTTATTTCCTTATCTCCAAAAGCAAAAACAAGCTCTTGACCAGATCCTAAAAACTCCAATGCTTTAATATTTTGTTCGGCTAACGAATATATCACTTGAATGAAACTCTCTTCAGTGACAATCGGGCTTTGATCGTCAACATAGATATCGATCGACTGACCGGATTCATTATGTGACAAAAATATATTCTGCATCTCCAACCCATACAAACTGAACTGAAGTTCTGGACGATAAAACCACTTGTAAATCGGCTCTGGCTTCTTCACATCAGCATCTGGATTTTCACGTCGATAATCACGGTAGGCTCGGTATTGTTCCCAAGTCATGGCTTCATCCATGACAGGTGCTTTAATTGGCACATAATTTTTAGGACGGTATTGCAAAGGCCCTGATTCTGCTGCACCAGTGACACTAAAATCTGGACTTTCACTTAAAGGCTCTCCATTTACCTGAACGTAATAATGTTCATTACGAGTTGGATCATCGCCAATTTGAACATTCTCGGTGTGACGACCTGGTTTAATTGAAAAGTTGGCAAGCGCACCACTGTCTTGATCAACAGTATTTTCGCCAACAATCTTAGCCAGACGTCCGGTGTAACCATACTCACCTAAACCTTCTGGCAAAGGCGAACCATCGTGATCAAACCATTCTGTTGTTATGGTAATAACACGATCCGATGCTAATGCTGCACCTTCGTAACCGATTAAATATTCTCGCTCAGAATCTTCACCCTGATTAGCCGTTAATCCTTTTTCAACCGTGTACTTTCGCTCGGCAATAATTTTTAAATTTGGCGGACGCATGACAATTTTATCAATGGTCATGGAAATATAGCCGTCAGTAATAAATTTACCGTAAGTCGTACGCACACTACCCATGTAGCCTGTTTTACGATTAATGGCGATAACACGAATTTTTTCTTGAGGACGAATATGATCCGCTTTGCGTTGATGTAACGCAGGATTCATTTCCGCTTCACTTTGCCAAGCGCTGTAAAAGTTTGTACCAGCACTGCGATCTTTATAAACATAATCAAAAGGTGCTGAGTTTGGTCCTCGAACCATAATCGAATATGTCGCTTCACCCGCATCTTGATCTAAGTAGGTAAAACTTCTGGTTCTGTATTCGTCCTCATCCAAACCTTCTCGTTTAGTAATCAACATTCCGTTAGATTCACGGAATATTAAGAAGTCTGTTTCTTTAAAATCTTCTTCACTGATCGATTCTAATAAGCCTTGATTTTTTAAGTCAGGGAGTTTATCGGCGAGACGAACAAAGTCAGGTTGACGTTTATCTTGGTCTTCGCTGTCGGGATCTTGAGCACCGCTCGATAAAAAGATACCTTGTAATGGTCCGGTATCGTTTTGCTCGAAGATTTCAATTTCTTCGCCTGCATCATTCGTGGTTGTAGTGAGTTCACCTAATCGTGCTTTGTCATCTTTTCCATCGCCATCAAAATCAAATTTATAATCCGCATGAGGATCGAGATTAGGTTCTTCGTATTTGTATTTAGTATCGCCTAAGGGCAATGGCGTTTCGTTACCACTGGCCTCACCATCCAAACGCTCGTTACTTAAAAATGCTTCACCGCCTATAACGGCCGTATCGACAAAGAAATTGGTTTGATTAATAGTCGTTGCATAAGTCGCTTCAATAGCCATGGCATTAATTTGCGCCATTAGACCCGATAAACTATAACCTGGAGGAGAAGCACTGTAACCTGAGCAGTAATCGTATCCGGGTTTCGTTATATGGTACAACGCCTGACGATTACGCATTCGCGGATTAAAGTTTTCGTAAAATAACTTTAGCGTGATGGGCGTAGTGTAATCGATCGCAAATCCAGGACATGGCGGTAACATGTAAAGCGAGGTGTACTTTCCGTTCGTATCAGTAGCTGTTGAACCACCAACTAAGTGATCGCCCATAAACAAGGGCACTAAACTTAGTGGCTCATAAATTTCATCACCCGGTTGCGGCGTATAAAAATTATCTTCTGTTTCGCTTTCGAAAAACTTAACTTTCAACCCAATGTTATTCGATGTTTTGTGTCGGACGTTGCCTTCTTTATCAAGAAGCACAGACTTAATACTGGTATCGTTAACTATTTCATCATTTATATCTAATAAATTGATTTTTGCCTGAACTAATGACGGGTCGGTCGACTTAATAAAAATTTGATTTTGATTACGAATAAGAACAGTTTTTACGTTGGGTAATAACTCAGCTTTTGCATCATCATTTAGAGGCTTGCCATCGATCGTCTGAAACGCTCGAGTATCGTAGTCATCGGCAGTGATGATCTCAGCGCCTCGTGAAATGCCATCGTCGTTGTTATTTCTGAACTCACGGTAATAATTAACAATTGCTCGGTACTCATCGCCAGAAAGGACGTAAGAGTCTTGCATTGACTCGTCTCGAACGGCGACTTCTTCAACCGCTATTCTGCCTTGCTCATCATATTCGGCATAAATAGGATAGCCATCTTCCGTCAGCACAAGACCTCGCGCCATCACATAACCATGCTTGGTACGCCACTCTTGGAAGCCACCAACAGACCAGGCATTACTTATTAGCATGGTTGAACAAAGACAACCGATGATCCATCCGAAAAGAGTTTTGCTGTTCATAAACATCAACTTATTCAAAATTAAGCCTTTAAAAATTATTCCGTTCCAAGCAACGCCATTAGCGCCTGAATACTTATTTCATTGTTTGCATATCGCTGTAATGCTGCTTGCTTATCATCCGCAACAAATGAGTAACCAATGAAATCCAGTCGTTGCAAATTAACATTACCGACTGACTTAACTGTATATCCATCTATAACGCCAACACCGACAGGTGTAAGCGTATTGGTATTGCTATCGCGTCCAATCAAAGTAACGTAAGTTCCTGACTCAGGTACATAGTCGTAGCTGTTATAGAGCTTGGGAATTTTAATTTCCAAATTCAACTTACCACTAACCTTGATTCCGGCAGGTTGGACTGTGTATACCCATGATGGATAAGCAATTGGCGTTGCCTTAGCATCAATTCCTGAAATTTCTACGAAAGACACATGAACTCTGCCACTCGAAGAGCCATTTCCAAAAGTCGCCTGCGCATCCGTCAAATCAAGCAATAGCTCGCCAGCAGCAAAATCATTTTGCTTACCCGTTTCTAATAAATTAAAGGCCACTTGCGAATCAAGAACTGGCGTTTTAATAATTCCGACTTCATTTTTACGACCAGCTTCAATAGTAATCTGTCGATCCGATGCGCCAAAGCGAGGATTAGCGAAGTTACGATTAATAACAAGACGATAAGTCCCTTGAGGTAATGCTTTATCTGCTGAATCACCAAAACCAAATGCAAAAGTTCCCTCTTCATCGGTGATGACCGAACGGCCTAACTCTGGTAGTTCAACTTTAACTCCAGCAACCGCTTGGTCCAGTTGATCAAATACAGAGCCCGTTAAAAACGTTGGAAGCGGTCGAACTTTAAATGCAAATCGGGTAAGTTCTTCACCATCGTAATTAACCCTGACAGCAACATCTGCATTGTAAGCAAATTGTCGAGATGGATAGAAAGCGACAATGTTGTCTCCCGGTACCCGGCTGATTCCGCCATTGACCAACTCATTCATTCGAGAAACCGTTGTTAATTGATAACCTTTAGCCTGTAAGAAATTAAGTCCAGGTGCATCATTGTTGATATAGGTTTTGCCGTTAGCGGTTTCGCGTACATCAAAACTGAGCAATGTTGGATCTATTGACTTATTCGTATAAATCGCCAAATAGCCATTGGGTTCAGTTCCTTGCTGGCCGTTGTAAGGTTCTGTTTTAACCAACTCTAATGGAATGTCCGCCTGATTGGTTATTTTGAACTCACGTGATGTCTGGTAAATCACTTGATTGGCAGCGTTTATAATTTCCATTCGCAAGTTATGTTCACCACTTGAACCACTCATTACGACCGATGTATTGACGAGCGTTTCATTTACATCGACAAAAATAGGTGTCTGCTGATCAATCGACAGTCGAACTCGGTCACTGTCCATCGTTCCTTTTACTCGAGCAATGACTTGTAAATTAAAACTGGTATCGTTTGATTTAAAATCTGTTTGACCACTCGGTGCAATAATGTCAATGCTCGCTGCAGACTCCGCTCGCAGCACAAGTGATTCGCTGGTCACGTTGCCGGAAAGATCATATGCCTGCAAGTGAATATTGGTATCGACCTGGTTTTCAACATTAACAGCAACTGTAAAATTAAATTCGTTATTGTTACTACCCGGTGTTAATTGCACAGGTCGATCGTTAATGGTTAACGAGGATACATTGTCATCAACCACTCGTCCGGAAATCGTATAGGGCAACTCATTAATGGTATTAACGGCCGGACTAACCATTAAGTTATTATCGATAATGATTTGCGGCGCAGAATTATCCCGATAGTAAGTCAGTTGCTGTTGTGTACTGAGACCATTACTCGCGATTACGGTTACATCAACGACCAACGAGTCACTTTGTAGATCGAGAGGGAAATTGAAATAAGCGCTTTCAGACCCAGAGCGCTGGAAGTCAGCAGCCTGTCCATTAATGGACACCGAAACAACTTTACTAGGTGAATAAATTTCCCCTTGAAGTACAAAAGTATCGTCGCTGATGTAAGCTCCGTTTAAAGGCGCAATTATTGTTAACTCAGGGTCAATGTCGGGCTGATTTTCGTTATAGGTAAGTGCGAAAGGCAACTTGATTTGACCCACTGGTGATTGCGCTTCAAAAGTAAAGTTATTAAGCCCTTCAATTAAGCTCACGCTCTCAAAGCTGAAGCGATAAGCTCCATCACTCGCTGGCTCTACTTCTGACGCCAATGCTCCGAGCAAGATTTTGATTTGCTCAGGAGGTAAGTCACTGGTTACCCGACCGCTAATGGAAATTGGTTGTTCGGTAACAACGTCACCATAAGTGTGACTGGTTATTTCTAAAGCCGGCAGCAATGTATTATTTTTGGTTACTTTAACAAGCTGTTGGCTCTTATTGCCCGAAGTGTCCTCTGCAATAAATGTAATTTGATTGATCCCATCTTCGAGAGGAATTTCAACTGAAAAACTACCGTCGGTCTGAAGCAATGCTCTAAAAGCCTGTGCGCCAAATTGATCCGACAACGCACTTACACCTATAACTTTGTCATCATCTGACACGGTACCAGTGAATGTCAGTTCAGATTGCTCTGTTGTTCGTTCACTTGCTCCGTCAATGAGTAGCGTTGGATCAATTCCGTCAAGCGCTATATTCAATGTTGCAGAAGTCGTCATCGAACCAGACTGTGCAATAATTTGCCAAGGAGAGTTTGGTTCTGCAATTGGCAATTCTAATGTAAAGTCTTTTGACGTTTTTACATTTATCGTCTCTGAACCATTCGAAGCGATTAAGTTTGCCTCAGTTACCGCATTAAGTACCGAACCTTTCAACGCGATCGCAACGGTTGAGTTATTAACCTTCTGCTCATAAACATTTTGACCAACTTTCTCAGCTTGTAAGACAATTTCAATTGGCTGCAACATATCGATTAAGACAGAGTCTGAAGCAGGTCCATCAAGATAAAAGTTTTCGTTATTTATTGGGTTAGAAAAATAACGTCTATTAACAAGCTGATAACGGTACTGATTTGGTACAACAACGTTTGAGTCGGTATAACCGGTTGATGAAACTTTATCGATCTGTGTCATTGGGAAACTGGCTTGAGCTCGACGAATAATAATTTCGTCAGCGTCAATCGTTTGCCAGTCTAGTAAGACTTCTTTCTCTTGCTGTTGTGCTGTCAAGTTATCAATTGAATTTTGATTGTATGCGACAAATAACTCTTGAACAGGATTGTTTTCACTTCGCACATTCGTTGAGGTAACGGATACTAGTTGATACTGATAAGCCTGTGCATTAACAACGCTTGCATCAATATACTGAGTTGATGATAAGGGTAGTAAAGCGACTTGAGTGTAAGTCCCGCCAAACTCAGCTCGTAAAACAGCAATGTTTTCAACAATTGTATTAACTGATATTGACGACCAAGAGAGTCGCGCAGATGTTCCATCCAATTGCAGTTGAATATTTGAAACTTGTTCTAGTGTCGAACGGCTACCATCTTCAGGATAAGCATCGTCAGTATTATCAACTCCGTCACCATCGCGATCGGTATCCGCATTGTCACCGATTCCATCGCCGTCCAAATCCGAACTTTCATTCGGATCATTCGGAAAGGCATCGTTTTCATTTAATACGCCATCACCATCACGATCGGTATCGGCATTGTCACCGATTCCATCGCCATCTAAGTCCGACGACTCATTTGGATCATTCGGGAAAGCATCATTCTCGTTTAAGACACCGTCACCATCACGATCGGTATCTGCGTTATCGCCAATGCCATCACTATCTAAATCCGAACTTTCATTCGGGTCATTCGGAAAGGCATCGTTTTCATTTAGAACACCATCGCCATCACGATCGGTATCTGCATTGTCACCGAGTCCATCGCCATCTAAATCAGAACTTTCATTCGGATCATTAGGAAACGCATCGTTTTCATTTAGAACACCATCGCCATCACGATCGGTATCGGCATTATCACCAATACCGTCACCA
>JABXHY010000095.1 GCA_013373375.1 Gammaproteobacteria bacterium
AACCAGTAAAAATTCCTGATTGTTCATTTATGACTATAAAAAGATAAATGGCTTTTAAAACAATAAGATAGGGATTTCCTGAATTATCATTTTGGAGGATTCAGACAAATCAGGAAGCGGAAATGGTCGATATGGAAGCTACTTTCTTAACTGGCGACCGTGGAGTGGATTACTTTTTACGAAAAGCACCTGGTGAAATACCCGTGAGGTCTTTAAAGGCGGCATAAAAGTTGGACTGAGATTTAAAACCGGTTTCCATGCTAATGGATAAAATAGATGCTTCTGGTTCATTTTTGAGCAATTGCTTTGCTTCGTTGACTCTGAGTTCTCGCAAGTATTGAGAGAAGCTCATGCCAAAGTGAGAGTTGATTAACTCTGAGAGTTGGTGACCTGATAGCTCCATAGCTTCTGCCAGTTTTGATAAGTTCAGGTTCTCGTTTTGATACATTCGATCACGTTGCATTAATTCGTCCAGACGCGCGACCTGCTTATCGATATTAATGCTGCCGAGTGTCGATTTACTGTATCGCTGAGATACGACTTCAGTAAGCTCATTGAGTAAGTCTGGATAAATAATCAGAGCAGCCGTTATTAGAGCAAACGCCAAAGCCAGGCCATTAGTGTAAAAGTGATAAAAATACGCACTGTCGATGTAAGTTAATGAAAAGCCAAAAATCAATACCGCGACAGCCAGCAACGCAAAAAATGCAAAAAAGAAAAACTCAATATTAAATTTTTTACGCTGATTTTTTAATCCATAAATAATGTGGAGCATCCAGAAGCAGTAACTTGTTCCAATTAAAAAGGCGAGTGGAACCGCGACTTCTTTTGGCAAAAACCAAACCGTGAAAAAGGGCATTAAATGCATAATGCTGTAAGGTTTTAATCTGTAATCTGAAAATAATAAAAATCGACAGAAAAAATAAAACATTGGAGGAGCGCAAAATAACAAAGCTCGATAGGCGATCATGTCGAGCGGTTCTTGTTGGTGAGTGAAGTGGCTTAGGTGAAACAGTTGCAAACCACTTACGGCAATTAAAAATAAGCTACAACTAATAATAGTGAATGGAGTTTTAGTTTGGCTATTCATAAAAAAGAAATAGCACACCATCAAAATAATGGCGATTATCAAAGAGAATCCAGTATTTAAAACGCTAATTAGCGAAAAAATATCATCCATTGTCAATCAGAACTGGTTTATTAGTATGTGAATACAGTTGAGCAAATATAATAGCTGCTTTATCACTTAATTTACACCACCAATATCTAAACTGGATATCGTAAAACAAAGAAACCTCACCATGCTGTTGCATGATGAGGTGTTGGGTTTTATTGATGGAGGTTTTAAGGAAGAATATACGTCATTTTCTGCGGACATAAACCGTGGAAACTTTGGCTGCCACGATAGCGGGCATCGTCACGACCTGGCCAGCCATCACTTTTAATATTGACGACTGATTTTAAACACTTTTGTCCATTTGGCTTTGGTAGCAATGTGTGAGATGCATTGCCGTCTTTTGCCTTGTATTCATTAACGTAAATTTGTGAACCAAGAATTGCTCTAGTTCCGCTAGGACCTCCAGCCGAAGCAAACATTTTTGCATGGTCAACGATACATTTCGTTGGCAAACAAGTTTCCTTGGAGTCGCCTCTCCATTTGCCTGCTCCTAACCAACCTGGCTTTGGTGCAGTAATATCAAACCATGTTTCTGTGTAAGTCTCTGAGTTTGGTGCATACAACGAAGGAATTTCATTGTAGAACTTGCTCGTAAAGTTAATGAAAGAAGTGTTGTTGCTATCATCGGTGAATTTAGCGCTGTATGGTGAGCGACAATCAACCCATTCTTCACCGCTCGCACAGTGAGTTGCCTGCCAACCAATATTTCGTTTTGCAGCATTACATAATGCGTCGTAAGAGCTGCTAACGCCAGTTAAGCTTGCGCAACGGTCGTTCACTTGGTTGTCCAATGCTATCCAGCGAGTTAATTGGTTTCTCAATGGTCGGTGATCGGCAAATACATCATGATAGTTCAGAGTATTGTATTGAACCGGTACAGGGTAGTGCGAAAACTCGCGATCCAAAGCAACATAACCTGAAGGTTTAACACCCGCGATGAAGTTATTGAAGTAATCTTTAACGTTATCGATAGTCAAGTTTTTCACTGTTTGCGTTGGAGAACTTCCACCTTCGGTAACAGCTTTAAAACTCACTTCAAATTTTTCAAACATTCTTCTTGTTTCAGTAGAAATGCTTCCAGTGCTGCTTGCATTGATTATTTCAGCAAACTTCGCTTTCACATCCCAAGAAATATTTTCCATTTCTGTTGAAGAGTAGTTCTCGTTCTTGATTTCCAGCAGTACGTATATACGAGCACCTGTAACAACTGCACTCAAATAACGGTCTCCACAGTTATTACGAAAATCTACTTCTGGAACAGTAGTGCCATCATAAGGATTTAAATAGTTGTTAACGTAGTAGTTCTTTAATTTTCGTGGCGTGCTTGATTGTAGGTCAAGTCGTTCTGCTTTTCTTTCCCACTTCATCAATAGTGTAGAATACTCTTGATGCATTTGAGCTTCACGGAAAAGTTGATATTTCGCATCGGCTTGAGTACCGAACTTGCCAATCGACATTGATAAGCTTGCTGAAATATCCAAATCGAGTTTTTCATACAAATCTTCTCGAGTTTCAAGTTGATGAATGCGTAAATCAGAAGAATTTACATTAGAAGAATTAACGTATAAATCATCGGGCTTTAAGCAGACTTCTTCAGGTGCGTATTGACCTTCTGTTAAGCCAAATCCTTTCCCAAGATTATGTAGAAAACTAGTTGTGCGCAGATTAGAGCCACCGGAAGTTCTGGATGAAGCTTCTTTATTAACATCATAAAAGCGCTTGTTATTATTGATGAAACTTGAATCGCTGGTACGAGAAGCAACAAGACCTGGGTAGATTGACTCGTAGTCCTTGGTTACTTTCGGCTTTATGCTCATTTTATAGCCGTACCGGTAGCTACTACAGCCTTTCGAGTTACAGCCTTTAACTCGATAGCGATAAGTACCACCTGATTTGTTTGCTAAACTTTTTTGCTTTCCATAGCCATCGTAAATGATATTCCAGCTACCATTATTTCTTTGTTCTTCAAGTTTATATTTAACTGAATAGCCATAGCCATTTGATGAAGACCAGTCAATTTGATTATCGCCTTGTGTAAAAGCTGCATACTTTATTGATGGTGGGGTTGAAGGTGCTCGAGTAGGGCCAGTTGAGCCACCACCGCCGCCTCCACCGCCGTCACAATCATCGATGGGCATGATCTTGTTTTGGGTGTCGCTTCCGGCCCCTTGTTTTTTCATTGGGCATGGTTCGATTGGAATAAGAGTGGCCTGAGAGTTTTGTGTTGCGCCGACATCAGCGTCGATAGTCTTTGCTTGAACTCCCACTGCAGCTGCTGCCAGCGCAATTGAAAGTAGTTTGATTTTCATTTGAATCCCCTTGTTGGAATATCTCGATTATTTTGACAGTACCTTCGAGAAGGTGAATCGAGTATGCCGATGAGAAGATTTGGAAAAACGATGAAAAGTTAATTTATAGCTAATTTGAGCTTAATGATTAGTTAATTAAAAAGTAATTAGAGTTGATATAAAAACGTCGAGTGCGGTTAAAAGCCAGTAAAATAAAGGCGTCCAGATAATTAAAAGTAACTTATTATCAACAATATTGGCGCTAAACCATTGATAGACTAATTACGTAAAAAAAAGTTGTCGGTGCATTAAAAACTAATCAAAACTATCGAGTGGCTCTCGCGGTACATCTCTTAATGAAATGCTAGACGTGTTGTGAACGCGATTGTGCTGTGTGGGATAGATGTAATAAGCAATGTCCAATGTGATTGATGACTGATGAGTTGAAAGAAGCCTGACTTCCTTGTCAGCTTCTCATGCTATTAGCTTCAATCTCTTAACGCCTTATTCTAAAAATGATAGCTTAGGTTAATGGAGTTTAGCGTGAAATTCTGTCTCATTTTTTGTGGTATTTCTCCAGATGAAGCTCCTGCAAAGTAGTAGACTCTAGAGTCCGTTTTAACTTTGTAATGTTCTTGTGAGAGCGACAGAGAGACTTTGTCGTTCAGTGAATAACTGAGTCCGTAACTATAGAAAGGAGAGCTGCCTTTATCCTTATTCATGCTGTAGGACTCCATGGTATCGCCACTCGTAAACTGGTACAGCCCAACATAGCTTTGTTCGACTTTCCAGTCTATTAAGCCGCTTTCAAAGATAAATTTCGTCTTAGAAAAAATATTACCGGTCGATAGTTTGGCTGAATAGGTTATGCCTTTGCCTTTTGAACGAGCAGATGTGACACCGGTATAAACGTCATTCCAATGATAGGGGCTTGCGTAAAAGCTATCGCTTTGTGCCTTTCCAAAATCAACATAGCCAGCGCTAAGTGAAATGTGTGGTGTCAGGTGATAATCGAAGCTGATTCCCTTGCCTTGAGTATTTTGTTTACTGTTTAAAAAATTATCGGTTGAAGAGTTGTGTTCTGCCTTAGCGTATTTCAAATTTACACTAAAGTTACTATTTTCGTTGGCCTGTAACGATTGAATAACGGTAAAGCAGAGAGCGATAGCCATTATATTATGCGATTTCATATTTTTTCCTTTTATAAATAATCTGATACTCAGTGTTGCCAGTGAGTTAACGATTAAGAATTTATAAAGGTGTCCGAATTTTTTAGAATGCGTGAATAATTACGAAAACGGTAAAAGTATCAATTGAAATTAACCCATAATGAAAAAATTTATCGTTTACTGTTTCTTAAATGGCACTTTGATAAACGAATTTTTTATCGGAATGGAAAATCATTTGAATTAAGAAATTGTTGAATAGTTATTGTCTGCAAGAAAAAAATTGTGTAAGGAATGTTCGTAGCGAGATGGTTTAGCTAAATGTTAAGTGGTTGATATTAATTCTGTATTAGTTCTAGATACTCTTGATCTAATGCATCTGAGAGTTCCATTTGGCAAACATCATTGAATTGAGCTTGTGTTAGCACTCTTTGATTTTTAATAATGCAGTAAGTATTTCGACCAGAATTTTTTGCTTGATACAATCCTTTATCCGCTAACTGCAGTAAGTGCTCCCAGTCAGGTTGGTTTTTTAGATTATCGAAAAAGAATGGAAATACAATGCCTCCGATCGAGCAAGTAACTGGAATGGTTTTATTGTTGCCTTCTATTTTAAAAGACTGGCGATTGACACAGGTTAAAATTCTTTCTGCATACTGGAGTGCTTCGTAATTATTATTTACGCGTCCTGCCACAATAAATTCTTCACCACCCCATCTTGCGAGTAAGTCAGATTCACGCAATATAGATTTTAAGCGTTTTGCGAACAGGATTAAGATGGTGTCGCCCGCATCGTGTCCATATTGATCATTAACTTTCTTAAAATGATCAATATCAAGAACAAAGATTACCAATTGCTCGGATGCACTGCTTTTATCTTTTCTCATGATGTGAGCCAACTCTCGCTCAATATGCTGTCTGAAATAGAGTCGGTTACCAATACCCGTGAGAGTGTCTGACTGGCTGAGTTGATGATATTGTTTAGCAAGGCGCTGTTTACTTTTGAGCCTTAGCCATAATATGGTGAAAATGAGAAGTACAAGAAATAAACTTATAATCAATAACTTGTTTTTATTACTCACTTGTAATTCAGATACACGATTCTTCTCTTCTAAAAGCAAAATTTCCTTTTCTCGCAACTTGGCGTCATTTTTTTCCTGTTCGATTGCCAATACGGAGAGTTTCTTCTCATCAAATGAGCGAACGAGTAGACTGGTGTAATCTTTATAAAACTCTAAACTCTTTTTATAATACCCTTGCTGCTCATAAGCCCAACTGATATCGAGCAAAGTCCCCATTGCTTTATCATATTTTTCTTGCTCAATATAAAATTTGAGAGCGTTCTCGAGTAATACGATCCCTTTCGGAAACTCTCTTTTTTCGAATAGAACATAAGCTGCCAGTTCTTCCGCTTGCTTTTGATAAGTCTGATCTTGCATATTTTTCAAAAGAGGTGCGAGCTTCTGTAAATAGCTCTCGCTTTTATCGAGTTCTTTCTCTAATAGGTAGTAATAAGAAAGCCAATAAATTAAGTCCGCTTTGGCGACGGGGTATTGGTCGATCTCGGGATTACTTAGGTTAGACAATAAGCTCGACTCGATTTCATCTCTTAGTTGGTTAACTTCTTGTTTATTATCTGAGTCAACACGCTTTAGTTGGTTTAACTTGGAAATCTTATAGCTGGCCAGATTGCCATTACCTTTGAATATCCCATAAAGGTGCTGATTCGATTCACTTAGCTGAATACTTCTCTCGGTATAAGTTATGGCTGAATTTAAATTTCCGGTAGCGGCATATATCAATGCAATGTTGCCATAGGCTATCGCAATATTTTCGTTAGAGCCTGCTTCTTCATATAAGTTAAGCGCGACTGTGAATTGCTCTAGTGCTTTGTCGTACTTGCCCAGATCATGCTGAGCCAGTCCAAGCAAATTGTGCACTTCGGCAATATCTAATACAGAAATGCGGTAATTATTAGCGATATTTTCTGTCAGGCGAATATC
This sequence comes from Gammaproteobacteria bacterium, assembly GCA_013373375.1. Lineage (GTDB taxonomy): Bacteria > Pseudomonadota > Gammaproteobacteria > Enterobacterales > Kangiellaceae > Pleionea. Next base: position 6,635 of record JABXHY010000095.1, read on the forward strand.
ATTTAGATCAACTTCACCTAATAAATCTATGGCTCGTGACTCGAGCTCAAGAGTTTTCATCTGCTGAAACAATCGGGTCAATTCGCCTTTTTCAATAAAAAATCGAGTTTCGTAGAGTTGGTGGGTGTTATAGAAAGTTTCGTGCACCGATAACCAACTTTTATAATCATCGTAACGTTGTGCATACAGTAAGTTGTTGCTTCTTAGCTTTAGTGCGTTGCCAGCAATCGCAAGGTTATTCTCAACCACGGCTCGAGCGTATATCGACTTAAGCTGTGAGAGCATCTCATCAGTTGTAAGGTTAGGTTGGTTTAATAAATCATCAAATTCAGCTTGTAGAGCCAATTCCGGCGCATTTTCTTCTTCCGCAGCGGCTTTGTTCACGCACAACAGGCTAACCCAGGCAATCAAAAAGATGCGGGCAAAGCATATTAGAATTGTGAAAAACCGTGGAGGCATTAAGACAACGTCCTGTAAAAAAGTCGATAAGTGTAAAGAATAGGTTTTGGCATGTCGGTGATAAGCATCTCATATTACTATATAGTCGATTTTGAGTAAATTAGACACACCGAATTAGATATTCCTTATTGTTTTAAAAAAACGATATTAAAAACAAATAGCAGGTTTCCGCTCCTTTTTCCGCTCCTTAAAGTGAGTCGTTTCGGTCATAAGATCTCCCAATTACAATAGTAAACCATTACTTGTTTATACTTAGGGCTCACTTATGATTTCCATTTAGAATATTCAGTTTTAAAGCTTTCCATCTACATAAATAGTTCTGTCGCTTAAGATGCTCCGAAATTGAAGCCTCTGTCTAACTATTACTAAATCTAAGATAGACTTTTAAACTCAAAGTTCAGAATTTTGAGAAAGAGCTAATTGTAAAGTAGCAAAGTGCAATACTTAATAATCAAACGTATCGGTGCTTTCGGGAGCTTTAAGGGTTTGCTACTATTCCGTTTATTGTTGGCGTAGCCTTTAATGTCGAAATTTTAAATAAGAAAAATAAGTGAATAACCTTCTTGCTCCTTTAATTGCTCTTAGTTGCCTACTACACTCGTTAGACATTAAGGCCTATTCGAATTTCGACTCGGAACTTTTCTCACCCCCACTTTTTACTTCAAATGCGAATCGCAGTTTAGCGAATAAGCGAATTTTAAAATTAGAACAAGACGATCGAGGTTTTATCTGGGTGGGCACCGGAAAAGGCGTGTTTCGTTTTGATGGCTATTCTTACGAAAAATTATTAGCGGCGAACGAATCAGTTGATTTATCGGTTATCTACGTCAGATCCTTGCTTGCTGATGGCGATTACTTGTGGATTGGCAGCATGTCACAAGGCGCTTTTCGCGTTGATTTGCGAACTCGGCAAACATTGCATTTTGTGAATGAACTTGAGAATTCAAAATCGCTGGGTGGTAATCAAGTTAATAGTATAAAAAAGGACGCTAAGGGTAATATTTGGCTCGCTCACAGTTTTGGCTTGGATAAATATAATCCAGAAGACTCTAGCTTTACTCGTTATTATTCGGGCAGCGATAAAGAAGAGCGTTACCATAACTATTTATTAGATATGGAGTTCGACTTAAACGGTACTCTTTGGCTCTCTTCTGCAAAAGGTGTTGCTCTGTTCAGTGAGAACAAATCAGCCTTTTACTTATTTAATCAAACCAATAATTCAGAGCAAAGTGCAAGTTTATTGACAGATGTTATCGTTCGCCGATTCTATTTGTCCAGCGATGGTCGTTTATGGCTGGCGACCCAGAAACAAGGAACCTTTATCATCGAACCGAGTGATAATAGAGTTATTAAGCTCTCTGGTAATCAAAACCGTTCGGAAGCTGTAAATACCGCTATTGCGGAGGTGGGTGCACATAACAGCTCATATCATCAAGTATGGGTGTCTGGTACTACCGGTATTGAGATTCGTGATGGCAAAAGTGGCAAACTACTTAAAGTTTTACGTGGCAATCAACAAGATGAATATGGATTGGCCAATGATACGGTCCATGCATTATTACGCGACAAGTCTGGGTTGCTTTGGTTAGGCGTTAATGATGTGGGATTACAATTTTTTAATTCTGACACTTCTGACTTTCTATATTTTGATCGTTATTCGTCGAAATTGAGTGAGCTTTTCACAAGTTTCATTAATAAGGTTATTCGTTTCAGCGACCTTGAAATACTGATGTTGACAGAAAAGAATGGTTATCATGTTAATTTGCAAAGTGGTGAGGTAAAACCTTTTCTTCCTGATTTGAAAGAGCTACCCAGAAAAATTGCTGGCGGATTAATCGATGGCAATATTCTCTGGCTGGGAGATGGTGATGGTAATCTATATCAAGTAAATACCGATATTAAGTCTTTCAATAAATTTTCTTTACCACTTACAAAAAACGAAGGTGTTTTTGTTCGTAATTTTTCTGAAGGGAAAAACAATGAGCTATGGGTGGGCACTGATCGTGGAGTAGTAAAATTAGAACGTCAATCAATGACACTGCACACTCTACAAAACGAAGATGGCTCTCTATTTATCAATTTCATTCGAAGTTTGTTTGTTGACTCAGATAATCGTTTATGGATAGGAACTACCAGTGGACTTGGTATGGTTGAGTCCGGCTCCACCAAAGTAAAATTTTTCTCGATTGCTAGAAACACTGATCAGACATTGAGCCATAACACCATTTTTCAGATTTTGGAAAGTCAAAAGAAAGAAATATTAGTATTTAACCGAGGTGGCATTGACAGATTAGTTTCCGATGAACCAAATAGAAAAATTTTTGAGCCTTTTGCTCGAGAGGGGACGGAGCAACTAGAGGTCGAGGAGCGGATTGTTCAGATGGATAATGGGCATTACTGGCTTGGACAGCAATTTGTTTTGGATGAAAATGGAAATATTATTGATCAGTTTTCTGAACTTGATGGCTCACTACAAAATGGTCGCAGCAATGAAACATTGGTGTTGAATGAAGAGTATTTAATTCGCGTAACCCCTAGTTGGATTAATTTAATTTCTCAGAATAGTCAAACCAAATGGAGACATCAGCCTCAAATAGTGGTGACTGAGTTATCTGTGGATAATCAAATAAGGCATTACAGTTACTCTGACTCAGATATTAAGTTAAAGCCTGATGAAGATCAGTTTGCCGTTCGTTTTGCTGCTCTTGATTTTTCTGAACCAGAATTAAATCAGTATCGGCATCAATTGGTTGGATACGATCGCGATTGGGTTTCGACGCCAGCAGATATTCGTCAAGCTAAGTACACGTCATTACCGCCAGGGGAGTATCAGCTTCTTGTGCAGGGGAGTAATCGTAATGGAATGTGGCAATCTTCACCACTCAGTATCAATGTGCTAGTTCAGCCCAAGTTTTATCAAACATTATGGTTTCAAGCTCTGACTCTCTTAATGTTTTTAATGTGTGCTTTTATATTTTTCCGCTGGCGCTTGAAGTTAGCCAAACAAAAACAGCAGGAAATCTTTGAACGAAAGCAGGTGATCCAACGCGCAGAAATGATGACCGAACTATTGGAGCAAAAGAACCGGTTATTTGCCGAAGTCACTCATGATCTCAGAACGCCATTGTCGACGATTAAAGTTCAACTCGAAGCACTGCAGGATGGTGTGTTGACTGCCGATGAAAAAACTTACGGGACTTTGCAAAATCGCATCAGTAATCTTAATCAGCTAGTGAGTGATCTTCATCAATTATCGACTAGTGAAGACAGTATTTCTGCGATCAATAAACAGCAACTTGTACTTAACGCCTGGCTTGAAGAGCTAGTGTCATCTTTTCAGCCGCTGTTTCAGCAAAAGCAGTTGGCATTAGAGTTTATCGATAACACATCTCATGAATCGACTATTATGGCTGACCAGAGCCGATTGTCGCAGGTGTTGAGTAACCTACTTAAAAACAGTTATCGCTATACGAATCAAACCGGTTTGGTCAGGGTGATTCTTGAACAAGCAGAGCAATGCTCGGTTTTTCGAGTGGAAGACAGTGCGCCCGCGGTTTCTGATGCTGAGCTCGAGGAAATTTTTGAGCGTCAATATCGTTCTCAGTCGGCTCGTGAGTCAGAATCAAAGGGATCGGGACTTGGACTATGGATCTGTCAGTCGATTATTCAGGCTCATGGCGGTGAAATTACCGCATCGCTTTCGCCCTTAGGTGGATTATCCATTACAATAAAACTTCCTATTGAAACGGATGGAAAATAAACACGCCATGGCGCACACCATATTTATTGTTGAAGATGAAAAAGAAATTGCCTCAGTGGTGGATATGTATTTGCAAGCAGCCGAACTTAAAACGCAAATGTTTTTGGACGGCACTAATGTTGTTGAAGCCGTAAAAGAGCAATCGCCAAGTGTGGTTCTGCTTGACTTAATGCTACCTGGAAAAGATGGCCTCACCATATGTAAAGAAATTCGTGAGTTTTCTGATGTACCCATCATTATGACAACCGCTAAGGTGGAAGAAGTTGACCGTTTAGTTGGGTTAGAAATAGGTGCCGACGATTACGTATGCAAACCATACAGTGCAAAAGAGGTTGTTGCTCGGGTAAAAGCGACGTTGCGAAGACTGGATAAGCAGTTTGTTCCTTCTTCTAAAGAGGCTTTGCAAGTCGATGAGAGCTCGCAGACTATTCAGTATCAACAAAAAGTTATTTCGCTTACTACCGTCGAATTTAACCTTTTCAAACTTTTATATTCTCATCCCAATCGAATTTACTCTCGTCAGCAAATACTAGATCTAGTGTATTCCGACTATCGCGTTATTTCTGATCGTACCGTCGACAGTCACATTCGAAACTTACGCAAAAAGCTGACTGAGCTAGAGACCCCTGAAGAGCCATTACGATCGATTTATGGTGCGGGTTATAAATTTGAGCCTTGGTATTAATAAAACTGCCTTTAATTCACAAGTCTGCACATTCTCTGCACATTGTTGTGCTTTACTGGCCAATCGAGACTAGCATGTTGTATGAGTATTAGAGATTTTAATGTTTAAAAAACAGTGGTTTATCCGCTTTATCACCGCCAATATTGAGTACAAAAACGATATAGCGTTGCTGCGTAAATTGGTTATTATCAACGCGCTCGTTCTAGCGATTATTTTATTGTTCAGTACCTTTGCTCTGTATAACGCGTTTCGAGCGGAGTATCTGATTGCCAGTCTTGATGCTGCTGGGCTTTTGGTTTGCGGTACTGCCTATTACCAGCTTTATGTTAATAAACGTCTTGATTTTGCTGTCGTTGCGGTCAGTGCTACTTTGATGAGTTTTTTGCTTGCGCTTGCGATTGTTGGGCAAAACCAGGAGTACAGTCTCATCTGGACTTTCTTTTTACCCATATTCGTTATCATGCTCAACGGCAGGAAAACAGGCGCTAAAATGGTTTTGGCGTTTTATGGCATTCTAATTCCACTCGCGTTTTACAATATTGGAATTTGGCAAGATGGGGACTGGACGTTTACCAGTTTTCTACGCTTTTCACTGGCATCTTTGGTGATGGTGTACACCTGTTATTACAGTGAGTTAGCTATGGAAAAGTCGTACAGCAGTTTTAAAGAAGCGCAAAAGGAAGAAAAGCGTTTGTTAGCCGAGCGCAATTCTTTAATGTTAGAAACGTTAGAAAAACAGGATAAATTACTAACCGATATTTCTCATGAATTAAGAACTCCACTAACCATCATGCGAGTGCAACTTGAAGCATTGCAAGATAGTGTAGTGAAAGATCCAGCGACTGCCTACCAAACCATTCAAGCCAAGATAACTGAGATAGATTCATTAATTCATGATATAGCCAAAGCATCGAGCTTGGGTCATGAGCATCATAGTGCCGATAAAACAGCCATTAATGTAAATCAATTTATTCGCGAATTAGTTGAGAGTTTTAAAGATCGATTCGACGACGCTAAATTAGCTCTGTCACTTCAGTTAGAGAATGATGAATGTATGGTTGTTGGAAATCGGGATAATTTACGGGTGGCTTTTGAAAAGATTTTGGATAACAGTCTTCGGTATACCGATTCATCTGGCAAAGTGAGAGTAACGGTTATGCAGGACGATCACTCTATGAGTGTTGTAGTTGAAGACTCTGCACCTGGAGTTCGTAAGCACGATAGAGTAAAACTATTTGATCGATTGTTTCGAGTGGAGTCCTCGCGTAATCGAGAAACGGGTGGTGCTGGTCTTGGACTATCGGTCGCTAAGACGATTGTTGAGGCGCATAAAGGACAAATCTCAATCGATGAATCATCACTAGGTGGATTAAAAGTCACCGTTGAATTGCCGTTAGCCTGAACGACAACACCTGACTCTCCATATTTAAATGGCCAATACATAAAAATTCCTTTTCTGCATATTTCCTGCACATTTCCAACTTAATCTGAATATCGTCAATTTAAAGCACGTGAGTTTTGTCAATTGGCTTTTTGGCCCGAAGACAAAAGCGTGACTAAACCCAGGGGGACTTATGTTAAAGAAATTAGGAATGAGTGTAGCGACTGGCGCACTAATTTTTACCTTACTGCAACCGCAGGAAGCACAGGCCAATGCTGCAACCGACTTAGGTATGAAGCTGGCTGAAAAAGTGGCGGGGTTGCTCATCGGTGAGGCGTTTAGCTCTATTTTCGGTGGCGAAAACCCGGCGGCTACTCCTCAGGAAGTGCAAAATATTGTGAATGCAGGGTTTAATCAGGCAGCACTTAATGAAATAGAAGTGGATCTTGGTACGGTCATGAGTTCCATTAATAAGTACAACTACACATTAAGTTATAAGTTTAACGGGCAGACCATTGGCGACATTATTGAACAAACGGGCAAAGTGCAAACCCAGGTGGGCGTTCATATGAACCATAATAACTTTATGACTTTGGCTAAAACCTATATGTCAGCGTCAACCGTTCAATTAGCGTTTTTGAGTGAACGACGTCGGTATGTTCAATTAGAGGCTGAAGAAAAAATTGAATCTATCAATGATGATAACGACTTAACCGCGCAACAAAAAGCCGACAAGATTACAGATGTTAAGGCAGATTTGGCAACCCAGATACAAGGTGAAAACAATACAATTGCTGGAGCTGCACTTGAGAGTGTGACTGGCCTGGCGAATTTCTTTTACGAAGATTTTTATGAAAAAGGTCCAGGTAGTCAAGGATGTATTTATAAGTATCCTGAAACACCTTGGGTCGCTCCTAATTTTGTAGCGGCAAATAACAAAGACTTTGCAATGAACGATCGCCCAACGGTTACCTGCCGTAACTATGGCCCAATGTTAAAGATGACCTCAACTGTTGGAGCGCCGTTTATCCCGGTTGATATCTTCGGTACCACGCCATGGCAGTCCACCGATGTAATGGCAACTCATAAAGATGACTTATGGGCATTCTCGATTAAAAAATGGAGCAGTAATCCAGGGCCTCATGATAACGATTACCATATGCTAGTGATCAAAGGCGAAGATTTATCGCGTTATGTTAGGAACTTAAACTCGATAACCAAATATCAAGAATCTTTAGGAGATGTTGAAGGCATGGTATTGAGTTGGATTGATATTGTTATTGCGCACGGAGATGTTAATCAGTCTGCTTCGGCACTAATGAAAGCGACAAAGCTTGGAATCGAGCACAGTAAACTGGTCAATCGTTACAAAGCAAAGCATGCCGAGTTAGTGTATCACTTTAATGTTTGGTTTGAAGGTAAATTGAATAAGTGGGGGCTGTCGTCGCAAAATGCGCCTACTCGAATTGAGTTTAACCCAAAAGAATATTATCCAACCAATGCTCCTGTCTGGTTAGAAGATGCAATGAACTAAATATCAATCTTACTGCCATCGGTAACTTGTGTACCGATGGCTGATAGTTTGCAGGTCGATAGTTTTTATATTGATAGTTTTTATATTGATAGTATTTAGGTAGATAACCTACAGGTTGATTGTTGATTAGAGCATTTTGATGAGGTTTTTTATGAAGCATTTAGGATTATGTGGCAGTTTGTTCGTGCTATTAAGTGGATGCGCTTCAATGGAGTATCCAGTGCCGAGCCAGTCGAATATTAATAATAATCATATTTTGACGACGACTTCTGGCCAGGGGCAAATTTATGTACTGTCACGTGATAATAATCATTACATGTGCTCGTTACCTCAGCCGGATTCATCTTTTGATCAAAAAGACGGTGACAGTTTTGAACTGTCGCTCGTAAGTGTCAAAGATAAACAAGTCAGTGATAGCGAAGATTCGGAAGAGGTTGAGTTAGCTGGGCGAACTCCGGCCGTTTTGATCAGCCGTGAATTATTTTTTAGAGCTTGTGAGTTTTCATCGAACTACCAGTTAACCAAAGATGAAGCAAAAGCCTTGTATATGAAAACGTTGGAAGGGGTTTTAAATAATTGGGCAATTGAAGCGGGGCGAACCAGTGTACAAATCGGTGACTCTGTTTCTAACAAAAATTCAGTAGGAAATCAGAAACCGCAAGAGACCACCACACAAACCTCACCATTTCCAAGTAATAATAGTAGTAGCAGTAGTAAAACTAACGGTTCAGACGGCTATTAATTCTCACATCATTAAAAGCTATAGCTAAAAATAAAGGCACTCTTCAATAAGAGTGCCATTTTTATTGGAAAAATTCTTCGACCTCTTTATCCCTTGTTTAAATAAAAACCTTAAAAATAAGCTTCTGCATTTTTCCTGCACATTTCCTTAATACAGTAGAGCTTGATAATTAAAATCGATAAAGAGGAAATCACCATGTTTAATAAAACGACGATGCTAAAAGGATTAGCTGTTGCTGCCGCTGCTTTAAGCAGTGTTGGTATTTGGGCTAATAATCTCTACACTGACTATTCAAACGTCACTTTATATTCCCCGGTTGCTAAAACCTATTTTTCATTTCGTAATATGAATTTAGATGAAGCCTTGCTTCCGGAAGAGCCCGGTCATGGAAAAGTACGTTTTCCCAAATGGATAAAAGCGCACTACTCTCAACTGGGCGATATGTCGGATGTTTCAGAAATTAATCTTAGATTCAGATTGGTTGATGATAAGGACCGTAATGGCTGTATTTCAAGCAATGATTATGTATTGATATCGGACCCTAATTCTGATGCCTATTTAACCAGTAAACTTTGGGGATATTATGGGCATGACCACAAAATTCTTCACCAACTGGAGAGCGATCCTCAAACTAAAACACCCTATAAAGTAGTTGGATTAGACAAAGAATGCATCGGCGCTTGGCCGAACGCGAAATTTAAGCTGGAATCGACCATCAATCGTGAAAAAAGATATAAGACGGACTGCTTAAAGGCCGATCAATATTATTGCTGGGAGTGGAAATATGAAACTAAAATCGCGAGCGGCGAGACACTAACCGATGGTCAAGGCAATACGGAGTTTCTGTTTTCAATCATTGGAAACACTAATAACAACCAAGAACCATTGGATACCATTCAAAGTCATGCAAATAATGAAGCAGTCGCGATATTAAGTCATCGCAGTACCTTTATGAGCGGCGATGCAGGAAGTTACTTGCCAACCATCAATGTTGCGAATGATAAATGGGAAATTCTTGGTGCTTATCCTGGTACTGTGTTACGACATTACTGTATACCCGATGGGACCATGGTGAAGCTTAAAAATCATGGCAATAAACTATTCTTGGCTCAGGATGGTTGGAGTTTCAACATGCAGCAGCAAGGCACCGATTTTATTATTGAAAACCAACAATACCCTGGCGGTTGTATTGAGCCAACGGACGCATTCTCGTTAAAGCTGCCAAACGGAAACTATGTCCAAATATCGAAAAATCATCACAAGATGACACACGCACAGGATTTTCATTATAAATCCATGACGTTTGCTTATGCGCGTAACCCTGATTTAGATTTTCAGTTGAACAAGGCGAACTTAACATTAGAAGTTAGAGATTCGCTTGCGAATCATAAGGTGCCTGCACATGATGGTGATCTTATCGATCCTTCTGGCAGTGTTAACGAAGTCTTTCCTGTTGATGAATATAAGTTAAAAGCTCATCCAATTGGTGTGGCTATGCAATACAGTTTTCACAGTAAGAAAAATAGTTTCTGTGACGATACCGCCTTCTTTATCAAAAAAACGGGAGCGACTACTGAAGCTCAGTTTTTAGGAACGCAAGGCGATGGAATGGAAGGATGGGGAAGCCCATTACATAATAATCGGCCACATGTTTTGGCCTGGGAATCTTTTCGATTTGATTATCGAGGCGATGATGATGAGAAGTGCTTTTCGTCCGAGATGCACCTGCACCCTGACATCCAAGATAAAGGAACAAAGTTGGCATTCAAAGCTTCTTGGAATAATCGAACCAATCAAGGCAACAGTATTCGACTTTGGAATCCCGATGACGATCAACTAGGTTCTTTAGGCACAACCAATACCTATCTACGCTCAGTTAATGTAATTGATGAACTTCCTGTATGGCAGGGGCTTTTTACTGTTCCTGTACCCACTCAAATGCGCTTTTACTTTAGCGATGCAGAAGAAGAGCAAAATTACAAAACTGAGCTAGCGGTGACCAGTTTGCAAGCGCACGATGGGCGCTATGTGTTGGCGGTTAATGAAGGTGGCGACAATGTTGGCGCTTTTGGCCAAATTCAGCAAACCTGGGAGTCGTTAACGTTTGAGTCAGCGAATCGGTTAAAAGGTAACTGTTTTAGAAA